>CAYLPH010000042.1:0-73139 GCA_964385495.1 uncultured Candidatus Solibacter sp.
CGGAGTTCCTTGACGTACTTGTGAAAGGAACGCTCGGCGCGGGTGGCGTAGGTGGCCAGGGTGCGGACCTTGCGGTCGAGACTCTCGGTGATAAACGGGTCGCGGGTGGGGGTGGCGGACTCGGCGTGGAGTTCGACTTCGGCGCACTCGCAGCGATGCTGGTTCCAGGCGGCGTGGAGGATACGATGGAAAAGGAATTCCTGGTAGCCGGGTTCGGGAGCGAACTGCTGGCGCAGGGTGGATTCGAGTTCGGTGAGTGCGTCTTCCTGGCCGGGGAGGATGACGAGGGTTTTGGAAGTGAAGCCGTGTTTGGTGGCGTTCTGCGATGAGGTAGCTTTCCCGGACTCGGTCTTCGGGCCTGTCGAGTGCTGGGCGTTCGCTTTGTTGGCGAGGGCCTGAGCGGCGGATGCCATGGCGGTTTTCTCCTTTTCGGTTTCGGGCGCTGGGGGCAATGAGGATTGCCCCGATTGAACGATACACCCGAGGGTGGGAAAAAAGCGCGGCGCGGTGGGGCGGGTGAGGGGAGATTTCTATTGTGGAATGAGTGAGTTGTGGGATATCTTCAACTTTTGTGAACGCAAACTGGCCAAGCCGCGCGCCGGAGTGCCGGAGCTTGCCAGAAATCGCCTCTGATACGATAAGCCATTATCTATGGCGAACCTCGTTCGTGGGCTCACGCTGACATCGGCCGCGTCGCTCAATATCGCCAATATGATCGGCACTGGTGTCTTCCTGAAGGCCCGCGTCATGACCTGCAACGTCGAATCGCCCCTGATGGTTCTGGCTGTCTGGGCGATGGCCGGACTCATGGTGTTGGCCGGGGCCCTTTGCTACGCCGAGCTGGCCGCCATGCTGCCGCGCGCCGGCGGCGAGTATGTTTTTCTCCGTGAAGCTTACGGTAGCCGCGCCGGCTTCCTGTGGGGCTGGTCCTTCACCGCCATCACCCGGCCAGCCTCCATCGCGGCGCAATCGGTGGCCACAGCCATCTTCCTCAACATCGTTCTCGGCGGGGCGATCAAAGACTATCTGGTTCCGGCATCCATCACCGGCATCGTCCTTGCTACGCTCCTCAACTCCTATTCCGTCAAAGCCACCGGCTCGCTGGCAACGTTCTTTACCGTAGTCAAAATCGCGGTCGTGGCCGCCGTCGGCATCTGCGCCTTCGCGTTCTCTTCCGGCAACTGGCTGCATTACGCACTCTCCGGCGCGACCGGCGCTTGCGAGGCCGTCCCGCCTGCTACTCGCGGTGGCATTGCCGGCGTCGCCGCGGCGATGACCGCCGCTCTCTGGGGATTCCAGGGCTGGGCGCTGTTCACCCCGCTCGCCGGCGAAGTGGCCGACCCCCAACGCAATATTCCCCGCGCCTACGTGCTGGCGCTCGTCACCGTCGCCGCCCTCTACCTGTTCGCCAACGCCTCCTATTTCTACGCCATGCCGCCCGCCGCTGTCGCCTCCGTCCCGCTCTCCTCCTCGGTTGCCACCGAGATGCTTACCCGCCTGTTCGGCGCGACCGCGGCCGCGCTGATGAGCGCCGGTATGTTGGTCTCCTCCTTCGGCGCGCTGCAAACGGGCATCGCTCCCGCCATGCGCGTGCCTTATGCCATGGCCGCCGATGGCCTCTACTTCCGCTTTCTGAATCGCCTCTCGCCGCGCGGCGTGCCCGTCCGCGCCGGCGTGTTCGCCGCCGCGCTGGCTTCCCTGCTGGCCCTCACGGGGAATTACGACCGCCTTACGGACTATGCGGTCTTCTCCCTCTGGCTGTTCTACGGCCTTACCGCATCCTCGCTGCTCGTCTTGCGCGCCAAACTGCCCGATGCCCCCAGGCCCTACCGCGTGCTGGGCTATCCCTTCCTACCCATCCTGTTCTGTGCGGTTACCCTGGCCCTGCTGCTGAATACTCTCTATACCCAGCCGCTCCAATCCTTCGCCGGGCTCGCCATCATCGCGGCTGGTCTGCCCTTCCACGCCTACTGGACCGCTAGGCAATCCGCCGCCGGCGCCACTCCCGTCATGGCCCTAAACGAAAAAAGGCCGGTCCCTCAGGACCAGCCCTAAAGTCTCCAATCTCCGTGTGACGCTCTAAGCCCGGCGCCGCGTTAGCAGCGTCCCCGCCGTCAATACGAATCCTACCAGCGCGAACGTCGCCGGTTCCGGAATGTCCGACCCCGTTACCACGTCCGCGGATCCCGCTACTTCCACCCGTACTCCCGTCGGATTGGGGTTCAGATCGGTATTGATCGCGATGAAGTCCAGCGTGTTCAACCCCGGCACAAACGTGGCGTTGGCGGAGTTCAAGGTGAAGGCCGTGAATGCCCCGAAGTCCCCGTTACCGGTGGCTCCCGAGGTCCCGCCGGTCACCAGGCTCCCGTTCAACCGGATGCTGCCGTCGTTGTCCGATGCCCATTGCCCCGTCAGCACCGCCGTCGCCGGATTCAAGCCCGCCAAACTGAACGTCGTCCGGTAAATGTAGGTGCCCGGCGCGTTCCCAGTTATCTGATCCGTCCGTGGCGCGATCCAACGCGATGTCGAACTGTTCGCTAACCAAGGCGGAATCGGATAAGTGGCTGAGTTGACCAGTACGGCGTCCGGTCCCGGAAACGATGGGTCGGCGCTGGTGACCAGCGCGTAATGCGGATCAACCGCTCCATCCGTCAATACGACGTTGCTGTCGTCAACACCGGTGTTGTAAATCAGGATTGGAGCGGCGTGCAGAGTTAGCCCGCCCGCGAGCAGGGCAAGCATCAGACTTCCTCCGAAGTGCTTCAAGGTAACATAACCTCCACGGTAAGAATACGGCATCCGGCGACATTCGCCTAGACGATGTAAACCAACCCGTGTACCGTTATTTACCGCGCCGCCGTACTCATTGTGGCTATCTGAACTTATTGCGGCGGCGGCCTTAGAATTCCGCCCCAAGTTAGCGAAAAGGCCTCGATATTGTGATCGTAAGTACGTCCCGCCCGCACCTGTATTGGGCTTTGCAGCGGCACCGCGGCGAATTCCGACGGCAATCCGGAGTCCAGGTACCGCGTATCGCGGCGTAACTGTATCGTATGACGCTCTCCCGCGCGGGTCCGCAGCGTGAACGACTGGTTGTCCATTCTTACAATCACTCCGGTAAACAACAGGTTGCCGCGCGGCGCGAAATACTCCGTGGGACTGGCGGTACGCAGACGCTGACGCAGTTGCAGCCGTTCTTCGGTGATTACTCGTACGATTAGCGCCCGGCAACGCGGCGGCTCGATGGTCCGCTCCGACAGCACCTCCAGCAGTTGCCCCTGGGAAATGTTACTAATATTGGTGCGGCGATGATCGCGCTCAAAGTAAGTCTTCGACGTGAAGTTACACTGGTGGGTGTTCTTATCCACTTCGAACGAGAACGAACCGTTCGCGTCGTTGCCGGTGTAGAGCAAGAACACGCCCCGCACCAGCGGCGCGAGTGCCCGGTCCTGGCCGTATCCCAGGCCGGTAGCCGACAGGATGAGCAAAGCCAATCGCCCCAGAGCCATCCGCCCTCCTTCGCCTAGCATACCCCTTCCGGAGCTAAACTCGAGCAAGATGCCCCAACCGCCACCCCGGGAGGACCGCCACCTTCGCCGCATTGAAGATGCCGCCGGCATTACCGTGGCCGTAGTTATGGTCTTGGTAACGGCGCTGATTTTCCTCTACCGGGTGTGATACAAACTACCTGTGCCGCTCTGGTCTCGCGCCCTCGATCAGCCGAAGAGCATCCGCGCCCGCGGCTGGCTATTCCAAATTCACCTCTGGCTAGGACTCATCGCCGGCCTCTACGCGGTCACCATCGGCATCAGCGGCAGTATCCTGGTGTTCCATGAAGAGCTGCTGGACCGCGCGGTGCATGGCGCCGAACACGTGCAGCCGGCCGGCAGCCCGCGTCCGATCGAAGATTGGGTAGCGGCAACTCGCCAGGTGACGGGACACAAAGGCGGTGTCAACATCACATTGCCGGAATCTCCCAGTCATGCCGCCCGCGCCCTCATCTACAACAGCGGCGGCATGCAACTGGCGATGATCAACCCCTATGACGCGGCCGTCATTGGACACTATCGTCATCGCGGGACGGCGCTGCAGTTGGTGGAGCAGTTTCACAGCAACTTCTTTTGGGGCCGTACCGGGCGCGTGATTAATGGCTTCGGGGGACTTGCGCTCGTCCTGCTGGCCGTCACCGGGATGCTCATCTGGTGGCCGGGGCGAAAGCGCTGGACGCGCCAAACGCAAATCGACTTCCGCGCCAGTTGGCGGCGCGTCAATTGGGACCTGCATCATTCCATTGGTTTCTGGACCTGGGCCGGATTCGTCGTCATTTCCTTCACCGGCGTCTTTTTCACTTGGCCGCAATCCTTCCGGTCGGTAATCTCTTCCGTGGCACCCATAAGTCCCCCGCCGCCGCCCATTCGCGTCACTGAGCAAGGCGAACGGCTGCCGATCGCCGCCCTTCTCCAAGCCGCCGATACGCGCCTGCCGGATCTCCGTACCGTCGGCGTAGAAGTTCCCGGCGGTGCCCGCGAACCCCTCCGCGTGATCAAGCACGGCGACGGCACCCGGCGGTACCGAACACAATCCACTGTCTTTGTCGATCCCTACCGCGGCGACGTCCTCCGCGTGGACGACGTGCGTTCCCGCGCCACTGGCGACGCGCTGCTCTCCTGGGTGCCCGCGCTGCACACCGGTGCCTTCGGCGGCATGCCCGTCAAGATCCTTTACGCCTTGCTCGGCCTGGTCTTCCCGTTGTTGTTTGTCACGGGCTTCGTCATGTGGTGGCTGCGCGTGGTGCGCAGGCAGATCCTTAATTACGATGCGGCTAAAGAAGCCACCAGCGCCAACGCGTCCTCCCTGGTCTGAATGCGCCCCTCCAACTGCGCATCCTCCACCGCGCGCAGCCAATCGGAAAACGCCGGACCCGGCTCATAGCCCATCGCGATCAAGTCCCGGCCCGTGATCAGCCGCGGCGGCCGCAAGACGTCTTCGCCCATCTCCGCCAACGCCTGCGACACGTAGTCGTAGTTCGCCAGGCTGCCATTGCTGGAAAGGCAATCCAGCCGGTGCAGGGCCAGGTGCTCGTCGAAATGCGACTGGCGCAGGAATCGCTTTAACGTGCTGGTCTTCATTCGTTGCGCATCCATGAACCGCATGTGATTCGCCACAATCGCGCAGATCCGCTCGGTGGATTCGTGGCTGAACTTCAATCGCCCCAGGATCGCCCGCGCCATCCGCTCTCCGATCTCCGCATGCCCGTCAAAGCGGATCCGATCGGCGACACGGAAGGTGGGCGGCTTACCCACATCGTGCAGCAGAGCACCCCACGCCAGTTCCGGCGACGCCGGTCCCATCTGGCGCAGCATCAGCAGCACATGCGTCCAGACGTCGCCTTCGGGGTGATACTCCGGCGGCTGCTGCACTCCCTGGAACGCCTTCACCTCCGGCAGCAGTTCCTCCAGCAACCCGCATCCATCCAATAGCTCCAACCCGCGCGCCGCCTGCCCTTCTGTCAGAATTCGCGTCAGTTCCTCCCGTACGCGCTCCACCGCAATGGCGTGGATGGTCCGGCGCAGATCCCGCATGGCGGCGTACGTGCCTTCTTCAATTAAAAAGGCGAATCGCGCCGCAAAGCGCACTGCCCGCAACAGGCGCAGATGATCTTCCTGAAACCGGCGGCGTGGGTCCCCGATGGCCCGCACCACGCCATGCGCCAGATCCTGGCGGCCTTCCACGAAGTCCAGCACCTCGCCGGTGAACGGATCGCGAAACAGCGCATTGATTGTGAAATCGCGCCGCAGCGCATCCTGCCGGGGATCCGTCTCGAACGTCACTTCATCCGGACGCCGCCCATCGCTATAGGAGTGATCGGAACGGAACGTTGCCACCTCTACCGCCGCCTCGCGCGTCTTCACCAGCACCACGCCGAAATGAGCCCCAATCCGTTCGGCGCGCGGGAACAGCGTCAGCACCTCGTCCGGCCTCGCGCTGGTGGCCACATCGTAATCCTTCGGCGAAATACCCAACAGTTCGTCGCGCACGCAGCCGCCCACCAGCCATGCCAGATAGCCGCGCTCCCGCAAGGCGGTTACGATCGCTCCCGCCAACGCGCGCCCGGGGCTAGTGGTGCCACCCATACTGTTATGGTTACCATAGGGAGGTAGTTTTTCTCTGAACCTCTCATGTCCTCAGATTCCGGGCAGCCTTCTTCCAAGGAGGCAGCTCCTCACCTGCCGTCCTCCACTAAAGTCGTTGTCGCTACAACGGTAGCCCTCAGCTTTATCAGCTTCTGGCGGGGCTCCGCCATCGTCCTCAGCGACCTTGCCTCCACCATGTTCTACGTTGGCGGCATCACCGAGCAGGCCATCGGCAAGTCCGCGCCCTGGTTCGTGCTCGCCGTCATGCTGTTCAGCTTCGCGGTGCGCTCCATCTATCTCGAAAGCTGCAGCATGTTTGTCCGCGGCGGCGTCTACGTCGTCGTCCGCGACAGCATCGGCCCCACCATGGCCAAGCTCTCGGTCTCCGCTCTGGTCGTCGACTATGTCCTTACCGGACCCATCAGCGTCGTCAGCGCCGGCCAGTACCTGGGCCACTTGTTCAACGAGATCAGCGAACTCACCCACCAGTCCTTCCATATCGACCCGAATACCTTCGCCGTCTTCTTCGGCATCGTGGTCACGTTCTACTTCTGGTGGACCAACGTCAAAGGCATTCACGAATCCAGCGGCAAGGCGCTACGCATCATGCAGATCACCACCGTGATGGTAATCGCCCTCCTCATCTGGTGTCCGCTGACCCTGCTTATCCGCGGCAACTGGCAACTCCCTCCCGCTCCGCTCCCCCAGAACCTCCACTTCCATAGCGAATCGCTCGGGTGGCTCGAGGGCACCTTTTGGGCCCAATTGCCCGCCGTCATGATGATCGTCGCGTTCGGCCATTCCCTGCTTGCCATGAGCGGCTTTGAAACCCTCGCCCAGGTCTATCGCGAAATCGCGTCGCCCAAACTGCCCAACCTCCGGCGCACCGCCAACATTGTCTGCGGGTATGCGCTCTGCAGCACGGGGCTCATCTCGCTGTTCGCCGTGATGATCATCCCCGACGCCGTCCGGCCCCAGTACTACAACAACCTCATCGGCGGCCTTTCGATGAATCTCGCCGGCCCGCAGTTGCTGAAGCTGGCCTTCCATATCTTCGTTGTTATCGTCGGCGTTCTCATTCTCTCCGGTGCCGTCAATACCTCCATCATCGGCGCGAACGGCGTGCTCAATCGCGTCGCCGAAGATGGCGTCCTGCTCGATTTCTTCCGCAAGCCGCACCGCACCTTCGGCACCACCTACCGCATCATCATGCTCATCAGCATCCTCCAGATCGTCACCATTGCCCTCAGCCGCGGCGACGTGATTCTGCTGGGCGAAGCGTATGCGTTCGGTGTGGTCTGGAGCTTCTTTATGAAGGGCATGGGCGTGCTGGCCCTGCGTTTCCAACGGAACGACCAGGAATACAAGACTCCGTTCAACCTCCGCATCGGGACCACGGAAATCCCGATCGGCCTGATGGCCACGGTGCTGATGCTGTTTCTGGTGGCCATCGCCAATCTCTTCACCAAGCAGATCGCCACCTACTCCGGCCTCTCCCTCACCAGCTTCCTCTTTGTCATCTTTCTGATTTCCGAACGCGCCAATGCCGCCAAGCGCGCCTTGCAGAAACAGAAGGGCCTGGAAGAGTTCAACCTGGAACACCAGCAGGACGTCGCCCAGGACGCCCTCAACGCCCGCCCCGGCTGCGTGCTGGTCTCCGTGCGCGATTACCAGCGCATGGACCACCTCAAACGGGTCCTCCATAAGACCAATCTCCGCCGCCACGACATTGTCGTGATGACCGTGCGCCAACTCTCCACGGGCGCCGCCGAGTACGGCCTTCGCGACGACCAGCTTTTCTCCGATTACGAAAAGCATCTCTTCAGCCGCGTCGTTGAACACGCCGAGAAGGAGGGCAAGCCCGTCGAACTGTTGGTTGTTCCAGGGGTCGACCCCTTCGATGCCATGGTGCAGACCGCGCAGAAGCTACAAGCCACGCGGCTGGTCACCGGGGTCTCGCTGCGCATGACCTCCGATGAACTTGCGCGGCGCATTGGCCTGGCCTGGGAGAAACTCCCCGAGCCGCGCCACGCCTTCTCGCTGGAGATCATCAGCCCAGAGCGCCCGTCCGCTTACGTCAACCTGGGGCCGCACCCTCCGCGCCTCTGGCCGGAAGACATCGACCGCCTCCACGACCTCTGGCTGCAGCTCACCGCCGAGGAAGGTATCGGCTCGAACCTGCATCATCGCGACGTGGTTGGCGTTGCCCTGCGGCGCCTGGAGCGCGACCTCAAAGAAGGCCCGCGTGCCGATGCTGTGCAGGACGTTAAGCGGGAGATGCGCAGCTCGGAGTGACGCCTCTGCCCGATGTTTCGCGTCTGCACCGGATTCCGGAGCGCTTCGGAGCCACGCTGGCCTCCTACGGCCTCACCTCCTCGTTTATTCAAGACAACGCCGAACCTGGTGATGACCTCCGCGGCCCACTGCGCGTGAGCCGCGCCGCCACCTATCGCGACGACACGCCCACCCGTGCCCTCCGCCTATTCCTGGGCGGCTTCCGCGAAGCCTGGCACGACCAGACCCTCTTCGACAGCGGCCTTCTCACCTCCGATGGCGAAAACGCGCACTGCCCGTTTCACCTTCGCCTGGTCGATCACCTGTTCCTTATCAGTGACTATCTCGGCTCGCATGACGACGCCGTGATGGGCGCCGGAGAAACCACCGAACTTCTTTACCAAGCCGCGAAACCGGAAGGCTTCGCCGGCAGGGTACTCGATCTCGGTTGCGGCGCCGGCACCATCGCTCTACTCCTGGCCCGCCGCGCCGATTCTGTTACCGGCACGGACATCAGCTCGCGAGCCATCGCCATCGCGGAAGCTAACGCCCGCCTCAATGGCATCACCAACGCCAGCTTTGTCACCGGTGATTGCTTCGAGCCCGTCCACGGCCGGCGGTTCGACATCATCGTCTCCCAACCGCCCTACTACCCGGCGGACCGCGCCGGGCAGCAAGTCTTCCTGGCCGGCGGCCCACGTGGGGACGAGATCGCCCGCCGCGTGATCCTGGGGTGCCCGCCGCATCTCACCGAGGAGGGCAGGGCACTCGTGCTCTCCTCGTGGCCTCCCGGCGCCGTTGTCCCCCACCCGCCCAACACGAGAGTCCTTGAACTCTACACACCCGTTGGCGATGTCCCCGGCACCCGCCAAAGCCTGGTCGTCATTGAGCCCGTCGCGGGCGACGCCTGGTTCGACCGCTTCGAAGTCCCGGGTGAATGCTGGGGCGCCATCCGCCCGAACCGCATCGACGAACTTCTTCGCACCCGTCAATGGTTGCGGCATCCGTACGGCACCCTCACGGTGACGGCCGGAGCCTCCACCTTCCTCGAAGGCCAGCAGCGCTTCCTGCAGGCCCGCGCGGAATCCCTTCTCCCCACACGCGCCATCAGCGAAGAAGAATGGGCGGCGCTCGGCAATCCCGATGCCGCTCCGGAACCAATCAAACGCAAGCTGGTGGCTTCAGGGTGGCTCGTGCCCGCACTGCCGGGCAAACGGGCAGGCCTCGCCACCTGAAACATTTCCGTTTCAAAACAGCAGCTTCAAAGCAAACTGCACGATTCGCGCGTTGTTCACCGTCGATCCAATTACCCCGAACGTGGGCGCATCCAGGTTCCCGCTCGGATTCGCGAAGTTGGGGTTATTGAAAAGATTGAATGCCTCCGCGCGGAAGTTCAGCCGCGCCCGCTCCCACAATGGAAACTGCTTGTCGATCGCCAAGTCGATATTGGCGTGATTCGGCCCGCGAGCCACGTTGCGCCCCAGATTCCCATACCGAGTCCTTGGCGCGCGGGCGAACGCATTGCGATTGAGCCACCCGCCCAGCCGTTGTGACGTGTCCCCGGTGGTGTAGAGCTCGCCGCCGACGTAATCCGCACGCCCGCCCGAGCCCGCGCTCCCCATATCGCCGTCGATATCCAGCGCGCTCTGGTTGTTCGTGATATCGAACGGCGTCCCCGATTGCACCACGCCTACACCCGCCAGTTGCCAGCCATCCAAAAAGTATTTCGCCCGTGCCACCGGATTCGGCAGCGCGATGTTGAAGCTCGCCGTTAGCCGGTGCGGACGATCGTAGGTCGCCGGGCCCCGGTTTGACCGGAAGTCCAGCGGATTACCCGTCGAATTCACGAAGTAGCGGTCCGTGGAAGCCGCATCGTCCAACGCCTTCGACCACGTGTAAGCCGCCAGGAACTGGCCGCGGCTGGCAAAGCGCTTCTGGAACGTGAACTGGCCCGAATGATAGAGCGAGTTGCCGTTGTTATCCATGTAGCGGATCGGTCCAAAGCCCACGAACGGCCGCCGGAACACGCCGTCGGCGCCCTGTCGGGGGAAGTTGATGTTGCGCGCCAGAAACAGGTGTGTGCCGTGCGTGCCGACATAGGCCGCCTGCAACACCATGTTGCCGGGCAACTGGCGCTGCACGTCCAGGTTCCACTGCTGCACCATGTCGGGCTTCGGCCGCGCATTGAGGCCGGTCAACGTGATCGCGCTGGTCGCGGTGGGCACCGGCAATGTCGCCGGGTCCAACCCATCCACGCGGTACACCCAGCCGTCGGGAACGCCGTTGGCCGGAAACACCACGTTGCGTTGCGCCAGCACCGGCGGGTTGTTGAAGTACTGCTGCGTCACCTGCCCGGCCGCCTGATCGTAGTAAATACCGTAGCCGCCGCGGATGGCCGTCCGCGTCGAAGCGCCGGGGGAATAGGCGAATCCAAAGCGCGGCGCGAAGTTCTTCTTGGGCGCGAACACCGTCGAATCCGGCACGCCGTTCTGCCCGCTGACCACGATGCCGCCCGATTCCGCGCTCCCCGTGCCCGTATACCGGCCCGGCCAGAAGCCCACGAAGTAGCGCTGCGATTCCTTCGGCAGCGCGTTGTACTCATAGCGCAGGCCCAGGTTCAGCGTGAGGTTGCGGCTGACTTTAAAATCGTCCTGCGCGAACGTATTGAAGGCGAAGTTGTGCAGGTTCACCACGCCGGTCCCCACGCCATAGGTGCCCTGCGAGGGCAGGCTTAGCAGGAAATCGGCGAACGCGCTGGTGGAACTGGCGCCGCTGAACACCCACCGCGGCCGGTTCGTGAGGGTGTTGCCAGCCTGCATCCGCGCCTGGCGCAACTCCACGCCAAACTTCAACGCATGCCGTCCCCGGATGCTGGTGAAGTTGTCGCTGAGGGTGTACATGTGGACGTTGTCGCGGAAGTACTGGTCGCGCCCGAAACTCAACACGCCCTGGATGTTGATCGAAGGGATGCCCAGCAGGTCGTTGGTCGAGGGAATACCCAAGGTGCGCGGATCACGGAAATCCTGGTTGGCATTGCCGCCAATCGAGAGGTTCCGCGCCCACCCCAGGCGCAGTTCGTTGAACTGGCTGGCCGTCAACAACTGCGTCGCGGTCAATCCTAAATCCCACTTGCCGGTGACGCTCTGCGTCGCCAGACCCGGCAGCGCGCCCGGATTCTCGGTCTCTGCTGGACTGCGGAAGTAGCGCCCGTTGATGCGGTGCTTTTCTCCAAAGGCATGGTCGCCGCGAACAAAGAACTGGTTGTTCTCTCCGCGCAGGTTGCCCGCGCGTACGTAGTTGATGGTCCCCGTACCCACCGTGTTCGGCACCGGCAGGTAGGCCTCCATGATGTTCCTCGAAACCGGGTTGATGCGGCTGGCCGGGATGGTGTTGTTGGGGAAGCAGCCGCGCTGGTCGGCGGCCGTGCAGGGTAACCCCGTGGCGGCATCGCGAATGAGGCCCGGAAAGCGCCCCGCGCGCATCTCCACCGTCGGCAGAGTGTAGGTGTTGATGGCCGCCGTCGAGTTCGCATTGCGCTGCCGCAAGCCTTCATACCCCACGAAGAAGAAGCTGCGGTTGCGCCCGTTATACAGCTTCGGCAGCAGCACCGGACCGCCCACCGCGAAGCCGAACTGGTTCTGATTATTCTGCCCGCGGCGCTGGCCGAAAAAGTTCCGCGCATTCAGTTTGGTGTTGCGCAGGTACTCCCACAGCGACACGTGCAGGTCGTTATCGCCGCTACGCGTCACCACGTTCACCACCGACCCCGCCTGCTTGCCATACTCGGCGCTGAACAGGCTAGTCAACACCTTGAACTCCGCCAGAAAATCCAGCGCCGGAGAGCCGACGTTGGCCGGCGAATTGTTCAACGCGCCATGCGCCGTCAACCCATCCATCAGCATGTTGTTGCTGCCGGCGCGCAGCCCGTTCACGTTCGGATTGATGTTCCCCAATCCCACGGTATCGGCGTTGGTCAAGGCCTGCGACACACCGGCCGTCAGCGCCAGCAACTGCGTGTAGTTGCGCGTCGCCAGCGGCAGGCTGCGAATCGTATTCCCCGCGATCACGCGCCCCTGCGCCGCCGACTCGGCCTGCACCAGCGGCACCGTGTCGCTCACCTGGATGCTCTGTTCCACCGTGCCTACGCTCAGCTTGCACTCGATGCTCACCCGTTCGGTCACGCTTACTTCAATCCCGGTGCGCCGGAAGGCTGCGAACCCCGGATGATCGATCTCGAGGTCATAGCGGCCGGGCGGCAGCAGCGGCGCGACGAACGTGCCGTCGTTGCCCGACCGCACTACCCGCCGCAACCCCGTCTGGGTTTCCTTCAACTGGATGGACACGCCCGGTACCGGGCTGTTCGATGGATCCGTAACCGTCCCATTGATGGTGCCGGTGGTCTCCTGGGCCACCACGCCAGCAACGCCGGCGCACAACAATAGCAAAGCTTTCCAAAGCGGTTTCTGAGGCATGGATGCGCTCAATGTAGCACTCGAAGGCTGCAATTCGATTACTGTCGTGCCGCCGTGAATGCGAGGACCTGCCGCGGTGATGCGATCCGCACCCGCGGTTATCTCTGTCCCTGTGCGTTGCATTACAATGTAGCAACCCTATGAGCGGATCGCATTCCTTGCGGGAAGGCGCCTCCATTGGCCCCTACCGGCTGCTTCTGCCGCTCGGCGAAGGCGGCATGGGCGAAGTGTGGAAAGCCCACGACTCCCGCCTCGACCGCACCGTCGCCATCAAGTTCTCCAAGCAGGAGTTCAGCGAGCGTTTCGAGCGAGAAGCCCGTGCCATTGCCGCCCTTAACCATCCGCACATCTGCACCCTCTACGACATCGGCCCCGACTACCTCGTCATGGAGTACGTCGACGGCACCCCGCTCAGCGGCCCTTTACCCGCCGCCAAAGTCATCCTCCACGCCGGTCAGATCTGCGAGGCCCTGGACGCCGCCCATCGCAAAGGCATCACCCATCGCGATCTGAAACCGGCCAACATCCTGCTCACCAAAGGCGGCGTCAAACTCCTCGACTTCGGCTTGGCGAAATCCGCCTCGCTTGCGGACGAAGGCGCACTCGCACAGGCTGCCACCGTGCCGGCACTCACCGGACGCGGCGTCGTGCTTGGCACCCCGCAGTATATGGCCCCCGAGCAGATTGAGGGCAAGCCCGCCGATGCCCGTTCCGACATCTTTGCCCTCGGCTGTGTGCTCTACGAGATGGTCACCGGCAAGAAGGCCCACCCTGCCCAAGGGCGCCCACGTCATTTTCCTCGGCGATACCTCGCCACATGATCCGGCCTTCTTGCGATTCCTGGTTCTTACCGTCTAGGAAGACCTAACCCTCCGCGTCTCCCGCAGGAGGACCGCCCACCCCGCCGAGGCCGTGTTTTGGTTTAAGAATGGCCGGCTTCAAGGTGGCCAGCCCAACGCCGCCCGCACCCGCGGCACCTCGGCCACGCTCCACGCCTGCGCCGCCGCGCCCACTGCCCGTTGCGGCGCATCGCCATCAGCGCAACCCGCAACACCCGCATGCCCTAACTATACGGGCAACCCCGGTGATAGCATAGCCCCACCATGCTGACCCGCCGACGATGGTTCCCGACCGCTCTCTCCCCCATCCTCGTCTCCCGCGCCGGTGCCCAGATCACCCCAGACCTCGTCCGCCTGCGCCCCGAGATCGAGCCCCTCGTCCGCCTCATCGAATCCACCCCCCGCGACAAAGCCCCCCAGGTCCTCGCCGAACAACTCCGCGCCGGCGTCTCCTACCGCCAGTTCCTCGCCGCACTCTTCCTCGCCGGGGTCCGCAACATCAACCCGCGCCCGCCCGGCTTCGCCCTCCACTGCGTCTTCATCATCCACGCCGCCCATCTGCTCTCGCTCGAAGCCGCCCCGCGCGATCGCCTCCTCCCGCTCTTCTTCGCCTTCGACGACTTCAAAAAGTCGCAGGAGCGGGACAGTAAAGCCACCACCGGCGACTACACCATGGGCCCTCTCGCCGGCCCACTCCCTTTTCCCGAGAAAGCCGCCGCCGATTTCCAGGCCGCCATGGAAGCCTGGGACCAGCCCCGTGCCGAACGCGCCATCGCAGTCCTCGCCCGCACCCGCTCGCTGCCCGCCATCTTCGAGATCCTCTGGCCCTATGCCGCCCGGGACTACCGCAACATCGGCCACAAACCCATCTACGCCGCTAACGCCCTGCGCACCCTACAAACCATCGGAGAAGAGCACGCCGAGCCCGTGCTCCGCTCGCTGACCCTCAGCCTGCTTGATTTCGGCAAGGACCGCAAAGTGGATGGCTATGTCTTCGAAGACCAGTGCTTCCTTCCCAACCAGCGCCGTGTCGCCGAAACCCATGGGCAACTCCCCGCCGCCGTCTGGGAACCGCGATCCACTCGCGACACTGTTCGTGCCCTGGTAAAGCTGTTGCGCGAAGCTCCCGTGAGCGATGGCTGCGCCGATGTCGCCGCCCGCCTCGCGAAATCCCAAGCCACCGCGGCGGACGTCTGGGCCGCCGTCCACCTCAGTGCCGCCGAAGTACGCATGCGCGCCCCGCAATCCCGCGTCATCCAGGGCATCCACGCGCTCACCTCCGCCAACGGCCTCCACCACGCCTTCAACGCCGCCGCCGATCTCCGCACCCGCCACCTGCTACTGCTCCAGGCCGCCGGCTGGATGCTGCAGTTCCGCGGTCAACTCGAAGCGGCCAAGGACCCGCCTCGTGCGTTCTCCCTTATCGATCTCGAAGCGGCCACCGCCGCCGCCGACCCCCTCGCCCTCGTCCCCAAGGACCTCGACGCCGCTGCCGCCGCCGTCCTCACCACCGCCACGGATCGCACCGCCCGCCTCGCCCTCCAGCGCGAACTCACCGCACTCACTGTCGCCAAGGCCAACGAGGTCCACTACCTCAAGTATCAGGTGGCTGTGCGCGAAAACCTCGCCCTTGCCGCCCCCGAATGGCAACCGCAATTGCTTGCCACCGCCGTCTGGTACACGAAGAGCCGCGAAGATGCCGAGTCGGCCGTCGTCCGCGCCGCCCGCGAACTTGTCCTCTAGAGGGAGACGGCCCGCGGCGAACTTTATGATCGAAACGCTACAATGACGACCGCGGCTTCCTATCGCAGCGCGGCGGCGCTTCCCGCCGGAGAGGCGTTCATGCCGGAACAGAACCACCAGCCAATCGCGCCGACCGATGCCGCCGTGCGGAGGCATTTGGAGCTTATCCTTTCCAGCCGCAGCTTCTCCCACGCCCAACGGCTTCGCGCGATGCTGCGCTTCCTGGTCGAGCAGACCCTCGATGGCCGCTCCGCCACCCTGAAGGAAACCGTCATCGGCCATGAGGTTTGTGGCCGGGCCGCATCCTTCGATCCGAAAGCCGACCCAATCGTCCGCGTGGACGCAAACCGGCTGCGATCCCGCCTGCAAGCCTATTACGAGTCCGAGGGCTCAGCCGACTCCATTCGCATCATGCTCCCCAAGGGAACCTACGTTCCGGTCTTCGCTCCGGCGACCGAACCCTCCCCGCCCGAGGAGCGCTACGGTGCGATTGCGGTGCTCCCTTTCGTCAACCTGAGCGGGGTGCCGGACCAGGAGTTCTTCTCGGACAGCCTCACCGAGATGATCATCTGCCGGCTCTCGCGCCTCAGCGGCTTGCGCGTCATCGCGCGCGGTTCCGTATTCCAGTTCAAAGGGCGAACAGCGGATATCCGTACCGCCGGCCGCCAACTCGGAGTCGATTACATCCTGGACGGCAGCGTGCGCGTGGTTAAAGGGGATCTCCGGATCACCGTGCAGATGTCCGACGCCGGAACCGGCTACGTACTTTGGTCGGATCGCTATGAGAGGCCGTGGGAGAACGTGCTGGATGTCGAGGAGGAGATTGCGGCATCGGTGACCGATGCCCTGCGCGTGCAGTTCGATCCGAAGTCGGCGGCGGTGCTCGCCCATGCCACGGAGAACGCCGAGGCTTATGCGGATTACCTTCGCGGCAGATACCTCTGGAATCAGCGCACACCGGAGTCGCTCGATGCCAGTCTGCGCGCCTACGAGTCGGCCGTGCTCCGGGACGGGCGCTTTGCGGCGGCGTATGCCGGTATGGCCGATACGCTTCTCGTGATGGCGTTAAACGACCAGATGCCGGCCTCGGCGGCTATGCTGCGCGCCCGCGTGGCGGCTCGTCAGGCGCTTGAGCTTCAGCCCGGCTCGCCCGATGCGCTGATCTCGCTGGCGGCCGTCAAGGCAATCTTCGATTGGGACTGGGAGGGCAGTGAGCGGGACATGCGTAAGGCGCTACAGATGAATCCGGGCGCCGCCGCCGGGCACTTCTGGTACGCCGTGCTGGTGCTGCAGCCGCTCGCCCGGTGGGCCGAAGCCTGCCGTGAAATGGACTTGGCTCTTCGTCTCGATCCGGTCTCTCCCGTACTGCTCCGGGATCTCGGAATGATTCACTTCATGAGGCGCGACTGGAATGCCGCCGCGGAGGCCTGGAACAGGCTCGACGAAACCGCGCCTGGATTCCGGGGCGCGCTGTACTGGCGCGCGCGCCTCGCCATCGAAACCGGCCGCATCGGCGAGGCGCTGCCGCTGCTGCACTCGCGTATCGCCGCCGGACGCGCCAACACGCGGGTCCTGGCTACGCTTGGCTACGCCTGGGCTCGCGCCGGAGAAAAGGATAAAGCGGCTGACGTCCTCGGTCAATTGGCCGCCGGCAGCGGCGAGCGGCGCGTTCCCGCCGTCGACATTGCGATCGTCTACCTCGGCCTGGAGCGCTGGAAGGAAGCCCTCGATTGGCTGACGAAGGCTTGCGAGGAGCGCGCCGCTACCCTCTATCAGTTCGCCGTGGATCCTCTCTTCGACCCCATTCGTACCCATTCGGCATCGCAGGCCATTCGCCGTTCCATGGGGCTTCCGGATCTGATAACGCGCTCGTAACCCCTCGGTTACTTGTAAATGCGCCGGAGCCCCCTGACAATCCGAAGTATGCCCGCAACGGCCCCTTCCACCACCAACCCGGACCTCGCCCTCTTTGAAGAGATCGCGCGGGCCTATTTCACCGCGCTCGTCGATGGGAACTTCGCTGCCGTCCCCTGGGCACCGGATGTCGTGCTTCACGCTCCTCTGGCACCCCGGAGCCCGCTCACCGGGCGGACGCAGGTCGAGGACTTCCTGCGCCCCCTGGCGGGCAACCTTGGTGCAGTCAAGATCCTCGGGATCTTCCTTAGCCCCGGAAAAGACGCCATGGTTGTCGAGGCAAACGCCGGCCCCCTCCACGTGATGGACAAGTTCGTTATAAAGGAGGGGCAAATCGTCGAGCAGCAGAACTTCTACGATCCCCGGCCAATCCTGGATGCGCCAACCCCGGGCGGCTTAACCGCGGGGGAACGCGCTCTTCTCACGGAACGGCTGGAAGGCTCGCGCGAGCGCCTCCGGGAGTTGCTGAACGGCTTGTCCGCGGAAGCGCTGCATCGCAGACCCGCCGGTGGGGGCTGGACCGCTCTCGAGTGCGCCGCCCATCTCGTGTTGTCCGAAGAAGTCTTGCTGCGCATGGTGAAGGAAGACATCCTCAACCGGGCGCCGAACCCTTCCCTGCCGTTGGAGCTGCAGGGACGCGATGGGGCGGTAGTAGCCGCGTTGAGCGACCGGTCCCATAAGACGAAGACATTCGAGGCTCTGACCCCCGGCGGGACGTACACGGGTGGCGCCGCCGTGCTGGACGCCTTCCTGGCGCGCCGGGCGGATACTCTCGACTTTGTGCGAACCGCAAAGGCCCCGCTGCATTACCATGCCGCTCCGCTGGAGGGGCTCGGGCTTCTGGACGCCTATCACTGGCTCTTGCTGATCGCCGCCCACACCGACCGGCACATCGAACAGATGCGCGACGCCACCCGGTAAAGGCCAAGCCTTCTCCGCGCTCGTGGCAAACTGAGGGGGACGGCGGTCATCATGCCAAGCCCCCCTCTCATCTCTCTGCTCATCGTCGATGATGACCCCACCTCGCTGGACCTCACCTGCGCCACCCTCGAGCAGGAAGGTCTGGAGATTCTCTCCACCTCCGATCCCCACCAGGCGCTCCGCCAGATCACCGAACGCCGTCCCCCCATCGTGATCACCGATCTCATGATGCCGGAGATAACGGGAATGCAGGTGCTGGCCCATGCCCTGCAAGCCGATCCGGCCACCGAGGTCGTCCTGCTCACCGCGCACTACTCCGCCGAAGCCGCTGTTGCCGCCGTGCAGCAGGGCGCTTCCGACTACATCAACAAGCCCCTCGACACGCGCCAGTTCCGGGCCCGCATCGGCGAAATCATCGCCCGTATCCGCAAACGCCGCCAAGCCCGGCGGCTGGAGGTCGAATTACTCGAGGCCTCGCGCTTTCGCGGCATGATCGGCCATAGTCCGGCCATGCTGGACGTGTTCGCCCGCATCGAGCGCATCGCGCCGCACTACCGCACCGTACTCATCACCGGGCCCACCGGCGCGGGCAAGGAACTGGCCGGCCGCGCGCTGCATGACGCCAGTCCGGCCGCATCCGGACCCTTCGTGGTCTGCAATTGCGCCGCGATTCCCGAAAATCTCGTGGAAAGTGAACTGTTCGGGCACGTCCGCGGAGCCTTTACCGGAGCCCACCAGGACAAGTCCGGCCTGTTCGAAGCCGCCCATGGCGGAACCATCATGCTCGACGAACTCGGCGAGATGCCCATGGCGGCGCAAGCCAAACTGCTGCGCGCCGTCCAGCAGCAGGAGTTGCAACGCGTTGGCGCGAACACCGTCCGCAAGGTGAACGTCCGCGTCATTGCCGCCACCCATCGCGACCTCCGCGGCATGGTTGCCGCGCGCACCTTTCGCGAAGATCTTTATTTCCGTGTCGGGATGGTCGAACTGACGCTGCCCGCCTTGCGAGACCGGCGGGACGACATCCCCCTGTTTCTGCGGTTCTTTCTGGACCGCTACGCCGGCCTCTACGGCAAACCGTTCCAGGGATTCACGCGCAAAGCCGAGGACGCCCTCCAGCAGTATCCGTGGCCTGGAAACGTGCGCGAGTTGGAAGGGATGATTGCCTCCGTCGCCATGATGGCTGATCCGCCCTGGATCGACTTCGCCGATCTCCCGCCGCAGATTCGATTCCCCGCAGCCGGGGCCGAAGACTGCGACGGGGATCTCACCCTTAGCCTCGAGAAACTCCAGGTTGTCCATGCACACCGCGTGCTGCGCAGCCTCAACGGCGACAAGTCCCGCGCCGCGGATGTGCTCGGGGTCAGCCGCGCCACCCTTTACCGGTTGCTGGCCAAGACACCGGAACGGATCTGAGCAACGCGCCCGCAGTCCACCGGTCCGTCGTCGCTCGCACCGATGAGACGCCAGTCTCACCTGTGAGACAGCCGGTGGCCGCTCCCCACCGCTAAGTTGCTGAATCCGCTCCGCGGCATACTTGGTGCTAAGCGTGCTTCCCTAACGGCCGTGATCCGCTTCTCCTCTTTCGGTTTTCGCACACGGGAACGACTTGTCATGGCGTGTATCGCGCTCGCCATTCCCCTCGGTATCGGATACGCCACGCTCTCCCGCCAGATTGACGCCCGCCTCAACGGCACGGCCAATGGAAGATTCCAGGTCTACTCCGCTCCTCAGCCCATCGAAGCCGGCGACGCGGCCACCATCGCCTCCCTCGTGGATCATCTGCGGCGCGCCGGCTATACCACCGAACCGTCGAATCCCATGGGCTCCTTCCAGACCACCGCGGACCACGTCATCATCCAGCCCGGCCGCCAATCGTTCTTCCAGGGAATCGGCGTGCAAGTGACAATCGAGACCGGCCGCATAGCCAGCCTCCGAACCGTGCCCGGCGGCGAGACGATTCAGGAGTACGCCCTTGAACCGGTTCCCCTCGTTCACGTCGATAGCGGCACCGTCGAGAGCCGCCGCGCCGTCCGCCTCGCCGACATCCCCCTCCACCTCAAACATGCCCTGCTTTCCATCGAGGACAAGCGCTTCTTCCAACACGCGGGTGTCGACCCCATGCGAGCCGCCAAAGCGGTTTTCGTCAACGTCAAGAACGGCCGCAAGGAGCAGGGCGGCTCTACCTTGACCATGCAGCTTTCCCGCAACCTCTTCCTCGACGGCGAGAAAACCTGGATGCGGAAAGGCAAGGAACTCGTCATCGCTACCATGCTGGAGGCCAAACTCAGCAAGGAGCAGATCCTCGAACATTACGTGAACCAGGTGTACCTGGGCCGCCGCGATACCCAGGAACTCCACGGCTTCGGACAGGCGGCGGAAACCTACTTCGGCAAATCATTGAAAGCCCTCACGCTGGACGAAGCCGCCCTGCTGGCAGGCATGGTCCAGCGGCCCAGTTACTTCGACCCCAGCCGCCACCCCGAGCGCGCGGTGGCCCGCCGCAACCTGGTCCTCCACCTGATGGCGAGGAACGGGCTCATCACCACCTCCGAGCGTATGGCCGCCTCCGCCGCCCCCCTCACTCTTCGCGAGCGTACCGCCCAAAGCAGCGATCTCCCCTGGTTCCTCGACCTCGCCATGGAAGAGGCCCGCAAGCGCACCACCGCGCCTGGCGGCAAGCTCTACACCACGCTCGACCCCGCCCTCCAAGCGGCGGCCACTGACGCGGTTCGCTCCGCTCTTCCCGCCCTCGACCGTCTCACCGAAGGCAAAGGCGGCAAGCGCCGGGCCGAAATCTCTCTGGTAGCCATTGATTCCCATACCGGCGAAGTAAAGGCGCTCGTTGGCGGTCGCGACTTCGGCCGCAACCAGGTCAATCACGCCATTTCGCCGCGTCAGCCGGGATCCGTCTTCAAGCCGTTCGTTTACGCCGCCGCGCTCCAGTCGGAGCGGCGCGCCTTCGGCCCCTCCACGACGCTCAATGACGCCCCCACCACCTTCCGTTTCGATGGCCAGGAATACCGGCCCTCCAACTTCGGCGACCACTTCTACGGCTATGTCTCGATGCGCCGCGCGCTGGCCAAGTCCATGAACGTGGCCACCGTCTCGCTGGCCGAGCAGGTCGGCTATCGCGAGGTCCACAAGCTCGCGCGCTCCTCCGGCTTCAACGAAACCATGCGCCCCACACCGGCTCTCGCCCTGGGAGCGTACGAGGCCACGCCGCTTGAAGTAGCCGGCGCCTACACGGTCTTCGCCAACCATGGCGTCCGCGTAGCCCCCGCCTTTGTGAACGAGATCCGTAGCCAGGGCCGCGTGGCCTACCGCCACAAGGCCGAAGGCAGCGCCGTGCTCGACCCTGCTCCCGCCTTCCTGATGCAGGACATGCTGGCCGAGGTCCTGCAATCCGGCACCGCCGCCGGGGTTCGCTCCCAGGGCTTCGATGCCCCCGCCGCCGGCAAAACCGGCACCTCCCGCGATGGCTGGTTCGCCGGCTATGTCTCCAACCTGATCTGCGTCGTCTGGGTCGGCTTCGACGACAACAGCGATCTCGACATTGAGGGCGCCCGCTCCGCCCTCCCCATCTGGACCGCCTTCATGAAGAAAGCCGGCGAACGCGCCGCCTACCGGCAATCGCTGGGCGACGCTCCGGAAGGCGTGGCCGGCATTATGGTCGATGCCGAAACCGGACAGCCTGCCGGCCCCGAATGCCGTCGCGTTCGCAAGGAGTACTTCATCCGCGGCAAAGAGCCGAAGTCCGTTTGCCGTCATGAGGCTGTGGTGGATGAGATGGAATCCGAGTTCGCGCAGACCGCGTTCCTGGCTAAGGAGTTGAACCGTGACTAAACGAAATATTTGCGGTCTAAGCCTGCTGTGCGTGGCGTCCATCCTTGCGGCCGCCGATGTAGACGACCGGCCTTCTCCCGTGCGTTACGGATCCTCCCGCCGGACCGCGCCGCCCGTGGCGCGGCCAGTTCCCGTCAACCGGACGGCGTCTCCAGCGCCGGCTTCCAAGACACCTGTCGACGTTGCCGCCGCAATCGACGCTCCCGTCACCGCTCCGGATACCGAAACTGGCCTCGCCTGCTACTACAATCCCGCTCCCGGCGGCCCAGTGGAAGCAAGCGCGTCCATCGAGCGCGCAGCACACCGCTCCTACCCGCTGGGATCGCTCGTCCGCGTGACGCAGCTATCCACCGGCAAGTCCACCGTCGTTCGCATCACCGACCGCGTCACCGTAACTGGCGAGCGCATCATCAGCGTCAGCCGCCGGGCCGCCGAAGACCTCGCGTTCGTTAGAGATGGCACCACCCGTGTCCGTGTCGAGTTGTTGAAGCCGGCGGATATGGCAAACTGAAATCCGCTGGCATGCCCAACTTCCCGCTTCCCCCAGACGAAGAAAGCCGCCTCGCGGCACTCCGCGCGTACGAGATCCTCGATAGCGGCCCGGAGGCTGCCTTCGACCGGCTCACACAACTCGGCGCGCGCTACTTCCAGGTGCCGTTGGCCTTCATCAGCCTGATCGACGAGAACCGCCAGTGGTTCAAGTCGTGCTACGGCTGGAACGCCACCGAGACCTCGCGCGAAGTCTCCTTCTGCACCCACGCCATTCTCTCGCCCAATCTCATGGTGGTCCCCGACGCAACCCTCGACGCCCGCTTCCGCGACAACCCGCTCGTTCTCGCCCCCGGCGGCATTCGCTTCTATGCCGGCGCCCCCCTCACCGCTCCCAACGGCAGCCGTCTCGGCACCTTCTGCATCGTCGATACGGGCGCCCGCCCCCCACTGGACGCAAATCAGGAAGCCACCCTCCGCGACCTTGCCGCGCTCGTCATCGAACAGTTGGAACTGCGCCGCTCCCTGCGCGAACTCACCTCCCTGCAGCAGCGGCTCAACGAGATGAACAGCGACCTCCGCCAGCAGACGCGCCGCGCCGAGGAAACCAGCCGCCTCAAGAGCGAGTTCCTGGCCAATATGAGCCACGAATTGCGTACGCCGCTGAACGGCATCATCGGCTTCTCCGAACTCCTCGCCGATGGCCGCGGCGGGCCCCTCAATCCCAAGCAGCAGCGCTTCGTTGACAATGTGCTGGTTAGCGGCCGCCACCTGCTGATGCTCATCAATGACCTTCTGGACCTCGCCAAGATTGAGGCCGGCAAGCTCGAGTTTCTCGTCGAGCGCGTATCCTTACCCGAACTGGTGAGTGAGGCCGTCGAGTCCATCCGCCCGCTCGCCGAAGCCAAGCGCATCGCCATCACCGTGCAGGCCGGCGCCGGACTCGAGCCCGTAGATGTCGACCCCGCCCGTGTCCGCCAGATCCTCTACAACTACCTCTCCAACGCCGTGAAGTTCACCCCGGAGCAGGGCCATGTCGAGGTCCACCTCGCGGACGCGGGAGAGTCTTTCCGCCTTGATGTTACCGACACGGGGATCGGCATCCAACCGGCGGACCTGCCCCGCCTCTTCCAACAATTCGAGCAACTCGATAGCGGCGCCGGCAAGCGTTTCGCCGGCACCGGGCTCGGCCTTGCCCTGGTGAAGCGACTAACCGAGCAGGCCGGGGGTACCGTCGAGGTCGAAAGCCGCCCCGGCGAAGGGAGCCGCTTTTCCGCAATCCTCCCCAAGACCTTTGCACGCCACCCGCGCCTGTGATTAGCTGGAGGAAATGAGCCCTGCCGCCGATCTCCTGCTCCTGGTGGAAGATCACGACCTCAACCTGGAACTCATGAAACTGGTCCTGGAAGCGGAGAACTTCGACGTCCGCATCGCCCGCTCCGCCCAGGAAGCGTTGGATCTGTTATCCTCCCTGCGGCCCAGTGTCCTCGTTACCGACGTCCAACTACCCGGCATGAGCGGCCTCGAACTGGTGCGCCGCCTGAGGCAGGACAGCCAGTTCGCCGCCGTTCGCATCGTGGTGGTCACGTCCTATGCCATGGAATCGGATCGCGAGTCGGCGCTGCGCGCCGGGTGTGACGGATACTTTTCGAAGCCCATCGACACGCGGACATTTGGGGCGGCGGTACGGAGCCTGGCGGCCCGTGCTGGTTGACACTAAGCACTTTTAATCGTAAAGTACTTCCATGGCCCTTCGCCGTCCCCCCAACTGGCTGCTCTTCCTCCTCTCTCCCTTCGCCCTCCTCTTCCTCGCCATCGCCTCCCTCCGGGTCTTCATGAGCGTTACCGCCACCCCCATCCACCCCAAATCCAATACCCTCCCCTCCGTCATCCGCAATCCGTCTGCTCCCCGCTGGACACCCGCCGCCACCCGCGCCCGCCAAGTCCTTCGCGCCGGCATCGTCGAGCAGAACCTCCCCGGTCTCTCCGTTGCCGTTGGCGTGGGCGGCGAACTCGTCTGGGCCGAAGGCTTCGGCTATGCCGACCTCCAATCCAGCACGCCCGTCACTCCCGAGCATCGCTTCCCCATTGGAACCGCGTCCATCTCCCTTACCGCTGCCGCCGCCGGCCGCCTCCTCGAAACCGGCCGCCTCCGTTTGGATAGCGAGATCCAGACGTATGTCCCCGCGTTCCCGAAAAAGCAGTGGCCCGTGACAGTCCGCCACCTGATGAGCCATACCTCCGGTCTCGTCAACGATGGCGGAGACGAATCCCCCCTCTACGGCGACCACTGCGACACCCCGCCCGAAGCCATCCCGCACTTCGCCCAACACGACCTCCAGTTTCAGCCCGGTATCCGCTTCGCGCCCTCCCGTTATGGCTATGTCCTGGTGGCCGCCGCCATCGAGGCCGCCTCCCAGCAGCCCTTCCACGACTTCCTCCGCGACCAGGTCCTCCTGCCCCTCGGTATGCGCGACACCCTACCTGACGGCGAAATCCCCGATCCGGAATCCGAAGACTTTCCCCTATTCAATATGTTCCGCGAACTCTTCCACGATCCCGCCGCCAAGCCCGGCAACACCCCCCGCAAACCCTCGCCCACCCGCGTCACGGCCTACTTCCCGCGTTTCAGCTCCGACCCCAAGTACGGCTTCCACCTCACGCGCCCGCTCGATCTCTCCTGCTACGCCGGTTCCAGCGGCTTACTCGCCACCCCCTCCGACCTCGTCCGCTTCCTGATCGGAATGCAGACCCCAAAAATCCTCCAGCCGGCAACCATCAGCCTGCTCCAAACCCGCCAGCGCCTGGCCAGTGGCGAAGAGATCCCCTACGCCCTCGGGTGGACCTCGCGTCCGGTCTCCCTTGGCGGCAAATCCACGCGCATGCTCGGCCACAACGGCGACTCCCTCGGCGGACTGGTCTCATCGCTCCTCACCTTCCCGGACCAAGGGATAGTCATTGCCGTCACCGCCAACGCCTCCTATGCCGACACCTACGCCCTTGGCCTCCAAATCGCCGAGGCCTTCGCAGGCGCCGCCCAATAGCCACTTTCCTGCCGTCCTACTCCGCCGGTGCTAGCATAGGGAGGCCACCTGTCTGGCCAATCCCCGGCCATTCGCAGTGGGGAAGGAGCGGCCTTGGCCTCCCACGTCGCGCCGTTTCCCGAGGGGGGATGGCTCGCCCAGTACGGACCCCCGGCACTCGCGCAACTCCTGCAGGTCCTTCTCTTCCGATCCTCCTCCCCCCTTCTTCTCCTCGACGAGCAGGGTGTCTGCCACGATGCCAGTGCCGGTGCCGCCCGGCTGCTCGCTCTGCCACGCCAGCGCCTCGTTGGGCGGAAACTAACGTTAACCCCGATAACAGGCGCGGCTCTCCCGCACCGGTTCTCCTTCCCTCATCCCACCCCAGACGGCGCCCCGCGCGAAATTCACTGTCTGCGCAAGCCCTCCGTTCTCCCCGGCCGCCACCTGCTCGTCCTCGACGCCCGCCCAACCTCGCCGCTCGCCATCGGCGACTTCGCCTGCTACCTGCTCGATCCCAACGGCTGCTTCTTCCAGTGGAATGCCGGCGCCACGCGCCTCTACGGCTTCCACGCTGCCGAAGTAGCCGGGCTCTCCCTGGCGCTGCTCCACCCCACCGGCTCCAGCCCCCGCCCCCTCCTCGACCAAATGGCGGACGACGGTAACCCTATCGTCGCCGAAGGTTGGAATCTGCACCGCGACCAATCCCGGTTCTGGGCGAACGTGATCACCACCCCGCTCCATGGCCCCGCCGGCGAACGCATGGGGTTCGCCGCCATCGCCCGCGATTTCGACCAGCGGCGCGCCTTACCAACGCCCACACCCCCCGAGCCCGGCTTCGCCCTTGAGCAGAAACCCGCGGCCATCGCCACCGGCGACTGCGACCAGATCCGCACCGCCAACGATTCGTTCCTTGCCCTTACCGGGTACACCCGCCAGGACCTGTCCGCCGGCCGCCTGTTCTGGTCCGACCTCGCTCCCGCCGAATCCGCCGGCCTCGATGAACTGGCACATGAGGAGGCGCTCCGCTTCGGAAGTTGTACCCCCTACGCAACCGCCTGCCTCACCAGGGAGGGCAGCCGTGTCGGCGTCCTCGCCACTACCGCCGTCCTCAGCCTCGTCCCCTTTGCCTGGATAACCGTTACCCAGGAGATTCCGCCCCTCCACGCCGTCGACCCCCGCTCCGATGCCCCCGACGCCGCCAGCTTCCCCGCCATGGTCGGCACCAGCGCTGCCCTCCGCCGCATCCAGCGCCAGGCCGAGATGGTGGCTCCCACCACGGCCAATGTCCTCATCCTCGGTGAAACGGGCACCGGCAAGGAACTGGTGGCCCGCGCTATCCACGACCTCAGTCCCCGCCGCAACTTTCCCTTCATCACCCTCAACTGCGCCGCCATTCCCACCGGGCTGCTGGAAAGCGAATTGTTCGGCTATGAACGCGGCGCCTTCACCGGAGCCCTCAACCAAAAGATCGGCCGCTTCGAAACCGCGCACCGTGGCACGCTGTTTCTCGACGAGGTCGGCGACATCCCCCTGGAACTGCAGCCGAAACTCCTGCGCGCCCTCCAGGATAAGTCGTTTGAGCGGCTCGGCGGCGTCCGCACCATCCCCATCGACGTCCGCCTGGTCGCGGCCACCAACCGCAATCTCACCGCCATGATGGGCGACAAACTCTTTCGCCCCGATCTCTACTATCGCCTCAACGTCTTTCCTATCGCTATGCCCCCGCTCCGGGATCGCCCCGGAGACATACCCGCCCTGGTCCGCCACTTCACCGCCAAGTACGCTCGCAAGATGGGACGCACCATCACCAGCATCCCCGCCGCAACCATGGCCGCCCTCGTCCGCTGGCATTGGCCCGGCAACGTCCGCGAGTTGGAGAACTTCATCGAGCGCTCCGTCATCCTCTCCCCAGCCACCGCGTTGCGCGCCCCGCTCGAGGAAATCCAGGGTGAGGCCACGCCACAGCCCGCCGGCACTCTCGAACAGGTCGAACGCGATCACATCCTCCGCGTGCTTCGCGAATGCAAGGGCGTCGTCACCGTCGCGGCCACCCGTCTCGGCCTCCATCGCACCACCCTCAACGCCATGATGCGGAAGCTCGGCCTCTCCCGCAAAGACATCTAAAGTTATTCCGCTCGCTTCTCCTGCGCGCCCCGGAATCGCTTCGACCATTCATCCGCCTGCGCCTCCGCGTCCGTCCTCAGAAGCCCGTACCGCTCCTGCAGCCGCACGATCAATTGTTCCCGCTTCCCGTCCACCTGTTTCCAGTCCTCATCGGTGAGCTTGCTCCAGCGCGAGCGCGCCGATAAGGCAAACTGCTGCCACTTAGTCTCCAGTTGATCCCAATTCATAACCTGCCCCTCTTTCCTTGTGCCGTGCCATTGCCGGCACCCCACCCGATGCACGAGAGTGGCCAATACGTATCCGAGGCCGCCCGCACCCCAAACTGCAACCCTTTCCCCTGACCAAATGCCGCCACTTGGCCGCATACGGTCACTTTCCTCAACTGCCTCTTACCAGGCGACCTCTTCCCAAAGGCCTTTCCACCGGCCTTTCCGATTGGCCGCTCCCATGCATGTCTATCGGATGTGAGTCAAACCATGCCGGAGCCCGAAACCACCCGCAACGTGCGCATTTGGAAGGCGTCCGGCGACCTCGACAAGGCCCGCCGCAAACTGGCCGCCTCCACCCGTATGAAGACCTTCGTGCTACTGGCCGTGTCCATCGCCGTTACCGTCCTCCTCGCCACCCTGCTTGCCTCCCTCCGTACGGGCAGGTGGCCTTCGGTGGCGGACCTAGGACGATGATCTCCCCACGGCAACAACTGCTCGATGACTATGCCCTCGCCAGCCGCGCGTTCGCCGAGACAGTCGAGCGCCTGCGCGCCGCCGGCCCGGGTACCGAAGAGTTCATTCGGACTCTCGACGAGACCGGCACCGCTCACCGGGCCTGTGAACGATGCCGCATCCAGCTCAACAAACTCCTTGCTGCCCGGCCAGCCTAGTATTGTCCGACCGGCCTCATCAGGCCACGCAAAGCCCGTGATTTCGAACTCCGGGCGGAAAGAGACCTCTTTATGAAGGAAAACACCCTGGTTCCCACTACTCTTGCCGCTGCTCCCGCGCTGGCGCCTTCGCTCCCGCTCGACGAAGCGCGCTGGGAAGCCTGGAGGGAACGCGGACGGCGCCGCGACCTCCGTTCCGCCCGCGACCTCATCACCGCCCTAACCGGACTCGCCCTGCTCCAACTCCTCGCCGTCGCGGTCTTCGGCCCCTTTGATCCACGAGTGGCCACCTTGCTCCGCTGGTCCATCGTACTTACCACCACGTTGCTTTGTGTGCGCCTCTACGGCTCCGGGGAGTACGCATGCTCCCTCGGCTTTGCCTCCCTCGCCGTCTTGTACAATCCCTTCTTTCCGCCATTCGGATTCTCCGCCGCCGCCGAGCGCGCCCTCGTTGGATGCACCGCCCTGACGCCCCTCCTTTACCTCTACTGGTCCCGTTCGCGGCGGAAGGCTGTGGCGGCAATCGCCACCGTGACTCTGGCCCTCTCCCTCACCGCCTTTCCTCCCCCTGCCACCGCCGCGCCGGCTCCGGATCTATCCGCCTACCGCGGCTTCTCGCTCGGAGCCACTCTCCCGGAAGTCGCCAAACGCGCCCACCTCGATCCTGCCCAAGCCAAGGCCGTCCATACCCGGCCCGCACTCATCCAGGAATTGGAATGGCTCCCCAGGCGCGCCGATCCCGCCACCCGCGCCGAAGCCGTCAAGTCTGTTTTTTTCCGCTTCTATAATGGCGAATTGTTCCAAATTGTCGTCAATTACGACTCTTATGAAACCGAAGGCCTCACCGCCGAAGACGTCATCGACGCCATCTCCGCCACCTACGGTCCCTCGCGGCCCGTCACCGCCTCCGCCGAGACCTACGTCCCCTATTCCATCGACGGTGAGACCCTCGCCCGCTGGGAGGACGCCCAGTACCGCCTCGACCTCATCCGGTTCTCCTACGGCCCCAGTTTCCGGCTGGTCTCCTCCGCCCGGAAAAGCGAGCAATTGGCCCGCGACGCTTCCACCGAGGCCGCTCGTCTCGATGAACGGGAAGCCCCCCAACGGGAAGTCGAACGCCTCGCCGCCGAGGAGTCGCTGAAGCGCACCAAGTCCGACAAAGCCCGCTCCGCCAACCGCCCGCGCTTTCGCCCTTAAAACCCGCCCGCCCGGTTACACGACCGCAAAGGGAGCGGGCGCCCCCTTCTCCTCGCCAACGTCACCAAACCGGACTCTTCAAAAAACCCGGCGCCCCCCCAAGGGAACACAATCGCAACCGTCGCGCATAACCACCGTGGGAACGTGCGCAACGTACCGTAGTGAACTTCGTATCCCAACAGGCCACCGCCGCCTCGCGCGGGGGCTGGCAACAGCCATCCCTACGGCGACGGGTTTTGCCGCGGGCTGCTACTCTACTCTACCTATCCCGCCCAAGGCTTCGGCTGGCAGATGCTAAACCAATTACCCGAATTATCTTTCATCAGAGTCTCGATGCCGTAAAACCGGTCCGTCGGCGGGTACACAAACTCCACCCCCTTCGCCTTCAACTCCTCATAAGTCTTCTGACAGTCGGCGGTTTCCAGAACCCCCGTGCTCATCGCTCCCTTCGCCACCAGCTCCCGGAGCGTGTTCACCGTTTCGGCATCCATCATCGGACTAGGGAATAGCGGCATCAGCACAATCTCGAGCCCCGGCTGCGCCTTCGGGCCCACCGTCAGCCAGCGGAAGCCTTCGAGGTCGTTGTCCGTGCGGACCTCGAAGCCCAGCTTGTTGATATAGAAATCATGCGCGGCCTCTTGGTCGAGGACGTAAACAATCACATGGGAAAGGCGTTGGATCATGGGTTCTACTTTGACATGATCCCCGCCGCGGCGCTTCTCGGATCTTGCGGAATCAGTCCATACCAGCGCTGCAGGAAGCACGTCGGGATCAGCCGGTGCGACCGCGGCCAGGGGATCTGCCAGCAGCGCTGGTAGTGGCGCCGGAACTCCAGCGGCGAGCAGCCGTACCGCGACCGGAACAGCGTGCTGAACGACCCAAGGCTCTCATATCCCACCGCCAGGCACACCTCCGTCACCGGCACTTCGCCCTCGATCAGCAGTTGCCTGGCCTGCTCCAGCCGCCGCCGCTGCACGAACGCATGCGGCGACTCCTGGAACGTCCGCGCAAACAGCCGCTGGAAGTGGTACGGCGAGAGGTTCGCCCGCCGCGCGGCATCCGTCAACCGCACCCGCTCCGGGTAGGCTTCGTCGAGCCAATCGCGCGACCGTAACAAGCGCCGGTACGTATCCTGATCCACTACACTGAAGCGAGTGCCTGAATCCATCCAGCCTCCACTATTGGAGTTTACTAACATCACGGTCTCTCATGAAGGCCACATCGGCCTCGATAACATCAGCTTGTCAATCCAGTCCAGGGAACATGTAGCGATCCTCGGTCCGAACGGAAGCGGCAAATCGACGCTTATGAAGACGCTCACCCGCGATTGCTATCCCCTCCACCGCCCCGGCTCCTCCGTCCGCATTTTCGGCCAGGAGCGCTGGAACGTCTTCGACCTCCGCCCGTTATTCGGCATCGTCCATAACGATCTCATGCAGAGCTACCTCCGCTATCCGTACTCGGGAAGGGAAGTGATCCTCTCCGGCTTCTTTTCCAGCGTCGGCATCTGGCCGAATCACGAAGTGACGGACGCGATGCGGGAACGCGCCGAAGAGATCCTGGAAGCGCTCGAGATCGAGCACTTGGCCGAGCGTACCGTCAGCCAGATGTCCACCGGAGAAGGCCGCCGCCTGCTCATCGGCCGCGCCCTTGTGCACCGGCCCAGGGCGCTCATCCTCGATGAGCCGACCGCCAGCCTGGATATCCGCGCCTGCAAGGAACTGATCGAGTTCATGCGGCGCGTCGCCGCCGAGACCACCATCATCCTGGTCACCCATCATCTGGCCGACATCATCCCCGAGATTAACCGCGTCGTGCTGTTGCGCCGCGGGCATGTCTTCCTTGATGGAAGGAAGGAAGACGTGTTGTCGAACGAGGCCATGGCAGCGCTGTTCGAGATGCCGGTCGAGATCGTCCAGCGCCACGGCTACTATCACCTGATTTCCTGATTACGGACGCAGTCGGGCATGCCGCAGCAGCGGCGCCAGGTGCGCGATGGCCCGCCGCGCCGCCGCCCTCGCGTCATACCCGGCCTGTGTCTGCAACTGGCGGCTCACTTCCACCAGCATCCAGCCCCGATACTGGCGGGCCTTCAGAATCTCGAAATGCTCGCGGTAGTCGATCGTGCCTTCCCCCGGCAGCAGGAACCGCGGCTTGCCATCCACCAGCCGCCCGTCCTTCACCGTCAGGAAGGAACTGCGCGGCAGCAGTGTTTCGAGCGTCGTTCGTAGGCCCAGGCCCAGCAGTTGGAAGTGGCTGTAGTCATAGATCCCGCTCAGGGCCGGGTTGCCGACCTTCTCCAGCAGCCAAAGCAATTTCTCCGGCGTGTCGGAGGCGCTGCCGATGTGCGACTTGACGGCCAGTTTGATGCGGTTATCGTGGGCCGTGCGAGCCCAATCGGTCAGCCGCGCCGCCATCCGCTCCTTCACCTGCTCCCACTCGCCCGGCTTGCCTCCCAGCACGGTCTGCAGCAGCGGCGGTTGCTTCGGCGCAATGTCGTGGGCCAGTGCCGCCGCCGCGCGGATACGGTCGAGCGTGCGGGCGTGATCGGCCTCGGACACCAGCAGGTTGAAGTTCTCGATGAGCGTGGGAATCGGCAGCGGCTGCCGCCGGATCCGGCCGCGGGCCGCGGCGTCGAGGTTTCCCGGCTCCATGCCCCAACCCGGCATCAGGCAAAGCTCGGCGCCATCGTAGCCGCTCTCGCGGATCAGGGCGAGCGCGCGGTCCGGCGCGAGGCCGGGCGTCGCATACGTCGAGAACGACAGCCGGATTGCCGCTGTGGTGGCAGCGTAAGCCCTACCGGCGGCGAGCGTCAGGAGGAAGGCGCGGCGGGTCATGGCGGCTCCCCCAGTAGATCACACCTGGCCGTCGACTCGGATCTCAGGGGCTGGCGCGCCGGAAGAAGGTGATCTGTTGGATGAGGATGCCCTGCGTCCCGCGGTTCTGGAGCATCATCCGGAACTGTGAGCCGAAGACGACGAAACTGGCGTTGCCGGCGTCGTAGAAGGGAAAAGAAACCGCGTTCTTGGTTTCGGTGGGCACCACCAACTCCGCGTTGGGAATCACCCAGCGGGCCTGCAGCGTAAGCCCCGCCGACGCCAGCGACGTGGCGTTACTGGTGCAAGTGGTGCAGACGATCGTGACGGCCACCGCGCTGGCGTTCGTGAAGTCGAGCGACGACTCCAGCAGCAGCGACTTGCCGCCCGCCAGAACCACATTCCGGAAAACATCGGCATTCTCGCCCGAGGCTGTCGGGGCGATGGAGGGCACCTCCTGCGCGAAAGCCAGCATCGTCGGCAGGAGCAAAGCCAGAACAATCCGCAAGCGCATACATCCGGCTTGTTTGCATGCACCGTGCCAATGCCAACAATCAATGACTTGCGTCGATCAGCCCCGCTTGCGTCGTCATTCGAGTGCCGATTTGGGACAAAACCATGCCGATCCTGGTACCACAACGAATCAATAGAAGATGCCGAAGATAGCCGAAGTAATCCGCAGCGAGTAGCTATTCAGGTAATAGCCGAAGTTGGTGGCCGACATCAGCACGATCAGCAGGATAAAGCCGAAGCGCGCAATCTCGGCGTAGATCGCAATCGGCAGGCGCGCCGCGATCAGCAGCTTCGAGCCGTCCAGCGGCGGCACCGGGATCATGTTGAACACCGCCAGATAGACGCTAAGCGCGGCGGCGCGAGAGGCGAACTCGCTCAAATCGGCATACACCTTGGCGGTAAAGAAGCTGACCGCCGCAAACAGCACCGCGAGCAGGATGTTGCTGGCGGGTCCGGCCAACGCGACCAGCGCCAGTCCGTTATAGTGCCACCGCAGGCGCGCCGTGTTGGTGTTAACCGGACGTCCCCAGCCGAGGAAGCCGCCGCCGAACAGCGACGTGATGGCGGGCAGCAGGATGGTCCCGATCAGGTCGATATGGGCCGGCGGATACAGCGTGAGGCGGCCTTCGTTCTCGGGCGTATCGTCCCCCAACAGATGCGCCGCCAGAGCGTGGGCGAATTCATGGGGAACGGTAAGGATGCAGAGGAGCGCAACGTTCAGGAGTGCCGCTTCGAAGTTCAGATTCATCGGCTGATCCTTCACTCTAGCATGGGCCGCGTGGTACTCTGTTGATAGACGGTGGTTTGCGCCCTCCTTTACGTAAAGCTTCTGTCTACAACCAGGAAGACCCCCAAGAGCCGGTAGCTCAGTTGGTAGAGCATTTGACTTTTAATCAAAGGGTCGCGGGTTCGAGCCCCGCCCGGCTCACCATCCCGAATCAATCACTTACAGACAAGCCCCGTCACTCGATCCTGCCTCTCTCGGGGCGTTTTGGGGTGTTTCCTTGGGTTAAAGTGGCCTCGTTTTTCCGTCGCCCGCTGACCGCCTCGACGCCCTTACGCTTCGCCTCCATCGAAAAGTGGGAGTACCTCTCCGGAAATCTTGCGGGTCAGATGCATCAGGCCCTGCATTACGAACTCCGTAATGCCTTCTTCGGCCAGCGTTCACTCGGTGTGCCTGAAGTCATGCCATCTCCAATGGGGGCGACGGGGAGCGGAATCGGGGTAGATGTGCGAGGCCGACACAACCTGGACAGGAAATCTATCTAATGTCATACGCGAGACCTAGTTCGATGGCACCCAGAGCAGATTCAGGGCAACATTCGGTCCATGGGAGAACTTGCCAAGGCGAGTGGCGTCAAGGTGGCGCTGGCCTCCGGCCTGCCCATCTGCCCACTACACCGCAATCAGAGTGAACGCCGTCCCCTGGGGAAGATCAAGGCTCTGAACGCCTGGATCAACGGCGACGCGGCAGGCTCAGGCACCATCTACCTTGACTACGACTCCGCCATGCTGGATGAAGCTGTCTGCTCAAGAAGGATCTGACCTACGACGGCCTGCATCCCAACGAGGAAGGTTACGCTGTCATGGAGCCGCTGGCTGCGACCGCAATCGAGGCCGCCTTACGGTAAACGGCTGGTTGTCCTGCACTCCATGGTTCCGCTAGACTATTCAGGCATGTCGACTGTGACTGTGCTCGCATTTTTCTGGATGCCGATTCTATTGGCACAATCTCAGGACCGCGTAGCCATCACAGTCCTTACGCCCGCTCCGTCATCGACTCCAGTCAGTGTATCGCCAAGCGGCTCGCTCTCTGTGCGGGTTCGCATCCAAAATACTGGCTCCACGACCTTCACGTCTCTTGGCGCCAGCGTACCTGGCGAAGCTTTGTACAAGGTAGACTTCAGTTATCGCGACGCAAATGGCGGGTTTGTCGGAGTCTCCAGCCAACTGCCTGTAACCGAACCGGTGGCGCCGGGCTCATCTCTGGAGATTAGCGGGGAGATCACGGTGCCGGCTGCATCCGGCCGATACACCGTCCTGGTGAGCATGGTTCGAGATGGCATGCTGCGCTTTGCAGAAATGGGCGTGATTGATCCCTTCGGAGCGGATCTGGATTCTAGATTTGTTATCAATGTAGCCCCGCCAGCGTTACGGGTAGTGTGTAACATGCCGCCGGGCGCCGTCGGCGAGGCGTTCAGCGGTTCGTGCTCGGGTATCGGCGGGACACCCCCATACCGCTGGACGGTAGCGGCTGGTGAACTCCCTCCGGGGATCACCTTGAATACCGAGACAGGCGGAGTGCTCGGGGCGCCCACGCTAGGGGGCTCCTTCGTAGTAGACATGAGAGCAATCGACTCCAGCCTCCCTGAGCTATCCCAAACTGGCGCAACAACAATCACTGTCGCCGGATCACCGATAACGCGTATAAACTGCACTACTCCGCCCGCTCGGATGGTTGGTCAGAGTTACGAGTCTACCTGCACGGCTGTGGGCGGGGCGCTTCCCTTTCGGTGGTCTGCGACAACGCTGCCGCCCGGCATAACCTTGAGCGCCTCTGGAGTGTTGAGCGGCGTCCCTACGGCAGCCGGTACGTTTTTGATCGGCATCGTTGCGACTGGCTCTACAGGAGCTGGATTCTATCAGTCAGTCCCGGTCACCATTGATGCGCCTTCTGTACCCGGCATCGAGATCACTTGCAATCTCCCTCCCTCGGGCCAAGTTGGCAGTGCCTATTCAGCCCAATGTTCGCTGCCAAGCTTTGTGCTGGCCGCAATCGCGGGAATTCGTTGGACGGCCGCGAGTCTCCCTCCGGGTCTGGCGATAAATGCCGAGACCGGACTGATCAGTGGCACTCCAATCCTTGCGGGCACTTTCGCGACAACGGTGACAGCCTTCGCGCCCAGACCTATCGTTCTCCCGAACAATGTCGTGATCCAGAGTCTCAACCGCGCTATTGCGATCCTCATTCGGGAGGCTCCGCTCACGCTCGGCTTTGCAACAGGCGGCATAGTCGAGGTTGTCACCTCCGAGCCGGTGACACGAACGATGACGCTCAGAACCAACCGCGCCCAAGGCGACATTTTCGCAACGGTTACCCCGGGTTCTCCTTGGCTCGTTGTAAGTCCCTCGACCGTCCCCGTGACTAGTGAGGTGATCGCCTTTCAACTTCGCATAGTCCCGCCCGCCGAACCCGGACAATATCGCGCCGGTATCGTCTTCGAACAGCGTTTGTCTCTAGGTATCAGGGCACTGGCGGCCGCTGAGATCCGACTCACTGTGCCAGACGCCCCCATTCGTATCGAGGTCTCGCGTGATCTCCTCTCTTTTGCCGGTGCCGATGCCCAGACTCTCGAAGTTGCATCCAGTTCCGGTCCCCCCCGCGCAGTGACCGTAGCCGCCACAGGAGCCTTCCTGCGAGTCGCCCCGCTAACGGGAACCACTCCTTTCACCATCAACGTCAGCGCCGCAACCGAAGGGCGAGATGCGGGAACGTACGACGGGGCTATCACGCTCACCGCGAGCGGCGTCATCAACAGCCCGCTGGTGGTCCCGGTAAAACTCACCCTCACGCCTGCCACCCAGCTCATTGCCTTCCCAACCTCCCTCGCCCTCACCGGGAGCAGTTCGGCGTCCGTGCGCGTTGAAAGCAACGGGGCACCATCGGCCTTTCGCGTGGCAACGAACCAGTCTTGGCTGACCGCGTCGTCCGCAAGCCGCACCACACCGGCGGTCATCACCGTCAGCGCCGACACTGCGAATCTCACACCCGGAAGCTACACCGCCGAAGTAACCGTCTTTTTCAATAACGATGCCAGCCGCATCACCATCCCGGTGCGGCTTACCGTGCCGCCTCCCACCCAGAGCATCTCGCTGGTCATCGTGCAAACCGGGCTCGTCTTCAATCACCAGATCAATGGCGAACCGCCGCCGGCGCAGGATATCGTCGTCAGCACCACCTCTGGCACGCTTCCCATTGAGGCGGGCGCCACGGTCACCACACCCGCGGCTGGCCGCTGGCTTCGAGTGACGCCGGAGACCGCTTCTGCCCCTGCCGTGATCAAAGTGAACATCAACCCCATCGGTTTGGATGCCGCTGTCTACGAAGGTACCGTCACCATCCGCGCGGCGCAGGGGGGCAGTTCCTCCAGCATCCCAGTGCGGCTCGTTGTTTCCGAACCGGTCGCTCCCAGCGTGAAAGCCGATCCGGAGCTAATCACATTTGCGGTCACTCGTCAGGGCTCCTCGGAGCCGCAGCAACTGCATCTCACCAATCCCGGCCGCAACCTCCTTCGTGTCGAGCTCGAAACCGAAACCGCTGGCGGAGGGAACTGGCTCAAGACTTCCACAACGCGAACCGACGTCAACGACTCCAACCCCTCATTCGTGCTAGTCGAAGCCGACCCTGCCGGCCTGGAGCCCGGGACCTATAAGGGAAGCGTGCGCATCCGCGGTTCCGGCGCCAATGCCGCGACAACGGTCGTGCCCGTGCTCCTGAATGTCAGTGCGGCTCAGCGCAGCATGCGCCTGTCCCATAGTGGTCTCAGTTTCACGGCTATCGAAGGCTTCGGTAGCGAGACCCAGAATGTCTGGGTGCTCAACGTCGGCCAAGGACTTATGAGTTGGAGCGCCGCCATTGCTCCTTCCGCTGCCGCTACTTCTTCCTGGTTGACTCTCATTGGTGCGAACGGGTCCAGCGGCATAGGCCCCGGAGGAGTCGCCGAGACTCCGAACGTTTTGTTCGCGGTGAATGCCGCTGGACTTCGCCCCGGCGAGTACTATAGCGAGGTCATCTTCCGCGCTCCGGACGCCGAGAATGGCTCCCAGTCGGTCGGCGTGACCCTACGCGTTCTGCCCAAGGGGAGCTTCATCGGCATGGCCGTGGAACCCTCCGGCGTCATCTTCACGAGTCCGATCGGCGGCCCTGTTCCCTCCGATCGCCAGATCGTCGTATTCAACAAGTCGGGTGAGAACATCGATGCTACGTTGAAACCGTTCACGTTGGGCGGCGGCAACTGGCTTACCATCACTCCCGAGCTACTGCCGCTGCGCGGGAATACCAATTCCGGCACCATTCGCCTCCGCGCCAATCCTCAAGGGTTGCAGCGAGGTACCTACGAGGGCAGGGTTACCATCAGCTTCCCCAAAGGAATCAATCGCACGATCAACGTTCTGCTTGTCGTCTACGATCCCGGTGCCGCTGGTCTTGCCAAAGACGGGGTGCGGGCTGCCGGAACCTGTACTCCCACTCGCTTCCTTCCCTTGCTCACCTCTCTCGAGGACCAGTTCGTCGTCTCCGGCGGATCTCCGATCGGAACGGAGATGCTGATCGTGGATGACTGCGGCAATCCCGCGCCGTCCGCTAATCTGGGCGCGAGTTTCTCCAACGGCGACCCCGCCCGCTCGCTCATCTCTCCCGAATTGGGACGCTGGAACTCAACTTGGGTTCCCTCCTCCGACAGCGGGTTTGTTACCATGCGCATTGCTGCTATCGACAAAGCTCGCAAACTCGATACGGCTCTCGTCCCCGTAACGGGTCTCGTTGCCGAGTCCCTCGTCGCGCCGGTGCTCGCTCCTTCTCAAACTATCCGCAATGCCGCGTCCGGCAAAGCCGAGGGGCTCGTCGGTCCGGGCTCTTTGATCGAAATCTACGGTCTTCGCCTCGCGACCGAAACCGTTGCGGCCGGCAACTCTACGCTCCCGGCCACGCTCGCCTCTACCTCGGTCACCATTGGCGATAAGGTGCTCCCATTGGTTCGGGTCGCTCCCGATCGGATCTCCGCACTTGTTCCGGAGGATATCCCTGCCGGCCAACTGCAACACCTCACGGTTCGTCGTGGCCAAACTTTATCTACACCCCATCCGGTGTTGGTGGCGCTTGCTGCACCTGGCATCTTCCGTCAGCCGGAATCCGAGTTTGCCTCCGCGTCCGTCGTTCGCGAAACAGCTAATGTTCCCATCACCCCAGCAGCGCCCGCCCGCCCGGGTGACCTCATCGAAATCGTGTGTACTGGACTTGGTGCCGTCACCCAGAGCGGCAGTGTTCGCGCCAGAGTCGATGTGATGGTCGGTGCTGCTTCGGTGCGGGCAACGGATACTCTGGACCGGCAGGGGCGGTACCTAGTCCGCTTCACCTTGCCGGTCGGCACGCCGGCGGGTACTTTGCCACTTCGGGTTTCCACCCAAGGCGTTGCGAGTGAGCCAGTTATCCTTCTGACCCAATAGCAGCGTACCCTTTCCTTTGCAAGTATTCTGAATGCATCTTGTCTGGCTACGTTCGTGGCCGGTCCTCCAAGTCGAAAGGGAACCTCAAGATGGCTTCTTTGTACGAAAGACTGGGCGGTGCGCCCGCTGGTTCAGGAGCGTACGGGATACGATTACGTATGGCCTACTTTTCATCTGTTCGTGACCGGCGATATCTAAATCCTTAGCGACGGCCCAGTACACTTCGCCCTGAAGAAACTCCATCGCTACAGTGCCTCATGCTCCAAATCACGCATCGAAGAGTCGAGCAGTTCCTGGTCCTCTTCATCCCATTCAACCACCGGCTCTGGGGCAATCGGGACCTGCTCTCGCAAGCGAACACCCTCACGGGCTAGGCCATAGGCATCCACGGCAGCGCGCAACCCGTCCTCGATGGACGGTAGGACTGCCAGTTGGATCGGCTTGTCAAACCGAATCGCGCCAACTAGGCAATCTAAATGGAACTGAGCCCAGAGCGCGTACGTGACAAAGTCGGATGCCATCTTGCAGTCCCTTTCGAGTAAGTCCTGTCTCGCCGGCCGGGTCCCAACCAAGTCCGACAAGAGACGACTGGTTCGCCTCAACGTCCAAACGGTGAAAATGGCCTGATCGGCCGCGGTACTACCGAACCGCTCTGGACCCTGTTCGCGAAAGTCGTGCTCTAACTCACAGAATGATTCCCGCACGAGGTTATCAACCATCTGGTCAGTAGCCAGCACGCGGACCAAGCTGGCAAGAGCTTGGACGATCCTCGCGTACTGGGGAAACACTACTCGTCGACGTTGGGCAAACTCGTCTTCGCCTTTGGCGTCGATGCACTTCAGGAGCATACCGTCGACGGCCGCCTTGGTACCCCGCCAAACCTCTTTCGTTGATCCGAACAGCACATCACCCGACGAGCGCTTCGACGGAAGACCAACTACCCCGAAGAGGTTGTCCAAACCGCCAAGGCTAACAAATTGCGGATCTATTAATGCTTCGTTCATAGTTTTGCAAGCCTCAGCATGTAAGACGCAACTGAGTACCGAAACGATGCCAAGCGCCACGCATTTTCCCGGCGTACATCTCCTGTGGCAAATTTCAAACGCCAAACCTAACAGACAGGCCCAACAAACGGCCTGTTGAAAATAGGATACTTAGCTTCATTCGCGAACGGTCTGCTCACGGCCTTTCTTTCTGGCCATGGAAGTGAAAGTATTTCACGCTAAGATCATCTGCTGCAACTTCATCGACTGGTTACGGCCCCAGCAACAGGCCTTTCGGGCGGATGCTGGATAGAGGCCGTGAACGGTTCGTGAGGCATCGAAGCGACTATTAATCAAAGGGTCGCGGGTTCGAGCCCCGCCCGGCTCACCATTCTCCCCCTCACGCAAGCAGCTTCTCCTTCAGTAGCGAGAAATCAATCGGCTTCGTCAGGTAGTCGTCGCAGCCGTACTCCCACGCACGGCGCTGGTAGCCGGCGTCGCCGTAGGCGGTGATCATGAACACCCTCAAATGCCGGTGCCGGGACTTCACGGTCTTCAAAAGGTCAAGGCCGCTCATGCCTGGCATGTTGATGTCGGAAAGGATGAGGACATCCTCCTCATGCGTCTCGAGAAACGCGAGAGCTTCCAGGGCCGAAAGCGCGAAGTAGAACTCAATCTGGCCCGTACGGATTTCCTTACGGAACCGCTGCTCGAACAGCAGACGCACGTCGGCTTCATCATCGACAACCATTACTTTCAAGCGGCTTTTCTCCCCTGGCGCGGCAGGCGCACGATGAATTCGGTGAACTGGCCGGGCTCGCTCTCTACCTCGAGGTGGCCGCGGTGTTCCTGGACCACGATGTCGTGGCTGATGGACAGGCCGAGTCCGGTCCCCTGTCCGGTCGGCTTGGTGGTGAAGAAGGGATTGAAGATCTTGTCGCGGACTTCCGGCGGGATGCCCATGCCGTTGTCGCGGATGCGAACCTCGATGGAGTCGCCAAGGTTTACGGTGCGCACCAGTAACGTGGGGGAGAAGCCCGCGGCGCTCTTGCCCGCCTTTTCGTGAGCGGCGTAGCAGGCGTTGTTGAGAATGTTGAGGAAAACGCGGCTTAGGTCTTGCGGGATGGCGTCGATATAGCCGAGGCCGGGTGCGAAGTCGCGTTGAATGGTGATGTTGAAGGTGGAATCCTGGGCACGCATGCCGTGGTAGGCGAGGTTGGTGTACTCGTCGAGCATGGCGTTGATATCGGTGGGCTGGCGTTCGCCCGCCTGCCCGCGGGAATGCAGCAGCATGCTCCTGACGATGCCGTCGGCGCGGCGGCCGTGTTCGTTGATCTTCTTGGCGTTGCCGGCCAGGCTGGTTAGCAGTGCGTCAATGTTCTCCAGATCGGGAGCGGCGCCGGACTTGAGCTTCTCCAACTCCTCGCGCAGTTCGGCGGTGAGTTCCACCGACAGCTCAGCGAAGTTATTGACGAAGTTGAGTGGATTCTTGATCTCGTGGGCAATGCCCGCGGTGAGGGCGCCAAGGGATGCGAGTTTCTCCTGCACCACAAGTTGCTCCTGGGCGGACTTGAGGTGTTGGTACGCGTCGGCATTGTCGAGCGCGATGGAAGTATAGGCCGCAAGGTTCTCGAGCAGGTTGAGGTGGTAGCCGGTGTAGGCGTTCTTCTCGAAGCTCTGGACGGTGATGATGCCGAGCACGCGATCCTTGGCAACCAGCGGAAGATAGAGCAGCGATTGTGGCGGCTGCGACTCGCTGCCGTCTTCGAGCTTATGGCCCTGTAACATCTTGTAATCGGGGATGTACTTGCGAGATTCCGCCACGACGTCGTTCACGAACACTGGCTTGCGGTTCTCGATGCACCATACGGGGAACTGGTTTTTGTCGTCGGTATTGCGGCGGTAAGGTTGGTAGCGTTTGCCGCGCTCGAAGGCTAACCGGTACTCGATGGCGTGCTCTTCGGGCAGATAGATACCGACACCAAAGACAGTCGCGTCCATGAGCTGGTTCACGTTCGTATAGAGCTTGGCGAAGATCGTGTCCATGTCCAGCGAGGAGGTGATCTCCTTGCCGATTTCGCTCAGCAGCTCCACGTTGCGTTTGCGCTCGAGTTCGGCCTGGATCATGCGGGCTTCGGAGGCCGCGCGCTCCTTCGCGATTACGCGGCGCCGCTGGAGGCGGTCGCCCGTAAAGATGAGGCCGGCAATGAAAAGGGCATAGGCGCCGTAGGCCCACCAAGTCCGGTACCAGGGCGCCAGGATGGAAAAACGATACTCCGCATCTTCCGAACTCTCCTGCATCAGGGAGTTGCGCGCCTTAACGCGAAAGCGGTAGTTGCCGGGTGGGAGGTTGGTGTAGTCGCGGCGGGTTTCCGCCGTCCAGGCGGACCACTCGTGATCGAACCCTTCGAGAATGCTCCGGAACTGGTTCTTCGCCGGGTCTTCGAAGCTTGCTGCCGCATACTCGAAGCGAATGGCATTCCCCGCATAGCGGATCTCCGGCACGCGGTTGGCCGCCGGTCCGCCGCCGCCTCCGTAGAGAACGGCCTTCTCGCTCTCTCCGGAAGTGACGCGGCGCAGCAGGGCAGGGAACTTAGCGGCGGCGGGTGGCCGGATTCCGGGGTTGTAGCGGAAGACCCGGTCCTGGCTGCCGATCCAAAGCACTCCATCCGAGCTCAATTGAATCCACTTGGCGGCGCCGTCGGGGAGACGCTGGAGCCGGCGGAGATCCGTGCGATACACTCCATCGCCCGACCGCTCCACCGGGATCGGACGTACCCCGAAACTGGTCCAGAGATTACCATTCCGATCGCTCACCACGTTCAGTTCTTCGGCGGAACCGGCGGTGGGAACCGAAGCAAGGATCTCGGATTTGATAAACCGGCGGGAATTCGGGTCAAACTCGCGTACGCCTGCCTGGCTAACGAATACCAAACGTCCCGCCACCGAATGGACACTGAAACCACCGTCGTAGGGCAACCCGTCGGCCTGCCCGAAGCGTTCTACCTTGGGCTTCTCGATCGAATCGCCATTGAATTGTATGCGTGCCACACCTTGCGACTGGGTGCCGATCCAAAGCCCGCCTGAATCCGTTTCGACGATGGATCGTATGATCGGGGTAGCCGCCAGAACCCCTTCATAGATCCATCTGCCCGGAGCGGTTTCCCGCATGGCGGCCAAGCCTTGGCTGGTGCCGATCCAAACGCGGTCCGGATCCCGTCTGGAAGGATACAGCGTGAAGAAGTTCAGGCCAGGCGGCAACGCGATTGCTTCGTTCAAAGCTGTCCCTTGAAGCTGTAGGATGCCCGCGCTGCTGCCACTTGCCATCAGGAGCGCGCGGCCGCGCGACAGCAAGCCAAATACGGAGTGCACCTCCGTGCCAGTCACGGTCTGGAACTCGCCCGCGCGCTGGTCGAACGACAGGACGCCACGCATCGTCGCGACGTAAATGCTACCCAGGTGTTCCTGGATCTCGTTCACGGCCCCGAAGTCGGGATACTGTGTCAGCGGAGATGCCGTTTCCAGCTTCGCTATGCCATTCTGTAACCCGAGCCAGACGGACGCCGTTTTGTCCACAAACCCGGAGATAACGCCGTCCGAAGGGATACCGGCGGGGCGATCGATGTAGTGGCGTATCCGCCCATCCCGCTCCAGAACGAAGAAGCCGCCGAAGCGGGTACCGATGCCGATGGCGCCATCCGCGAGCAGGATGCCGCGTCCAATGCCGAGCTTCGCCAGCGCCGCCCCGGCTTCATTCGGGAAGGGCCGCATGGCGCCATCCCGGAGAAGATACAAATTGCCGCCCCGGGTTCCCAGGAGCAACTCGCCCGATTGCTCATCGAAAGGCAGAAGCAGGAAGAGCCGCTGGTTCACGTCGTTACTCGTGATGGCCGGTAGGGTAACCGCTTCCACTTGCTCCTGACGTAACCGGTACAAGCCGTTTACCCCGGTCACCCAGAGGGTGCCAAACAGATACGCCATCCTGCCCCCTGGCTTGGGCAGTTTGAAAACTTTCACCCGCCAGATCGCGCCTTCCGGGGTGAAGCGGAACAGGCGCGGGCCGGACGCGAAGTAGACGCCTTCCGGCGTAGCGGCTACATCCTGCACCTCCTGGAAGTTCCGCTCCTCGGCAGGCAGTAAATCCAACAGGGAGCGAAAGGCCATCTGGCCCTGTGCGTCGGGAGCCAGATAGCCGAGATCTCCGGTCTCTCCGACGTAGATACGGCCGTCCGAACCGCGGGCCATGCCGCGTACCGACGCGTCGTGCGGCGTCGGGATGTTCCGCCACGACGTGCCGTCATACTCGGAGATCCCGTGATGGCCAACGTAGAGAACGCCACGGCTATCTTCGGCGAAGCTCCAAACCTGATTACCGCCTCGATACTCGGCCGCGTCAAACCAGCGCAGAAACGGCAAGGCTTTCCGGCTCGGGCTCTGGGCCGACAGCGCGGACGCGGCTATCGCCAAAAGCAGGATCTTTCTCATCTGGGGGTCAAGCCTTTCCTTGGTAGCGAATCGCCAGAACGGTCATGTCGTCGGCCGCGGGCAGGCCAGCGGCGAACTCGATGGCCTCCGCGGTGACGATACGGACGAGATCGGGGAGGGGCTGGCCGGGTGGTTGTGCGGCCAGTAGTGCCATGAGCCGCTGTTCGCCGAATAGATCCCGTCGCGGGTTCATCGACTCCGTGACCCCATCGGTGAACAGGAACAGGGTGTCGCCGTGTTGGAGTTGCAAGGTCACCGAAGAATGACGCGCCGCGGCAATCGTTCCGAGCGGAAGGCTGCCGGCCGCGGCGAGCGGTTGCACCGTGCCGTTCAGGTGATACGGAGGATTGTGTCCGGCACGGCTATATTCCAGGCGGCCCGTGGCGAGATCGAGGATGCCGTAGAAGCAGGTGAGGAACCTCGAGAAGGTACGGCGTTCGCGGCACAGATAGCGGTTCACTTCCTGCAGGCATTCGTGCGGCGGGACGCCCTTCGCCGCGGTGACGCGAAGCACCGTGCGGGCGACGGCCATGTAGAGGGCGGCCCCGATACCTTTGCCGGAAACGTCGCCGATCAGGAACGCGATGCGGTCCTCGTCCAGCGGGAACAGATCGTAAAGGTCGCCGCCTACTTGTGCCGCCGGGATCATGGAGCCGAAGGCGGCAAAGCGCGGATCGGCGGGGAAGGTCCGGGGCACGAGCGCCTCCTGCATCGCGCGCGCAAGCTCAAGTTCGCGGTCGAGGCCCAGCAGGCGGTCGCGATCGGCGGCCGCTTCCCTTCGAGCGGCGGATTCGGCGATCGCTTTGTCAAGGGTAATCTCCAGATCCTGAAAGTCGATCGGCTTGGTGACGAAGTCGAAGGCGCCGCGGTTCAGCGCCGCGCGGATGTTGGGCATATCGCCATACGCCGAGACGACGATCGAACGCAGCAGCGGATGAGCTTCGCGCAGCCGGGCGAGCAGCGTGAGACCGTCCATGACGGGCATGTTGACGTCGGTGAGGACGACATCGAGAGGATCGGCGGCGGTGCTCAGCTTGGTGAGCGCCTCCTCGCCGTGCCCGGCGAAAGAGAAAACGAGTTCCCCGGCGCGGATGCGCTTGCGGAACTTCTGCAGGATGAGGAGTTCAAGGTCGGGCTCGTCGTCGACGACCAGGATTTGATGGGGCATTCGGGGAGACTGATAAGTGTAGGAAACCACATCGGGCGTTCGTTTTACAAGTGTTTCTACTTGCAGTACGTCTGAAACCGGGCTTAAGGGTACCTCTATTTCCGTGCTGGTTACGGCGAACGTGTATACTGTCCACTTCCTGGAGGGGATCCATGTTTCGATGGAAAGTCTGGATGATGCTTTGCGCCGCGGCGGCTTGGGGCGATGACGGTCAGCGGCTGCTGCGCCTGGACCACTATGTCCCGGTGAAGTCCATTGCCCCTTCCATGAAGGGGCAGATGGCCCAGGTCTACGTCCGGGAGGTGGTCCACGCGGGCGCCGGACTCCGCAACGGGGCAGGCCAACGCGCGCCCGTCGTCCTCTTTATCCACGGCGCGGGCACGCCCGCCGAAGTCGCTTTCGATGTCCCCTATCAGGATTACAGTTGGATGGCCTATCTCGCCAAGGCCGGCTATGACGCGTTCTCCATGGACATGACGGGCTATGGACGATCAACCCGCCCGGCCCTGATGAATGACCCCTGCAACTTGTCCAAAGAGCAGCAGGCGCAGTTCCTATCCACGCCCTGCGCGGTGGGCGAGGAGCGGGTCACGACCATGGAGTCGGACTGGCACGATATCGGCACCGTCGTCGACTACCTGCGCGGGTTGCGAGGTGTGGCGAAGGTGAATCTGGTGGGCTGGTCGCAGGGCGGGCCGCGGGCCGGTGGCTATGCGGCCAAGAACCCGGATAAAGTCTCCCGCCTGTTGCTACTGGCCCCCGCGTACTCTTCCGGTCGCGCGCCCGCGTCCGGTGGCACGAACCGCCAGCCGCCTATGAACACGCAGTCGCGGGCGGATCTCGATGCCAACTGGGACCGCCAGATCGGCTGTCCGGAGCAGTTCGACATGGCGGCTCGGGAAGCGGTCTGGGCCGATATGCTGGCTTCCGACCCGGTCGGGGCGACGTGGGGCACCGGGGTGCGGCGGGCGCCAAACGTCGTCGGCGGAGCCGATGGCTGGAACAAGCAGGTCGTGGGCACCATGAAGACGCCGCTGCTGGTAGTCGGCGCGGCGCTGGACAAGCAGGCTCTCCCGGAGCGCGTGCGGGCGCTGCATGCCGATTACGGCGCCGCCGAAAAGGTATACCTGGACCTGGGATGCGCGTCGCATAATGCTCTATGGGAGCGCAATCATCTGCTGCTGTTCGCCGCCTCGCTCGAATGGTTCGGTAAAGGCACCGTCAATGGCGCCAGCAGCGGCGAAGTGCGCGCCGGATACCGGGATCAGAAATAAGGACGCAACATGGTTCGTGTACTGAGTGGTTTGCTCGCGCTGGCGGCGCTGCTGCCCGCCGCCACGGTGTCGGCCGACATCGTGATCTACGGCTGTACGTCGGGGGCGATGACGGCGGCCATCCAGGCGCGCCGGATGAATAAGTCCGTGGTTGTGGTGTGCCCGGAGAAGCACCTCGGCGGTCTGACGGCGGGCGGCTTGGGCTTCACCGACTCGGGAAACAAGGCCGTCATCGGCGGGCTGTCGCGTGAGTTCTACCATCGCGTCTGGCGGCACTACCAGAAGCCCGAAGCCTGGAAGTGGCAGAAGCGCGAGGAGTACGGCAACAAGGGGCAGGGCACGCCGGCCATGGACCAGGGCGCCCGCACCATGTGGATCTTTGAGCCGGGCGTCGCCGAGCGCGTCTATGAAGACTGGATCCGCGAAAGGAAGATCCGCGTGGTGCGCAATGCCTGGCTGGACCGCGCCAAGGGTGTTAAGAAGCAGGGCGGCCGGATCGCCTCCATCACCATGCTCGATGGCAACACCTACGCGGGCAAGATGTTCCTCGATGCCACCTATGAAGGCGACCTCATGGCCGCCGCTGGAGCCGATTATCACGTTGGCCGCGAAGCCATGGCCACCTACGGCGAGAAGTGGGCCGGCGTCCAGACCGGCGTGCTGCATCACCGCCATCACTTTGGCGCCGTGAAGGTGCCGATCTCGCCCTATCGCGTGCCGGGCGATCCGATGAGCGGCGTGCTGCCGCGGATCAGCACGGAGCCGCCGGGGCAGTATGGCGAGGCCGATAAGAAGATCCAGGCCTATTGCTTCCGCATGTGCCTGACCAAGGCGCCGGGGAACCGTGTCGCGTTCCCCAAACCCGCCGGATACGATGCCGGCGAATATGAGCTACTGCTACGCGTCTTCGAGGCCGGTTGGCGGGAAACCTTCCAGAAGTACGACCCGATTCCCAACGCCAAGACGGACACCAACAATCACGGTCCCTTCAGCACCGATAACATCGGGCGTAACTGGGATTATCCGGAGGCCACCTACGAGCGCCGCAAGGAGATCATCGCCGAACACGTCACCTACCAGCAGGGCCTGCTTTACTTCATGGCCAACGATCCGCGCATGCCGGCCGATGTCCGCGGTGCCGTCGCCGAGTGGGGCTTGGCGAAGGATGAGTTCCTGGATAACGGCAACTGGCCGCACCAGATCTATGTGCGCGAGGCGCGGCGCCTGATCGGCCAGTATGTCATGACGGAGAATGAGCTGACCAAGAAGCGGCCGACGCCGGAACCGGTGGGCATGGGCTCTTATGGTATCGATTCGCATAACATCCAGCGCTACATTACGCCCGAGGGACACGTGCAGAACGAGGGCGATATCGGGGTCAGCACGAACGGGCCCTATCAGATTTCGTATGGCTCGCTGGTGCCGAAGAAGGGCACCGTGACGAATCTCCTGGTGCCGGTATGCGTGTCGAGCTCGCATATTGCCTACGGCTCCATCCGCATGGAGCCGGTATTCATGATCCTGGGCCAATCGGCGGCGACGGCGGCGGCCATGGCGATCGACGGCAAGATGGCCGTCCAGGATGTGCCGTATGAGCCGTTGCGGAAGCGGCTGCTGGCCGACGGACAGGTGTTGGAGTACAAGCCGGAGGCCGCGCAGTAGGTTGAAGCCGTCACTAGACTAGAACAACTCGACGTCGCCGGGCTGCAGGTCGTCGGCTACAGCCACCGCGCCCGCCGGCGCTTTCCCGGACGTCCCCAGCGCTTGGCGATGGATCGAACGCTCCGAAGCCATGGTGTAGCGCTGCTCGAGAGTAGCGAGCGACTCAGGACGCGCCGTTTCGGGTGCGCTACCGGGCGGCTGGAGCCGGCCCAGCAACTCCCGCAAACCTTCCTCCACCGCTGTCAAACGCTGGCACGGCCCGGCAAAGCGCCCCGCCAACTCCAGGGCGCGTGCCGATAGCGAGCCAATGTGCTCAACGGCTTCGGCCAGGTCGCAAAGCCACTGGTCGCGCTGACCGGTCGAGTCAGCCTCCATGGCGCGGTGCGCGGCCGCATCCTGTTCGAGGACGAGGCGGCCGGAGCGGAACCCCTCATCGAGAAGAGTCAACTGCGCGGCGGCGGTGCGGACCGAGGAGGCGATGGCCTCCGAATTAGCCGCCAGGCTTTCCCCGAGGTCCTCGGTTAGCCGCGAGATCTCGGTGGCGCGAGCGGCGAGCAACTCAAGCGCCGTACCCTCGCCATTGTGAACTGCCATGATCTGGGCGTTCAAAGCTACCATGCCGATCTGGCGGGAGATGGCCGCCATCAGTTCGTTGAGACCGGAGATAGCCGCTTCGAGCGGCTTGACAGCGGCCAGCGTCCGCGAGGTGTCCTGCTCGGCCAGGCGTAGGAACGCGAGCGTCTGATCGCGGGCAGTCGCCAGTTGGGCGAGCAGGTTACAGGCCGAAGTGTGGGCCGCTTCAAAGCCGGACACGATCACACTACCTTCCAGCTTCGAGCCGCTGGCGCCGGAGATCTCCGCGGTGGACTGCCGCACCAGGCGCTCCACCCGCTCGAGTTCCTGGTTCACCGTGGCCACCTGCGCGGCGGCCACGGCAACGAAATCCCGCAGCACGCCGGGGTTCGGGCTGGCGGCGGCCAACTCGACACCTTCGATCAGATGCGCCAGCTTCTGGCTGACGATATCGTGCGTCTGCAGGGCGACGATGAGATGCGAGCCGAGTCCGGCGATCTGCGCGGCAACATCCGACGCCTGCTGCCCGCGCAAGGCATTCTCGGCCAGTTGTATCTCCATGCGGGCCAGCGACTGATCGAGGATCGCGTTCATGGCCGCGGCCTGGGCGGCGCGCTGCTGCGCCTGCTGCTGGGTATGGGCGATAACCCGGTTGAAACTGGCGGCCGCCGCGCCGACACGCTCGAAGCGCTCTTCAAAGGTTTGCTTCATGCGCGTTTCCAGCGTCTGTATGTTATCGCTCAGACTCCAGAAGAAGGCCCGCACATTGTCGTCTAGAGCGGCCGATTCGGTGCGAAACAGAATCTGGATGACGCGCAGCAGTACCATCAACTCGCGCAGCCGGGCTTCGGTTTCGCGCATCTGCCGGAGTTGCCGGTGAGAGTCCGCCATCGACTCCACCAGCTTGCCTTCGGCCTCGCTGGCTTCCTGCTGTGTCGCCAGCACCGCCCGCAGCCGGGCGCGGGTGTCCGCGAACTGGCGGGCCGCCCCGCCATCCTCTTTCAAATGTCCGGCGATGCTAAGGCTGCCGCTATGCAGGCGCTCGCCGGCGCAGGCGAGTTCCGGCAGAATCTTGCCAAGCTCCAGGAAAAGATTCTCGGAATCGCGCGCCAGCGAGGCGACGGGCTGCAAGATGAGGCGTAGATCGGCCCGATTCCTACGGCTGGAAGTCCTGGTAAGGAATGTCGTGGCCGTCGAGCGTATCGTTCGATGCCAGGCGGCTAGCGCGTCAAGCAGGCGTAGTCCACTTCCCGAGTGGGGGGGAGGCGTAGTGGGCGAGCTTTCTTTACCCATCCCAAACCATATCGGCCAACTGGAGCCAAAAACCTCTCTTTGCTTGCCGATGAGCCTTAATGTGACTGTAAAACTCCCAACGGAAGCGGCAGCCGGACCGCGTGCCACGCTCCGGTTGCATGGTCCGCTCGGCGTGGTACAGGCCGAACAACTGCGCCAAGTGGCACGGGAAATTCTGGCCTCGCCGCCCGGGCCGGTGCGGCTGGACTGGCGGGGGGCCGAAGCGCTGAGCGCGGCGGCGCTACAGGTGCTGCTGGCGCTCGAGACGGATCTGAAGGCCGGCGGCCGAGGGCTGGAACCCGGCCCGGCGTCCGAAGCCGTACGCAAAACGTTGCGGCTTTGCGGGCTGGAGCGGCTGGCCACCGCCGCCAAGGGCAAGACGCGAAAGAAGGAAGCAGGGGAGGAACAGGATAGTGTCGCGAACGGCGCTCGTGGTTGACGATTCGATCTCGATGCGGCAGATGGTGTGCCACACCTTAAGCCGCGCCGGCTTCCAGACAATCGAGGCAGGCAATGGATCTGAAGGGCTCAAACAGTTGGACGGAGCCGGCCGGAGTGGGAAGCGCGTGGACCTGATCATCACCGACCTGAACATGCCCGTGATGGATGGGATCGAATTCATCCGCCAGGTACGGGCGCTCGAGGCGGCGCGCTTTACGCCGGTGCTGATGCTGACCACCGAGAGCAGCGGCGACAAAAAGATGCAGGGCAAGGCAGCGGGCGCCACCGGATGGATCGTGAAGCCGTTCGATCCGGCCAGGCTCGTGGAGGTGATTGGGCGGGTGCTGCCGTAGACGGGCAGTACTTCGGGGAGGGACGCGATGTCGATTGACTTAAGTGAATTTAAAGCCGTCTTCTTTGAGGAGTCGGCCGACCATCTGGCGGCCATGGAAACGCTGCTACTCGAGTTGGAAGCTCACCCGCAGGACTCCGAACGCATGCACGCCATCTTCCGGGCCGTGCATTCCATCAAGGGCAGCGCGGCGATGTTCGGCTTTGAGGGCGTGGTGCGCTTTGCCCACGGCTTGGAAAGTCTGCTCGAGGACATGCGGTCGGCGCGGGTGCCGAACACGGCGGTGCTGACCGGTCTGCTGCTCCGTGCCAGCGATCTGTTGCAGTCGCTGGTAGCGGCGGCAAAGTCTGATGGGGAGGACGGCTGCGGGCTGAGCGGCGCGGCGGCGGCGCTGCTCGGCGAGATGGACGTGGCACGTGGCGGTTCTGGAGTGGCGCAGGCGGGGGCTGCCCCGGTGGCGGGCGGGGAACGGCGGCAACGAAACCTGGAAGTCCACTTCACGCCGGAGCCGCGGATCTTCACAACGGGGATGGATCCGCTGTTTGTTCTGCGCGACCTGGCCGAGGCCGGCAGTGGCTACACCTGCGCGACGTATGTCTCGGACCTGCCTCGCCTGGAGGATCTGGATGTGTCGCGCTGTTACCTGCGCTGGACGGCGCACCTGTCCACCGATCGCACCGGCGACGAGATCCGGGATCTGTTTGCATTTGTCGAAGACGGAGCGCGGATCCGGATCGAGGAGACCGGCGGGACAGCGGCGGCCGAAGCCGCGCCGGCCGCAGTGGCCGCGGCTATGGTGCCCGCGCCGCCGGATTCGCCGACGGTGCGGGTGGCGACGGCGAAGGTAGACAAACTGGTGGACCTGGTGGGGGAACTGGTGATCGCGCAGTCGGTGGCGAGCCAGATTCTCGAGCACTTCACCATGGAGCGGCTGGCGGAACTGCGCGAAGCTTTCGTGAACCTCGAGCGCAACACGCGCGAACTACAGGAACGCGTCATGGCGGTTCGGATGCAGCCGCTGGCCGGGGTCTTCAGCCGCTTCCCGCGCCTGGTGCGGGACTTGGCCGCGCAGACCGGCAAGCGCGTCGCTCTCGAGACTGGGGGCGAGGAAACGGAGTTGGATAAGGGCGTGATCGAGCGCTTGGCCGATCCGTTGACGCACCTGGTGCGGAACGCGGTCGACCATGGAATCGAACGCCCCGCCGACCGCAAGGACGCCGGCAAGCCGGAACAGGGCGTCGTGCGGCTGACCGCCCATCACGAGAGCGGCAACGTAATCGTCGAAGTGGCCGACGACGGCAAGGGTCTGAACCTGGAGCGGATCCGGGCCAAGGCGGTCGAGCGCGGGCTGTTGACCACCGCCGACGCCCTCAACGAAGACGAGATCCAGGGACTGATCTTCCGGCCGGGCTTTTCGACCGCCGAAGCGGTCACGGACCTTTCCGGGCGCGGCGTGGGGATGGACGTGGTGCGGCGGAACGTGGAAGCGATGAGCGGCACCGTGACGGTACACAGCCGGCACGGGCGCGGGTCGGTGTTCCGCATCAAGCTGCCGCTCACGCTGGCGATCCTGGACGGTCTGCTGGTGCGGGTGGGGACGGAGGTTTTCATCCTCCCGCTCCTGTCGATCGCCGAGTCGATCCGCCCGCGGCGGCAGGAACTGCGGCAGGTGGGCGGTGGTGGAGAAGTGGTGATGGTGCGGGGCCAGGCGCTGCCGCTGCTGCGGCTGCACCGGATGTTCGGCCTCACGGGAGCCGAAGAGGATCCGGCGTCGGCGTCGGTGGTGATCCTCGAACAGGACAACCGGCGGTATGCGCTGCTGGTGGACGATCTGCTGGGCCAGCAGCAGGTGGTAGTCAAGAGCCTGGAAGCGCATTACCGCAAAGTGGACGGCGTGATGGGCGCAACCATCCTCGGCGATGGGCGGGCCGCGCTGATTCTGGACGTAGCCGGGCTGATCGCCATCGGCGGCGGGCGCAGCCTGGGCGGAGTGTTGGATTAAGGAAGGGAGCGGAAGAACATGCAGTGGTTTCGCGATCGCTTAACAGCCACCAAGCTGTTGCTTGGCTTCGGGCTGGTTATCGCGATGTTGATCGCGGTGGCGGCGGCGGGTGTGCAGGGAATGCAGCGGATGGATACGGCGATGGATGTGCTCTATGAGAACCACGCCATGGGCCTCAATCAGGTCAAGGACGCCAATGTCTTCCTGATCAAGAGCTCGCGTGCGGTGCGGAACGCGATCCTGGACGATAACGAGGCGGATATCCGTCAGCGCATGTCGGACCTGGTGCGGTACCGCGAAGGATTCACGGCCACCATCTCCGGTTATGAGAAGACCCTGCTATTGCAGGCGAACCGGGACAAGACGGCGGCGCTGCGGCGGCGTTTCGAAGAACTGGGTCCGAAGCAGGACCGGGTGGTAGGGCTGGCGCTGGCGGGCAAGGATGCCGAGGCGAAGGCCGGATTGAAGGAGATCCGGGCGATGGCCGACCAGGTTGAGTCGGCTCTCGATGAGCAGGAGGCCGGGAAACTGGCTCTGATGCAAAAGTCGGCGGGCGAGGCGCAGCAGACCTACGAAGCGGCGCGCACGGCAATGCTGGCGACAACGGTAGGCGCGCTGGTGCTGGCGCTGGTGCTGGCGATGACGCTCGGACGGATCATCGCGAATCCTCTGAAAGAGGCGGCCACTGTGCTCGGCCGGGTAGCCGAAGGCGACTTTACCGTACGGCTGGACACGCACTCGAAAGACGAGGTGGGCCAGATGGCGGCGTCGCTGAACCGGGCCGTGGAAGATATGCGCTCGGCGCTAACCGAGATCCGGTCGCGGTCGGGCGAGGTGTCCGAGGCGGCGGAGAACCTGGCGTCGGCCAGTGAAGAACTGAGTTCCGGCGCGCAGGAACAGGCTTCGAGCCTGGAGGAGACGTCGGCGAGTCTCGAAGAGATCACCGCGACGGTGAAGCAGAATGCCGACAGCGCGCGCCAGGCCAATCAACTGGCGGCGGGCTCGCGCGAGGCGGCCGGACAGGGCAGCCAGGTGGTGGGGTCGGCGGTGGCGGCGATGGGCGAGATCAACCATGCGTCGAAGCGCATTGCCGACATCATCACGACGATCGACGAGATCGCCTTTCAGACGAACCTGCTGGCGTTGAACGCGGCCGTGGAAGCGGCGCGCGCCGGCGAGCAGGGACGGGGCTTCGCGGTGGTGGCGGCCGAGGTGCGGAACCTGGCGCAACGCAGCGCGACGGCGGCCAAGGAGATCAAGACGCTGATCCAGGACTCGGTGCGGAAAGTGGAGTCGGGCACCGAACTGGTAAACAAGTCCGGCACGACACTTGATGAGATCGTGACCAGCGTGAAGCGCGTCACCGACATTGTCAGCGAGATCGCGGCGGCCTCGGGCGAACAGGCAACCGGTATCGACCAGGTGGCCAAGGCGATGACGCAGATGGACAAGGTCACGCAGGCCAACGCGGCGCAGACCGAAGAATTGAGCGCGACCGCGCAGACGCTGAACGAACAGTCGGCGCGGATGCAGGAACTGATCTCGAAGTTCCGGCTGGGCGAGGAGGGGGCCGCCTACCGTTCGCGGCCGCGGGAAAAGGCCAAGGCGCCGGCCGCCGCGGTGCGCCGCGGCAAGCCGACTTCGGCGCGGTCGCTGGCGGCGCTGCACGCGGCAACCCCCGCCGAGTCCGTCACCTCCCTCAAGCCGGTGACGGTGGGCGAGGACGGGTTTGAGGAATATTGAGCGGGAGGCCAAACCAATGCCGGCACAAACGGGTGGGGCCGCCGGGACGGCGGCGCTCGAGGCGGGGGCGCGGACAGGAAGCCAGTGTCTGAGTTTCCGCCTGGGCGAAGAAGAGTATGGAATCGACATCCTGCGCGTGCAGGAGATCAAGGGCTACTCAAACATCACGCGGATTCCGAACACGCCGCCCCATATCAAGGGGGTGATCAACCTCCGCGGCGCGGTGGTTCCGGTGGTGGATCTGCGGGCGAAGTTTTCGATGCCGCTGCTCGACTACACCAAGTTCACGGTGATCATTCTGGTGGCGGTGGCGTCGAAGACGATGGGGCTGATAGTCGACGCGGTGAGCGATGTCCTCGATGTGAACGAGAAGGACATCCAGGCGCCGCCGGAGTTAGGAGTCAGCGTCGATACGCGGTTCCTGCGCGGAATGACGACCGTGAGTGAGCGCCTGGTGGCGGTCCTGGACGTGGACCGTCTGTTAGGCGAGGACTTAGCGGCGGCTGGCGCCGTGGATTAGCTGGAGGTGCGCGCCCCATGGAAGCACGGAGCGGCATGCGGGATGAGGATTTCCGGTTCTTCCGGAGCCTCATCCACAAGGAAACGGGCATTTGGCTGGGCGACCAGAAGCGCTCGATGCTGGTGTCCCGGCTGTCGCGGCGGTTGCGCGAACTGCGGTTGGAAGATCTGCATGCCTACCGGGTCTGGCTGGAGACGGCCGATGCCGGGGGCGCGGAACTGGCGCAGGCGATCAACCGCGTAACGACGAACAAGACGGAGTTCTTCCGCGAGCCGGAGCACTTCGTGGTCCTCAAGGACTGGGTGGCCGGGCGCGGAGCGGCGGTGCGTTTGTGGTGCGCGGCCAGCTCGACCGGAGAGGAGCCCTACTCGCTGGCGATGACCTTGGCCGAGGCCTTTGGGCTGCAGGCGCCGTGGCGCATTCTGGCCAGCGATATCGACACCGAGGTGCTGGCGGCGGCCAGCGCCGGTATCTATGACGAAGACCGGCTGGCGGCGCTGCCGCCGGGAATGAAGCCGCGGTACTTTCTACGCGGGCGCGGCAGGTATGGCGGGCAGGCCTGCGTGCGGCCGGAGTTGCGGCGGCACGTCGAGTTCCGGCGGGTGAACCTGGTGGGTGAGCAGTGGCCGGCCGGGGAGCGCTTTGACGCGGTGTTTTGCCGCAACGTGTTGATCTACTTTGACCGCGAGACGCAGCAGAAGGTGGTGGACCGGTTGCTGGGGCGGTTGGAGCCCGAGGGGCTGTTGTTCCTGGGGCACAGCGAGAGCCTGCACTGGATGGCACAGGCGGTGGAGGCTGTGGCGCATACGGTGTACCGCCGGCGTGCGGGCGGATGGAGTGGCGGGTGAGGCGGGAAGGACAGTATGGCCGACAAGGTGGACAAGGTGGACAAGGTGGTCTATGTGGGAGATGTCTTCGCCAGCGGCAGGCCGGCGCTGGTGCAGACGCTGTTGGGCTCCTGCGTGGCGGCGTGCCTTTACGACGAGGTGGCCCGTATTGGCGGGCTGAATCATTTTCTGCTGCCAGGAGCGGGAAAGCAGGATGTGGACGCGGCGCGTTACGGCGTGCATGCCATGGAACTGCTGATCAACCGGTTGATGCAGTTGGGCGCCGAACGCGGGCGCCTGCAGGCGAAGGTATTCGGAGGGGCGGACCTGCGCGGGTTTGGGACCCTGCGGGTGGGCACGCGGAACCGCGAGTTTGTGCGTGAGTTCCTGAAGATGGAGGGCATTCCGATCCGCGCCGGGCGGCTGGGCGGTAACCGGGCGCTGCAGGTGCGCTTCTACACGGCGACGGCGCGGGCCATGGTTCGGCCGCTTGGACAGCAGCAGAGCCCGCTGCTGCGCGAGGTGGCAGTGGAGGAGCGGCGCCTGCGGAGCCGGATTGGCAAGCCGCTATGGGAGCCGGACGAATACCTGTTGTTCGACTAGTAGGAATGGAGATGGCAAAGATCAAGGTCCTGATTGTGGATGACTCGGCGCTGATGCGGCAGTTGCTGGCCAAGGTGCTGGGAGCGGATCCGGGGATTGAGGTGGTGGGGGCGGCGCCCGATCCGGTCATTGCCTGGGAGAAGATCCGGCAACTGCGGCCCGACGTGCTAACGCTGGACGTCGAGATGCCGCGCATGGACGGGCTGACGTTTCTCGAAAAGCTGATGCGGGCGCATCCGATGCCGGTGCTGATGGTGAGTTCCCTTACCGAGCGCGGCTGTGAGACAACGCTGCGGGCGCTCGAGTTGGGCGCGGTGGATGTGGTGGCGAAGCCGAAGCTGGACATCGAACGTCAGACGCATGAGATGGCGCGGGAGTTGGTGGAGAAGGTGAAGGCGGCGGCGATGTCGCGCGTGCGGCGCGGAGGATCGCGCATTACCGCGGCTCCGGCGGCGGTCGAAGGCGGGCCGCGGCCCCTGGCTGGGGCAACCCACAAGGTGATCGCGGTGGGCGCCTCCACCGGTGGCACCGAAGCGTTGCGGGAGTTTCTTGGCGCTCTACCGGCCGATGCGCCAGGGCTGGTGATTGTCCAGCATATGCCGGCGAACTTTACCCATGCGTTCGCGAACCGCCTGGACCAGGCGTGCCGGATTCGGGTGGCCGAGGCTCGCGATGGGGACCGGGTGCTGCCGGGGCACGCGTTGCTGGCGCCGGGCGACTTCCATATGGTGGTGGAGCGGAGCGGGGCGCAGGTTTCGGTACGGCTGAACCAGTCGCCCAGGCTGAATCATCACCGGCCCTCCGTGGATGTGTTGTTCCAGTCCTGCGCGGCGCAGTTGGGGCGGAATGCGGTGGCGGCGCTGTTTACGGGGATGGGCTCGGATGGGGCGCGGGGGATGTTGGCAATGCGCAAGGCGGGGGCGCGCACCATGGCCCAGGACGAGGCCACCTGCGTGGTGTTCGGGATGCCGAAGGAGGCGATTGCGTTGGGGGCGGCCGAAGAGGTGGTGCCGCTGCAGCGGGCAGCCGAAGCGGTGTTGCGATTGGCGAGGGCGGGCTAGGGCAGCAGGGCAAACACGCGCGCCGGACCGCCGGAGCCACCCTTAATCTTCAGCGGCGCAACTATGAGCGTAGCGCCCGTCACCGGCAGCTTATCAGCATTGGCGATATTCTCAATGCCGTAAACATTGGCGCCCGAGATCACTTGGTGAGCTTCAAAAAGCTTCGAATTCCCAGGGTCGGTACTGGCCGTGTCAATGCCGATCGCAATCACGCCGCGCTGGGCCAGCACGGCCGCCGCCTCTTTGCCGATACCGGGAAAGTGCAGGTTCTGGGTATCGCCCGGGACATCCGAGCCGAGGTAGGCTTTGCGGTTCGGCCAATACTTACCCCAGCCGGTGCGGAAGACCGCGATCGCGCCCTTGGGAATGGTGCCGTGCCGTTTTTCGAAGGCGGCGATATCGGCGGGGGTGGCGGCGTAGTCGCGGTTTTTGGCGGATTGGGCGCTGATGTCGATAACGAAGGCGGGACCGGCGAACTTGTCCACCGGGATGGCGTCCAGGGTCTGCTTACCCTCGGCGAAGTGGATGGGCGCATCCACGTGTGTGCCGCCATGTTCGTCCATCGAGAAGCCTCCAGCGGCGTAGAAGAATCCTTGCGGCGTCTTCTGGAAGGAGTCGCGGCGATAGGAGAAGCCCTTGGCGTTCGGCCAGTAGATGGTCTGGCTATCGAAAGCGTAGCTGAGGTCTATCAGTTTGGTTGGGTCGATGGCCAGGAGCAGAAGCGCTAGTAGTTTCACGGCGGATTCAGTGTCTTCAGGGTACTACTGCCAGTGTTCGAGCAGGAAGAGGTCGGCGCCGAAGCGGTCCAGTTGGGCGTAGAGCAGTTCGCGGCCATCGGGCGAGACGGCGAGTCCGGTGTCCCAGCGGGCAGGCAGGCGGTTCATGCGTAGGACTTCGCGGGTGGCGTTCGTCGTGAGGGAGCGGGCGTGGATGACCGCGCGGTCCTGGGCACCAGCGGGGAGTAATTCCAGGTAGAAGAGGGTGCCGCGGGAAACGGTCCAATTGCCCCACAGCGGTCCCTGAAGGGTGGGGAGTACGGTCTCTTCGGTTCCGCCACTGGTGGGGATGCGATAGAGCCCGGTGCCGCTGGCGCCTTTCGAGTAGTAAACCCAACGGCCGTCCGGAGACTCCATGGGGGCGAATCCCCCGCCCGTGGTGAGCCGTTGCGGGGTGCCGCCCTCGAGCGGGCGCTTCCAGATCTGAAAGCCGCCGGCTTCATCGGAGGCGTAATACAGAAACCGGCCGTCCCCCGACCACCAGGGCAGCACCTCCTGGCTGGGGCCGGTGACGAACGGCTTGGGCGTGCCGCCGTGGGAAGGGATGAGGTAGAGGTCGCTGCTGCCTTGGGCGCGGGATTCGAAGGCGATGCGGAGCCCGTCGGGGGACCAGCGAGGTGCCGAGACCTGCGCGCCGCCGAAGTCGGCGAGCTTGCGAAGTTGCTTGCCGTAACGGTCGCAGGTCCAGAGAGCGCTGATGCCGGAGCGCGTACTGCGGAAGACCAAGCGGCTGCCGTCGGGTGAGTATTGCGGGGCCATGTCGAAGTAGGTGGAGGAGATGCGGGGCTCGGGCGGGCGGCTGCCATCGGTGGGGATAGCCCAAATATTCATGTCGTCGGCGGGCGTGGACCAGACCAGGCGGTCGCCGCGGGGAGAGACGGCGGGTTGGACGGCGGAGAGGCCGAAGCCGGGGATGCGGGTGGGTTCGGACCCGTCGATCGGGACGCGCCAGAGCAGGCGGGTGGTGGACCCGCGCTGCAGGCTGGCGATGAGGGCGGCGCTATCGGGGAGCCACGTAAGGCCGCGCAGGCCCGTGCTTTCCCGCGTCAGGCGCTGGGGGTCGCGGTGGCGGCTGGTGTCGGCGTCGATGCGCAACAGGTAGATGTCCTCGATCTGTTCGGTGCGGGAGCGGCGGAAGGCGAGGGTGCCGCCGTCCGGGGAAAGCGACGGGCAACTGTCGCCGGCATAGGCAACGGGGGGTGAGGTGATCCACTCGCGGCGCCCGTCGGCGAGCCAGAAGCGGACCAGGCGCAGCGGCTGTCCGGGGGCCTCGCGGTCGGTGGCGATCAGGTAGCGCCCGTCGGGCGACCAGGCGAGTTGGGCGAGGCTACTGGAGGCCTCTTCCACGTCTCCCCACGTGCGTTCCGCGCCGTCGGCGAGCGTTCGGGTAATGAGAGTCATACGGCCATCGCCGCGATGCCGGAAGAAGGCGAGGCTCTTGCCATCGGGCGACCACGCCAGCCCGGCTTCCGGTTCTGGTGTGCGGGTGACGGGGGTGGCTTGGTCGGCGTTCATCGGTTGCAGGAAGATATCGGTGGTTCCCTCCGGGGTGTCTTCGGCAAGGAAGGCGATGCTTTGGCCGTCGGGGGAGAAGGCGGGCATGGACTCGCCACCGGGCATCGCTGTCAGGGGACGCGGCTCGGGGGGCTGGCGGCGGGGCGCGTAGCGGGTGGCGGCAACCAGACCCGTCAGCAAGGTGACCAGGACGAGAAGGCCGGCGGCGAAGGGCAGGCGGGGCGAATGGGTGACGGGAGCTAGCGGCTGGTCAGGAAGTGGCGTGGCGGATGCCTCCGCAATCTCCGCTACATAGCCGCCCTTCGGGATCGAGATCCGGACCGCGTCCGTCCGGCCGGGACCTTCGTAGTATTCATCGAGCTTGGCCCGCAGGCGCCGGGCTTCGACTCGGACTATGGCGTCAGACTTGGTATCGTATCCGGGCGTACGGTCAAAGACGTGGACACCGATCATGCTTTCCTTGAGTTCGTCGCGCTGGCCGGCGGCGGAGCGTTCGACGATGAAGCGAAGAAAGCGGCAGAGACGGGGGGAGGGTGCGAAGACAGGACTAGTCACCACCTGATCCAGGTGCCTTTCGATCTGAGGCGGCAGAGGGGGCAGGGGAACCGTCACAAAACGCACTCCCAGGATATCACGGGCGGTCGGGGATGAGTCTGGGCGGCATGGTTTAAGTGGTTACAAACACTAGGTAAACGTAGGGTTAGCTGGGATCATCTAACCCCATCTCACCTTTCGGGAGGAGCCGTTCTCCCGTAGGCTCAAACCCTGGAGGACAAAATGAAGCCAGTTTGTTTGTTGCTGGGGTTTCTGGGGCTGCTGGCCGTACCCGACGCGGAGGGAGCGGCGTTCCCGATTGCGAACTTTAACTGCCGCCAGGGGGGAGACGCCTGTGTGAGCGGCGGCACGATTGAGCAATTGCCGGCGGTGAACGGGCTGGCGGGGATCAAGATGTTTGCCAATGCGCCGATGACGTTCGGCACGACCTGTGAAGAGGAGTGCTGGGAGGAACTGAGCCTGGTGGAGTTGAATGTCATCGGTCCGATGAGCGGGACCTGGGCGGCGGGGCAAACCATCCCGATCTCCTGGGACTTCACCTTGCAGTTCAACGGGCCGGTATCGTTGCGGCGATGGGAGTTCAACGCCGGGATCAGCGCGAATCTGCAATCGACGACAGTGTCGGTGAACGGTACCAATACCGGGCAGATCTCGGGGTCGGGGACGCTGACTTCGTTTGGTATTCCGGACGGGCAACCGATGATCCTGTACAGCCAGATTCTGGTTTACTGGACCGGCCAGCCGGCTTCGACCCTGACGGTGACGGTCCCGGGAAACTCGATTGATTTCGGGGTGGCGCCCACCGCGGGGGTTCCGGAACCGGGGACGGCGGGTTTGGTATTGGGCGGGCTGCTGGTGGCCGGGTGGATGCGGAGGAGCCGTTAAGTGACCCCCTTGTTTCTCGGATTGCTAGCGCTGCTTGGCGCGCCGCAAGCAAAGGCGGCGGCGTTTCCGGTGGAGACGTTCTACTGTCTCCAGGACGGGGACCCGTGCCCAGTCGGGGCGACCATCGCGCAACTGCCGGAAGTGAACGGGCTGGCCGGAGTGAAGATGTATCTAAACGAGCCGATGGTGTTCGCCACCTGCGGGTTCTTTGAGTGCGGGGAGGAGGAGTCTCGGGTATCGCTGCGTGTGGACGGCGTGTTTTCGGGGAACCTGCCCGCCGGGACGCTGATTCCGATCTCCTGGGATTTCATGCTGGGCGGAGACGGAGCGGAGATTGCAATGTGGGAACTGGAGATGCGTCTCTCCAACGGCGAGGGACGATCAACCCTTTTCGAGCTTCGAGGGGAACAGTGGGAGGCGAGCGGACGCGGCATTCTCACGTCCTACGGTCTCGCGAACGGGGACCCTCTCAGAATCAGGGCCGAGATCCGGGTGTTCTGGCAAGGGGAGCCGGGTGCGACGCTCACCATTGACGTCCCGCCGAATTCGATGAGTTTCGGGCCGGTGTCATCCCTGAGTGCGACGGAGGTTCCGGAGCCCGGCGGTTTAGCGCTGGCGGCCCTCGGATTGGCAGCCTGTGCGAGCCTCAGGGCACGTCGACGACCGGCAGCACGATGTGCGACGGATACTGCTGCGTGTGCAGGACCCTCTGGTGGGCGATCCGAAGCTTGCCGTTGACGCCCTGCGGGTCGCCGGTGTTGGGATTGCGGTCGTATTGGGGGAAGTTGCTGCTGGTGATGTCGATGCGAATGCGGTGGCCGGGTTGGAAGACGTTGGCGGTGCCGCGCATGTCGATCTCGAACTTCGTCACTTCGCCGGGTTTGAGGGCGGGCGCTCTGCCGGCGCCGTCGCGGAAGCGGGCGCGGAGGATCCCTTCGGCGACGTTCATGGCGAAGCCGTTGGGGTGGAGGTCGACCAGCTTGACCATAAAGTCGGTATCGGGCACGTCGGTGGCGGCGAAGAGCTGCATCTTGACGGGTCCGGCAATGGCGAGCGGCTTATCGAGAATGGCGCTGGTGTAGACCAGGACATCGTGCCGCGCTTCGATGGTGCGCTGGTCGACGGGGCCGGCGGGGATGGGCGCGCCGCAGCAGTCGTTGCCGCCGAGCGTGGGAACAGGCTGGGCTGGATCGTAGGTGAACGTATCGGCTTCGGCACCCGCGGGCTTGGTGACCGCGACCGTGCCGTTGCCGCGGGCCGAGTTGGCTTGACCCCCACTGCCGATGTAGAACGGCGTGTACCGCGTGCCGGGAACGGGCCAATCCTGATGTTTGACCCAGCGATTGGCGCCCATATAGAAGATCTCGACGGGCGGTTCGGCGTCGATCCCGGTAGGCATGCCTTGCAGGTAGTGGTCAAACCACTGCAGGTTACGTTCGAAGACAACGCGGTTGGCGTCGGGGCCGAAGTCGACGTCGCCGAACTTGCGGCTGGGGCCGTGACCCCAGGGGCCGACGGTCATGCGGGTGCCTTTGCGGGCCTCGGGCGTGCCGCCATGCTTGCGCATGCCGGTGTAGCCGTTGAGGGTGCCGCCGAGCAGCAGGTCGAACCAGCCGCCGTGGACATGCGCGGGGACCTTGATCTTTTCGAACCGCTCTTCCACGCTGATGGACTGCCAGTAATCGTCGTAGGTGTTGTGCTGGACCCAATCGCGGAAGTGCGGCACGGTTTGGCCGATGATGGCTTCGTCCAGGGTGCGCAGCGGCAAGCCCCAGAGGGCGGACTCGTACTTCCACTCGTCCGGCGTGATGGGGTCAATCTGGAGCGTCATGGGGTACATCACGCGGCGCGGATTGCGGACCACGCCCCACCCTACGGTGAGGCCGAGCTTGAACGCGCCGCCATGATACCAGGTGTTGTGATAAAGGCTGGTGGAAGCCACGACGGGGAAGATCGCGGCGAGGCTGGGCGGCTGTTCCACCGCGGCCTGCCACTGCACGTTGCCCAGATAGGAGCCGCCGAACATGCCCACCTTGCCGTTCGACCACGGCTGCTTCGCGGCCCACTCGACGGTGTCATAGCCGTCCTTAGCTTCGAAGCGAAAGGGATCCCACTTGCCTTCGGATTCGAAGCGGCCGCGGACGTCCTGGGCGACCACGGCATAGCCGCGGCGGGCGAAGTCGAGCAGGTTGGCGTGGATGCCGTCGCGCTGTTTCCCATAGGGGGTGCGGGTGAGGAGGACGGGATAGCGGCCGTCGCCCACGGGACGATAGACATCGGCGTACAACGTCACGCCGTCGCGCATGGGGACCGGAATGTTGGAATCGAGCTTGATCTGGTGAGTGACGGGGCGGATGCTGGGTTCCGCGAGGAGCGCAGCGGGGAGCAGCAAGGCGACGGCGGCGAATCGCATTCCGGGATCTTACTACGTTGGCGGGTGGCATGGTAAATTGAGCGAACCATGTCCCATCCATCCCCGGCCCGCTTCCTGCAGGCGATGACTGGCTTTCAGCAGACCATGGCAGTGAAAGCCGCTCTGGATCTTGGCGTGTTTACCGCGATTGGCGCGGGGCATCGCACGGTGGCGGCACTCAGCGAGCAGTGCCATGCGTCGCCCAAAGGCATTCGCGTTCTGTGCGACTTTCTGACCATTCACGAGTTCCTGACGAAGGATGAGGGCGGCTACGCGTTGACACCCGACAGCGCGGTGTTTCTGGATAAGCAATCGCCGGCCTACTTCGGAGGCGTCGCGGCGATCCTGGCGGGTCCCGCGCTGACGAAGGGGATCCTGGATCTGACGGCGGTGGTGCGCAAGGGCGGCACGACACTGAACGAAGACGGCGGGACCGTGTCGCGCGAGAACCCGATTTGGGAGGACTTCGCGCGGTCGATGCTGGCGATGATGGCGCCGTCCGCCGAGGCCATCGCGGGGATGTTGCACGCAGGTCAAGGGTCTCCCATGAAGGTGTTGGACCTGGCGGCGGGGCATGGGCTATTCGGGATTGCGATTGCGCGGCGGAATCCGAACGCGACGGTCTATGCGCTGGACTGGCCAAGCGTACTGGAGATCGCGCGCGAGCATGCTTTGAGCGCCGGCGTACTGGAGCGATGGCATGCCATCGAAGGCAGCGCCTTCGAGGTGGAGTTTGGCAACGATTACGACGCGGTGCTGATCACGAACTTCCACCATCATTTCAATCCGCAGGTGATTGAAGGGCTGATGCGGAAGGTGCACGGGTGCTTGAAGCCCGATGGGGTGGTCGTGACGCTGGAGTTCGTGCCGAATGAGGACCGGGTAACGCCGCCGGACGCGGCGGGCTTCTCGATGATCATGCTGGCCAGTACGGCGGAAGGCGATGCCTATACGTTCGCCGAGTATGACGCGATGTACCGGAATTGTGGGTTTAGCCGGAATGAGATGACGCGATTGGAGCGGTCGGCGCAGGCGGTGATCCTGTCGCGGCGGTAGTCGCTACTTCTTGCCCAGTTTCTGCTTCACGTACTCTTCGTACTCTTTCTTGAGTTCGGGGACCGTGGGCGTTGGATAAAGGTCGCTGGCTTTGTACTTGCCCGTGAGGAACTTGGCTTTTGTCCATTCGTCGTGGATGTGGGTGAGTTCGGCTTTATCGACAATTTCCTGGACCAGTTGCGGCGGGATGAACATGATGCCGGTACGGTCGCCTAACACTATATCCCCCGGCATAACGATGGCTTCGCCGATCTTGACGGGGATGTTGATGCCGGTCACCGTAACACCGGAGACGGCGGCGGGATGGCCCTCGCGGAAGTAGACCTGGGTGGGCATTTCGAAGAGGCCTTCGAGGTCGCGGACGGTGCCATCGACGACGGCTCCCGTCCGGGTTGCGCCATAGATGGCGGCGTGCAGGTTATCGCCGCCGAAGTTATGGCCGGGTGCCGGGCCCATCAGATCGATTACGGGTACGTCGTTCAACTGGAGCAGGTCGATCACCTTTTGATTTTCGGTGGAGGGGAGACCCTGCTTCTTGGCGTCGGCCGCGAGGACCTTGGCGAGGTCGGGGCGGGTGGGCAGATATTGGGCGGTAACGGCCCGGCCGACGAGTTTCCGTCCGGGGTGCAGGATCTGGAAGCCGGAGCCGGCATGCTGGTGGATATAGCCTTTCGCGCGGAGAATGCCCCAGGCTTCTTCGACGGAGAGGCCCTTTACCTTTTCCAGTAGGGCGTCGGGGACCTTGGGGCGGCCGTCGGCGAAGCGGTCGAAGGGGTTCTCGGGGGTGTAGTGGATCATCTGCTCGCGGGTCCAGCGGAAGGGCTGCGCGGGGAGCAGCGCGGCAAGGAAGAGGAAGACGAAGAGGAGGCGGGTCATGCGTGTCCAGAGGGCCATTATAGTCCCGCGAGCGCGGTCAGCAGCCGGTGAGTACGACGGTGAAGACGCTACCTTGTCCGAATTCGGTGGAGACGTTGATGCGGCCCCCCAGCAGCATGGCGAGCTTTTGGCTGAGATGAAGGCCAAGACCAGTGCCTTCGCGTTGTTCGGAACTGCTCTGAACGCGGGAGAAATCGACGAAGAGGCGGGAGAGGTCCTGCTTACGGATGCCGATGCCGGTGTCGGCGATGGCGATGGCTACCGTGCGGGAAGGCCCCTCACCGTGCGCCTCGATCCGCACTTCGACGCCCCCACGGTCGGTGAACTTGACGGCATTGCCGAGCAGGTTGGAGAGGATCTGGCGAAGGTAGCGGCGGTCGGTGTGCAATAGTACCGGCTCAGCGGGCGCGGCCAGTCGCAGATCGATGTCCTTGGCGTCGGCCGTGGGGGCGAGTTCGCGGATGGCCTCTTGGACGAGCGCGGCGCAGCAGAAGGTCTCGAGATGAAGTTGGATCTGGCCGACTTCCACCCGCGCGAGGTCCAGCAAGTCGTTGATGATGGCGAGCAGATGGCGGGCGCTCGAGCGGACCATCTCCAATTGGTGGCTTTGGGACTCGGTAAGCGGGCCGGAGATGCGCATCATGAGGACACCGGCGAAGCCGATAATCCCCATCAGCGGGGTGCGAAGCTCATGGGACATGGTGGCCAGGAAGTGATTCTTGGCCCGCAGCGCAGCCTGGAGCTGCGTGTTGGTTTCGCGGAGGGCCTGCTGGGCGGCCAGCCGTGTGCTGATGTCGCGAATGGCGATACAAACCAGCGGGCCTTCCTCGGTGTCCATGTCGCCCACCGAGACTTCGGCGGGGAACAACTGGCCGTCGGCGCGGATTGCGGAGATCTGGTGCCTGCCGCGGGGCATGTGCCGCGTGGAGTCGCCCTGCAGCCATGGCGCGAGGGACTGTTCGAGTCCACGGGCGAAGACCATCGAGAGCGGCTGCCCAATCAAAGCCGGACGCGAATGGCCGAAAAGGATCTCCGCCTCGCTGTTAACGAGCACGATGATCGCACAATGATCGACGGCGATGATGGCATCGGGCGCCGATTCCAGTATGCCTTCCAGGCTCCGTTGCGCACGGCAATTGGCGGTATTGTCGTGGGCAATGGCGCTGGCGGCCACGACGCGGCCCTGCCCATCGCGGATAGGGGAGAGGGTGAGACGGACATCCACGGGGGTGTCGTCCTTGCGGATTTGGATGAAATCGAGTCTCTCCACGGGACTGCCCTGCCCAATGCGGTCGAGGATCCCAAGGAACTCCTCGCAGCGTTCCATGGGAATGGTTTTGAGGATGGAGTGGCCGAGCATCTCCGCGGGGGCATATCCGAGGAGCCTTTCGGCTCCGTGGTTCCAGGTAAGGACCTTACCGTCGGTCGTAGTGCTGACGATGGCGTCGCCGCAGTTCTCGACCAGCGATACCATCCGCAACTGCGCCTCACGATCGCGGTCGACCCCGGTAAGGCCGGTGTTGACGGCGCCTTCACGGATGGTCCCGGCCGGCAGGGGGCGGCAAAGATCATCGGCGCTGGATGCGGGCTGGGAGCGCCTGGGTTTGCGGTTAGGGTTTGGCATGGTTCAAGACGGGCCGGGAGTGCCGGTGGCATCGATGTGGGCCGTCGGTGGGCGGGGATTTGTAGCAGCGGCCTTTGGGGGGAAGGCCGCCAGCATGGTTGTAGGTCAAGCTACCACTCCTGCTGGAATAGTAGGGTGCGGGTGCTAAATTCTCACTTTTTCCTCAGGAGCGGCGGCCTGGAACCGTCTGACTAATCTGGATTTATTGGGTCTGTTTCGTGGATGCGCGGCAGGCTTCCAGTTGCTCTTCGACAACGCGGATGAGGTGTTCAGGCTCGACGGGTTTGGCGATGTAGGCGTCAAAGGGGCCGTCGCTACGGCGGAGGTCTTCGAGCCTGGAAACAAAGGCGGAAAAGGCCACGATGGGTACGTGCTCGCCGCGGGGGAGCCTGCGCAGGACCTGAACCAGTTGCGCTCCATCGATATCGGGGAGCATGAGGTCGAGCAGGATGAGATCGCACGCCTCGGCGGAGAGGCACTCCATGGCCATTCTGCCGGTGGTAGCGAGGACGACTTTATGGCCGCGGCTACCGAGCGTAGTGCTCACGACCTCAGCGGCGATCCAGTTGTCTTCGACTACCAGTATGATAGAACTCACTTTTTGCCTCCGGAGATTCGAGATTGGATGGCACATTTGTGCGGCGCGTCGGGGAAGGGAAGGCGGAACCGAGTAGGTTCCGCAGGGATTTTATGGTGATACCGGACGGCTCCGGCGGGAGAGCCAGCAAGGACCCCGTGAGGGCGCTCATCTGGCGCGCGAAGCGGGAGCGGCCGTGCGCGATCGTCATCCGCCGCGACGCAGCTTCGAGCGACGAGGAATCGTCGGGCAGGCTGGCGGTGACCGGATGGTGCGCGATCTCGGCCATCGCGGCGGGTTGCGCGTGGCCGTGGCGATAGCGATTGACCAGCAGTTGGAGGTGTTGCAGCGAGAGGCCGCGGCGTTCGAGGTCGTAGAGGCGGCGGCGGGCGAGGTTGAGGGCGGCCGGAGCGGGTGTGGTGACGAGGAGGGCGTGGTCGGACTCGCGGAGCACGTTCTCCGATACCTCATTGATGTGGGACGGCAGGTCGACGACGATGGTGTCGTAGTGTTCGCGGGCATGGTTGAGGAGCCGCGCGAAGTCCCAACGGGAGGTGTGCCGCGCATCGGGGTTTCCCGACGTGGGCAGAAAGTCGAAGCCGTGGCAGCGGGTGACGACGGCCTTCCACTGGGCTTCGGTCTCGAGGCGGGTTTTGAGCGCGTCGGTAAGGAAGTGGGTAGGCTGGAGGTTGAGCACATACATGAGGGCGCCGGCATAGACGTCGGCCTCCAGTAGGAGCACTTTCTGGTTGTAGGTGGAGGCAGCGGCGGCAGCCAGATGGAGGGCAACGGTAGAGGCGCCGGAGCCGGGCTTGGCGGGCATGACGGCAACAATCTGCGAGTCATGCGAGGTGGGGCGGTTGCGGCGCATCCCTTCATGGATGGCGGCGTCGAGATCATCGGCGTTGAAGGGCGGCCGGAGCAGCGGGCCGGTCGTTTTGCGGTTGCCGAACTCCACCGGAAGAACCGCATCGCGCCCACAGAACGGTAAGACGACCGTTGTCGTGCGCTGGGGAAGGATCTCTTCCAGGCAGAGCGAGCAGATGGAATCCGGGGAGCCGAGGTTCGAGACGTCCAGAAAGACGACGTCGGGAACATAAGAGTTGAGCGCCGCGACAACCTCATAGCGCCGGGCGGTATCCCCCAGCACTTTATAGATCCATACGTCGGCGAAATCCGCCGATACCTGTCGCAGGTAGCGGACCAGATGTTCCTCGCCGCCGATGATGATTGAACTCAGCATCTCCAATTCTCCTCGGCGGGGAATCGGCGAATGTGAGGGAGTTTACGAAATGGTCAACATTTGGCAGTCCGGTTCTCACGTTCCGAATGCACTTCCGACACGGCAATCAGACCGTTACTATCGTCCCAAAGCCGGACGGTAACGATGCCGGCGTTGGCTTGTTCGACGGTGAACGTGAGGGCAGCGCTGGGGTTGAGGGCTTTTGCGAAGCGGATGGAGGTTTTGCGGGGCTCGGTATCTTCCCGGTGCGCGGCGATCAGCGCATAGCCTACAAGAACGCTGCCGAGAGGATGCAGGCGGCGCCCCAGGGGTTCGGCCCCGCCGCCGACCGGGTTCATCAACAGGCGGATGAGGTCCGCCGGGAACTGTGAGCGGATTGCCGTGTTCAGCCGGAACAGATCAGGCATGGGGGGCTCGGGTGGGTCGTGGAAAATGGGTCCTGCGCGCAGGATCTCCTCGACCGCGGGGCAGGGCAGTACCTGTAGCTCTAGCATGAGGGGCGCTTCGCGATCGGTGAGGGTGATGTAGAGGTTCGGCTGCCGCCGGGGATCGAAGCCGGTGGCTTCGGCGAGCGTCACACCGTTACGCAGCAGACGCATCTGTTGGATGTGCCGGGGGGCGAAGGCCGCGGGGGCGGTGACGGTGATCGTGGCGGGCTCCGAGGGCGACACCGGAATGCCTCTGCCCAACAGGCGCACCGGAAACTGGAGGCGGCCGTTGTCGGGATCGCCGCCGGTGAGCAGCGGATCGACGTGGGCGCGCAGTTCGGGCGTGTAGTAATCCAGGTATTCGAGCGCAACTTCGCTCGCCGTGCCGAAGCGGACCTCGGGGTAATGCTCTTTGACCCAGGCGAGGTGTTGGTCCAGTACATCGAAGGCGCCGCCTTCGAGGCTGCGGAACGGGTCGGGCGTGCCGCGCATAAACATGGCGTGCGTGGTGAACAGCAGCGCATGGACGCCGGGGCCTTGCAGCGAATCCCAGTGCTTGGCGAACCAGGCGTTCATCTCGCCGGCATCGGTGAACATGCTGTCCCAGGCGATGGCGATCTGCAGCAGGCGGGCGTCGCGGAGGCTTTCGATGGGTTTGTGGCGGTCCCCGGCCTGGTAAAAGAACATCTGGCCGCCGGGGAGAGGGTCCATGGCGTGGCGGTAGCTGTCGGAATTGAGAAGAATGCCGTTGGCCTCGTAGGCCTGTGTGCTGATGGCCTGGTCGGCCGGAAGCTTGCCGAAGTCGTGACTGCCGGTGCGTCCGCTTAAGACGGCGCGGCGGTTTACCTGCAAAGCCGAAAGGAACTGCGTGGATTTGTGCAGGGAGCCGGCTTTCGTGCTGCCCTGGGCAAAGTCGCCGAGCTCCTTGAGATAGCTAATGCCGCGAGCCGAGCCGTCCCAATCGTGGAAGTGATGACCGGGGTTGCTGACCGGGTCGTAGTACTGGTTGGGAAGAATGCCGTCGGTGGCTCCGTCGTAGACCAGGCGGGGTTGGGGCTCGACGGGAGAGTCAGGCTCGTAGTCGAAGTGGATGTGCGGGGCGTACTCGTGTCGGGCGGAGTGTTGGCGAATGCTCTCGTCGAGTTCGGCGGCGATTTGCAGCCACGCGCCGGTGTTGGATTGGCGGGCGGCCCAATCGGCGGCGAAGCGCTGAGTTGCGCAGAAGAAGTGCGTCCAGCGGGCGCCGTGGCGTTCCGCAATCTCATTCATACGGGCGGGCTTCTGGATCATCTGGACGCGGTAGTCCTCCGGATCCATGAAGTTGTTCTGGTTGCCGCATTCGCCCAGCGATTTGTAGTCGCCGGTGAGGGGGCCGCCGTCGAAGGTTTCGCAGTCCTCGCTGAGCAGGTAGTAGGCGCGGCCGGGGTTGGGGTCGGGGACGGCGATGGGGAGAGTGAGGGAGTCGGCGCCAGCGCGAAGTTCGATGAGCCAGGGTTGGCGGAGGTTGACTTCGTGGGGCCGGTTGGCGCGGAGGACGAAGAGGGCGCGGCCGGGAGTATCCGGAGTGCCGGGCGCGATGGCGGTAAGGTAATCGGCGCTGAGGCCGTGACCATATGGCAGGACAAGGTCGACCGTCACCGAGTGAGGCGCGGCGACTTCCACTTCGAAGATGCCTGTTTCCCCGAGCGGGATGGAAGTGGGGGCGCTGATCACGGTGAGTTGGCCAGCGGTGGCGATGGGTTGGGTGCCCTGGAGTTTGGCGCGCAGTTGCCGGTAATGGGCGGTGGAGGCGAAGCCGGCGGGGCGGCCTTCCCTCATGGCGAGCAGGCGGAGGGTGCCGGTGAAGAGCTTGTGTTGCCGGTCATTGGTGCCGCTGACGGCGAACGCGGCGGTGTGGCTGTTGAGGGTGGTGAGGCTGGCTTCGCCGTAGATGATGTCGTGAGTCTCTGGGACTTGGAGCCAATCGTAGGAGGCGTCGCGGCCGGCCCAGTAGAGGCCATCGGTTTGGGTGGGGGCGAGAATGGCGAGGGCGGCGGAGGTGGCAATGCCGGTGGGGATGGCGCGGCGCATGGCTTGTGCCCAGTCTGGGGGGAGCAGGCGGTCGAAGAGTTGAAGGATGCCGGGGTCGAATTGGGCGAGGGCGGTGTCGCCGCAAGTGGCGGTGTTGGGGGTTCTGCGACGGACCTGGACGATGCGCGGGCGGGTGACATTCATGCGCTGACGCCTTTGCCGCGCAGGGTGGCTTTGATGGCGGCGACCGAGAGCAACTCGATCATCTCGTCAGCGGTGAACTTGGTTCGAAACTCGACTTCGAGCGAGAGCAGGATGTCGAGGTGAGTCACCGAATCCCAGGCGGGCAGGGTTGGCGGCCCGCTGTCATCGTTGATCTGGGCGAGGGGCAAACCGAGCGCCTGCGCCACGATGGTTTCCACTGATTTGGTGTTCATCCGCTACAGATAAGTTTGCCATTCTAGCAGACCGTTCCCTTTCGGCTGCCAGCCTTGCGAGGGGTAAAAGTCGCGGGCGGCTTCATTGCGTCCGGTGGGCCGCCATTCGCCGATAACGGTTTGCGCGCCGGCGGCCTTGACGTGATGCAGGAGCCCTTGGAGAAGCGCCTGTTCCACGCCTCTTCCGAGGGCGCGGCAGCTTACGGCGAACTGGCGAATGCGGTAGGCGCCTGCCGCGTCCGGGATGGCGAAGGCCGCGGCGACGAGGCCGTAATCGCCGAAGCGGTCGCGGACGGTGGCGGTGCAGGCGATGGCGCCGTTATCCAGGTGGGCCTGCAGTTCGGCCT
>CAYLPH010000043.1:0-70504 GCA_964385495.1 uncultured Candidatus Solibacter sp.
GAACCTCGCGTTCTCCTACAACCCGAATGAAGTCCAGCCGGGTCCTGGCGCGCTGGCGCCGCGCCGCCTGATCCAGCCGCTCAACAATATCCCGAACGTCTTCTACGTGGATTGGCGTGGGCGCTCCTCGTTCCACTCGATGCAGTTGAAGGCGACCAAGCGCTATGAGAACGGGCTGCAGTTCCTGGCAGCCTACACCTGGGGCAAGTCGCTGGATTACACCGGATCGGTGGGATCGGGCGGCGGCGCTTCCGGCGGTCCGCAGACGGTGACGTGTCTGGATTGCAACCGTGGCCCGTCGGGCTTCGACGTCCGCCATCGCGCGGTCATCAGCTATGTCTGGGACCTGCCGTTCGGCAAGGGGTCCAAGCGCCCCAGCACCAACCGGCTGGTGAACAACGTAGTAGGCGGCTGGCAGATGAGCGGTATCACGACGTTGACCACGGGGCGCCCGTTCACGATGGGCTTGGCGGCTGGCGTGAACAACGGTGCGCCGAGCTGGCCCAACCGGACCTGCAGCGGCAAGCTGGATAATCCCACGCCGGACCGTTGGTATGATCCGAGCTGCTTCGCGGCGCCGCCCGCCAACACGTACGGGAACGCCGGGCGCGGCATTCTGTACTCGCCGGGCAACGTCAACTTCGACACGTCGTTTGTGAAGAACAACCGCTTCGGTCCGGACAACCGGCTCAATGCGCAGTTCCGCTTTGAGGCCTACAACCTGTTCAACACGCCGTATTTCGGCTTCCCGAACGCCAGCATCGGTTCGCCGACGGCCGGACGGATTACGTCAACGGTTGGTGAGAACAGAAGTCTGCAGTTAGCGCTGAAGCTAGAGTTCTAAGGAGCGAAGGATCCATGCGGGGGCGAGGGTACAATTGAGCATCGCCCCCGCATGAAGATCGCCACCTGGAACATCAACTCCGTCCGGCGCCGTCTGCCTTTGGTCCTAGATTGGCTAACCCTGCATCAGCCCGACGTTCTCTGTCTGCAGGAGACTAAAGTCCAGGACCACGAGTTCCCCATCCTGGCGTTCGAAGCGGCGGGGTATCACGTGACGTTTCGCGGCGAGAAGAGCTATAACGGCGTGGCGACTCTCAGCCTGACCAAGCCGGAGTTTGTGCGGCATGGACTCGCGGAAGGTCCCGACAGCGAAGACACGCGCATGCTCCACACCGTGATCAGCGGCATTCCGATCGTCAACACGTACGTTCCCCAGGGCTTCAAGATCACCTCCGAAAAGTACACGTACAAGTTGGAGTGGTTCTGGCGGATCCGCCGCTACTTTCAGGAGCACCTGGATCCCTCGCAGCCTGCAATCTGGACAGGCGATCTGAACGTTGCTCCGCAGCCGATCGACGTGTATCACGCCGATAAGCGTGCGAATGACCCGGACTTCCATATCGACGCGCGCAGCGCCTTCGAGAACGCCAGGGCCTGGGGTTTTGTCGATCTTTTCCGGCAACTGCATCCCGATCGCGTCCAGTACACCTATTGGGACTACTTCCGCAACGCGTTCGATCATAACTGGGGCTGGCGCATTGACCATATCCTGGCTACCGCCCCCTTAGCCGCCCGCTGCAAGGCCATTGACGTCGACCTGGAACCCCGGCGCGCCGAGGGTGCCTCGGACCATACGGTACTTTGGGCGGAGTTCGATGAATAGGCTGCGTTAAGATAAGGCCATGACCCGCCGTGACATCCTGACCCTGCTTGGCGCCGCCCCGGCCCTTGCCGCTCCGGCGTCGCTGCCCACCGCGCCGGTGTCCGTCGCCAAGGCCGCCACCTATTCCGAAGATCTGGTGCCCGTGCTGACGAAGATGTTCGATGAGATCGGCGGGGCGGGGAAGCTGGTCAGGAATAAGACGGTTACGGTCAAACTCAACCTCACCGGCAGCCCGGGTCTGCGCTTCCAGGGCAAGCAACTTGGCCTTACCCATTACAGTCACCCTAAGACGGTTTCCGCCATGGCCTATGTGCTGCATCGCGCCGGAGCCAAGCGCGTCCGCTTCGTCGAGAGCGCCTGGGGCACCGCCGGTCCTTTGGAAGAATACCTGCTCGATTCCGGCTGGAACGTGCGCCAATTGCTGGCCGCCGCGCCCAACATCGAGTTTGAGAATACCAACGGCATGGGCAAAGCGAAGCAGTATCACCGTTTCAAGGTCCCGTCCGGCGGCATCGTCTTCCCCGCCTACGAACTGAACAAGGCCTACCACGACACAGACGTGTTTATGTCCATGGCGAAGTTGAAGAATCATGCGGTCTGCGGCGTCACCCTCTCGATGAAGAACATCTTCGGTATCACGCCCGCCTCCATCTATGGTGACGACGCCGGCGAGAAGGAGCCGAACGAGAGTCCTACCAAGGGGCGAGCCAGTGTCTGTCACTTCGGCAAACGCCAGCCCGCCTCCTGCGCCCTGCCCGAGCGGGATCCCAGCTCGAGCCGCGAAGCCGAATACCGCATGCCGCGCATTACCGCCGAACTCGTGGCCGCCCGGCCTATCGACATTGCCTTCATCGATGGCATCGAGACCATGACCGGCGGCGAAGGTCCCTGGATCCGCGGCCCCCTCGGACACGTCAAGCCCGGCGTGCTCATCCTGGGCACCAACCCCGTCACCACCGATGCCGTGGGCACGGCCGTTATGGGTTACAACCCGCGAGCGCTCAAAGGCGCCGCGCCCTTCGCTAAATGCGACAACACGCTGCTGCTGGCCGAATCGCTGGGCCTGGGCACGGCGGACCTCAATAACATCGAAGTGACCGGCGAAAAGCTCGAAGCTGTGAAATTCCAGTTCCCGGGGTAAGGCTTGCTCCCAGAACTGCCCTTTCGCCCCGCTTTCACCGCTACCGCCCTGCTCGACATTGTGGTGGTGGCCATCCTGGTCTACCAGGCGATCAATATGCTTCGCGGCCGCCGCGCCGCCCATATTCTTTCCGGCGTCGGCGTGCTGGTGCTGGTTTACCTGATTGCCGTCTGGCTGCAACTGGAGTTGCTGCGCACGCTGCTGGCGACTCTGGCTCCCTACACCGCCTTCGCCCTGATTGTGATGTTCCAGTCCGAGATCCGCCGCATGCTGGCGCAGATCGGACGCCGCGGCTGGTTCAGTTTCGGCTCGCAGGTGCAGCGCCGCGAGTCGCTCGAAGAGATCGAACTGGCCATCCAGCAACTGGCGCAGGACAAGACCGGCGCGCTGATCATTGTCGAGCGGGAGATTGGCCTCCGCAGCTTTGTGGAAAGCGGCGTCCTATTAGATGCGCAAATCTCACGGGATCTGTTGCTCTCCGTCTTTGAGAAAGGCGCGGCCATGCATGACGGCGCGGTCATCATCCAGGGCGACCGTATCGCCGCCGCCGCCTGCTTCCTGCCTTTGACCATGAACCCCGTGTCGCGCAAACTGGGGACACGCCATCGCGCCGGTATCGGGGTCACCGAAGAGGCCGATTGCCTCGCCATTATTGTTTCCGAAGAGCGCGGCACCGTCTCCCTGGCCAAGAACTCCAATATTGAGCATGCCGTTACCCCGGAGCGCCTGCGCGAGGCCCTATCCGAGGCGCTCGGCCTCCGCGTCTCCAGCCGCTCCACCCGCAAAGGTCCGGCTCTCCAGGCGGAGGGCTCATGACCCGCCTGTTCACCGAAAACATCCCGCTGAAGGCGCTATCCCTGGGCGTGGCCGTGCTCCTCTGGTTAGCTACGGTGGGCGGTGGCAACGTCACCACGGCCGTCGCCGTTCCCATCCAGTACCGCAACTTGCCGGCCAACCTCGAGATCAGTTCGGACCTGGTCGATTCGGCGTATATTGAACTGCGCGGCGCGTCCGACCGCCTCTCTGGAAGCAGCCTCGCCAATGCTCTGGTCGTGCTGGATCTGTCCGAGCAGGACCGCCCCGGGGAGCGAACCTATTCCATCCTCAATGACACCGTCCAACTGCCGCCGGGCGTAGAGTTCCTGCGGGCCATCCCTTCGCAAATCCGCCTCCGGCTGGAACCTCGCGTCAGCCGGGAGACGCTGGTGGTGGTTCGCTACGCCCCGAAGTTGCCGGACGGCTGGGCAATCCAGGCTCAGCAGGTCAGCCCGCAGACCGTCAAGGTGGTGGGCCCCGACAGCCACGTCCAGGCCGTCGACCGCGTGCAGACGGATCCTATCGAATTGCAGGCTGTTCCCAGCGAGCAGGTCTTCCGCGTCCATGCCTTCACCGGCGACCCGCTGGTCCGCCTGGAGCGCAGTAACGTCACCATTACAGTCCGCGTAACCCTTCAGAAAAGCCCCTAAGGGCTGTCTCTAAGGTTCCGCCCGAAAATCACCGATAGAGTCTTGAGAGCATCGTCGTAGGGGGAATATGGCAAGACAATTGTTCGGGACCGACGGGATCCGGGGCGTTGCGGGCGAGTACCCGCTGGACCGCAATACTGTCTATGCCGTGGGCGTTGCCCTTGGGCACTGGGCGGTCAGCCGTCATGGCGCTGGGTCGGAGATCGTTGTCGGCATGGACACGCGGGAATCGGGCACCTGGATTGCCGGAACCGTGGCCGCCGGTATCGCCGAAGCCGGCGGACGCGTGCGCTTCGCGGGCCTCATTACCACCCCCGGCGTTGCCTACCTCACCCGCAGCGGCAGTTTTGTGGCCGGGGTCATGATCTCCGCCTCCCATAACCCCTACCAGGACAATGGAATTAAGGTTTTCGACCACTCCGGCTTCAAGCTTCCCGACGCCGTGGAGCATGCAATCGAGGATGAGATCTTCGCGCTGATCGAGCGCGGTCTGACGGTGCGGGAAGAAGTTCTCGAAGTGGACGCCGGTTTGGACCGCTCCTACCTGGAATACCTTGCGTCCACTTTCCCCCATCGCCTGGATGGCATGAAACTGGTGGTGGATTGTGCCAATGGCGCTGCTACGCACCTGGGGCCGGAACTCCTCCGCGGCCTCGGTGCCCAAGTGGTCGCCATCGGCTGCGATCCAAACGGAACGAATATCAACCTGCACTGCGGCGCCCTGCACCTGGAACAACTGCGGCAGCGCGTGCTGGCCGAGGACGCCGCCTCCGGCATTGCCTTCGACGGCGATGCGGACCGCTGCATGTTTGTCTCCCATTCGGGCAAGATCGTGGATGGCGATGGCATGCTCCTGCTTACCGCCAGCGCCTTGCAGGCGAAAGGTAAGCTGGCGGACAGCGCTGGCGAGCCCACCGTGGTGGCTACGGTGATGTCCAACATGGGGTTCGAGGTGGAGATGAAGCGCCAGGGCATCCAGATGCTGCGCACCTCGGTGGGTGATAAGTATGTTCTGGAAGAGATGGTGAAGCGCGGCGCCTGGGTGGGCGGCGAACAATCCGGGCATGTCATTTTCCGCGAGTACGCTACTACCGGCGATGGCCTCCTGACCGCTTTGCGCGTGCTGGAAGTGATTAAAGAGAGTGGCCAGGATTTGGACCAACTCACCGCCGGACTCCGCGTCTTCCCCCAATTACTAGTGAACGTGCGCGTGAAGGAAAAGAAGCCGCTCGAAGAACTGCCCGCGGTGCAGCAGGAGATCCGCGACGCCATGGACGCCTTCAATGGATCCGGCCGCGTTCTGGTGCGTTTCTCCGGCACCGAGCCGCTGGCGCGTGTCATGGTGGAAGGTCCGGAGCACGGCAGCGTCGAGCGCTATGCCCAACGCATCGCTAAGGCGGTTGAAGTAGCGCTGGGTCAATAAGCGCTAGCATGGTCGCAGACATGTCTCCCGCGACCCTCACCATCCTCGCTCTCGCCAGTTACGAAAAGGGCCACGAGTTCCTGCGCGAGGCCAAACGCCAGGGCTGCCGCGTCCTTCTTCTCACCTCGGAAAGTCTGAAAGACGTCGCCAAGTGGCCCCAGGAGGCGCTGGACGACACCTTCTACATGCCCGATGTGAAGAAGGTCTGGAATCGCGCCGACACCGTCAAGGCTGTCTCCTACCTGGCACGGCGCGAGTCGATTGACCGCATCGTGCCGCTCGACGATTTCGACCTCGAGACCGCCGCCGAGCTGCGCGAGCACCTGCGGCTGCCCGGTCTGGGGGAATCGCAAACCCGCTACTTCCGCGACAAACTCGCCATGCGCATCCAGGCGCAACTCTCCGGGCTGAATGTTCCCGCATTCGTCCCTATCTTCAACCGCGCCAGAATCGATGCTTTCCTGCAAGCCGTTCCCGCGCCATGGGTCCTCAAGCCGCGTTTGTTTGCCGGCGCCATCGGGATTCATCGCATCCAACAGCCCTCGGACCTGTGGCCGCTGCTCGATTCCCTCGGTGACGAGCAGTCCTACTTTCTGCTCGAACGCTACGTTCCCGGCGACGTCTACCACGTAGACTCCATCGTCTTTGGCGGCAAGGTCCAGTTCGCCATTGCCAGCGGCTATGGCCGCCCGCCGCTCGATGTCGCCCAGGGTGGCGGCATTTTCACCACGCGCATTCTCAATCGTGGTTCGGAGATGGAGCAATCGCTGCTTGCCAAGAACGAGCGGGTGCTGCAGGCCATGCGCCTGACCGATGGCGTCTCCCACACCGAATTCATCCTTGGCGCCGATGACAAGCTCTACTTTCTGGAGACTTCCGCCCGCGTGGGTGGCGCACACATCGCCGAACTGGTCGAAGCGGCAACTGGACTCAATCTATGGGCGGAATGGGCAAAAGTAGAGGTGGCGCTGGGTCAGGACCGGCCCTACCTGGTGCAGGCCTTGCGCCAGGAGTACGCCGGATTGCTGGTCTCGCTGGCCAATCAGGAGCGCCCCGATACATCGCGTTTCGACGATCCGGAGGTCGTCTGGCGTATGGAGCGCGCGCATCATGTCGGGTTGATCGTGCGGTCTTCCCGCTATGAGCGGGTCGGCGATCTACTACGCGACTACACCGCCCGCGTCCAGCGGGAGTTCTTCGCGACGGCGCCCCCGCCCAGCCGTCCCGACCAGTAAGCCTAAGCGACTGCCTTTGCCCAAGCCGTCAGCTTAGCCTTTGCCCGGCTCTTGAAAAGCCGGAATTGGGTCTCCGTCAACTGCATGTCGTCGCAGATCTTCGAATGCGATTGGCCATGGATATAGAAGCGGGTCAGCAACTCGCTGTCGCGCGATCGCAGCTGCTTCAAGCCCAGCTCCATCAACGCCAGCCGCTCGCGGTCGAGCATTGTCGATTCCGGCGTCTCGTCCGTATGCAACGGCGTGTCACAGGCATTTACCGTGCGCTGCCGCGTCCAGATCACTCCCACAATCCTGCCGGCGATGAGCTTGCGAACCACGCTGCCCGAGTAGCGCCGTAAGGCCTCCGGTTGCCGCAGGCTGCCGTTGCGGATACTCTGAACGACAATTGTCAGCGTTTCGTGCAACAGATCGTCGGGTTCTTCGCCGCGCAGCCGGAACCGAATCTGCGGAGACAGCAGCTTCCGCAATAACGCGTACAGCTCCTCCACGGCATCTCGATCGCCTGCCGCCACGCGCTGCGTGAGTGCGACGTCGGACGCGACTATGTGATTGCCTGACGACACACGGAGAGCGTGCGAGTCAGACTCGGGGATAAGGAACTGCATTGCTAAGCCTTTCCCTTATTCTGATCCTAAGGGTACTATCGTCCAATAGTACTTTAGTTGGGTTTTTCCAAAATGCGAGAAATTATTACCGATACGCCGCGATTCCCGTGACAGCTTCCCCAATCACCAGCGCGTGAATATGATCGGTGCCTTCGTACGTCTTCACGGTCTCGAGATTGCAGAGGTGCCGCATAATTGGGTATTCCTCCATGATCCCGTTGGCGCCCAGCAAATCCCGGCACAACCGCGCCGATTCCAGGGCCATGGCGACGTTGTTCCGCTTCAGCATCGATACGTGAGCGGGAGTCAGCTTGCCCTGGTCCTTCAGCCGTCCACAATGCAGGGCGAGCAATTGCGCCTTCGTGATTCCGGTGATCGCTTCGGCCAGTTTTTCCTGCACCAACTGATGGGAAGCAATCGGTTTATCGTCAAATTGCTTGCGTAGAACCGAATAAGAGCGGGCCGTTTCAAAGCAATCCATAGCGGCCCCAATCACACCCCAGCCGATGCCGTAGCGCGCCTGCGTGAGGCAGCTCAAGGGCGCCTTCAGCCCTTTGGCTCCCGGCAGCATGGCGGAGGACGGTAGACGGCAATCGGACAACGAGAGGCTGGACGTCACCGAGGCCCGCATCGACAGCTTCCCATGCAGGTCGGAAGCCTGGAATCCCGGAGTGCCGCGCTCGATCAGAAAGCCGCGAACCCCGTCGTCGGTTCGCGCCCATACGATGGAGACGTCCGCCACGGACCCGTTGGTGATCCACGTCTTCTCGCCGTTGAGAATCCAGCCGTCGCCCTCGCGGCGCGCGCGCGTCGTCATACCCGCGGGATTTGAGCCGAAATTCGGCTCGGTTAATCCGAAACAACCGATAGCTTCCCCGGATTGGAGCCGTGGCAGCCAGCGCTCTTTTTGCTCTTCCGAACCGTAGGTAAAGATGGGGTACATCACCAGGGCGCCCTGCACGGAGACGAAGCTGCGTACCCCGGAATCGGCGCGCTCCAACTCCTGCATGATCAGACCGTATTCGACGTTGCTCATTCCGGCGCAGCCATAGCCATCCAGGTTGGCGCCCAGGAAACCGAGTTCGCCCATCGGGCGGATCAGGTGTGAGGGGAACGTCCCCTCCCGCCAGCAATCCCGAATCAGCGGAAGCACCTGGTCGTCGACAAAGCGCCGGGCGGTTTGCCGCACCAGCAGTTCCTGCTCGGAAAGACAGGAATCGAAGTTGATGTAATCCACACCGCGAAAGGCCATAAATTTCAGTGTAGCGCCGCATTCCATCCTCGCTGTGCCGCGCGGTGGCTGAGAATATTGGCCGCTCCGCGACACTACTTGGATGTGCGGTTTCTGCTGGTCGGCATCCTCGCCTGTCCGGGTTGGGCCGAAAGCCCGGCCGATCAGGGTTACGCCGCCCTGAAGCGCAAGGATTACGACGAAGCGGCGGTGGCGTTCCGGCGGGCCATCGCGGCCGGGGAGAACAGTCTCGCCATTCGCAAGGAACTCGCCTACACGTTGTTGAAGATGGGCGAAACGGAGCAGGGGCGCGAGGTGTTCCGCGACATTGTCCAGCGGGCGCCGACCGATACCCACGCCCAGTTGGAGTATGCTTTCCTCTGTAATGAAACGGGCGAGATCGCCGAAGCGCGCCGTGCCTTCGACCGGCTGCGGGCCTCCAACGACCCTGCCGTCAAAGCTGCCGCCGAGCAGGCCTTCCAGAATATCGACACGCCGCTGGCCGCGGCCATCGACCGCGGCAGTCATGCATTGGCCCGCAACGGCAACGACTTCTCTTCGCACCTGGAAGTCGCCCGCGCCGCCGAGCAGCGAGGCGATGGCAATCGAGCGGCGGCTCATTACCTGGAGGCCTGGCGCTTAAAGCCGTCGGAGATAGGCCTGCTGGTGGATCTGGGCCGCGCTCGCAAGCTGGCAGGGGACGCTGCCGGGGCACAGGCGGCATGGGTAGCCGCCTCGCGCAGCCCGAACGTCCGTGCCTCTGAGCTAGCCAAGGATCTCCTGCCCTCCCGCTACCCCTACGCCTCGGAGTTCCAGGCGGCGTTGGAACTGGATCCGAACAACGGCGCGCTACGCCGGGAATTGGCCTTCCTCTGGCTGGCCGTGAACAAGCCGGAGGAGGCGATGCGCGAGTTGGAGCGGCTACTGCAGTTGGCGCCCACCGATCAGGTGGCCCTGGCGCAGCTTGGCATGATGCTGCTTGACCGAGGGGACAGCGCGCGCGCCGTGCCGCTGCTGGAGCGCGCGATGCAGGGTCCCGATGAAGCGCTGAGACAGAAGGTGCGCAATGCCCTCAGCGCCAAGGGAAAGTTGAAGGCTTCGCGCGCGGAGCCCACCCCCAATACCCGTGAGCTGGCCGACCGGAGCTATGCCGCGGGCTACCTGCAGGACGCCATCCGCTACTACAAGTCGGTTCTGGAGCAGAACCCCCACGACCACGAAGTGAATCTGCGCCTGGGCTGGGCCTTGAACACGCTCAAAGACGACGCGCAGGCTCTCCGCTATTTCGAGCTTGCCCGGCAAAGTCCCGACCCGAAACAGCGCGCCGAGGCCGGCCGTGCGTATCGGAACCTGCGTCCCAACTTCGCCCGCACGCGCCTCACCGGCTGGTTTCTGCCTATGTTCATCTCCCGCTGGCACGAAGGCTTTGGCTATGGGCAACTGAAGGCCGACCTGCGTTTGGGCAAGCTTCCGTTTCGCCCCTACCTGTCCTTGCGCATGATTGGCGATTCGCAGCGCGCCGCCAGCGCCATGAACCCGCAATACCTGTCGGAAGGCTCCTTAATAGCGGGACTGGGCGTGGCGACGCGTCCCTTCAAGGGCATCGTCGCCTGGGCGGAAGCCGGCAGCGCCATTCGCTATCGCCAGCAGCCCGGCATCGGGCGCGCCATCCCCGATTACCGCGGCGGCGTGTCGATGGCCCGTGCCTGGGGTCCCGGCCGGTCGTTGTCAGAGTCTGGCGTGTTCCTCGAAACGGACGCCGATATCGTCACCCTCAGCCGCTTCGGCTGGGACACGCTGTTTGTCGTCCAGAACCGTGCCGGTTATACGCTGCCGGTGCTGGGCCTGCTCTCGGCGCGCGCCGTCTGGAACGTCAATCTGACGAACGACACCCAGCGGCAGCCGTGGGCCAACTTCGTCGATACCGGGCCTGGGCTGCGATTCCGCGTGCGCGGCATGCCACCGGGGATGATGTGGTCGATCGACTGGCTGCGCGGCTCCTACTGGATCCGCGACGGCAATCCCCGCAAACCCAGTTACTACGATGTGCGCGCAGGCGTGTGGTATGCCTTCACGCACTAAGCTCCTGCCGGCCTGTTTGGCTCTGGTAACCGCGTTATTCGCGGAGACCGCCGGCGTGCCCCCCAAGCAGGATCCCTGGCAGAACATCCTCTCCACGGTAAAGCTGTCGCCCGAGTTCCACGCTCCCGTCGTGCCGCCGCCGGAAGCCGCGGCCTTAACGCCCGAGCAGATCGACGAGAAGCTGAAGCAGGGCTGGTTCCTCATTTTGGAAGGGGCCTCGCCGGCGGCCGACCAGTTCGGGTTCCGGCTGACTGACAAGCAGGTGGAGGTACGCCGGGTGGTGGATCTGCGCGAGCCTAAGATGCCAATCTTCTGGGAGCAGCCCGCGTTGGTCCCCATCTTCCAGATTCCGCCCGAAGCCACCGTGTTCGTGAAAGAGAAATGGCAGAACGTGCCGCTGGTGGCCGGATTGCGCCGTCATACCGGGGCTGTGTTGTTCCTGGCGGCAAGTCCCGGAGTCCAAGGCTTCGAGCGCTTCCCCTACCTGTTGCATGCCCTGCGGGACCTGGGCCTGGATCCGCCCATTTCCAGCCGCCGCCTGTGGGCCTTCTTCGACAGCTCCTACCGGCTGCGGGCCGATCCGGAATACCTGGCGCGGCGATGGAAGGAGATGGGAATCGCCGGGCTGCACATCGCCGCCTGGCACTTCTACGACTCCGATCCCAATCAGGATGACTGGCTGCGGCGGCTGATCGGCGCCTGCCATAAGAACACCATCCTGGTCTATGCCTGGCTGGAGCTACCACACGTGAGCGAGTCCTTCTGGGCGAAACACCCGGAATGGCGCGAGAAGACCGCGATCGGCAGCGATGCTCATTTGGATTGGCGCAAACTGATGAATCTGCGGAATCCCGACTGCGCGCAGGCGGTCCGCGCCGGCGTCGACGACCTGCTGCGCCGCTTCGATTGGGATGGCGTTAACCTCGCCGAACTCTACTTCGAATCGCTGGAAGGACACCTGAATCCGGCGCGGTTCACGCCCATGAATCCACAGGTGCGGGCGGAGTTCCGGGAATCGGCTGGCTTCGATCCGGCGGAGTTGTTTGCGGACGGCCCACGGCACTGGTCGAGGAATGAGGCAGGCCTGCGGCAGTTTCTGAACTATCGCGCGGCTCTGGCGAAGGCGCTCCAGCAGGAGTGGATCGGCGTAGTGGAATTGCTTCGCCGCGACCTTCCCTACCTGGATCTGACGCTCACCCATGTCGACGATCTGCTGCTGCCGGAAACCCGCGACCGTATCGGCGCCGATGCCCGCCAGTTGCTGCCGCTATTGGACCGGCATGACTTCACGTTTCTGGTGGAGGATCCGGCCACGGCCTGGAACCTGGGGCCGGAGCGCTATCCGCGTCTGGCCGGACACTACACGCCACTGGCGCCGCCGGGGCGGGTTGCCATTGACATCAACGTGGTGGAACGCTACCAGGACGTCTACCCGACCAAGCAGCAGGTAGGGCTGGAGATGCTGCGGGAGGTGCACGTCGCGGCCGCCTCATTCTCCCGCGTGGCGCTGTACTTCGAAAGCTCATTACGGCGAACCGACTGGCCGTTGTTGGGGGCCGCCGCCGCGGGAGTCAGCCAGCTTACGCGCGACGAAAGCGGATTCACCTACAAGGCGGCGCATCCCTTCCGCCTGCGTTGGGAAGGAGAGGCCCGTTTGGACGGCGCGGTCTGGCCGGCCCTGGCCGATGGCTTCGTTTGGCTTCCGGCAGGTGAGCACCGGCTGGAGTCCGGCACGGAGGCCCCGGCGGTCAAGCTGACTGGGATTAACGGCGAACTCGAATCGGCGTGGATGGATGGGCGCGCGCTGCAGTTTTCCTATCGTTCCACAGCCAGGGTCATGGTAACGCTAAACCGGCCCGTGCAGGTGCTGTTGATCGACGGCCAGCAGGTTCGCCCCAACCTATGGGTGTTCGAAGATGGCGACTGGGTGCTGGTGCTTCCCAAGGGCCAGCATTTCATCTCCATCCTGGCGGAATCAGGCGTATAATCAGTTTGCTCACATCCGAGCCCCTTTTATCTCCATGCCCAGAACATCCTACGCTGACTTCAACATTGAGGTAGAACCTGGAACACCGGAGGCAGGCCGCAAGCCACTGCCGTCCCGCGTCGACCGGGACACGCCGTTTCGCATCCTCGTCATGGGTGACTTCAGCGGGCGCGCCAGCCGCAAGTTCACCTCCCCTGGCCCGCGTAAGGCTATCCCTGTGGATCGCGACAATTTCGACGATGTTCTCGAAAGCCTGAATGTGGCGCTCCATTTGCCGGTGGAAGGCAGTTCCCCGCTGGAGATCCGTTTCAACGAGTTAGACGACTTCCATCCAGACCGCCTCTACACCCGCCTGCCCCTGTTTACGCGGCTGCGGAGCTTGCGGGAACGGCTGGAGGATACCAAGACGTTCGCCGATGCGGCGCGGGAACTGGGGGTATCGGTTGGTGGCGCCGCGCAGGCAGCCGCTCCCGCCGCCGTACCGCCGCCCCGTCCGCAGGCGGGTGGGATGAGCTTTCTGGACTCGGCGCTCGAAGAGGCGGAATCGCGGGGTAGCGCGGCACGCGCCCGCTCCGCCGATCCGCTGGCCAACTACGTCTCCGCGCTGGTGGCGCCGCATTTGGTACCGAAGGCCGATCCTAAGCAGAAGGAAGTATTGCAGATGGCCGACAGCGCGATCGCCGGCGTCATGTGCGATCTGCTGCATTACCCCTCGTTCCAGGAGTTGGAAGCCGCCTGGCGCGGGCTTTACTTCTTGGTGAAGGAGTTGGAAACGGGCCCGCTGTTGAAGGTGATGCTGCTCGATATCTCGCGCCAGGAACTGGAGCAGGATCTGGGCGAGGCGGACGACCTGAAAACGACCGCGATGTACAAGCTCCTGGTGGAGCAGACGGTGCGCACGCCTGGCGCTCACCCCTGGGCGGTGGTGGTCTCGACGCTGACGTTCGGGCCGGAAATGACCGATCTAAATCTGCTGGCGCGCATGGGCCTGCTCTGCCGGCAGGCGGGCGCTCCGCTGCTCGGCGGGGCCAGTCCGGCGCTACTCGGCTGCAAGTCCTTGGCGGCCGACCCTTACCCCGAGGATTGGACGCCGGGGGCCGAGCGGGAAGGCTGGGACCTGGTGCGCTCCCTGCCCGAATCGCAATGGGTGGGTCTGGTGCTGCCGCGCTTCATGGCTCGCATGCCGTATGGCAAATCGGGCGAGCAGACCGATTACTTCCCCTTTGAGGAACTTGGCACGCCTCCCAAACACGAGGATTACCTGTGGGGGAACTCCGCGATTCTGTGTGCGTACCTGCTGGGCCAGAACTACACCGAGTTCGGCTGGGGCATGGATGCGACGGAGATTCTCACGCTCCACAAGATGCCCATGCATGTCTATAAGGATGCGTCGGGGGACCCGGAGATCAAGCCGGCCGGCGAGGTCTTCCTGACGGAGTCCGCCATGGAGAAGATCCACGAAGCGGGATTGATGACGCTGATGTCGTTTGCAAATAGCGATCAGGTGCGGTTGTCGGGGTGGAGATCGATCGCGGCGGGGAACGTGGGGTTATCGGCGAGGTGGGGCTGATCGGAGGACTGATAACGGCACCGCATCGAGCTTGTGAAAAGCACCACTCCGGCAGTGCTGTGCTCAGAGGCAGACGATAGGCGCGCGTCTTCCCCCCTTGGGGTCCGAGGAGATTCCCTGGCTGTCCATCTCTTCCCGTCTTCTATCTCCCGCGAAACGGCCCGAAGCGGGGGCTAGTCCGGCCCGAGGGCCGGTGTGGAGCGTCAGCCTCAACGTTCCGCAGCAAGGTGGAGCCCGATTCAGGTCTGTTGGCGGATAACGGCCGGAGAGTGCCAATAGTGGGGCAACCTTCGAAGCTGGGATTGCACGTTCGGATCCTTTCGCGCCTACTTTTGGCATTCCAGGTTTTGAGACGTTCGGCCTTCGCGGTGATGTGCCACAATGAAGGGTCAAATGGGCCTTCGCGTTCCATACAGCCAGCAGTTCACTCCAGAGCAGACGCCGCTGAAGCGCCTTCTTCCCGTTCTGCGGCAGAATGCAGGGGCCAGTGCCAAGCTTAAGAAGGCCGTTGCCGGCGCGTTCTTCAAAGGGAAGGCTTCCCCTGAGAAGCTCGCTGGCAACACGCTCATTTCCCTCAAGACCTACGGCATTATTGATGCGGACGGGGCGCTGACGAATTTCGGAGAACAGCTTCTTGCGTTCCAAGATGACCTGCCCGGAGCACATGCGCTCATAGCCAAGCGCCTGCTGGTCGATATGAATGGGGTGGGAGTCGTTGAAACATTGCGTGAGATGTCCGGTGCAGGGATCAAGATTGAATTGAAGTCCTTGCCGGATGAACTCGCTCACCGGGGCATTGAGGCGAGCAGCAACTCCAGTGATCTGTCCGGTGTCCTAGGATGGCTTCGCGAGGGGAAAGTGCTTCTCAACAAGTACGATGTCAATGATGCGGAGTACAGCGTGCTTATCGGGACGCCCGCTGGAACGCTGCAAGCGATCAAGGGCTTGAGTGGGGAGCAGATTAGCTTCCTTCGGGCAATGGTGGCACTGAACGTCACAGACTGGACACCCTACAACACCATCTGCCGTCACGCGGAAGCGCTTTATGCTGGCGAGATCCGGTTCAATTGGAAGGACATCGTCAAACTTGTCCTCCAGCCGCTCCAGGAGGCTGGGCTGATCGAGATTCGCAAGAAGGCGAAGCAGGATCAGGACACACCCGAGGGCCGGGGCGGCAAGCCAACCGATGTCAAGCCAACAGGCCGCTTTGAGCGGGAACTCGCTGAGCCGTTGCTTAGTGCCCTCTACAGGTCCGCGGGATACGCTGAGATCCGGGCCATTCGAAGCAAAGCGCTGCAAGACATCGTAAGAGACATTGAAGGGACAGACACGAACAAGAGCGGCAAGGCACTGGAGTTTCTTGCCATCCGACTATGCCAGATGTTGGATCTGGACTTCATGGGGTGGCGTGAGACGGATGAAGAGGTTGCTGCTGGGGGCGAAGTAGACGCCCTGCTGCATTCAGCGCGGCTTACCTATTCGCGTTGGCAGGTTCAATGCAAGGTCGGAAAGATCACCTTGGAGGCAGTCTCCAAGGAAGTCGGAATGAAGGATGTCACGCTGGCAAATGTCATCCTTGTGGTCGGAACCAAGAAGGCCACTGATAGCGCGCTCACGTACCGGCAGAAGATCGTTAGCACCAGTAATCTGAACATCATCATTATTGATGGCCCACTGCTCCAGTCGATTCTCAAGGATCAAACCCAACTTGTGGAAGTGCTGCACCGTCAGGCAGAAAATGCTCTGAAGGTGAAGCCTAGCCTTCAGAACATTAAGACCCTCCCTCCATCGGGTGGTGATGGCGGGGGCAGTGGTAGCGGGCCGGGCGCGTCAGGGAGTGAGAGCGCGGAAACCGAAGCGCCAGCCGGGCCCTTCATAAAGAAGACCTTTTCGCTTGCGTATGCAACCAAGCTCGGCAAGGCCTTCAATGGCGATTCACTGGCGGTTTTGCCGCACTTGATTGACCAGGGTGTTCGGGTGAAGCTGATCGTTACATCACCACCATTCGCGTTGGTCCGCAAGAAGGATTACGGCAATGAAGATGCGGACAGCTACCTGCAATGGTTCCAGCAGTTCGTCCCGTTGTTCAAGCAGATCCTTGTACCGGATGGCAGCCTTGTGATTGACATTGGAGGCGCGTGGATTAAGGGGCTTCCCTGCAAAAGCACCTACCATTTCAAGCTTCTCCTTCAGATCTGTGAAAGCGGCTTCTTTCTAGCTCAGGACTTCTATCACTACAACCCTGCTCGGTTGCCCACACCAGCAGAATGGGTCACAGTCCGCCGGTTACGGGTGAAGGATGCCATCAACAACGTATGGTGGCTTGCGTTGGATCCATTCGTTAAGAGCGACAACCGGCGAGTACTCCGTCCCTACAGCGAGAGCATGAAGGGCCTACTAAAGAATGGATACAAGGCTCAACTGCGGCCCTCGGGGCACGACATCAGCACCAAGTTCCAGAAGGATAACAGCGGCTCAATTCCGCCGAACTTGTTGGAGTTCTCGAACACTGAGAGCAACAGTTACTACTTGAGGCGTTGCAAGGAGGCGAATATCAAGCCTCATCCGGCTCGGTACCCCATGGCGCTTCCCGAGTTCTTTATCAACTTCCTCACAGACCCTGGGGACTTGGTGTTAGATCCGTTCGGAGGGTCAAACGTAACTGGCTCAGCAGCAGAAGCACTAGGACGCCAATGGATTAGCGTTGAATCAGACCCAGACTATGTGAAGGCATCGAAGTTCCGATTTGAGCAGCGCCCCAACTTGGTCGAGCGCAACGGGACAGACCTGATTGCTGAGACTCCCAAAATCCACCGTCCGGGTGAAGCACTTTCGCTTTTCTAATTGAGTCGGGGAGTGCTTGCGGTGGTAATTAATCGAGGCGGACTTCTTCGCCGTCGGTCAATCCGGCCATCACCACGGCGTGCGTGTTGTTGGCCGAACCGAGCGTCACGGCGCGTTTCTCGAAACCTTCGCCCTTCTTCACGTACACGACCTTCTTGCCGTCTTCGTCGCGTACGGCTCCCAGGGGAACCATCGTGGCACCGGACTTGGATTCCACGGCTACGTCGGCAAACGCCGACAAATCCGGGATCACGCGGTTATCCACCGTTAAAATGTCCAACTTCACCGGTACCGTGCGGATAAAGTAATTCTGCCGCCAGCCGCCTACCGCCAACGCGCCGATGCTGTAGATCTTGCCCTTCAGTTCCAGGCCAGTAAACGCGTCGATGCCGACGGTGGCTTCCTGGCCGATCCGGAGATCGGTGCTTTCGGCCTGGTTGATGGTGGCTTCCACCTGCATACTTTTCGGGTTGACCACCTTCATCAGCGGCTGACCTGGATTCAACTGATCGCCCTGCTGCACCTGGGTCATCTCGCCGCCGCGCCATTGCGAGGAGAGCACGACCAGCCCTTCCATAGGAGAGTTTACAGTATAAGCGCGGATATCATTCTCGTGCCGGTTGCGATGGCGAACGTGCCGTTCCTTGGTGAAACCCAGGATCTTGATCTCGGCCGCCTGCACGATTCTCTTCTGCGGCATGTCCAACTGGCTTTGTTTGTACCGGGCCTCGGATTCGTCGAAAGACAGCTTCAGAAGTTCGCGTTCGATGTCGGTGCGGACTTCGGCGGCCTGCAGTTCCAGTTTCGCCTTATCCACCGACGACTTCGCCACACGCAACGTCTGCTCCAGGCTTTCCAGTTCCACCATCTGCTCGGCGATGCGCTTCTTCACATCGGCTTCCGATTGGGTGATGGTCGATTTGATGTCGTCGACGTGATCCACCATGGCGCCGGGGTCAACCTGGGCCAGTTCCTGTCCCGGCTTCACCCACGTTCCATTCTTCACAGTGCGCAGCAATTCCATCTGGTTACGGCTCTCGAAGCCGCGCAGGCGGGGAGCGGTAACGTTGGCGTACTGGCGTGCCGCCGTGGTGCCGGCGATACGAATGGTGCGGACGAACGTGCCGGTGACGACCTTGCCGGTGCGAACCGCAAGAGTCACGCTGCGCTGGGCGGATTCCTGCTGCATTTGCTGCCAGCGCTGGTAGCCGAACCAGCAGCCCGCAACGACCAGGCCAAGGATCAGCCAGCCTTTCCAGGCAGATGGTTTACGGGGCGGCTCCTGCGGCGCGACGGGCGTAATGCGCTTGGGGGGCTGCTGTACGGGAGAAGGTACGGGATTCGTGAGGGCGGACATCCTGATAAACCCTAGGCTAGATGATACTACGGCTGCATCTATTGGCGCAGTTTATTGGCTAAAGGTTACCGGCGGTTCCAGGTGGAGGCGGCGGGCGTCCGCTTCATGGGTGATGCGGATGGTGAGGTCTGGCCGGGGGAGCCAGCGGGCGAAGCGGTCCGGCCACTCGATGAGGATCACCGCCTGGCGTTCGAGGACCTCGTCCAGGCCGAGTCCGGCCAGCTCACGAGCGCTCTCTAGTCTATATAAATCAATGTGATAGACGCGAACGGGGTCGCCGTATTCGTGGATGAGGGTGAAGGTGGGGCTGGACACCTCTTCGGCGCGGCCCGCTTTTAAGCCTTCTACTATGCCTTTGGCGAGGGTGGTCTTGCCGGCGCCGAGATCGCCGATGAGAAATATGAGTTGCTTCTGGGGTAGCGCTTCGCCGATGCGGCGGCCCAGGGCTAGCATCTCCTCTTCCCCTTCGGCGCGCCAGCTTTGGTTCACCGGCCTGCCTCGATTTCCCGCATCGCCGCCGGCAGGTACCGTAACAAGTCCGTCGCCAGCAGCGATTTCTCGCCCTGGTCCGCGGCCCCCAACTCCCCGGCCCGTCCATGGAGCCAAACCGCCGCCGCTAGGGCGTAGTCGGCTTCGGAGGGGAACTGCGCCATAAGGCCCGCCATCAGGCCCGTGAGAATGTCGCCGGTACCGCCGGTCGCCATGGCGGGGGAACCGGTGGGATTCACCCAGACGCGCCCGTCCGGGAAGGCGATTACGGTCCGCTGGCCTTTGAGCACAACGGTGATTTCGCGGTCAAGAGCAAGGTCGCGGGCCGCGCTCAGGCGGTCCTGTTGGACGGCGGCCGTCGAGATCCCCATGAAGCGGCTCATCTCGCCGGGATGGGGGGTGATGATCCGCGGGCCCCCCGGATGCCGGAACGTGCCGGCCAAGGCGTTTATGCCGTCGGCGTCGACGATCAGGGGAACCTGCAGGCGTTCCCAGAGAGTCTGGGCGAAGGCCGCCGTGTCGGGGACGGTGCCCAGGCCCGGTCCCAAGGCCACGATGCTCTTTTTCTCCGCCAGGGCGTCGATTGTCGCCGCGGCTCCGGAAGCAATTGAGCCGGCTGGCGTTTCCAGCAGCGGCACCGTCATCAACTCGGGGCAATGGCCGGCGATGACGTCGATAGCCGATGCCGCCGAGGCGACCGTGACCAGACCCGCCCCGGCCCGCAGCGCGCTAACGCCTGCCATGGCGGCCGCTCCGGATTTGCCTACCGACCCGCCGACCACCAGCACATGGCCGAAGTCGCCTTTGTGCGATCCTTTGGGCCGCGGGTGAAACAAATGGCGGAACCAGGACGGCTCGATCAGGGACAGGTAGAGCGCCGCGTCCGCCTCCAACAGCGAGGGGGGCGTGCCGACCGGCGCGACGATCAGTTTGCCGAGGCGGTCGCAATTGGGCGCCAGCGCCATACAGATCTTGGGAGCCGTGAACGTAACGGTCAGATCGGCGCGAACCACCGGTCCGGGGCTCTCCGCCTGATCGCTGAGCATACCGGACGGAAGATCCACCGCCACCACCGCGGCATCGGGGAAGGTCTCGTGCACCTTGCCGATGAGGTGGGCGGCGCGATCCTGCGCCGGTCCTTTCAATCCCGTGCCGAGAATGGCATCCACCAGCAGGGTGGCGCCGCGCATCTCGGGGGTGATCTCGCTGAGAGGCACGATACCCCAGGCGGCCAGCATCCGGGCATTGGCAAGCGCATCGCCCTGCAGTTCGGTTGGCGGCACCTGCAGCACCACCTGCAGCGAGCGTGGCGAAAAACGCATTGCCAGCAGGCGGGCGATGGCCAACCCGTCGCCACCATTGTTCCCTTTGCCGCAAACCACCACAATGTCGTGCCGAGCGAGCGGAGCATAGTGCTGTTCCAGCACTTCCACCACGCGGTGGGCTGCATTTTCCATTAGAACCAGCGAGGGAATGCCGGCTTCCACGGTTCTGCGGTCCATCTCCCGCATCTGCGCGGCTGTCAGGATTTTCACCGGCTGCGCACCCCCGCCAGCAGCGTCTCCAGTTTACGGAGCGCTTCCGGCTCGCCCATGACGATGAGGAAATCGCCGGCATGGATGAGGGCGTCGGCCGGCGGATTGAACTCCATCGCCCCAGCCGCGCGGCGGATGGCGAGCACGATGACGCCGATCTCGCGCCGAAGTTGCATGTCGCGCAAGGAACGGCCGTCCATTTCGCAGCCCGCCTGGACGCTCACCTGTTCCATGGACGCCTTCAGCCCCATGCTGCGGGTGAACTCGTCCATGAACTCCTGGACGTGGGGCTTGAGGATGGAAGAGGCCAGGCGATGTCCGGTCAGGTAGTAAGGGGCCAGCACCACGTCGGCTCCGGCGCGGCGCAGTTTCAGTTCCGACTCGTCCTCATTGGCGCGGGCGGAGATCAGCAGTTTTGGATTCAGCGTCTTCGCCGAAAGAATGAGGAACATGTTGTCGGCGTCGCTGGCGAGGGCCGACACCACGCCGCGGGCGCGATGGATGTGCAGTTCGCGCAAGGTTTCATCGCGCGTGCAATCGGCCGAGACCGCCAGCATGCCCATGCGCATGGCGCGTTCCACCTTCTCGTCGTTGTTATCCACAATCACGAACGGGACGCCCGCCCGCTGCATCTCCAGCGCGGCGCCGCGGCCCACGCGTCCAAAGCCGCAAATGATGAAATGGTCTGAAAGCTTGTCGATCATCCGCTTCGATTTCCGCCGCCCGAGCAATTCGCCGAATTCTTTTTCCACCACGAGTTGGGCGACGATCGTGATGGCCTGCAACATGATACCCGCGCCAAAGAACAGAAGAAAACTGTTGAAGATGCGGCCGTGGAAACTGAGCGGGTGGATCTCCGAATAGCCCACGGTGGTGATGGTGATCAGCGTCATGTAGAAGGCGTCGAAATAGGGGTAGCCTTCTATGACGTGGAACCCGATGGTTCCAATGAGAAAGACAATGGTGATGGAGAGCGTGATCAGCCGCAGGCGCGTGATCATATCCGCTCCGCCAGCAGCATGGTCATGTCATCCTGCAGTTCGCCGGCGCCGGTCCACTCGCGTACGGCGTCCAGCACGGCCTTGATGATCTCGTCGGGCTTGCGCTCGCGGTTGCGCCGCAACTGGTCCAGCAGGCGGTCTTCCCCGAACTGCTCGCCGTAAGAGTTTTCGGCTTCCGTGATGCCGTCGGTATAGAACAGCAGCAGGTCGCCGGGGAGCAACCCGATCTGGCTTTCCTCATAGCGGGAGAAGGGGAACGCGCCCACCACCGTGCCGTTCACGTCGAGCATATGCGGCTCGCCGCGGCGCAGCAGGATAGGCGGCAGGTGCCCGGCGTTCGTATAAGTGAACACGCAACTGGTTTCATGATAGATGCCGAAGCAGAAGGTGGCGAACTTCTCGGGCGACGTATGAGCGTGGAGGTGGCGATTGAGATGGCTGACCAGGACGGAGGTGGATAGCTGCGACCGCGGATCGGCATGATGCAGCGCCTCCAGGCAGTGGCGGATCTGCGTTCGCAGCGCCGATTGCACGGTGGCCATCAGCAGCGCGGCGCTGATCCCTTTGCCGGACACGTCGCCGATGGCCAGCGCCAGGCGGTGGTTATCCAGGCGTTGGTAATCGTAGTAGTCGCCGGATACCATGCGGGCGGGATTGCAGTGGGCCGTCAGGCGTAGGGTTGGGCTTTCGGGCACGGCGCGGGGATAGAGTTGGGCCTGTACTTCCCTTGCGATTTCGAGTTCGGCCTGCAGGCGCTCGCGCTCCTTGGCTACCACCAGAAGACGTTCCAGGTCCGCGGTCATCTTGTTGAAGGACAGGCCGAGGCTGGCTAACTGGTCTCGCCCCTTGACGGCGATGCGGTGCGAGAAGTCGCCCTCGCGGATGCTTTCGGTGGCCTCATACAGATCATTCACGGCACCGGTGATGGTGCGGGAAACCGAGATGCCGACCACGAACGAGCTGACTTCGGCGATGAGGAACGCGATCAGCAGGGCCAGCGTGGCCGCGGGGACGATGTCCTGGAACATGTCCACTTTCTGGGCGAAGATCGTGTTCAGCACGGCGTGGGGACGGGTGCGGACCCGGATCAACTCATTCTCGACGCGGCCCGGCGATTCCCAGATAAAGGCGGGAATGGCGGTGGCCCAACGCACTTCGATGTCCCAGGTCCACTCGGGTTCGGGGACGCGGTTGCGGGGGCCGCTCGATTCGAAGGTTTCGCCGGTATAGCGGTGCAGCCGCAGCTTGCGGCGGTTCGTATCGCCGGCGAGCTGGTCCAGGCGCAGGAACGAGATCTCGCCGATGTTAGGCGCCAGCCCGGCCAGGAAGCGCGACGTCAGCGGGATCATCGCGGTCACCCGCGCCGTGGGGCGGACGATGTGAGCCCAGGAGTAGAGCAGGCCGTCCTTGACCACCACGCCGCCGGCGTCGCCCCAATCGCCCTGCGGCGCCTCAATGTCACTGCTGGCGGGGAACGTCCAGGCCCGTGCGCCGTCGACACGGATCTCCAGGCCGGGGATGCGTGGGGTCAGGACGGGGAGCGCCTGTTGCACCTGTGCCGGCTCGCCTCCCCCGGCATCGGCCAGGTGTTCCGCCAGGGAGATCAGTAGCGCGGTGCGGCGCTCTAACTCGGCGTTGACCATATAGACGGCCATTTGGCCGACACAGGCATAGAGCGCCAGAAACGCCAGAGTAATGAGCAGCAGAATGGGGACAAAGGCGATGAAGCCGTAGGCGACGAGCAGGCGGTTGCGCAGGCTCCAGATGATCTTGCGGAGGAAGCGGCGCACCAGGCGAATGGACAGGGCAAAGCCAATGCCATAGCCGGTAATGCGCAGGGTGAAGCTAAGGAAGCCCGCCGGTAGGAGAAAGCCCGCCGCCAGACACACCACGACCACCGCCAGCAGCACCTTGTCGGCCCGCGTCAGCGACCGCACCAGGGTGTCCAGCGTCAGTTCGCCCGATGTGGACGATCGGTTCATTCCGGTAGGCGTGTTTGCGAGATGGCGGGTACCTTCAATTCCGAAGCCGGCAGCGGTTTCGCCGGATTAAGGTAAAGCTGTGTCAGGCCTTCGGTGAGGATGCGCATGGCCTGGTCCGGATCGTCGGCGAACTGGAACAGATTGAGGTCTTCCGGACTGATCAGGCCGTACTTGGCGAGGGCGTCGAAGTTGAGGATCTCCTTCCAGAAGCTACTGCCGTATAGCAGGATGACCATCTTCTTGTCGAGCTTGTGGGTCTGGGCCAGGGTCAGTAGCTCGCTGAGTTCATCGAGGGTGCCAAACCCGCCCGGAAAGACGATCAACGCCTTAGCCAGGTAGGCGAACCAGAACTTGCGCATGAAGAAGTAGTGGAACTCGAAGCTCAAGTCGGGCGTGATGTAGGGGTTCGGGTATTGTTCAAACGGCAGGCCGATGTTGAGGCCAATGGACTTGCCACCCGCGTCGTCGGCGCCGCGATTGGCCGCTTCCATGATGCCCGGACCGCCGCCGGTGCAGACCACGAATCGCCAGGGCTTCTCCAGCCCTTCGCTCCATTCGGTGACTTTGCGGGCCAGGACGCGGGCGTCGTGGTAGTAGGGGGAAAGGGGATGTCCGGTTTCGCCCACGCGAGCCGAACCGAAGAACACGACGGTGTCGCGGATCATCGATTTGCTCAGGCGGTCGAGGGGCGAGAGGTACTCGGACAGAATGCGTACGGAGCGCGCTGCCGAGGTTTCAAGGAAAGAGTCGTCTTTGTAAGCCGGGGGGCGGCGATGGCCAGTTTTCATGGGAACCCGCTTTGATTTTCGCATCCTGGAAGGATGGGACGAAGTATGGGGCGATTTCGATTGATGCTTAGTGGAACATTTCCGATGAGTTAGGGGAGGGCGGGGGGACGGTCGGTTAGCCGGCTGCCGGCGAATCGGAGGTCCGTCCCGCGCCGCCCCGCTCGATGGGCCGGATGGCGTACATGCACTGGTAGCCCAGCAGGCCGGGGAAGAGCCTGGTGGCCAACGCGTTTACGAATGTGACCGCGCGCATCAGCGGATTCCGCGCCGATACTCCCAACGCCAATTCCAGCGGCATCACGGTCATCGTTTCGCGAACCACCTCATACCCGCATTCCCGCATCATCCGCCGCGCGGTCTTACGGGTGAAGAACCGCAAATGCGTCCGGTCGAGAATCCCGCGCTCGGTGTATTCGAAGCGGCCGAACAGCAGGGCAAGGCGTACCGTGATATTGGCTACGTTGGGTAGCGAGACAATCACCTGTCCTTTGGGCGATAGCATCGTGCGGCACTCGCGGAGAATCTGCTCCGGGCGCGGGAGATGCTCGATGATGTCCATCAGCAGAATCTTGTCGAAGGCCTTCTCGCGCAGGCGGCCGGATACTTCCTTGAGACCCTGGCTCAGGTCGGCCTGCTCATACTGCACCATTGACGTGCGCTTCTTCGGATCGGCTACCAGGTCGACCCCGGTGACTTCATTGCCGAACTGCGCCACGTCCTCCGCCTGGAAGCCTTCGCCGCAGCCGACATCCAGCACCTTTTGCTGCGAGCCTACCCACTTGCGCAGGTAGTAATGGCTGGAATAGGAGCTTTCCTTGACCGGATAGTGCGTCCAGTATTCGGCGAACTCAGGCGCCTTTTCGAGCGAGTTCACCGTGCGCCGGTAGCGCGACAACGCCTTGGTGACGTCCAGCGCGTACTTCATCCCATTGACGTAGCAAATCTCGTCGCCGTAATAGGTGGGGATGGGGACTTCATTGATGCGGAAGCCCTGGTGATGCAGCTTGATGATGATTTCCGTATCGAAGTGGAAATCATTGGTCATGTGGGTGAAGTCGATTTGCGCCAATGCGTGGAGGTTATAGGCGCGATAGCCGCTGTGGAACTCGGTGAGATCGAGCCCCAGCGCCTTGTTCTCCATGGTGGTGAGGATGCGGTTACCGATGTACTTGTAGTAGGGCATGCCGCCTTTGATGGGGCCGCCGTACTCCTTCATCATGCGCGAGCCGAACACCGCATCGGCCTGCCCGGTGACGATGGGGTGATACATGTGGGACAGGATCTCCGGCGCATACTGGCCATCGCCATGCAGCAGGACGACGACGTCGAAGCCCTTTTCGATGAAGTATTGATAGCCGGTCTTCTGGTTGCCGCCGTAGCCGAGGTTTTTCGGGTGCCGGACGACATGCAGCTTGTCGACCTGCCCGTGCAGTTTGTAGCCCAGCGCGAGTTCGTAGGTGGCATCCTGGCTGGCATCGTCCATGACGGCAACTTCCGCCACGTTCTCCCAGGTCTCGGCCGGGATGCGATTCAAAACCTTGGCCAGCGTGGTGACGGCGTTGTACGCCACCACGAGCACGCCGATCTTCTTGCCGTGATTGTAGGCGCGCGGATCCCGTTCGGCGCCCGATACCGTGGCCGGATTCGACTGTGCTGCTTTCGAAACGGGCATGCAGCCCTTAGTTTATCAGGTCGGCTTCGGGGCCTAATTTGGGATCCGGAACACGCCGATGTGTTCGCCGAACTCCCGTAGGCCGGGCCATTGGGTACCGCCGAACTGTACAGCGAGGGGCCGGTTGACGGGGCTACCCCAACCGGCGTCGAAGACCCACACCTCTGCGCCGCGGGGCAGGTTGAACTGGCGCTTCAGGGTTTGCAACTCCTGGGCGAAGGGGGTGGGGTCCAGGGACCAGGTCCGGGATGCCGCGATGCGGATCTCGCCGAGGTTGAACTCGAGTAACGGGCGATTGGTAGTGTCGGCGCAGACCTGGCGCGGGTTCCAGTAATAGCAGAGCAGCATGGCGGCCTGGTAGTCGGTGAAGACGAGGCCTCCGGGAGGCACCGCACTTCGAAGGTAGCCGACAGCAGCGGTCATCAGGCCGCGCCGTTGTTCGCGTTCCGGCATGCCTTGCCCGTCGTTGGCAGGCAGCAGAGCGAGCGGCGCGATCACGATAGCCAAGCCGGGCAGCAGGGCTCGCGGCCGCTTCTCGATCCAGCGGGCGGGAAGTTCGATGGCCGCCACGAGCGCCGCGTACGCCAACAGGGCGCTGTGGCGGGAGGCGCCGAGTGGATACTCACCCAACACGACGGCGGCAAGCACGCCCAGGAGTGTCGTCCCAAGCAGCAGTGCGATGGCGCGGCGTTGGGGATCGCGGCCCAAGAGGTACAGTCCCGCCAACGCACTCACCCCGGCGATGGCTCCCAGCCAAGCGGTGGCGAAGAAGAACTCCAGAGCCGGGCCAACTTTGGACATGGCACAGCCGAAGTCCCCGGCATTGCACTGAAAGCCGGCGAGCCAGCTATCGGGCGCCTGGCCGGTGACCTGTGAGCCGCGCACATGCAGAAGCTGGGAGAGAAGCAACCAAACAACAACAGCCAGGGCCGTTTGTCCAGCCAGCCACGCCAGCAGAAGCGGTCGCGGCCAGCCCAGGCGCCGCAACTCGTACAGGGCATAGACGGCGGCGCCCGCGATGGCGAACAAAGCGGAAAAATGGGCTAACAGCGCGAAGCCCAGGCCTGCCGAGGCCGCTGCGATCCATGCGGGCGACTTGCGCCGGAGCGCCTCTCCCAGTGTCCACCAGGACAGCGAGATTCCCGCCAGCAGCAGTGTGTAGTGCCGGAGTTCAGTGGCCAGCGCGAACACTGGCGGCAGGAATGCCAGGGTGCCCGTTAGCAGCACCCCCGCGGCCTTCCCCAGAGCTACGGTTCCCCAACGGTAGGTGAACCACAACATCGCTACATTGGCGAGGAGCGGGATCAGGCGCAGGAACCATTCGTCCGTTGCCAGGCTGGATGCCATGCGGAGCAGCAGGGTGAGCAGCGGCGGATGAGCATTGGCACTCGCTAACGACAACGAGCCGGCCAGCGACTCCTGATTGGCCAGCAGGAAATGCATGGCCTCGTCCGCATTGAGATGCACCGCCGCACCGTGACGAAACTGCACGGCCGCGAGTATCAGGATGCCGGCCAGCACCAATCGGTCCTGCTTCATGCGCGGCGGATCAGGCCTCCCAACTGTCGGCTTTGCGGTAGGCGTCGAAGCACTTCTTCAACCCCTCCATGCCGGGCACCGATAACCCGTGTTCCCCGCCCAGCATGCCTTTGTAGCCCTTGGCGTGAATGGCCTTGAAGATGTTCTGGTAATTCATCTCGCCGGTGTAGGGCTCCTTGCGCCCGGGCACATCGCCCACCTGGAAGTAGCCGATCAAGTCCCAATACTGGTCGATGTGGTTGATGATATTTCCTTCGGTGATCTGCTGGTGATACATGTCGAAGAGAATCTTCACCCGCGGGTGATTCACTCCCCCGATGATCTCTCCGGCATGCTCGATGTAGCTGACGAAGTAGCCGGCGTGGTCCACCTTGTGATTCAGCGGCTCCAGGACCAGCACCATGTTGGTCCTTTCCACGAGTTCGGCGGCGCGCTTCAGGGCTTCGATACAGTTCTGCGTCTGCTGCGCGAAGGTCAGGTTCGGCACCTGCAGGCCGCTGGTGACGGTGGCGCACTCGTTTCCGATGATCTTATGGATCTCGATGCCTTTCTTTACGTCTTCGAGAAACCGGCCATGCCCGCTGCGATCCGGCAGCGCCGTGGGCTTCCAGCCGCCGCGGTTCACCACAAAGACGCCCATGGACATGCGCAGCTCGTCCATCTTCTTGCGGAAGCTTTCGATCTCCGAGGGGCTATGAGAAGGCAGCCCGTTGTACTCGAAGGCGGTGAAGCCGTTTTCGGCGTAGATCTCCAACTGGCGGGGCACCGGGAGATTGGTCACATAGCCGATACGCGGCGCATAGCGCAGTTTGAACTTGTGCGCCGCCTTCTGGGCGGGGAGCAGCGACGGGGCAAGTGCGGCTCCGAACAAGTTTCGACGGGTCACGTGCATGGCTACACTATACCAGCGGCCCGCGGCGGGATTGCCCCCCTCGGCGCGGCGGCGTTTCTAGTATCCTGGCCTTCATGAAACGCGCTTACCTGAAGCTCTCCCTGCTGGCGCTGCTGCTCGCCGGCGCCATGCCATTCCGCGCCGCGGCGCAGTTTGAAGATGGGTTGGATGTCCCGTACGTTCCCACGCCGGACGTCGTCGTGCAGGGCATGCTCAAGCTTGCCGATGTGAAGCCCGGCGAAACCGTGATTGATCTGGGGTGTGGCGATGGCCGCATTGTCGTGACGGCCGCCAAGATGGGGGCCAAGGGCATTGGCTACGACTTGAATCCGGAACGCCTGCGGGAGGCCAACGAAAACGCCCGCGTCGCCAAGGTGACCGGCAAGGTGCAGTTCATCGAGAAGAATTTGTTTGAGGCCGATATCAAATCCGCCAACGTGGTGACGCTGTATCTGCTGCCGTCGGTGAATGAAAAGCTGAAGCCGCGGCTGTTGAAGGAACTGAAGCCGGGCACGCGCATTGTCTCGCACAGCTTCTCGATGGGCGATTGGAAGCCGGTGAAGGAGCAGGAAGTGGACGGCCGGCGCATTTACCTCTGGATCGTCGGCAAGTAAACTGGTTCGGTGTTTTGCGAAAAGTGCGGCGCCGCGTTGCCGAATGGGGCGGCCTTTTGCCTGAGCTGCGGCGCCGTGGTTGTGCCTGCCGTGCGGGAGCCGGCGCGTTCCTTCGTGAATCCGCCGGTACGCATCAAGGCATTCGTGCTGGACAAGCTGTTCTTGTCCCTGTTCCTGCTGCTGGCCGTTGCGATGGCATGGTGGGTGATGCCGCTGGCGATCACCCCGGTCGCGGCCGTGTTGCCGTGGCTCTACTACGCGGGCTTTGAGTCCGCCGCTTCGTGGCAGGGCACTCCCGGTAAGGCACTATCGGGATTGAAAGTGGTACGCACGAATGGGGGCCGGCTCTCGTTTCCTCGCGCATCCCTGCGTTACCTGGTAAAGATGCTCAGCCTGGGTGTGTGGCTGGGAGCCATCGTCTCGCTGGCCTTGATCGCGTTTACCGATGAGCAGCAGACTCTGCATGACCGGTTCACCGATTCCTGGGTGGTGCCGAAGTGAGCGCCCTGGCTGCCGTCGCCGGGCTCTTCGTTCTTTCCCTCATCACCTACATTGACCGCGCGGCCATCTCGTCGGCCAAGGATGCCATCAGCGCCGGATTGCAGTTATCCGATGCGCGGATGGGTGCCGTGTTCAGCGCGTTTGCTCTGGGCTATGCACTGGCGCAGATCCCATCCGGTTGGGTGGCGGACCGCTACGGCCCGCGGTTGATGTTGGCCGTCGTAGTGACGTTGTGGAGCCTGCTGACGGCGGCCACCGGCTTGGCGCAGAGCTATGTCGCGCTGCTTGCCGTCCGATTCCTGTTTGGCGTGGCCGAGGCCGGGGCGTTTCCCGGATCGGCGCGTGTGTTCTACAACTGGCTGCCGCCGTCGCAGCATGGGCGGGCCAACGGCGTTATCTTTTCGGCATCGCGCATCGGCGCGGCGGCCGCGTTTCCGGTGATGGCGTGGCTACTGGCGCAGCAATCGTGGCGAGTGGCGTTCTACTGGCTGGCGGTGCCAGGGCTGGTGTGGGCCGCCTGCTGGTACGCGTTGTTCCGCGACTATCCGGCGAATCCGCCGCAGCGTGCCGAACCGGCGATAGCCGCGGACGGTGGTCTGCGATTCGCCGATCTATTCGGCTCGGCGCGCATGCTGCTGGCCATGGCGCAATACTTCGTGGTCAACTTCACCACCTTCCTGTGTTTATCGTGGATGCTGCCGTATCTGAAGCAACGCTATGCATTGTCCGCGGCGGAAGCGGCATCGTGGGCGATGGCGCCGCTGCTGGTGGGCGCCACCTCGCAATGGTTCACTGGATGGCTGGTCGACTCCCTGTACCGATCGTCGTTTAAGGGCTGGTCGAGGCGGCTACCCGCCATTATCGGCTTCTGTATCTCGGCGATCGGGGTGGGCTCGCTGCCCTACGCCGGCGACGTGCGCCTGGCGGTGCTTGGCTTTACGATGGCGGCATTCGGCGCGGAGATGGTGATCAGCCCAAGTTGGGCCTTCTGCATGGATCTGGGCGGCAAGAAGTCCGGAGCCGTCACCGGATCAATGAATATGCTGGGGAACCTCGGCTCGTTTGTGAGCGCGAACTTGTTCCCCTTCCTGCAGACGCAAACCGGCGGCGCCGATGCTTACTTCTTCCTCGTGATGGGGCTCAACGTGTTGAGCGCGATTTGCTGGGTGCGGATGAGGTCGCTGTCTTGACGTCACCGGCATCGAAGTATTCGATCCAACTCGTCATCATCTCTTCTTCGCTACGGTCGCCCCAACGCAAGGTCTGCTTGGGATCCGGATTGCCCGGGTTGTTCGGGCTGTTGTCGTAATGCACGGTGACGATCATGCGGCTGCCCTTTTCAATCCGAATAGGATCGCGAAGCCGGTAGACCAGTTGCCAGTTGAAATCGTACTTGGGCACCGAGAGCAGGATTTCGCGCTTGCCGTTGGGCCGTATCACTTCGTAAGTGACGTCCTTCCCGCGGTAATGGAAGTGCGGCGTGAAGCTCAACAACAGCTTGTCCTTTTCGAACTCATAGCAGCGGCGCACTTCGGTATTTGGCGAGCCGGCGGGAATGTGCAGGAAGAAGTTGCGCAGGTCCATGCGGCGCAGCACACGCTGCGGTTCTCCGCCGGGATAGAAGTAGAAGCCGACGCTGGTGCGGTCGCGCTTACCCTTGTCCGCAACACGTGCGTAGTGGATGACGAACTCCACCTTCGATCCCGGCGGCACCCATTTGGCGGACCCGTCGGGGAACACATCGGGCGGACGGCCCGGCAGGAAGCTGGCCAGCGCGCCTTCCTGGAAACCCTTCAAAAACGGCAGATCCGCCGCATTCTCCGCGCAGCCATCGTTCTGAATGGGCGCATCCTGGCGGATACGGGTGAGTTTGCCTTCCCTGATCAGATACTTCTGCAACAACGGAGCGTTCTTGGTGGAAGCAGCCTCCATCTTCTTCAAGTCTTCGGAAACCAGCAGCACGTGCGCATGATGCACCACTTCCCGATTGCCCGGCTTGATCTCGGCGGCGCGAATCCACTTGCCTTCCTTGAAATTGGTCTCCACCACGAAGTGCTCATAGGCATCTTCGTTGGGTGTGACTTCGTGATCCGTGCCGATATCCACCACGGCATCGGGTTGGCCCAGTTGCCAGCCTTCGACAAACTTGGGCGGCGCGGGCAGATCGCGCGGATTGCCTTCCGGCGCACCGGCGTCCACCCACGCCTGTATGGTCCGAAGCTCGGTTTCGCTCAACCGCGCATCGTTCGACCAGTGGCCATAGCGCGGGTCGGCGAACCAGGGGGGCATCTTGCGCGCCAGCACCGACGTCTTCATCGCCTTCGCCCACGGCCGTGCCGACTTATAATCCAGCACCGAAAACGGCGCAATGTCCTTCGGACGGTGGCAGTTTCCGCAGCGGTTGAACAGAATCGGCGCCACGTCTTTGGAGTACGTGGGGGCCGATCCGGGGGTGGCCGCGGCGGCGGTAATGGCGATCAGAAACAGCGGGAAAGCGCGCATGATGCCTGACTCCTCGTAAGCTATGAGGCTACCTCAGTATCCCATCCCCAGCCCGGCAGTTCGTGCGGCTTGGTGTAGATGCCTTCCGGACCGCGCGAGATTTGATACTGCTCTTCGTGAATCTGGTAGGCTTCTTTCGGACCGCCGGGAGGAGGCAGGAACAACTCGGCCCAAGGCGCGTTGACGTGCGAAATGGAATAGTGGGTCGCGCCGTTCAGGCCGCCGCCGTGCGGAATCACCGGGATATCGTAGGCCGATGCCATGGCGGAGATTTTCAGCAGCTCGGTGAGGCCCCCGCACCATTGGATATCCGGCTGCCAGATCTCGGCGCCGTTGGCTTCCAGCAGGTAGCGGAAGCCGTAGCGCCCGTATTCATGCTCGCCGGTGGCGATGCGGGTCGATTTGATCTGCGCGTTCAGGCGGCCGAAGCCGGCGTAGTCGTGCGGCTGCAGTACCTCTTCCACCCAGTAGACGCGATAGGGCTCCAGCATTTCGCACATTTCGATGGTGTAGCGCTCGGTCCAGGCCATCCAGCAATCGAGCATGATGTCGCCGTCGGGACCCAGCGCCGTGCGCGCGCGTTTCACCAACTCGGCGTTCTTCTTCATGCCGTCGCGACCATCGGCGGGCCCGTGGGGAATGGCCAGTTTCAGGCGTTTGTAGCCGAACTCGACGTGCTGCTCGATGTCGTTGCCCGTGCAGTATGCCGGCACGCGATCCTTCACCGCGCCGCCGATCAGCTTGTACACAGGCTGGTTCAAGGCCTTGCCAACGATGTCCCACATGGCCATGTCGACGCCGCTGATGGCGTTCATGGTCACGCCCATGCGGCCGTAGCTCATGGTGGCGCGCCAGCAGAGGTCCCAGTTACGTTCGATGTCGAACGGGTCCTTGCCCAACAGCAGCTTGGTCAGATGCCCGGTGACGATGCTGCCGCCGCCCGGGCCGCCGTTCCCATAGCCTTTGATGCCCTTGTCCGTGGTGATTTCCACGGTAAAGCTGGGCACGTTGTCGGCCGCGAAGAGGCTGCGCGTGGCCTTGTATTCGGGATAGATGGAAACGGGATTCGCCACTTCCACGCCCTGCGTCGACCAGGCGCCGGCGGACGGCGTGTACTTGGGCAGGGGCTTGCGTGGGCGGGTTTGCACCAGCTTGATGCCGGTGATTTTGAGCTTGCTCTTCTCCTGGGCGAAGGCGAATGGGGGAAGGCTTACGGCCGTGCTGGCGGCAGCGATCGGCAGCGTGGCGAGCAACTGTCGGCGTGTCATGTCGCCAAACAACCTATCGACCCGGAAGCCTGAGTGTCAAGCCCCCGTCCCGCCGGCTAGCGCAATGGCTTCAGTTTCGCGCCCTCTCCATACACGCCGATCCAGTGATTCGAAAACCGCAGCGCCGATTGCGGCGTCACCGCGGGCATATGGCAGTCGATGCAGTTGGCGTTGTTCCGCTGGCGGCAGACGGGCTTCGTTCGTGGGTGACAGGCTTCGCATTTGCGGTTATAGAAGGATGCCGGCTGCCTGGCGGCGGCCTCGTGCGGATCGTGGCAGGTCAGGCAGGACAGCTTCCCCTTCGACTTGAGAAAACAGCGGCTCTCGGCCAGATACAAAGGCTGATGGCGGACGTTCCAGGCATAATTCCAATCGGTCCTGGTGCCCGCGGAAGCCGGCGGGCGATGGCACCGGCCACAGAAATCGTTCAACCCCGCCGCGGACAATCGGCCAGGGTTATCCGACCGGTGCTGGTCGGGATTCTCCGCATGCGCGGCGCTACTGGCGTGACACGCCCCACACTGCACGCCGGGCTGTCCGAGCTGCACTTGCCCCTGCGGGTCAAAGCTTACCGGCCCCGTCGAGTGGCAGCCGAAGCACCCATCAATGCCGGATTGCGGATCCCGCAACGGATACAGCACGCCGGCGGCGCGCGCCAGGGAATCCGGCTTCAAAGCATCCTGCCCCGGTGTCGGGCCGAAGCGTTGCAGGGCAGGGTAGTAGCTGCCGTAGTGTTCCACATAGAAGTCCTGGTTGACGCGGGTCACGAACGTCACGGCCTGCCGCCCGCTGCCGAAAGCCCATTCGAGCGGCAGATCCATCACATCCTTGCCATCGGTGGCGCGCACGCGGTTCGCGGCGTTATCGAAGCTGAAGCGGAACAGAAAGGAACCGCGGCGTAGATCGGGAGTGTTGGCGAATCGCGCCCGCAGCGGATGCTGCGCGGCAGGGTAGAGGGCTCCGGCGTGCGGACTGGCGGCGTGCCGGCGGACTTCGTTGGCGTGGCAGGGTTGGCAGGCGGGCTCCGCCGCCCGCGCTCCCGCCGCAAGCAGGAGCAGTACCGAGATCTTCCACCCCGTGGCCAAGTATGATCGTATCCGAACATGCCGTTGTCCGAGGAAATCACCCAAAGCTGGGATCGGAATGCCGCCGCCTGGACTCGAGCGGTGCGGGAAGGACTGATCCCCAGCCGCCGTATTGCGACCGATCAGGCCATTGTCGACGCCGTCATGGCAAAGCAGCCACAACGCGTTTTGGACGCTGGATGCGGCGAAGGCTGGCTGTTGCGGCGCCTGCACGAGTGCGGCGTGCGCGAACTGGTGGGGTTCGACGCCTCCGCCGCGTTGATCCAGTCCATTCCCGATTCGTTGGGGGCGAAGCTGCACGTCGCAACGTACGACGATGTTGCCCGCCGCGCGGTTAGCTTCGGTGCGGGCTTCGATGCGATCATCTGCAACTTCGCGATTCTGGAAGAACAGATCGCGGCCTATCTCGGTGCGCTGGGCGGCATGTTGACTCCGCATGGCGCGTTGTTTATCCAAACTCTGCCCGACGGCCCCAACGATACCAGCGAATGGCGTACGGAGACCTTCCAGTCCATGGATGGCACCTGGCAGCCCATGCCCTACTTCTTCCGCACCAGGGCGGGCTGGGAGCACGCGTTGCAGGAGAGCGGCCTGCGGCTTGTCGATCTGCAAGAACCCGCTGACCCGGAGTCCGGCCGCAAGCTGTCCATGCTTTTCGAAGTCCGGAGTTATGATTGAGGATCGGAGTCGGGCAAGCGAATCGATGAATAAGAGAACGCAGTTCACGGGCGGGATGGCACTCGCCGCCGGCTTTGCGGCGATCCTGTTTCTGCTTGTCTTTTCGGGCATCGAAGCCTACAAGTTGCAAGGAGCGCGCTCCGAGCAGCAATTGAGCACCTACCAGCGCTACCTGCAGTTGGAGCATAGTCTTTCGGAACTGAAACGATACATCCTGCTGGGCGGCAGTTTCGCCCGTGAGTACTTCCTGGCATCCGGGCCGTCGCGGGATATCCACTACTCGGGACAGGTATCGGAGATGCGGACGCAGGCCGAAGTCACGCTGCAGCGCATCATGGCGTTCGAGCAGGAGAAGGTGAAGCGGCTGAAAGTGGACGCGCGGGTGAAGGATCTGCTGGACTGGCTGGTCTCCGTCCCCGGACACACCGAATCCGACATGGCTGCCCTCGAGTTGGTGCGCGGCGAGTACGTGCCGCGCCGCATCGCCGCCTATGAAGCGGTGGAGGCGCTGGTGCGCGAGGCGCAGCAGGAATTACATGAGGAAGAAGCGCGATTTGCCGAACAGCAACTGCAGTCGGCTCGCAATCTGATTATGTTGCTTGCCGCGTCGCTGCTGGTGGGCATCGGCGTGGCCTCGATCACGCTGCGTTACGCGGCGCGCTGGGAGCGGGAGCGGCGCACGCATTTCGAAGAACTGGAAAAGGCGAAAAACGAACTGGAGCAGTTGTCGGCGCGGCTGATCGACATCCAGGAAGAGGAGCGCCGCTCGCTTTCCCGGGAGCTGCACGACGAAGTCGGCCAGACGCTAACCGCGCTCCGGATGGAGATTTCCCAGGTGGTGGGCGCCATGGCCGAGTCGCCGGCTCGCCAGCGGCTGTCGCGCGCGCGCGATCTTGCCGAACGCACGGTCACCACGGTTCGCAACATCTCGCTCATGTTGCGCCCCAGCCTGCTCGATGATCTGGGTCTGGAGGCGGCGCTGCAATGGCAGGTAGGCAACTTTGCCGCGCGGAGCGGGATTGCCGCCACTTTGGACGCCACCGACGTCGACGAGAATCTGCCCGATGACCTGAAGACATGCATTTATCGCATCACGCAGGAGGCGCTGAATAACTGCGAGAAGTACGCCGCGGCGCGCACGCTGCAGGTTCGCCTGACGCAACGCGCGCGAGACCTGCTGCTGGAGATTTCCGACGATGGCATCGGCTTTCGCCTGGAAGAGAGTGCGCATCGGGGCGGAACCGGTATCCTGGGTATGCGCGAACGGGTCGCCCGATTGAATGGACGGATTCAGATCGACACGCAACCCCAAATCGGTACTAAAGTGGTAGTCACGCTACCTCTGCTGTCCGTGGAGAGAGCGCCTGTTGTGACGGCGAAACCCGATAAGGAGGTGGTGGCTTGAGTACGCTTCGCATTTTGCTCGCAGACGACCATACGCTGGTCCGCCAAGGACTTCGGCGCATCCTGGAAAGCCATGCCGATCTCGAGGTTGTGGCGGAAGCCGGTTCCGGTACCGAGGCCGTGGAACAGGCCCGCCGGTGGAAGCCCGATCTTGCCATTCTCGACGTGGGCATGCGGGAGTTGAATGGACTCGAAGCGGCGGCCCAGATCCGCCGCGCCTGCGCGTCGGCCACGGTGCTGATGCTCAGCATGCATTCCGACGAACGCTACGTGTTGCGCGCCATTCGCGAGGGCGCCAAGGGCTATGTGCTCAAGGATTGCGTGGAGGACGAACTGCTGCAGGCGATCGATAGCGTACGCCAGGGCGGCCACTTCTTCAGCCCCGCCGTTAGCCAGTTCGTGCAGCAGCAGAACGCCCGTGGCGGCCGCGCCGGCAACCCGGACGACCGTTATGAACTGCTCACCGAGCGCGAGCGCCACATCTACCAGCTTCTGGCCGAGGGTAATTCGAACAAGGACATCGCGGCGCGCCTGGGCCTGAGCCTGCACACCGTGGAAACACATCGCGCCCGCGTGATGGAGAAACTGGGCGTCCACACCGCCGCCGAACTGGTGTTGAGCGCCGTTCGCCGCGGGCTGATTTCCTAATCGGTTCGCCGAATACAGAGCTTTCTGTATTTACGAAACGTCCGGCGGTTGGCTAGTCTTGCCTCTTACAGGTTTAGTGAATGGCAACGTCAACCGCCCCTCCCACGTCCGTGCGTCCGGCGGAGCCTCGCTTCGCCCACAGCCTCTCGGTCTTCTTTCCGGCTTATAACGACGCGCCATCGCTGCCTGCGCTGCTGCGCCGCACCTTCGAGGTACTGGACCGCGAAGTGGCCGATTATGAAGTGATTGTGGTGAATGACGGCAGCCAGGATGAAACCGGCGCCGTCCTCGCCCAGTTGCAGACCGAACTGGGGCCTGCCCTGCGCATCGTTACCCATGAGCGGAATCGCGGCTACGGCGGGGCGTTGCGGTCGGGCTTCGCGGCGGCCCGCAACGACTTTGTTTTCTACACCGATGGCGACGGGCAATATGACGTCGGTGAATTGCCGCGCCTGCTGCGCTGCGCCGGCCCGGACGTCGGCCTGGTGAACGGATACAAAACGAAGCGGCACGATCCGTGGCATCGGATCCTGATTGGAGCGCTGTACAACCGCTTCGCGCGATTCCTGTTTCGCGTCAAACTGCGGGATATCGATTGCGATTACCGCCTGATCCGCCGTTCGCTGCTGGCCGGCGCCGAACTGCGCTCCACCAGCGGGACGATCTGCGTGGAGTTGGTAAAGCGGCTCGAAGCGAGCGGGATGCGCACGGTGGAGGTGCCGGTGTCGCACTATGCCCGGCAGCATGGCAGCAGCCAGTTCTTCCGCGTGCGTTCACTGGCGAACACGTTCGCCCAGATCACGCGGTTGTACGTGAACGAAGTGCTGCTCGGGCCCAGGCGTTAAGCGGCTGGCCCGGTCTATTCCTTGCGTGCCAAGTGCAGCGCCACCACGCCGAACGTCATGTGCCGGTACGTCACCTGACGAAACCCGCTCTCCCGCAGCAGGGCCGCCAACTCCCCGGCATCGGGAAACTTGGATACCGACGACGGCAGATAGGTGTACGCCCGCGGGGCTCCGGAGATCAGGCCGCCGATTAACGGCAGCAGCTTTGTGCAGTAGAACGTGTTCCCCCAGCGCATTACGGCATTCGGCGGATGGGAAAACTCGAGGATGGCGAACGTTCCCCCCGGCTTCAACACCCGGCGGATCTCCTCAAACCCCTTGGCATAGTTGGCGAAGTTGCGTACGCCGAAGGCCACGGTCACCAGGTCGAGCGTCGCGTCCCGGAAGGCCAGCCGCAGCGCATCGCCTTCCACCACTTGGCTGCGCATCCGCCGGGCGCCGAGCTTGTCCCGCGCCGCCGTCAGCATCGGATGGCAGAAGTCGCTGCCGTACAGCCGGCGTTGCGCGGCTTCTTCCATGGCGATCAGGAGGTCGCCGGTACCGCAGCAGAGATCCAGAACCCGCGCGCCGGGGCGGCTTAGGATGGGCTGCAACGTCTTCACTGTGCGCGCCCGCCAGCGCTTGTCCAGGTTGAACGAAAGCAGGTGGTTCAGCAGGTCGTAGCGGCTGGCCACGCCGGAGAACATCTCCCGAACCCACCGTGACGTCTGCTCCTCACCCGCCGCGCCTAACGGCGTCGTCCCGGAGGCCTTCATCGGAGCGCGGCCTCGGTGGCCGCCAGAATCCGCGGCTCGGGAATGCCGGACATCACCCGCACCACACCCACCTTCTCGGGCAATACAAAGTGCACCTTGCCCTGGATCGTCTTTTTGTCAGCCCCCAGGCGCGAGACCAGATTCGCGGCGGGAATGCCATCGAGCGGCGGTATCGGTCCGTAATCCTTCACTAAGGAGAGGATCTCGCGGCATTCGGCCTCCGGCAGTACGCCCACCATGTGTGCCAGACGCGTCGCGGCGTTCATGCCGAAAGCGACGGCCTCCCCATGGAGGAAGCGGGTGTAGCCGGTCTCCGCTTCCAGCGCATGACCGATGGTATGGCCGAAGTTGAGGATGCGCCGCAGGTCGCCTTCCTTCTCATCCGCCGTCACCACCTCGGCCTTAATCCGCACCGATTCGCACACCAGCTCATCCACCACGCGCGGCTCCAGTTTCATCACCGCATCGCGCTGTCCGGCCAGCAGCCGGAACAGGCTCTCGCTTCGAATCACACCGCATTTGATGACTTCGTACAGCCCGGCGCGGTATTCCCTTTCGGGCAAGGTGGCCAGCACGTCGGGGTCAATCAACACCGCCAACGGCTGGTGAAAGGCGCCGACGAGGTTCTTGCCGTTCACCAGGTTCACGCCGGTCTTACCGCCCACTGCCGCATCCACCTGGGCCACCAGCGTTGTCGGAATCTGCAGAACCGGAACTCCACGCATGAAGGCCGATGCCAGGAAGCCGCCCACATCGGTGACAATGCCCCCGCCGAATGCCACGACTAGGCTGGAACGATCGCCCCCTTCCGCCACCATCTGCTCGGCCAGCCGTTCCACTTCTTCCAGGCGCTTACGGCTCTCTCCGCCGGGGAAAAACAACACCTTGCGCAACCGCGGCCCTAGCGCCTTGGCCAGGATATCTCCGTGCAACTGCCACACGTCGGCGGTGGTGACGACGAACACGGCGCCGGATTTGGCCGGGATGTACTCCCCGGCCCGCGCCAGGATGCCCCGTTCCACGATGGCATCGTAGGCGCGCATCGGCGTCTCAACTCGAAAAGCGGGCATAAAGACCGTTGTACCATGGGATTATTAGACCGCCTGCTGAAACACTTACCACCGACTACCTGGTCGTAGGGGCTGGAGTGGCCGGACTCAGAGCCGCCATTTCGCTCGCCGAAGCCGGGCAAGTCCTTGTCCTTTCCAAAGACAGTATCCGCGAATCGTCCTCCCAGTACGCCCAGGGCGGCATCGCCGTCGCGCTCAGCGACGATGACGATGTCGAGTTGCATGAGCAGGACACTCTCGTCGCCGGGGACGGCCTTTGCAATCCGGAGGCCGTGGAGGCGCTGGTTGCGGAAGGTCCCGCCGCCATCCAGCAACTCATCGATTGGGGCACGGAGTTCGACAAGGAAGGCAATAAACTGGCCTTCGGGCGCGAGGGGGCGCACTCGCGTTCGCGCATCCTCCACTCCCAGGGCGATTCCACCGGCCGCGAACTGGTGCGGTCCTTGTACCGCCGCGCCGCCTCGCTGCCCAACATTCGCTTCGAAAGCTTCGCGGCGGTCACCGACCTGCTGCTGGAAGACGGCGAAGTGGCCGGCGCCCTGGCTTTCGATAGCGAGCGTAACGTGCTGATCTCGATTCGAGCCAGCGCCGTCCTGCTGGCCACCGGCGGGTTAGGCCGCGTCTACCTGGAGACCACGAATCCCGACGTTGCCACCGGCGATGGCGTGGCCATATCCTGGCGCGCCGGGGCGGTCATCTCCGATATCGAATTCGTCCAATTTCACCCCACCGCGCTGCATCTGCCCGGTGCGCCGCGTTTTCTGCTGTCGGAAGCGCTGCGCGGGGCCGGCGCGTTTCTGCGTAACCGTGCCGGCGACCGCTTCATGCTCGGCAAGCACGATCTGGCGGAACTGGCTCCCCGCGACGTGGTCAGCCGCAACATCGTGCATGAGATCCTGCGTACCGGTGACGAACACGTGTTCCTGGACCTGACCCATCTGAAAGGCATTCCGGAGCACTTCCCGCGGATCTATCAGACTTGTCTGCATTACGGCTTGGACCTGACGCGCGAGGCGGCGCCCGTGCATCCGGCGGCCCACTACGCCATGGGCGGCGTCAAGACCGATCTGCAGGCCCGCACCACACTACCCCGGCTCTATGCGGCGGGTGAGGTGGCCTGCACCGGCGTCCATGGCGCCAACCGGCTGGCCAGCAATTCGCTGCTCGAAGCCGTGGTGTTCGGCGCCCGTGCCGGCGAGGCCATGCGCCAGCACGCGGGCCGCCCGGTATTCGTGAACCCGCAGCCGCCTTCCGGCGGATTTCCCGACATCTCCGAAGTCGAGTTGCGGCGCATGGCGTGGCGGCAGGCGGGCCTGGTGCGCGAGGCGGCGGGACTCGCGCAGATGATCCAGGAACTGGAAGCCGTTCCCCTTCGCGACCTGTCCGGACCGGAGCGTACGGACTACGAAGTGCGCAATATCCACCCCGTGGCGCTGCTGATTGCCCGCTGCGCGCTGGCGAGGGAGGAAAGCCGCGGCGGCCACTACCGGTCGGACTTCCCAGTGAAGCGTACGGAGTTCGAAAAGCATTCGACGGTAAGCCTGTCGCAGCCGGTGGAATTCGAATAGCCGCCGGCAGTGCGAAAATAGGAGCAGTGCTCGTCCACATCGATCGTCAGCCGAAACGCCCTGAATGGCTTCGCGCGCCTGCGCCCGCCGGCGGCAACTACCGCGAACTCAAAGCGCTGGTGGAACGCCTGCAACTGCATACGGTGTGCGAATCGGCGGCCTGTCCCAACGTGGGCGAATGCTGGAACCAGCGCACCGCCACCTTCATGATCCTGGGCAACGTCTGCACGCGCCGCTGTGGCTTCTGCGCCGTGCAGAAAGGCGCCCCGCTGGAAGTCGACTTCGATGAGCCACGGCGGGTGGCGGAGGCGGTCGCCGCGCTCGGGTTGAAGTACGCCGTGATTACCAGCGTGAACCGCGACGACCGCAAGGACGGTGGCGCGCTGCTGTTTGCGATGTGCATCCGCGCCATCCGCGAACGCATCCCCGATTGCAAGGTGGAGGTGCTGGTACCGGATTTCCAGGGCTCGCACGACGCCATGGAGATTGTTATGGACGCGCGGCCGGACGTCCTCAACCACAATACGGAAACCGTGCCCCGCCTCTACCGCCAGGTGCGCCTGGGCGCCCGTTACGAGCGTTCGCTCGATATGCTCGCGTACGCCAAGAAGCTGCGGCCGGATGTGCCCACGAAGTCCGGGCTGATGCTGGGCCTGGGCGAGACCCTGGACGAGGTGCTGCGGGTCATGCGGGATCTGCGCGCGCACAACGTCGATATTGTGACCCTCGGCCAATATCTGCGCCCATCCCCCAAGCATCTGCCCATCCTGCGCTATGTGACGCCGGAGGAGTTCGCCATGCTCCGCAAGGAGGGCATGGCCATGGGCTTTCCGCATGTCGAGGCCGGGCCGCTGGTGCGCAGCAGCTATCACGCCGACCATAGCCACGAGGCCTCGCTTTCGACGGCGGCCCCGGTTTAGTTATGGCGGGGTCACAGACGGAAACGGAGATCAAACTGGCGCTGGCCGACCGCGAATCGCTGCTCGGCCGCCTGCCGGGGTTAGGCTTCCGCCTGGCAGTGCCGCGCCAGTTCGAGGCCAACACTCTCTACGATCTCCCGGACGGCGTGCTGCGCCAGGCGGGCCGCATTCTCAGGCTCCGGCAGACGGGCGAGGGGGCCAACTCGCGCTGGGTGCTCACTTACAAAGGGCCGGCCACCACGGGGAAACACAAATCGCGCGAGGAACTGGAGACGGGAGTGAACGATGGCAGCCTGCTCGCGCGGATGCTGGAGCGGCTGGGCTATCGTCCGACATTCCGCTATGAAAAGTACCGCACCGAGTTTACGGACGGGGAAGGCATGCTCACGGTGGATGAGACGCCGATCGGCGAGTTCCTGGAGTTGGAAGGCGAGGCGGAGTGGATTGACCGGCAGGCGGCGAAGCTGGGCTACGGGGAGTCGCAGTACATTACCCGCAGCTATGGCGGCTTATACTGGGACCACTGCGAGAGGAGTCATGTGACGCCGGGCCATATGGTCTTCAGGCAATCCCCCGATACACCTTAGATCAAATCGCCTTAGTGGCTTTGTTTCTATTGCTTCACACACCCGTCAATGTTAACTTGGCCATGTAGCAAAGCGATCTCAACCATGTTTGTGAGCCTTACCATTATCGGATTCTCGCTGGCGCTCTTCCTGTACTGGTTCCGGTACACGTGCCTGCTCATCCTGACGACCAGGACGGCGCGTGACTACACGGTCCAGGTTGCGGAGGCGAATCAGCTCACCTTTCCAGCGATCCAGGCCAAGCTCGCGCACGCGCAGTTGGACGGTCTGGAGGAGGCCCGTGCCTCTTTGGAGCGGGACTACCATCTGCTGATCGGCCTGCTGCAGCACGCGTCTAGTTTCCAGCTTGGCTCTCTGACGCTCGAACAGCGCATGCTGATGGTGGACTATCAGGCGATGCGCCTGTGGTTCCGGGTTTCCCGCCAGTTCTCGCGTGGCGCTGACGCCCGCCAGGCGCTGGTCGAGATGGCCGATATCGTCTCCCACTTCGCCAACGCCATGGGCGAACGCTCTTCGGTTTCGGCCCGCGCCTAACTTGCGTTAGCGAGCCTCGCGCGCGGCAGTCGCGTTCCGTGGAGCCAGCCAGCGGCGTCCGGCGGCCATTACCATAACCACAACAATCAGGGCAGCGGTCCAGCGCATGGCCGTGACAAAGAAGGCGGCATCCCAAGCCGGCCAGGCGATGGTGTATTGACGGAACTGGTGGAAGCGATCAGCCATCCAGTGCCAGCCGGTATGGGCGACGATAGCCGAGAGCAGGATGTTGCCCATACGTTCGTTTACCACCTTGACGAATAGCAGATTGAGGGCCGGTATCAGCAACACGAGCACGAGCAACTGACCGAGCTCGACGCCGATATTGAAGCAGACCAGCGAGGTCAGCAGATGCGAGCCGGCGAACTGGAGTGTCTCGCGAAGCGCGAAGGAGAATCCAAAGCCGTGGACCAAGCCGAAGCTGAAGGCGATCATCCAGCGGCGATGGAGGCTTCCCGCGCCCGCGATGTTCTCAAGCGCCATGTAGACGATAGACGCCGCAATGAGGGTTTCAATGAGCGCCGGAAACCAGAGGGCATCGGGCGCCATGTCGAAGGCGGAGGCGAAGAGGGTGACGGAGTGGGCCAGGGTGAAGGCCGTGACGACCAGGATTAGTGGGCGCAGGCGGCGGAAGGGGATCACCAGGCACAGCAGGAACAGCAGATGATCGGCGCCGTCGAGGATATGCTCGAAGCCGGCTTTGCTGAAGTGCCAGGCCGCCTGGCGCCAACTCGGATCGAGCGCGACCAGGCCCGGGTCATTGTGGAACTGGAAGGCTCTGACAACGCCGTTTGGGGCAACGTAGCGGAGCACGGTGGTGGTGCTGGCCGCGAGGTGCCGCCAACCGGGGTGGATGGAGAACCGCGAACCGGCCGATTGGATCGGATACTCGAACAGGACGTCGAACCACACCTGATTCCAGACGAGGTTGGCGGTGTTCGGAGGCATGGGCTGGCGGACATGGGCGAGCGCCTGCTCATAGGATGCGAAGGAACGGTCGGATTCGATGGCGATCCGCGTGGCGGCTACGGCCGGCCGGGGCAGGCGATCCGGCCCCTCGTAGATGGCGGCGAAATCGCCGAGCCAGAGGGTGGCCAGCTCCGGTAATTTCGGCGCCAGTGCGGCGACATCGAGATAGCCGGGCTTGTACTCCGGGAAGAGAACGTCGCGCATCGAGCGTAGCGGCACGCGCACAATCAGCCGCAAGCGATCCGCTTCCGGCTTGAGATAAGCGTGAACGGTGACACCAGCGGGGATATCGTGGGCGTTCAGCAGAGCGGGAAGTAGGAGTAGGAAAGCGATTCGCACAGGGTGATACACCGAAGCCGAATCATGTATGATATCGGAGCCCCAAGGCGGACACATGAAGAGGACATATCTGGTAGGCGCGGCCCTCGTGGCGGTTCTTGCGATTGGCTCGGTGGTTTTAGAGCGTAAGGCGGTGGTGGAAGCGGCCACGGCGCAGGCGCCACGCTTTGAAGTGGATCCATTCTGGCCGAAGCCGCTGCCCAATCACTGGGTGATCGGCGCGACCATCGGCCTGGGCGTGGATGCGCAGGATAACGTGTGGATCATCCACCGGCAAGGGTCGCTGGAGGCCAAGGAGCAGTACGCCACGATGACGCCGAAGAACGCGGAGTGCTGCGCGGCGGCGCCTCCCGTGCTGGCGTTCAATGCGGCGGGCGACGTGATTCAGTCCTGGGGCGGGAAAGGCGGCGGCTTTGACTGGCCTTCGTCGAACCATGGCATCGACGTGGATCATAAGGGCAATGTGTGGATCGGCGGGAATGGCCGCGGATCGGTCCCTGCCGCGCTGGCGCATGACGAAAGCAAGATGGCGGCGGCGGGCGCGGTGCACGACAGTTTCATCCTCAAGTTCACGCAGTCCGGCAAGTTCCTGATGCAGATGGGCAAGCCTTTCCAGAGCAAGGGGAGCAACGACCTTGCCAACCTGCGCCTGCCGGCGAAGACCATCGTGGATCCGAAGACGAACGAACTGTACGTGGCCGATGGGTATGGCAACCGGCGCGTGATTGTGTTCGATGCCGATACGGGCAAGTACAAGCGGCATTGGGGCGCCTATGGCAACAAGCCGGACGATACCCAGTTGCCGCCGTACAATCCGAACGATCCGCCGGCCAAGCAGTTCCGGACGCCGGTGCATGGGGTGGCGCTGGCCAAGGACGGTACTCTATACGTCTGCGACCGGACCAACAACCGCATCCAGGCATTTAAGACGGACGGCACTTATCTGAAGGAGACCTTCATCCAGAAGGAGACCCTGGGGGACGGGGCGACATTTGATGTCGCGCTCTCGAAGGATGCGGGTGAGAAGTATCTCTACGTCGCCGACGGATCGAACATGAAGGTGCACATCCTGCTGCGGGACACACTGGAGTATCTGACCTCGTTCGGCGGCGGCGGACGGCAGCCGGGACAGTTCTACGCGGTGCACTCGATTGCGACGGATTCCAAGGGGAACATCTACACAACCGAGACTTATCGCGGCCAGCGCGTGCAGAAGTTTGTGTTCAAGGGAGTGGCGCCGGTGGCGAAAAAGAACGGCGGGGTTCCCTGGCCTGTGAAGAAGTAGCGCGGCGAGTGTTGTACTCGGCTTGGCTCTCAGTGGCCAGCACCACCTTACGCGAGTAGAGATCTGCTCTAATCGATTGAATCCATGGAGACAAGCGGCTGGCGGCGGGGCGCGTTGTTCTATACAGAATCCGACACCCCCGGAAGATGCCATTGGACTGTCGCGTATGACATCGCGGGTCCCGAACGACGGGGTGGGAGGTAAGAACCCAAAGAATTCTTAGGAAAAAATGAAAGAAAGGGTCGCAGATCGCATGACGAGTGTCTGACAATGAATCATGGACTGCATCCAGAAGTGCCTCACCGAACTGTATTCCAACCGGGACCGCATCGACGAAGTGATCCGGTCGTTGGAACGGTACGTCGCCGGAGAAGGCCCGCGCCGGGGCCGAAAGCCGAAATGGCTCACGGAGACGGAGGATGAAACGGCCGCCCCCGCCGCCGTCGAGAAGAAGGCAAAACCGGGGCGGCGCAAAGGAAAGCGCTCTATGAGTGAAGAGGGGAAACTGGCCATACGGGCGGGTGTGCTGCTGCGCAACTGGAAAGCATCGCATGCCGAAGCGAGTGAAGAAGAGGTAGCGAAGCAGCGGGAGCGCTTCGTTCAGCAATTGCGCCGGCAGTAACTGGACCCGCGGTCTGGTCCGGTTGGCAGAGTCTGGAATTCAACTTTGATGACGGCGATAGCGCTAATCCAGCGAGTCTGGAATTGTGCGTATTACCGCGTCTCATCCGATTCGCGACCTCTGGCTCCCACCGTGCGAAGTCGAGGCCGCTTAGAAACTGAGCTTCATCCCAAGCTGGATCTGCCTCGGATTGGCGCCCGGTAGAGTCCCGGTGACACGGCCAAAGCGTGCATCGCTGAGCACCGCGACCGGCGGACCGGGAATCGCCCGGTTAAACAGATTGAAGAAATTTGCTTCCACGCCCAATCGCATCCCCTCGCGGACGGGAATCCTCTTGATCACCGAAAGGTCGTAGAAGCGCACCGCCGGCCCGAACAGTGCGTTCCGGGCGGTGACCGCATAGGGGTCCGTGACATTCGCCGGCACGCCGAGCCGCTGATCGGCCTCCGCTTTCGGTACCCAGAACTGCGTCTTATCGAAGCGGCCGTTCGCGTAGATATCTTCGAGCGAGCCCAGGCGCAGGGCGGGACGTGGGCTGCTGGTAATGCCGACATCGGCGTAGTCGATGCCAGAACTCAGATAGACCGGCAGCGCGGTTCTCACTTGCACCAAACCGGCCAGCGAGAAGCCGCCCAGAACGTAATTCAGTGCCCGAGACATGCCGCTGCCAATCTTGCGGCCGCGGCCGACCGGCAACTCCCACACATGGCTGAAGGCGAGGTTGTGGCGGATGTCAAAGTCGGAGTTGCCGCGTTCCGCCAGTACGGGGCGAGGGACCCAGCTTTGGGCGTCGCCCTGGAAGCCCGCGGCCGGCGTGCCCTTCGTGTTGATCAATGAGGGAAACTGCGCCAGTCCCGGCGCCGGATTGCGGATGGAATTGTCGCCCACATCCTGCGAGTAAGTATCCACGGAGCGGCCATATGTATAGGAGACTGTAAAGTCGATTCCGCGCGAAAAGCGGTGGCGGGCGAACACCTGCAGCGAGTGATAGATGGAGTCGCCACTATTGCCGGTATAGCGATAACGGGCAAAGCGTTGGTCCGGCCGGGCCGTCTGCGGCACACTACCCAGCCCGTTGGGTTCAGTCCAGCGATAGAGGCCGGTAGCGCGCAATCCGGCGTAGGCGGCGGTGACGCTGGTTTGCGAGGCGATGCGGCGTTCCACCGCGGCACTAAACCGCTGTGAGGTGGGACTGCGCAGACCTGGATCCACAAACCTCTGTTGCGGCGGCGTGTCCGTGCGCAATGGAATCTGGGCGCGCTGGGGGAATGGCAGGTTGGTCAACAAACTGGAGTGCGCGTAGGGCGAGTTCAGAACGCCAAAGTCGAACAGGCGCTGGAAGAAGCGGTCGGTATACAGACCCCAGGCGGCGCGCAGCACCGTATTCCCCTTGCCGGCCAGATTCCAGGCGACACCCAGCCGCGGCTGCACGTTGTTCCAGTCGGTGTTGAAGATGGGCCGGCCGTCGGCTACGCTGGCCACGCGATTGGCGGTAAGGCCGCTTCGGAACGGACTGACACCGGCAACCGGGTTGCCGCCGGAGTCCACCGCGTAGAGATTGCCCTGGTAGTTGCCGACCACGCCAATCGCACCGGCCGGACTGTAGCGAAGTCCGGCATTGATTGTCACATCGCGGCGCCAGCGGAAGTCCGCCTGCGTGAAGTACTCCTGCTCGGTGGAACGCCAGCCGCGTTGTGGCGTGGTGGGACCGCCGTTGACGCCGTAAACGGTGGTGTTCAACTCCGTCACAATCGTCTCCGCCTGGCCGGGCTGAGCGCCCAGATACCCGTTGACGCCCACCAATCCCGTGAACTGCATGAAGGACGCGTTGCTGACCAGAATGTTGTTCATCAGCAGCCTGCGGATATCGAAACCGGATCGAAGGGACAGGCGCCCGCGCGTCCAACTATGCATGAGCGAGCCCTGTGGCACGGTTTGGTTGTCCATCAGGCCCAGAGACCGGGGAATGACGAGCGGACTCAACGACGTTCCGTTGGCGCGAATCTGCAGGCCCAACTCGGCATCCACGCCGAAGTTCGCCAGCGCCCGCTCCAGTGGGTCGCGCGGCGTATCGAAGAGGCGCGAACGGAGCAGGCTGGCGCGGGCTTCCAGGGTCTGGGAAGGGCTGAGGACGTAGATCATCTGCGCCGTACCGGATTGCCAGCGGCGCCGGCTTTCTTCCACGACCCCGGCGACGGCGCGCTGGTTCAGGCTAGCAAACGGCTGCGCGAACGCGTAGCGCGCACTCAAGGAAAGCTTCTGTGTCAGTTGGTGATCGGTGCGGAGCAGAAACGCTTCCTGGGTCACATCCCGCGTATTGGTGGTGGAAAGCAGCAGTGTGCCCGCTTCCCCGTCGGCCGGGGACCCGTTGAACAGCGCGGAAGGAAATCCGGCCGCGGTGGCGGCGTTGCGATCGGCCGCGGATAGCGGACTGAAGGAACCGGCCCCATTACCGCTGGCCGGAACAACGCCGCGGCCGATATAGAACAGCCGGAACAACTGGCCCATCTGGCCGGGGATCTGCCCAATCAGGTCCGCGTTGGCCACGGTAGCCGACGCGGTTTGCTCCAGCTTCTGACGAAAGCCTTCATAGCTTCCAAACCAGAAGTGTCTACTCTTCACCACTGGCCCGCCCATGGTTCCGCCAAAGAGATTCTGTTTGAAAGGAGGTACGACGCTGCGCCGCGAGCCGTCTTTGGCGAAGAACGGACCATAGTTGAAGAAATCGCGCGCATCGAGTTTGTCGTTGCGCAGGTAGTGATAGAGCGATCCATGCAACTCATTGGAACCGGACTTGGTGACGATATTCACCTGCCCGCCCGAGCCCCGGCCAAACGTCGCGTCCGCATTCGACGTGATAATGCTGAATTCCTGGATGGCTTCCGTCGATACCAGGTTCGGCGAGAACCCATTAAACTCCGCCGCACCACCACCGCCGAGAGAAAGGCCGCTGGATCCGCGTTCGTCATTAGCCGACGAGCCATCCACTGTGAACGAGTTTGCCACGGGCCGCGCGCCACTCATCGACGGATTGTTCGGGCTGCCGCTGGCGATGCCTGGCGCGAGGAGCACAAGCTTCGCGAAGTTCTCGCCGTTCAATGGCAGTTCCCGCACGCGGCGTTCATCGACGCGCCCGCCGATCTCCACGCGCTGCGATTGGACAATGCCGGCCTCCGCCGTCACCGTCACCGACTCCGCCGCCTCGCCTAGCGTCAGCGCCAGGTCGGCGACGCCTGTCTCGTTCAGCGCCACCTCGATCGCAGCGCGAACCGCGATGCGGAATCCGCCTTTCCCGGCCGTAAGCCGGTAGCGCCCGGGCGCCAGCCGGGCAAACTGGTAGTTGCCGTCCGCATCGCTGGATGTGGTCCACTTGCTGCCCATAGTTACGCTCGAGAGCGTCAACGCCGCTCCGGAGACCCCGAGCGCATTCGGGTCCAGCACGCGTCCACGGAGAGACCCATGAATGGATGTCTGCGCAAGCAACCCGGTGGCTCCGGCAAGACAGAGAAGCACAGCATAGGGAGGTTTCATTTTTCTCTCTAGTCTCGAAGGCTCTTGGCGTTCTCCCTCGTACTGTTCGCCAGCAGGACTGAAGCACGCCGCCAGCGGACAAGATCAGACCGCAAGTGGCGATCACCGCCAGCATCCAGCCGCATTTGCGTGGGGCCAATGCCCCCGGCCCGTCCGCCCGGCCGATGGGTCCGCTCACCTCCGGTCTCATCCCGCTGATCAGATCCTTTTGGGGGAGAGGAATCTCCAGCCGCCAGACTGAGAGAGCAAGGAGTCGCGGCGCCGCCAGGAAGGAACAAGGACACTCATGATCGCGCGTATAGCCCGTAAGGAGATCACCGAAATGCTTCGCGATGGCCGGTTCCGTATCGCCGGCTCCATCGTGTTCCTCCTGCTTGCCGGGGCGTTGCTGCTCGGCTGGCAGCACTATCGCGAGGTGAGCGCGCAGCACGCGGCCGCGCAGCAGGCCACACGCCGCCAATGGCTGAACCAGGGCAAGAAGAATCCGCACTCGGCGGCGCACTACGGGATCTATGCCTTCAAGCCCAAGATGCCGCTCACGATGGTGGATCCCGGCACCGATCCCTACACCGGCGTCGCCGCCTGGCTGGAAGCGCATAAGCAGAACGAATTCAAGTACCGCCCAGCTCAGGACGCCACCGCCATCCAGCGCTTCGGTGAACTTACGGGCTCCACCGTACTGCAGTTGATGGTTCCCCTGCTCATTGTCCTGCTGACGTTCAACGCCCTTTCCGCGGAACGTGAGAGTGGCACGTTGCGGCAGTTGCTGAGCCTGGGCGTACCGCCCTCCGCCCTGGCACGGGGGAAGGCGCTGGGGGTGGCCGGCGCGCTGGCGTTGCTGCTCGCGCCCGCCTCGCTGATTGGCGCCGCCGCCCTCACTACCGCCGTCGGCGCAACCGATATGGCGGCCGCTCTGCCGCGCATGGCCGGAATGGCTCTGGGCTATCTGCTTTACTTCGCCATGTTCGTGGGTGTTTCGCTGGCCGTCTCCGCCGTGGCCCCCTCCTCGCGTATGGCGCTGCTTGTGCTTCTCGGCTTCTGGATGTTCAATGGCCTGATCGCACCGCGCGTGGCCTCCGGCGTCGCCAAAGCCGCGCGGCCCACCCCTTCGGCGTTTACCTTCGCGAGTGATATCGAACACGCGCTGAAGGGCTCCGGGCATGACTCTTCGGAGGAGCGCGTCGAACGGCTGCAGGCGCAGTTGCTCAAGCAATACAACGTCACCCGCCTGGAGGACCTCCCCATCAACTTCACCGGCGCCCGCCTGCAGGACGGCGAAGAGCACGGGAACGAGGTCTTTGACGCAGCCTACTCCCAATTGTGGGGCGCCTTCTCGCGGCAGGAGGACATTCACCGCATGCTCGCGATCATGGCCCCCTCGCTCGCCCTCCGCTCCATCTCGATGGCGTTCGCCGGCGCCGACCTGGCTCAGCACCGCCACTTCGCCACCGCCGCCGAGGAGTACCGCCGCATGATCCAGCGCGAGATGAATGGCGACCTGATGCGCAACGCCGGCAATACCGGCGCCTACTATGCCGGGGAAGACCTGTGGCGCAAGGTGCCTCCCTTCACGTACACCGCGCCCGATGCCGCCTGGGTGCTGCGGCGCCAGTTGCCGGCTCTGGCGATCCTGGCGTTCTGGATGCTGGCCTCCGCGGCCGCCGCCTACCGGCTCACGCGGCAGGCGCGGGTGTACTGACATGTCCAGCCGGATCCTGAAGTACGAATGGCGCAACGCCAGTGCCGACCGCACGCCGCTGGCCATCGCCCTCCTGCTCGGCCTTGCCATCGCCTTTGGCGCGTATAACGGCTCGCGCTGGGTCGACTTTCAGAACCAGACGCTGCGCGCGGCTCTGGCCGAAGAGCGCACCCGCCTGGATGCCATCCGCGAACAGATCCCTCAACTCGAAAGCGGAGAGAAGAAGGTTCCTCCCTTCACAGATCCGCGCCTGCCGCAGTCGTTCGGCCGCAACCTGGGTACGCGGTACGTCACCCTGCCGCCGGCGCCGCTGGCCTCGCTCGCCATTGGGCAAAGCGATCTCCACCCCTATTACTTCCGGGTTTCCATCAACAGCAAGGACACGTTCCTCAACAACGACGAGATTGAGAATCCCATTCACCTGCTGGCCGGGCGATTCGATCTCGCCTTCGTCTTCCTTTACCTGTTCCCGCTGGTGATTCTCGCCTTCAGTTACAACCTCATTTCGGCGGAGAAGGAAACCGGGACACTGGCGCTAGCGTTATCGCAGCCGGTATCGCTGGCACGCCTGGTGGCGGCGAAGATCTCGTTGCGCGCGATGTTCGTCCTGGCCCTGGCGGCATCGCTCTCCATCGCCGGCGTCGCTATCGGGGGAGCCGATCTTGGCGCACCGGACGCACCGCTCCGCCTGCTGTTGTGGGTTGTGACGGCCGCGCTGTACGGAGGCTTCTGGTTTGCACTGGCGATTGCGGTGAATACCCTCGGCCGCGGTTCCGCCACCAATGCCATCGCCCTCGCCGGATGCTGGCTCCTGTTCCTGATCGTGATCCCTTCGGTGCTCAACGTAGCGGTGAAAGCCGCGCACCCGGTGCCATCGCGCGTGGAACTGATCCAGGCCATCCGCGCCGCAGGCGAGGATTCTACCCGCCAGGGTAGTCAACTGCTCGCCAGGTATCTGGAGGATCATCCCGAACTGGCGCCGCCGGAGTCCAAGCCCGGCACGCCACCCGATTTTAGCTACCTCCAGGTTGCCCTTAACGACGCCATCGAGAAGAAAGTGCAGCCCGTGCTGGAAACGTTCGAGCGGCAATTGGCCCACCAGCGGCAGTTGGTGGATCGCTTCCGCTACCTCTCGCCCGCCATAGTGGCGCAATCGGCCTTTGATGACCTGGCGGGTTCCAGCGGCCACCGCTACATGCACTTCCTCGCTCAAGTGGATACCTATCATCGCCGGTGGCGGCAGTTCTTTATTCCCCGCATCCTCAAGAAACAGCCGCTGTCCGCCGGCGATCTCGACCACCTGCCCATCTTCATCTACAAGGAAGAAGAGACCTATGCCGTGGTCAGCCGCCTGTCTTTCGACCTTTTCGGCCTGGCCTTTGCCTTTGCAGCCATCTCTATCCTCGCTTTGAGAAAACTCCGGAGTTACCCCGTTGCCGGCTAGTCGTGCATGTGCTCCAGGTAGATCCGCTCCAGATCCGCGTGCCCCAGATCCGCCGTGGCATACGTCGCCATGAGGTGGCCATGCTTCATGATCCCCACCCGCGTGCCCGTCTCCTTGGCGCGAAACAGATCGTGAGTCGCCATCAAAATCGCCGCGCCGTTGCCGCGCAGTTTGTTCAGCAGCGCCGAGAACTCGTTCGATGCCTTGGGATCCAGGCCGGAGGTCGGCTCATCCAGCAGCAACGCCCGCGCGTTCTTGGCAATCGCGACGGCGATCCCTACTTTCTGCCGCATGCCCTTCGAATACGCGCCCACGCGCTTTTCAGCGTCGGCCCGCGCCAGGCCGGCTTCCTCCAGGTACTCCAGGAGTTCCGTCCTGGTGTGGCTGGCCCCCGCCAGCGCCGTGAAGTATTCCAGGTTCTCCAAGCCGGTAAGATTGCGGTACAACATCACCTGCTCGGGAATATAGGCCAGCATCTTCTTCGACCCTAGCGGATCCTTCTCCACATCAATGCCGCCAATGGACGCGGTGCCGGCAGTCGGCGCGATGAAGTTCAAGAACAGGTTGATGGTCGTCGTCTTGCCCGCGCCGTTGGCGCCCAGCAGACAGAAGATTTCGCCGGGCTGAATCGCCAGGTTCAGCGGGTGCAGGGCCGTGACCCCGTTGTAGGCCTTGGTAAGGTTGGCAGCTTGTAGCATGGATGAGTGTCAGGCGTGAATCACGTCTCGAATGGTGTGTGCCTGGCGCTTGCTGACCACCACTTCCATTTCATTGGTCATGGTCACCAGCCAGCGCTGGCTGGAAAGCGCGCTCATCTTGCGGATGTGATCCACATTGATCAGCGCGCCGCGATGGATGCGGCGGAACGAACTGCCTTCCAAACGCTGCGTGAGTTGTTGCAGCGTCTGGCTGGCCAGGTAGCGCTTCTGCCCCGTGACGATCCAAACCAGTTCCCCTTCGGCGCGAAAGGCGATGACTTCCGCCAGGTCCAGCAGAAAATACTCCTCGCCCTTTTTTCCGGCGATTTTGCGGCGTCCCGGCGGTCCGGCGGCCTCCACCGTTTTGGCCAGTTTCTCAGCCTTCTCCAGCGCGGGCGTGCCGGCGCTTCTTACGCGCTCAATCGCGGAACGCAGACGCTCTTGGCGGATGGGCTTCAGCAAATAGTCGGCGGCGCCCACTTCAAAGGCGCGCAGCGCATGCTGGTCGTAAGCGCTCACAAACACGATTGCCGGCGGCAGGGGCGAGAGCCGCCGCACTACTTCAAAGCCATCGCACGCCGGCATCTGGATATCCAGAAACACAAGGTCCGGCCGCAACAGGCCGATCATCCCGGTAGCGGCGGGGCCGTTATCCGCCTCGCCGACCACCGCTACTCCTGGGATTTCCGCGAGTTCTTCGCGGAGGATACGGCGCGCGATCGGCTCGTCGTCGACAAGCAACGTTCGGAGGGCGGCGTCCTGCACGTCCCTTTGTACCTGCATTGGCCTTGTATCTGGGAGCGATAGATGACCAGCGGGCCGTTATATGCCGTGAACGGGTGCGGACATGGCGGTGAACGGAACGCGGACGCAAGGTTACCGCGGTTGCGTGTCGTTGATCCAGGTCCGCTGCTGCAGGAACGTGTCCTGGTCGTCGTAATACTGCAGGTTCTTCGCGTACGTATACGAATATCCGCTGAGGAATGTGACTCCGCTCGTCAGCGTATAGGTTCCCGGAACGACGAGGTCGAAGATATAGCGGCCGGTCACGCCGGAGGTGCGTGTAGTTGGGATGTTGGTCCCTGTGTTGACTAGCGTTGCGGTAGCGTCGGCGATGGCTGAGTCGGTGGCATCCAACACAGAGCCCTGTATGCGCCCGCGATACTCCTGCGCGAAGAGATGGCTGACAAGCAGAGTGCAGAGGCCGACTCGCAGTAGCAGCCTAAGGTTTCGTGAAGATTGCTTTGCGATCTGACCGGGCGCGGCGCGTTGGCGCAAGCCCGCGAACCGGCGGCGTCCGCACGCGCGGCGCGACCGGCTTCAATGCGCCGCGGATCCCAGTACCGCGCCGAAGCGCTCAACGCCTGAAATTTGCTTTGGTACTATTGTTTGGCGGAAGCCAGTGGGAGTCGAACCCACCCGCGGCAGATCATGCCGCACACTGGTTTTGAAGACCAGGCCCGGCACCGGCCAAGCTTGGCTTCCGTAACGGATTGTAACAGGCGGGCGCGGGCTGCCGGTAGTGGCGCCCTGTCCCTATGGAACAATAGAAGTTTCCCCGCGATGATCTACCGGACGCTCGGCAAAACAAACCTCCAGGTTTCCGTCTTAGGCCTCGGCTGCGCCGCGCTGGGCGGCGTTTATGGCGAACTCCGCGAGAAAGACGCCATCGAAACGCTGCACACCGCCTTGGACGAGGGCATCAACTACCTGGACACCGCGCCGCTCTATGGCGAGACCCGTTCCGAAACGATGGTGGGTAAGGCCCTCAAGGGCGTGAACCGGGAGCGGTATACCCTGTCGTCGAAGGTGGGCCGCTACTCCACCACGGACTCCGACTTCTCCTACACGCGCGTCAAGGACGGGCTGGACCAATCGCTGGACCGGCTGGGCTGCGGTTTTCTCGATATCGCTATCCTGCACGATATCGAGTTCGTGCCGCTCGGCGACGTTCTTGACGGCGGTCTGCGGGCTCTACAAGACGCCCGTGAGGAGGGTAAGGTGCGGCATATCGGCGCCTCCGGCCTGCCGCTGAAGATCTTTCCGGCAATCCTCGCCGAAGCGGAGTTGGACGCTGTCATCACCTACGCGCATTACACGCTGCAGAATACGGCGGCGGAGGGGTTGCTGCCGTTGTTCGAGAAACACGGCCTGGGGGTTATCAATGCCAGTCCGTTGGCGCTGGGGCTACTCACCCAGCAGGGCCCCCAGCCATGGCACCTGGGCAGCGACGAGATGAAGGAAGCCTGCCGGCGGGCGGTCGATTTCTGCAACGAGCGAGGCATCGATATCGCCGAACTTGGCATGCAGTTCGCGATGGCGAATCCGCGGATTCACTCCACCTTGACGGGCGCCAGGACGGCGGACGAGGTTCTGCGCAACGTGCGTATCGTGGGGGAGGAACCGGACCCCACGCTGCTGGCGGAAGTGCAGCGGATCCTGACTCCCGTGCGCGACATCACGTGGCCCAGCGGCAGGCCGGAGTACAACTAGATCGCAGTGACCAGTAGCAGCCCTATCGACAACTACATCGCACCGTCGAACCTGATCGGCCTGGTGCGCAACACGGCGCCGTTCCTGTTCCCGCGGATGGAAGCGGACCCGCTGCCGGCCGGGGTGCGGCTCATTGAGCATGGGGAGGGTCCTACGGCCTTCCTGCGCATTCTGCAGGGGTATGAGCGCTTTGCGGACTCCGACCAGGATTCCGACGCCGTGCGCGAGGACTACTTCGCCTATTGCATGGCCTGTCATCACGCCACTGTTGCCACCTACGTCCCCACCGATGTGGACAGCAAGATTCGCGGCCTGCTCTGGCGACAGACGCGCGATCGCGACTCCATGCGGCGCATGTTCCACTTCACCCTGCACGCCTTGCACTGGAGCCTTGACGGCATCAGCCAGCGCGCCACCGCACTGGCCGGCGTTGGTCCGGTGAGCGGCCATAACGGCGAGCAGTTGAGCGTGCTCGCCGGGGCGCTGGGCCAGTTCATCAAGCGCGGCGACGAGGAGTATGCGGAACTGGCCGCCGCCGCCATCGATGCCGAACTCCAGCGCGAGACCACGGAGTTCGAATTCGCCATGACGCACAAAGGCTGCGAACTGGACGCGCTGCGGCTGGCCTCCACGCTTACCCATAATGTGGGCGATCTCGACCAGGGCATCAGTTTCTGGCCAACGCAGCAGACGCACGACGAAGTCCGGCGCCGCTTTGGCCGTCTGGCGCATGAGAACACCGCGCCCTACAACGGCGCCTTCACCAAGGCCGCCCGCCTCTACAAACGCGCGATGTCCACCGAGGGCCATCGGAACTATCCGCTAAGAGGCGTGAAACCGCTGCGGCGGAGTCCGGACCTGCTGCTGCCGCTTGGCCCGTTCTTCGATGAATGGGGAGCGCTGGTGGCCGTACACAGCTGTCTGGACTGGCAGGACCGTGCCGATGTGCTGGCGGCCCTGGTGCATGGTTGCCGCACCATTCCGAACCAGCGCGGCTACTACCGCGCCCTGCATGGCATGATGAACGCGCTGGGTGGCAACCTGGAACGCGTGCTTCGCCTCACTCCCGCCCGTACGCGCGCGGAATGGAAAGATCCCGATTTGCGGAAACAGCTCGCGGTATCCAGAGTTTCCTTCGAATCGATGATGAAGAAGCTATTACAGTAGCGGACTTACGTCGAAATGGAGCCGCGCGCCCCACGCGCGAATCATATACACTCTATGAAGTCTGTGAAGACGGCAATCATCGTGTTCGCGCATGGATCCAGCGTGGAGTCGGCCAACGACGCGGTTCGCGCCGTAACCCGTGACGTCGCGCGCCAAGGCGAGTTCGCGCTCACCGAAACGGCGTTTCTCGAGATGGCAAAACCCGATCTCGTGGAAGCCGTGGAACGCGTGGCCGGTCAGGGGGCGGAGCGGATCATTGTCGTTCCTTACTTCCTTACCCCTGGCATCCACCTGCGCCGCGATCTTCCCAATATTGTCGCCGGCATTCTGGAACACCATGCCGGTCTTTCCATTCACGTCACCGACCCGCTCGACGGCCATCCCAGCTTGCGCCAGATCGTGCTTGAACGCGCTCAAAAGGCTCTTACATGCTAGCTCACCAGATCCCTCACCGCGCCCGGCTCCTGCGCTACATCGAGATTGCGCCGGAGGTGCGCCATTTCTGGTTCGAAGTTCCCGACCTCGAACGTTTTGACTTCATCCCGGGGCAGTTCGTGTCCCTGTCGGAGACGGTAAAGGGGAAGAAGGTCACGCGCGCCTATTCCATCGCTTCGCGGCCCTCTGAGAACAAGTTCGAGGTTTGCCTCAACCTCGTTCAGGACGGCGCGTTTACGCCGTTTCTATTCGGGATGGAGCCGGGCGACACGGTGGAGATGAAAGGGCCGCACGGCATGTTCGTCATGAAGCAGCCCTTGCGATCCTCTCTGTTCGTGGCCACCGGAACGGGCATTGCCCCCTTTCTGCCTATGTTGCAGGACGTGCTGTGCAAGGACAAGGAGCAGCCCTACACGCTGGTGTTCGGCGTTCGCTACGAGCATTCCGTTCTTTACAAGGAAGTGTTCGACCAGATGGCGGCCGAGCACCCCAACTTCAAGTTTATTTGCACCGTCACGCGTCCCACCGAGGCCTGGAAGGGCAACTCCGGCCGCGTGCAGCAGTACGTCTTTGAGGAGATCGGCGACCGCCGCGATCTCGATGTTTACATCTGCGGGCTGAAGGAGATGGTGAACGACGTCCGGGACCGTTGCAAGGCGCTCGGCTTCGATAAGTCGCAAGTCATCTATGAACGCTACGATTGAGATCCCGCGCCCTTAATTCGTACAATCAGAAGCCGGGGGAATCTGTTGCGCCGTCCGCTTGTACTCGCCGTCTCCGTGCTCATCGCCTTCGTTGTCACGCTGGCCATCATGTGGCAAGTGATGCCCTATCCGCGCAAGGATCTGGACTACCTGATCATGGGCGCGGCGGCCACGATGGTATCGATGGTGGTGCTTTTCATGGTTCTGATCAACACCACCTACAAGCGCGACGATGTCTTCTTTAAACGGCGGAAGTAAGCTCGCGTTCGATCTCGAACAGCCGGTTGTACTTGGCCAGGCGTTCGGACCGCGTGATGGAGCCGACTTTGATTTGTCCCGCGCCACTGGCGGTGGCGAGGTCGGCCAGGAAGTCGTCCTCGGTTTCGCCGGACCGCGCTGAGATCACGGCCCGGTATCCCGCCTCCCTCGCCCGGTCAATCACGCCGAACGTCTCGGTCAGGGTGCCGATCTGATTCATCTTGACTAGCACTGCGTTGGCGCAATTTTCCGCGATTCCGCGGTTTAGGCGTCCGATATTGGTGGTGAAGAAATCATCGCCCACCAGTTGGACGCGCTCTCCCAGTCGCGCGGTCAGCAACTGCCAGCCGCTCCAGTCGTCTTCCGCCAGCCCGTCCTCAATCGAGATCACGGGATACTCGCCGCATAGCTTCTCCAGTTCGTCCACCATGCCTGCCGCGTCGAAGCTGCGGCCTTCCGTTGGCAGGGCGTACCTGCCGTTCTCATAGAAGTGCGACGACGCGACATCCAGGGCGATCTTCATGCGGCCCTCCAGGTCCGATCGCGTGATCGCCTGGGTCAAGATATCCAGCGCCATACGGTTGGCCGGTAGTTTGGGCCCCCAGCCGCCCTCGTCGGCAACGCCCGTCAGCACGTAGCCGGTCTCCTCCAGCAGGCGTCGCGTTTCGCGGTGTACCGCCACGATTGCCTCTAATTGAGCGCCATAGGCGGCGATATCCACGGGTATGGCCAGGAAATCCTGGAATTCGAAGTTGTGCCCGGCATGATGCCCGCCGGAGAGGATATTGACCATGGGTACGGGCAGTTTGGCATCGCGGCCGGCGGCCAGCCACTTCCACAACGGCACGCCCGCCTCGATTGCCGCGGCGCGGGCGACGGCGCAGGATACAGCCAGGATCGCATTGGCGCCCAAACGGCCTTTGTTGGGAGTGCCATCGAGGTCGATCATGGCTTGGTCGATGCGCCACTGCTCGTCGGCGCGCATGCCTGCCAATCGTTTTGCGATTTCGCCGTTCACGTTGGCGACGGCGCGTAGCACACCCTTGCCGGCGTAGCGGCCGGCGTCATGGTCGCGTAGCTCACAGGCTTCGTGAATGCCGGTCGAGGCGCCGCTGGGGGCGTGCGCCTTCGCTATGACGCCTGTCGTAAGCCGGCACGCGGCAGCGACAGTGGGGTTTCCCCGCGAGTCCAGGATCTCCCAGGCCCGCAGGCTCGAAATTTTCATACTCTTTCAGAATATTCAACTTTTCTGGATCTTCCGCCCTGAGTGTGGCATCATGCTTCCATACCAACCACGTTTGTTACAGATCTTTCGTGCATCCGTAACGAAAGTAAACTTGCGACCGCGCTTACCGCCGGTCACTGATCTTGCTTCCTCAGGGGAATCCACAACTTATGACCAAAAACGCTCTGCTGATGAGCTTGTCTTTATTGGCTGCCGCAACCGCGTTCGGCCAGTCCGTCACTTCCGAAATCATCGGAACCGTTGCCGATACGAGCGGCGCCGTGATCGGCGATGCCCGTATATCATTGCAAAACCTCGACACCGGCGCCAAGTACGAAACTACCACGCTGGCCGACGGCGCATTCCGTTTCCGGCAACTCGGGTTGGGAAACTATGAGATCCAGGTAGAGAAATCCGGCTTTGCCCGCTACATCCAGCGGCCGATCAACTTGCGCCTGAACCAGGTGGCGAACCTTCCTGTTAAGTTGGAAGTGGCGAGCACATCGGAGACGGTGACGGTTAATGCCGATGCCACGATTGTTAACACCACAAACGCCGAAGTCAGCACCAGCTTCGAATCGAAGCGCGTCAGCGAACTGCCTCTCGCGGTGAATCGCAATGTGCTCAACCTGGCGTTGGGCATCCCCGGTGTTAGCCAGTTGTCGTCGGGCCAATCCAACTTCGCGGCCGGTGGCGTGAACTTCTCGGTGAATGGCATGCGCGTCCGTTCCAACAACTTCATGATGGACGGGCAGGACTCGAACGACCCGTCGGTGACGGGTAACCAGCAGAGCATCAACAACCCGGACGTGGTGGCCGAAGTCCGCATCATCACGAACCAGTTTCTGGCCGAGTATGGCCGCGCCGCGGGGTCGGTCTTTTCGGTGGTGACCAAGAGCGGCACCAACGATTTTCATGGCACCGCGTTCTGGTTCTACAACGGCAACAAGCTGAACACGCTGTCCAACCAGGAAGTGAACGCCCGTGTGACCAAGGTGCCGTGGCTGGTGGAGAACCAGTTCGGTGGCACCTTTGGCGGCCCGGTGCTGATTCCCAAAGTCTACAACGGTAAGAATAAGAGCTTCTTCTTTACCTCGCTGCAGCGCTGGACCATCCGCCAGACCGGCTTCGGCACCACCCTCTCGGGCGCGCCCACGGCGGAAGGCCGCACCATTCTGCAGAACGTGGCCGGTAGCCGGCCCACCATCCAATCGCTGCTGACCTATCTTCCGGCGGCGCAGGTGGCCAGCGGCCGCACGGTGCCGCTGAACGTCGGCGGCACGACGTACCAGATCCCGGTGGGCAGCATCACCGGCTCGGCGGCGGTGTTCCGCAACAACTGGCAGGGCGTGGGCCGCTATGACCAGCGGCTGGGCGATAAACACCAGATGTTCATGCGCTACATGCTGGATGACGATTTCCAGGGCGGATCGGGCCAGGTAACGCCGGGGGGGCTGACCACGGTGTCGCCGGCTCGCAGCCAGTCGGCCATCGTTTCCGTCAACTCTACGCTCAGTTCGAAGATGTTTAACGAGTTCCGCGTCGCGTACCAGCGGGTGGCCACCAGTTCCAATGCCGAGAACGCGGCTTCGGAACTGATCCCCTCCATCGAGATTTCGGAACTCGGATTGGTCGGTATCAACGCCGCAGCCAGCCGTACCGCGATCGGGTTAGCGGTCAACCTGCCGCAGTTCCGCCGCAACAACACCTATCAGTTGCAGAACACCACCGGTGTGATCGCGGGCAAGCACTCGATCAAGTTCGGCATCGACTTCTCGCGCCGCGACATCGTCAGCTTCTTCGGCCCGACGGCGCGCGGCTCGCTGGCCTACGACACCTTGCAGCGCTTCCACGACGACGTCGCGACGGTGGCGACCATCAATGCTACGCTGCCCGGCGGCGACGTGATCTGGCCTTTCAAGTATTACGACTACTACATGTTCTTCCAGGACGAGTGGCGCCTGTCGAACCGCTTCACGCTGACCTACGGCTTGCGGTACGAAACGCCGGGCCCGACCTGGACCGGGATCGAAACCGTGAACCAGAAGATCGTGAAGGCCAGCGGCGGCAATCCCGACTTCGTGATGCAGCCGCGCCCGCCGCGCGACCTGAACAACCTGGGGCCGCGCATCGGTTTCAACTACCGCCTGCATGAGGCGCCGGGCTTCCTGCGCTTCTTTACGGGCGCCGACGGCGCGTCGGTGATCCGCGGCGGCTACTCGCGTACGTACGACCACAACTTCGTCAACCTGACGTTGAACGTCGCCAGCGCTTTCCCGTTCCTCAACTCGGTGAACTTTGTGTCGGGCGGCTTGGCGCAGAACGCGTTCACGCAGATCCAGAACGCGCGCCGCAACGGTGTTCCGGCCGATCCCAGGACTGCCAACCGCACCATCCTGTCCAACGACAACCGCTCGGCCATCGCGGAGCAGTTCTCATTCCAGATGCAGCGCGAGGTGGCCAAGGATTGGGCGCTCACCGTCGGCTGGATCGGCACCAAGGGCACGGGGCTGTTCCAGACCATCGACAACAACCCGGTGATTCCCGGCACTTCGCCGCTGCGGCGGCAGAACCCGTTCTTTGGCGTGGTGCGCGAGCGCTGCAACTGCGCTTCGTCCATCTATCACTCGCTGCAGACTTCCTTGGAGAAGCGCCTGAGCCGTAACTTCTCGCTGGGCGCCCACTACACGTGGAGCTCCTTTATCGACGACGCTTCGGAGCTGTTCAACCCGAACGCACTGTCCGACGTGGCCGTCCCGCAGGATAGCTACAACCGCAAGGCCGAACGCGGCCGCTCGACGTTCGACCGTCCGCACCGGTTCACGGTAAACGGCGTCTATGAGGTGCCGTTCTTCCGCGAGCAGAAGGGCTTCGCAGGCAAGATTCTGGGCGGCTGGCAGATCTCGCCGTTCCTCACGGCGCAGTCGGGCGCTCCGTTCACGGTGTTGAATGGCGCCGATCCGGGTAACCGCCTGAGTGGGATCAGCGGCCTGGTGGGTGTGGCGATTCGTCCCAATGTGGCGAGTTCGCTGGATCTGTCCAGCATGACCAGCGAGGAGTTGTTCCGCATGTGGGCTGGCGGTACACGCTTCTTTACGCCGGTGAACGCGGCCAATCCGATCGGGAACTCCGGGCGTGGCGTGCTGCGCGCGGACGGCATCTTCAATATTGATGCGGGCTTTATCAAGAACACCCGCATCGGCGAACGGATGAACGTACAGCTTCGCGCCGATATGTTCAACCTGAGCAACACGCGCAACTTCGGGATCCCGGACGGGCGTATTAATTCGGCGGCGTTCCTCAACCAGTGGAATACGGACGGTGGCCGCCGCCGGATCCAGATAGGGGCGCGGCTGGTTTTCTAAGGACTCCCTCCTTGGTTTACTTTGGCCCCGGGGCGGCAGCGCTCCGGGGCCTTTTCCATTTGGGGGCTACCGGCGGCGCCAGACATCCCAGGTGAGCGGCCCGGCAATGTCGTCGCTAATCGGGTGGCCGGATAGCTTGAGGGCGAGCTTAATCTGCCCGTGATGATAGGCTTCGTGAAAAGCCAGCAACTGCAGGAACAGGATGGGATGGCTGTAGCTGCGATCCAGTTGCCTGCCTTGCTCGACGCGGCTCTTCACCGCCTCGCGCACGCGCTGCCCGCTATCGGCAAGTAGACCATCCATCCGGCGCGGATCGGTGATCGCCGCCCATTCGCGCGCCGGAACCTCGCCCGCGAACTCCGGCGCTTCTTCCCGCAGCGAGATCATGCGTTCGTGGTACATGTGCCCGAACATCTCCCCCACCGATGGGCTGCCGTCCGCGGCGCGCGCCTCCAGGCCGCCGGGGGGCAGCGATGCGAGCAGGTTCCTCAGAATGCGGTTGCCGCGGTCCCAAGCGTCGAGCACAACTTCGAGCAAGTCTGGCATGCTCTCAGGATCGCGCATGACGGCTTGATACAGATTGCCATGCGCCGTCACTTACCTGCCGATGAAACGCCTCCACCGCCTGACAATCGCCTTTAGCATTTCCATGGCCTGCTGGGCCGCCGAGCCCGTTGGTCTAAGCGTCTTCTTTCAGAATGGCCAGTCCGCTCCCATCAAGTTGATTGGCAACGATCGCCGGTTCCTGCAGGAGGTGGATATCACCGTCTCCAGTGCGCCCTCGTCCACCGACCTTGGCATTCAGCCCATCCAGCAATCGGGCGAGTTCGCGGGCCTGAATTGGAACGGTATCCAGTTGGCGGAGGAGGACTGGCGGCCGGATGGAGCGGGCAAGTTCACGCGGCAACGCTTCTATCGTGGGGCGCGCTGGATGAAGAACCCCAGTTCGTTCCAATTGTGGCCGATGAACGCCAGCGGGGTTCGGATCGGGCTACCTCTGTTCGCCTTCGCGGGTTTGGATGAGTTCCGCACGCCCGCCGATGATGGCTTCGTGCGGCGCTTCGTGGCGCGGCAGATCGCGCTGGGATGCCCGGCGGTGAACAACTGTAGCGGCGCTACCTTCATCGCCCAGGGGCTGGTGCAATGGCGGCACAACCTGCGCGCGGAACACCGCGACCTGCCGATTCCGGCGGCGGCGTCGAAGTTGTGCCTGGTCTGGACGGAGCAGCCCGCCGCTTGCCGTGAGGTTGCGGTCATTCAAGCGGCGGCGTCGCCGCTCGGCTATGGCTTCGTTCCGTCCCTGAGCGTGGTGAATCCGCCCGCCAATGGCAGCTATTACCAGCCTGGGGAGGCTGTGACGTTCCGCATCACGCTACGGGATGGAGCGGGCAACCGGCTGCATCCGGCGGGCTCCCTGCCGACGCTTGCCGACGTGGTGAGTGGCGTTGAGCCGGCGGGCATACGCTACTTCAATCCGGCGATCATCCCGACTCTCTACTACGCGTTGAAGCACAGAGAAGCGAACACCAGCATGGGGCTGGTAGGGCCGGTGCATAAACTCAAGGTGTCGAATCGCGTGGTCACCATCCCCGATTTCTTCCTGCCGCAGGTGCCCACGGCTACTACCGCGGCTGACGGATTCACCGGCTTAGTGATCGCCGTGCCATCGCCACTCATCCAGTTCGGCATACTCCCGGCCAACACCCCCGTGGCGGATACGGTTACGTTCACTATCCCAGCCGACGCCGAGCCCGGCACCTACGTGGCCTCCTTCAAGGGGCGTCGCGAATTCGCCGGAGAGGCGTTGAACCGTGGCGCCACGCTGGAGATCAAAGTGGGTACGAACACGCCGGCGCCCTTCGTATCGAAGACGGGCAACTGCAACACCTGCCACCAGGACGCGTCGGCGATCGGGAAGGTGCTGCACGGTATCTCCGACCGCCGCGTCTGCTACACCTGCCATACGCCGCTGGAGTTCGAGCCGGACAACCCGCTGGACGTTCGCGTCCACACGATCCATGACCGCTCGAAGCGGTTCGATGCGAACATCCGCAATTGCGCGCAGTGCCACCTGACTCCGCCGACGGGTCCGGCGCGCGGGCTGCTGCCGTAGGGTGCCTACTTCTTAGGTGTCGTGAACTTCGCCAGGTAGTTGGTGTGGAACTGGCCGGCGTGGAATTCTGGGTCGGCCAGAATCCTCTGGTGCAGCGGGATTGTCGTGTGAATGCCCTCGATGACGAACATGTCGAGGGCGCGCGCCATACGTGAGATGGCCTCCCGCCGGTCGCCGCCGTAGGCGATCAGTTTGGCGATCATGCTGTCGTAGTAAGGGGGAATGACGCCGTCGGTGTAGGCGCCGGTGTCGACGCGGATACCGATACCGCCGGGCAGATTCAACGCCGTGATGCGTCCCGGGGAGGGGGCGAAGGTTTCGGGGTGCTCGGCGTTGATGCGGCATTCGATGGCATGGCCGCGAAGGGTGACGGGGCCGCCGAGGATGTCGGGCAGCTTCTCGCCGGCGGCGACACGGATCTGGCTCTTGACGATGTCGATGCCGGTGACGCATTCGGTAACCGGATGTTCCACCTGCACGCGCGCATTCACTTCGATGAAGTAGAGCTTGCCGGTCTGGTCCATGAGGAACTCCACGGTTCCGGCGTTGGTATAGCCGATGTCGCGCATGGCTTTCCGCAAGCCATCGCCGATCTCCTTGCGCAGCTCCGGCGTCATGCTGGGGCTGGGAGCCTCTTCGAGAACCTTCTGGTGGCGGCGTTGGAGCGAGCATTCGCGCTCGCCCAGGATCTCGACATTGCCATGGAGATCCGCCAAGACCTGGAACTCGATGTGGCGCGGGTTCTCGACCAGCTTCTCCATGTAGAGATCGCCGCAACTGAAGGCGGCGGCCGCTTCGGAGCTGGCTTGGGCGAAGAGGTTCGGCAACTCTTCGGCGGTGCGCACGATACGCATGCCGCGGCCGCCGCCGCCCGCCGAGGCCTTCAACATCACGGGCAGGCCGACCTGGCTGGCCAATTCGACGGCCTCTTCGGCGGAACTGAGGATGCCTTCCGAGCCGGGCAGAGTGGGTACGCCGGCGGCCTTCATGGCTTCCCGTGCGCGCTGCTTCTGGCCCATGGTTTTGATGACATCCGGCGTCGGCCCGATAAACGTGATGCCGGACATCTGGCAGACCTCGGCGAAATCGGAGTTCTCGCTGAGGAAGCCATAGCCGGGGTGAATGGCATTCACGTTGGTGATCTCGGCGGCGCTGATGACGGACGGGATGTCGAGGTAGCTGCGGGAGCTTTTGGCGGGCCCGATACAAACGGCTTCGTCGGCGAAGCGCACGTGCAGGCTGTGCCGGTCGGCCTCGGAGTAGACGGCCACCGTCCGGATGCCTAGTTCCTTGCAGGCGCAGATCACACGAAGCGCAATCTCGCCGCGGTTGGCAATAAGGATTTTCTGGAACATTGCGGCTACAGCGGACGGTAGAGGAACAACGCTTCGCCGTATTCCACGGGCTTGCCGTTGGGAACCAGTTTACTCACGATGACGCCGGCCGCTTCGGCCTCGATTTCATTCATGAGCTTCATGGATTCGATGATGCACAGCACCTGGCCGGCCTGCACGGTATCGCCTACTTTGACGAAGGCCGCGGCGCCCGGCGACGGGCATTCGTAGAAGGTGCCGACAATCGGCGCCTTCACGGCGGGAAGGTTCTCGGCCTCCGGTTTGGGCGGTGCGGCAGGGGGCGCCGGGGTAGCGGCGGCCGGAGCCGGGGCGGCAGTGGCAACGTAAGGAGTCAGCGGAGCGGCAACGGGAGCCGGAGCCTCGGCGGGGCCGGCGTTGCGTTTGATCCAGACGCGATTGTCGCCGCGCTGGACCTCGATCTCGCTCACGCCACTGTCCATTAGGACTTGCAGTATTTCCTTGATTTCGTCGATGGTCATCGTTTTTTGGATAGACTTGCAGCCGCCGGTCCGCGGCGGCCGTTCTTAAATTACGGTTAGTTCCTTCGATGTGGGTGTCAGGATCTCACAACCGCTCGCGGTAACCAGGACCGTGTCTTCGATCCGGATTCCGCCCTGACCCTCCAGATAAATGCCCGGCTCCACGGTTACTACCATCCCGGCGCGCAGCACGGACTTATCGCGCTTGCCGAGGCGGGGAGCTTCGTGGATCTCCAGCCCGAGGCCGTGCCCGGTGGAGTGCGTAAACTGCTTGTCGAGGCCATGGGCTTGCAGAACCTGCCGTCCGGCGGCGTCCACCTTGACGGATCTAGCGCCGTCGCGAATGGCGTCGAGGGAAGCCTGCTGCGCCTCCAGGACGGCCTGATAGCGCTTTCGCCAGGCAGGAGCGGCTTTGCCGGTAAAGACAGTACGGGTCATGTCGCTCGTATAGCCTTGCCGGGTGGCACCCATGTCTATTAATAGTAACTGATTGGTTTCAATGCGCGTTTCGCCGGGGCGGGCATGGGGCAGCGCCGAGTGCGGGCCGGTGGCGACGATGGTGTCAAATGCCGTGGAGGAGGCGCCCAGACGCCGCATCTGGTAGTCGATCTCGGCGGCGAGTTCGGTCTCGCGCATACCCGGTTTGTAGCGCTTCAAGGCACGGTCGAAGGCCTGGCTGTTCAGGTTGACCGATTGGCGGATCAGCGCGATCTCGGCCTCCGATTTCACCATGCGCCGCTTTTCGACCAGCCCGTCCACCGCCTCCAGCGTGTAGCGCGACTGCGACTCGCGGGTAAGGTAGTCCCAGGCGAAGTAGGGCAGGTGGTTCTTTTCGAAGCCGAGGCGTCCGGGCTTGAGGCGGCGGAGGCTTTTGACGATACCGGGGTAGAGCGATCCGGTAAGGATACGCACCTCGCAATCGGTTTCCTGGGAGGCCTGCAGCGTATAGCGCGGGTCAGTGAAGAGGATTGCCCTGCCGGGGGCCAGATACAACACGCCATTGCTGCCCGTGAATCCGGTCAGGTAGCGGACGTTCGCCAGGGACGTTACCAGCAGGCCGTCGATTTTGTGTTCGGAGAATCCCGGTGGCAGGGTTTGCCGCCGGGAGGGATACTCAGCGCTGAGGGGCAATCCCTCAGTTTACCAGGAGCAGCAGCTTGCCGGTGGACACGCGGCCGGCGAGGTCGATGTGGGCCTGTGCGGCTTCGGACAAGGGATAGCGCTTGAAGACGTCGATTTTCAGCGTGCCGGCAGCGACCCAGCGGAGGACATCGCCGGCCCGCCATAGAAGCTCGTCACGGGTCAGATTATAGTGGGCGAGCGTCGGGCGGGTGAGGAAGAGGGAGCCTTTGGTGCTGAGGAGGAGGGGTTCGATGGCGGGCACCGGGCCGGAGGCGTTGCCGAACGTGACCATCATGCCTCTTGGCTTCAAGGAATTGAGGCTCTGGTGGAAGGTGGCGGCGCCGATGGAATCGTAGACGACGTCGACGCCGGCGCCAGCGGTCAAACGGCGGGCCTCAGCCTCGAAGTCCTGGTCTTTGTAGAGGATGATTTCGTCGGCACCGGCTTTGCGGGCGATTTCGCCTTTGCCGGCCGATCCGACGGTGGCGATGACGCGGGCGCCGCGCATCTTGGCCATCTGGACGAGCAGGGCGCCGACACCGCCGGCGGCGGCATGGATGAGGCAGGTGTGCTTACTCTCGAGGGGGAAGGTGGAGTGGGAGAGGTAGTGCGCGGTCATGCCCTGCAGCATTACGGCGGCGGCGAGGTCGAGATCGAGGCCTTCGGGCACCTTGACCAGCGTCGATGCAGGCACCAGGGCGTATTGGGCGTAGGAGCCGCGGGACATGGCGTAGGCGACGCGGTCCCCGGCGGTGAATTCGGTGACTCCTTCGCCGACGGCTTCCACGACTCCGGCGCCTTCCATACCGGGGGTGAATGGGAGGTCCGCCTTATAGAGACCGGTGCGGAAGTAGATGTCGATGAAGTTGACGCCGGCTGTCTGGAGTTTCACGAGAACCTGGCCGGCAGCGGGGTTGGGGCGATCGACGGTCTCGACCTGGAGAACTTCCGGCCCGCCGGTTTGGCGGATGAGGATGGCTTTCATGTGGGTAGTGTAACTTGACGGGAACGGCGAATGAGCGGTTTGGGCACACTTCGAGCTTGGGTGCTGGCGGCGGATTAGTCGGCGGCGGGGTGAGAGTTGCGTTTTGGCTTCGTCAGGCGGCCCGGCTGGGCTGCTTACGGGCCTTGGGGGCGATGCCGGGGGGCTCCGGCTGGCTTCGATCGGTCAGGCGCACGATCTTGGCGACGTCTATTAGGGCCGAGATGGAATTGAGCGACTTTTCGCCGGGGGTTCCGGTGTAGTCGGCGGCGACTCTGTTGGTCTGGAGCGAGGCCAGGAGGCGCATGTTGGCCTGGAAGGCTCGCTCGTTGCGGCCCTGGTAGCGGAGGAGCCGGTTGTAGCGGCGCTCGGCGTCTTCCGGGAGGTCCGGTATGTTGAGGAACTCCGGGACTTCCTCGCAGTTGAATTCGGCGGCTAGTTTGTCTAGTTCTACGGCGATCATACGCAGATTCCAGGCGGCGTGGACTAATTGGTCGAAGACGGTGGCTTCGACGGGGCCGTCTGGTTTGAGACGGCTGTAGAAGTCGCGGAAGAATTCGCGCAGATCTTCGGTGAAGTGGGCCGGAGACCAGGCGCTGCGGGCGGTGAAGCCGTGCTTTCTGGCGTTCTGGGCGGAGGTGGCTTTGCCTTCGGGCGTTTTGGGGCCGGTGGAATGCTGCGGTGCGCCGGGATAAACCGGCATGAAGTAGGGAATGAGAGAGTCCTACAAGA
>CAYLPH010000044.1:0-68138 GCA_964385495.1 uncultured Candidatus Solibacter sp.
AGCCGGTCTTGGTGACGCCGGCGAACACGCCGACATTGCCATCCAGGCGGGAGGCCAGCGTCTCGCGCGTGTAGCCGGCGTCTTCGATGGCTTCCCAGGAGGCTTGCAGGAAGAGGCGCTCCTGCGGGTCCATACTCATGGCTTCGCGGCCGTTGATGTTGAAGAAGAGCGGATCGAAATCGGCGAAGCCGTCGAGGAAGGCTCCCCATTTGCCGTAGCTCTTGGCTTGGGCGACGGCCTCTTCGGGATTGGCGTGATAGAAGCCGTCGATAGGCCAGCGCTCGGCGGGGATTTGGGTGACGCAGTCTTTGCCGGCGGCGAGGTTCTGCCAGAAGGTGTCGAGCGTTTCGGCCATGGGATAGTGGCCGCTGATGCCGATGATGGCGATGGGCTCCTGGGCGGGCGCCGGGGGAACGGCGACGGGGCCACACCAGCGGTTGCAAGCCTGCCCGTGCTCCTCGACGAAGTAATCGGTGAGGGCACGCAGCGTCTGGTATTCGAATAGCAGCGTCTTGGAGACTGGGCCGAAGACCTGTTCCAGGTCCTGGTTGACGCCGGTGATGACGAGAGAATCGATGCCGTAGCGTTCGAAGGGTTCCTGTGCGGCGATACGCGAGGGCGCGAGTTTCAGGCGGGCTCCCAGGAGTTCCTTGAGTTTCTGGAGGGTGCGTTCGCGGAGGTCGGCGGTATCTTGCGGGGGCGCGGCCTGGGGCGGGGGCAAGGCGGTGGGCGCTTCGAAGAGATGCCGGCGGATCTGGGTTAAGTCGCCCGCGACTACTGCTACCTGCGGTTGACCGCAGGCGAGCGATTGGTAGAAGGCGTGGATGCCGGTTTCGGAGTTCATGGGCTCCATGCCGGTGCCGGCACGGGTTGCCGCCTGGGATGCCTCATCCATGCGCATACCGCCTTGCTGCCAGAGCGGCCAGTTGATGGATACGGTTTGGCCGTAGCGCTCGCCTTGGTTCACGCGCTGTTGGCGGTGGGCGGCGAACCGGTCGAGGAAGCCGTTGGCGGCGGCGTAGTCCGCCTGGCCGGGGTTGCCCTTTGCGCCGGCTCCAGAGGAGAAGAGGACGAAGAAGTCGAGGCGGGTATTGGCCAGGGCCTCGTCGAGGTGGCGGGCGCCGGACACCTTGGGAGCGAGGACGGCTTCGAACTCTTCGCGGGTCTTGTGGATGATATAGCGGTCGCGGTTGACGCCGGCGGCGTGTAGGACGCCGTTGAGAGGGCCGTAGGTTGCTGCGATGTGTTGTACTAGCGAATCGACTTCGCCGCGGCGGGAGACGTCGGTCTGGCGGTATTCGACCTGTAGTCCGGCATGGCGTAGCGCGGCGAGGGATGTTTCCTTGGCCGCTGTTAAGGGAGAGCGGCCGGCCAGGATGATGGTGCCGTTGCGGAGTTGGCGGGCGATTTCGGCGGCAAATAGGAGGCCGATGCCGCCGGCGCCGCCGGTGATCAGATACACGCCGTTCTCTTTCCAGGGGGGCGTGGCTGGCAGGCTGTGGGCGGTAAGTTCGCGCCATGCGGGGACCAGCGCTTGGCCGCCGGCTACGATCTGCGCTCGCAGGTTGGGGTTTTCGAGCCGGGCGGTTTCGAGGAGCCCGATGAGGCCTGGCAGCAGCGAGTCCTGCTGGTTAATGAGCAATTGCAGCAGCGTTCCCCTGCTTTTCGGCTGCTGCTGCAGTTTGGCTTTGATTTGTTCAAAGGCTCGGAGCGCGGCGGTTTCGTAGGCTTCGCCACGCAAGTCGAGGATGGCGGAGTCTCCTTGGGGAGCGGGGGCGGCGCGCCATTCGGGATAGGCGAGGATGTAGTCGGTGGCGCCGTTGTCTTGTGTTGGCAACGTCTCGGAGGCGGCGGGCACGGGCGCCCAGTAGCGTTCTCTTGCGAAGGGATAAGCGGGAAGATGAGTGCGCGCGGGTTTATCGCTGGAATAGAGTGCGTTCCAATCGACAGACTCTCCACGGAGCCACGCCTGTGCGATGGCGGGTAGCGCTGGGACTTGCTGTTCCCCAGCGGTGCGGTAGGAGGCAAGCTGCCGTTGCAAGTCGTCTAGGCTGTCCGTTACGAACACGGCGCGGCAGGTCATGGATTCGCGCGCGATTTGCAGCGTGTAGGCGATCTCGGGCAGGCTGGCCTGTGGCGTGGCGTCCAGGTAGGCGATCAATTGCCGTACGGCTTCCACCAGCCGTTCCGGCTCCTTGGCGGACAGCGGTACGATGCAGGGCGCGAGCGGCGGCGTGGCGGCCGTGACTGGCTGCGGATACTCGCGAATCACCAGATGCACGTTGGTCCCGCTATGGCCGAAGGAGTTCAGCGCGGCGAGGAGCGGCTTGCTGTCGTGGCGCTTCCAATCGACATGCTCCGTGGCGATGGAGAAGGGCGCATCGGCGAACTCGATCTTCGGATTCGGCTTGCGGAAGTTGATCAGGCCGGGGATCTTGCCGTGCTGTAGCGAAAGCAGCACCTTGATGAGGCCGATGACCGCGGCGCTGGCGGCGGAGTGGCCGATGTGGGCCTTGGCGCTACCCAGGACGCAGTACTGGCGGCGTTGGGTGAAGCGGCGGAAGGCGCGGGTGAGGGCGTTGGCCTCGATAGGGTCGCCCAGGCGCGTGCCGGTGCCGTGGGCTTCGACATAGCCGATGTCTTCGGGGTTGATGCCGAAGCGGTCATACACCCAGGCGATGAGTTCTTCCTGGGCGTCGCCGTTGGGAGCCGTGATGCCGTTGCTGGCTCCATCCTGGTTCAGGCCGGAGGCCGTGATGACGCCGTAGATGGGGTCGCCGTCACGCTCGGCGTCGGCCAGCCGCTTCAGCACCACCATGGCAACGCCTTCGGACAGCACCATGCCATCGGCATCGGCGTCGAAGGCGCGGCAATAGCCGGTGGGCGAGAGCATCTCAATCTCGGAAAGCGGGACGAGCGACCGGTGGCTCATCGACGCATAGACGCCGCCGGCCAGTGCCATGGCGCACTCGCCGTTGCGCAGACTCTCGCAAGCGACATGCAGCGCGGTGCCGGAGGAAGAACACCCGGTGTTCACGACGAAGGCCGGACCGCGGAGATTGAGGAAATAGGAGATGCGCGAGGCGACGATGGCCTCCGACGCTCCGACGAAGGTCTCGTGGAAGTAGCCGCTGGGCTCGGAACCGACGAACACGCCGGTACGCGCGCCTGCCAGGGACTTCGGGTTGTAGCCCGCGTCTTCGAGCGCCTTCCAGCTCTCCTGGAGGACCAGGCGCTGGTGCGGGCTCATGGATTCGGCGTCGCGGGGCGACATGTGGAAGAACAGCGGATCGAAGCAATCGCGATCTTCCAGGACGCCGCCGCGATGGCAATAGGTTTTGCCGGTTTGGCGTTGCGGGCTGTAGTAACGGGTGCGATCGAGGTAGTGTGGGGGGAGTTCGGTGACGGCGTCGCGGCCGCTGAGCAGCAGTTCCCAGAAGGCTTGGACATTGGCGGCGCCGGGAAACTGGCCGGACATGCCGATGACCGCGATGTCGTTGGGCGAGGCTTCGGGGCGCTGCTCGGGTTGGGGGGCGGCCTGAGGGAGTTTTGCTGTATGGGAGGCGAGGATGTGCGCGTTCAGGCGATCGACGTTGGGGTGATCGAAGATGACGGTGGTGTTGAGGGTGAGGCCGAGCTTGTCGTTCAACTGGTCGACGAACTGGGCGCCGAGGATGGAATCCAGGCCGTAGTCGGCGAAGGAGACATCGGATTGGAAGCGGCTCTCGGGCATGCGGAGGACGCGGGCGAGGCAGGCGATGATCTGGGGCTGGAGCGCGTCTGTATTCGTTGGTGGCGTGGGGGCTTGCGGAACCGCTGGGGGAACGACGGGCACCGTGGCTGTCAGCGCGCCCTGGCGGATGAGGCCGTCGCTTTCGGCGAGGATCACCTGCTGATCGAGGCGCTCGGCTGCCTGTGCGGGGAACTGGATGTGCCGGAAGCCTTCCTCCTCCAGGAGGGTGCGCCACGTGTTGGGAAGTAAGCCGGGGCTGCCGGGGATGCGGAGAGCAGTATCCTGCGCGAGCGACCAGCCGTCAATGAGGCCGAAGATGAGCGTGGCGAAGACGGTCTTGCCGGTCATCTCGTTGAGCAGCAGGACGCCGTTCTCCGAGAGCGCTGCCTTGGCGTTCCGCACGGTGTGGCGCATGGAACGGGTGGCGTGTAGGACGTTGGTGGCGATGACGAGGTCGAAGGAGCCGGCGTCGATTCCCTGCCCCGCCAGCGGTTCCTCTACGTTGAAGATCTGGTAAGTGACGAAGGGATAACTGGCGCTGTAGCGCTTCTCGGCGTCGTGGAGGAAGGAGCGGGAGAGGTCTGTGTAGCGGTATTCCGCGATACCGAATGGCGCGAGATAGGGGAGCAGGGTTGTGGTGGTGCTGCCGGTGCCTGCGCCGATTTCCAGAATGCGGATACGGGCGGTGGGATCGGACTGTAGGCGGGCTTTGACGATGGCTTCGGCGGCTTCCGCTAGCGCCACGTTGAAGTAGCGGGCGATGGAATTGTCTTTGTAGATTGACTCCATCTTGCGTAGGGAGCCTTCCGGGAAGAGGATGTCGGTCATCAGCTTCCGGCCGCGGAGGATATCGGGCAGCGCGTGGAAGCTGTCTTCGACGATCTCCGCGAGCGGGGCGATCTCCGGGTCTTGGTGGATCTGGTTGCGGAAGGCGTTCCAGCCTTGCCAGGCGGCTTCGGGTGTTTCTTGCGGGGCGGTGCAGGAAGCAAGATAGGCGTTCGCCTCCGTCTGCCAGAGGGTGTACTTGTCGAGAACCGGCGCGCCGCGCAGGGTGGCGAATTGCGCGCGTAGCAGGCGCAGCATCCAGCCATCGAGTTGCGCGAGGCCGGGATGGGGATCTGGCGGTGCGGTGCGGGGTGTGAATCCGGCGAGGGACGGCAACACGGAGGGAATGCTCTTCTCCGCGGATCGCAGGTGTTGGTTGGCGGAGACCTTGGCGGGGGGATGCGAGCCCGTGCTCTTGATAAAGGCGAGTTGGGTGAGGCCGCTGCCGAGCAGTTGCTCCAGCGCGCGCATGCCTTCTTCGGGCGTGATGGGAACGATGCCGCTGGCGTCCTGTAATTGATGGCGGAGGGTGCTGGAGATGCGTGCGCCGCCGCCGACGCTCCATAGCCCCCAGTTCATTACCTTCACGGGAATGCGCCACTCGCGCGCCAGTTGCGCCGCGAACGCATCTTCGAAGACGCAGCCGGCGGCATAACTGCTCATGCCGCGCGTACGGCCGAAGGAGGCAAGGGAGGAGAAGAAGAGCGCGAAGTCGAGGGGCTCGTGACGAAGGGCTTGGGCGAGGCGAACGCAGGTGTCGACCTTGGCCGCGAGCACGGAGCGGAACTGGGCTTCGTCCATCTCGGCGATGCCCTGGTCATAGCCGCCGAGGGCGGAGTGCACAACGCCGTGGATGACATTGAACTCGCGTTTCACTGTATCGCGCACTTGCTCCATGGCTGCCAGGCTGGTGGCGTCGGCGGCGATGTAGCGAGGCGCGGGGCCTAGCTTTGCCAGTTCGTCGATACGGGCCTGGATGCGGGGGTCGAGCGGGCGGCGGCCCACCCATATGGTCTGCGCCTGCCAGCGTTCGATGAGGTGGCGGGAGAGCGTCTCGCCTAAGCCGCCGGCGCCGCCGATGATGACGTAGACACCTTTCGGGCGGATTGGAAGGGATTCGGTGCGCAGGCCGTCAACGGGGATGAGGCTGGATTGGAACCACTGGCCCTGGCGGTAGGCAAGGGCCTCGCCGTCGGGATTAGCAGGCAGGCTCCAGAGGGCTTCCGGCAGGGTGCCGGTTTGCAAGTCGGCGACGCGCACTTTCCAGAGCGGGAACTCCTTCGCCAGGCTGCCTGCGAAGCCGTGGAGGCTGGCGTGCGTTGGGTTAACAGGTTCGTGGGGGAGCACCTGCTGGGCTTGGAAGGTGACGAAGGTCCAGGCCAGTTCGCGTGTGCCGTAGCCTGCCGCGAGCAACTGCTTCACCAGCTTGTAGGCGGCGATGACACCGTTCTCCTGATCGATGACGACGCTATCGGCGAAGGCTGTGGGCGGGGCGTCGGGCGCCATCCAAGTGATATGGGAGATACCCGTTGGGATGGTCGCGGTCAGCCGCTCCGCCGAAGGGAACAGGGTGCGGAGGGTCTGGAACTGGACGTCGCTTGCAGCCGCGACCATCACGTTGGCGGCCGGCGTTTGGGTGTCCGCGGGTGGCGCTGGGACGACATCCCAGGTTGGGAACAAGAGCCATTCCTTCGACTCCGGCGGCGGCGGTTGCTGGCGCTTCATCTCCGGTAGCCAGTAGCGTTCCTTGGCGAAGGGATAGGTGGGCAGGCTGAGCGTTGCCGGCCGGGAGGCTTCGTATAGTGGAGACCAATCGACGGACAGTCCCTTGGCCCAGAGTTCGGCGACCTTCGATAGCTTGCCGCGACGCAGCCAGGCTGCGATGGTGGAGGAGAAGTCGTCGTCACCAGCCACAATGGCGAGGGCGTCCCGATCGCGCGATTTGCGCCCATGGAAGCAATCGGCGGTGTTGCTGTTATCGAGTTTGAGCAGCAATTCGTCGAAGGATGAGGCGACGATGGCGAGGCGCTCGTCCATCGCTTCGCGGCCCACTTGCAAGGTGTAGGCAATATCGGCGAGACGGTGGCGGAGTTGGTCGCCGTGATCGCCCAGGAAGGACCGCAGACTGCTTTTCACGGCTTGCAGGCGGTCGGCGTTCTTGGCGGACAGGACGATGCAGACGGGCCCGGCGGTCGCCGTCGCGGTCGTAGCGGCGGGCGGCGCTTCGACTACCAGATGCGCGTTCGCGCCGCCGGCGCCGAAAGACGAGAGGCAGGCGATGCGGCGCGCCCCCTGCCAAGGCTGTAGTGCCTGCTGCACGCGGAAGGGCGTGTCGTCGAAATCGATGTGGGGATTGAGCGGGGTGGCGTGCAGGCTTGGCGCGAGTTCGCCATGGCGCATCTGCAACAGGATCTTTATTAGGCCGGCGACGCCCGCGGCGGCTTCGAGGTGCCCGATGTTCGACTTCACCGAACCCAGCGCACAGTATCCCGTGTCGGCCGTGTCGGCGCGGAAGGCTTGGGTGAGGCCTTCCACTTCCACCGGATCGCCCAGCGCGGTGCCGGTGCCGTGCGCCTCCACATAGCCGACTTCGCGGGCATTCACGCCGGCCTTGTCGAGCGCGCGGCGGATGAGGTCGGCCTGCGCCTTTGGACTGGGCACCGTGTAGCCGTTCGTGCGGCCGCCGTGATTGACGTGCGTGGAACGGATGACGCCGTGGATGGGATCGCCGTCGGCAAGGGCCTTCGATAGCGGCTTCAGGACAACGACGCCCACGCCTTCCCCGGGGACGAATCCATCGCCGCCGGCGCCGAAGCTATGGCAGCGCCCATCGCGGGAGAGCATGCGGAGTGCGGAGAGTTCGACGTAGTTCGATGGATGCAGGTAGAGGTTGACGCCGCCGGCGAGGGCCATGGCACACTCGCCGCTGCGCAACTGCTGGCAAGCCTGGTGGATGGCCGTGAGCGATGAGGAACACATGGTGTCGATGGGAAGGCTGGGACCTTTCAGGTTCAGCAGGAACGAGACACGATTGGCGACCGAGGCGAAGGAGGTGCGCGGCTGGAGCGTGTCGCCGGATTGCCAGAGTTCCGGACCATAGAGGTCATAGCCGGTTTTGGTGACGCCGGCGAATACGCCGACGTTGCTATCGCAGTCCTGTGCGAGGCGGGAGGGAGAATAGCCGGCGTCTTCGAGCGCGGCCCAACAGGCTTGCAGGAAGAGGCGCTCCTGCGGGTCGATTCGCAAGGCTTCCTGGGCGGAGAGGTTGAAGAAGGAGGGATCGAAATCGGCGAAGCCGTCGAGGAATCCACCCCACTTGCCGTAGCTCCTGCCCTGCTCTACCGCCTGTTTGGGATTCGCTTCATAGAAGCCTTCGAGCGGCCAGCGGTCGTGCGGGATCTCGGAGATGAGGTCGCGGCCGGAACGGAGGGCGTGCCAGAAAGCATCGAGGGTTTCTGACTGTGGGAAGCGGGCGCTGATACCGATGATGGCGATGGGTTCGGTGGCGTCGTGATCTTGCGCGGGGCTGAGGGTGGGAACGGGTGCGACGTTGGGTTGCGCGGTTGCTCCTGTCCATGCCGCGCACTCCGCCGAGTGGGTTTCGACGAAGTAGGCGGTCAGTGCGGTGAGGGTTGGGTATTCGAAGAACAGCGTCTTGGGGAACTTGCGGAATACCTGTGACAGGCGCTGGTTCAGTTGTGTGATGAGGATCGAATCGACGCCGAACTCCTCCATGGTGGTGTCGGGCTGGATGCGCTCGGGAGCGAGTTGGATGACCTCGCCAAACAATTGCTTGAGTTTCTGTAGGGTATGGGTGCGGAGATCGTGCTGGGGAGGGTCTTGGGTGTCGAGGCGGAGGGTTTCTCGGAGTTTGCGGGCATCGCCATAGGCGACGGAAACGACGGGTTGCTGGGAAGCCCAAGCGCGGTAGAAGGCCTGCATGCCGGTGGCGGTGGGCATTGCCATCATGCCGGTGGTTTCCCGCAGAGTGGCTTCTGTGGCGGGATCTACGCGCATGCCCCCTTCGTCCCACAGCGGCCAGCAGACCGCGAGTGTTCTTCCGGTACGCTTCTCCGCCCACGTATGGAGGAAGGCGTTCGCTGTGGCGTATCCGGCTTGGCCGGCATTGCCCATCACGCCGGACAGAGAGGAGAACAGAACGAAAAGTTCGGGCGCGAGATCGGCAAGGGCGGCGTCGAGGTTTAGGGTGCCGCTGACTTTGGGCGACAGTACGGCCGTTAGATCTTCCTGGGTGGTCTTAAGGATGAAGTTGTCCTGGAGATCGCCGGCGGCATGCAGTACGCCGTCGAGTCTGCCAAACTCGGTCCGGATGAACGCGGCGAGTTGATGGACGGCGGCGCGGTCGCTTACGTCTGTTTGGCGGTAGACGACGCGGGCACCGAGTTGGCGCAGGCTGCCGAGGAGATCGGTCCGCGGATGTGCGCTGCGGCCGGTGAGGAGCAACGAAACTCCTGGGGTGTTGGATGCGATCTCGCGCGCGAAGAGGGAGCCAAGACCGCCTGCTCCGCCGGTGATGAGATAGACGCCGTTCGCCTTCCATGGCTTCGCTGGAGCCGTGTCCGGGGCGCGGTGTTCGCGCCATGTCTGTACTTCGCGAACTCCGTTTTGGTAACGGATGTACTGGTGTTGTGGGTAGCGGCTGTCGGCTTCCAGGAGGCGTTCGATATCCGCGCTTAGCTCTGTCTCGATGAGTTGTCCGTGGAAGTTGGGGTTTTCGATGGCCGCGGTCCTGAGGATTCCGATGAGGCCGGCGCAGTGGGGGCCTGCGACTTGTAACAGCGTCGACTCGCGGGCGTGCTCCCGCAGCAAATTCTGAGTGAGGGTTAGAACCTGCGCGGCGCAGTCTTCGAAGCGAGCGCTGCTTTCGAATCGCAGCACTTCGCGGCGTTGCCAGGTAGCCGATGCCGGGGCTTTCGCGCTTGGTTTCCATTCGGGAATGGCAAGCAGCAATTCGCCTTGCGGTTGTTTCGGTGCGTCAAACCAGAACCGCTCGCGGGCGAAGGGATAGGTTGGAAGACTCACACGGCGGCGTGCGTCATCGGTGTGGCGGCTGTTCCAATCGACATCGGCACCCTGCAGCCAGTGCCGCAAGTTCGGATCCTGCGCGTCTTGCGGCTGTTGTTCGCCGCGCGCGAATGCCAGCAGTTGCGCGCGCAGATCGCTGATCGAAGTGACCACCCAGCCGCCGCGTTCCTTCATCGCCTCACGGCCGGTCTGCAACGTGAATGCCGCGTCGTGCAGCCAATCCTCATCGAGTGCGGGGTTGTGCTCCAGATGAGCCAGCAACCGCGCGGCGTATTCCTTCAATGCAGCCGGCGTTTTGGCGGAGAGCACAATGATGGCCGGACCGCGATTGGCGGACCGCGGCGGGCGCTGCTCTTCCGTGAACTCCTCCAGAACAACATGCGCATTGGTGCCGCCAGCACCGAAGGAGGATACGCCGGCGCGGCGTGGATACCCGTCTGGCCGCCACTCCGCCGCATCCTTCTGCACGAAGAACGGGGTTTTGTTGAAGTTGATGTTCGGATTGAGGGTTTCGGTGTGCAGGCTGGGCGCCAGACGCCCGTGCTTCATCTGCAGCACTACCTTGGTCAATCCGGCGATGCCGGCGGCGGCTTCCAGATGCCCCAGATTCGACTTCACCGAGCCAATGGCACAGAAGCCGGTATCGGCGGTGTCCTTCTCGAAGGCCTGCTGCAAGCCCGTGATCTCGATGGGATCACCCAGTTCGGTGCCGGTCCCGTGCGCTTCGATATAGGTCACGGTTCTGGCGTGGACACCCGCTTGTTCCAACGCCGCGCGGATCAGGTCCGCCTGCGCCAGGGGATTGGGCACCGTGTAGCCATTGGTCTTGCCGCCGTGGTTGACGCTGCTACCCAGAATCACGGCATGGATGTTATCGCCATCCCGCAAGGCGCGTTGCAGCGGCTTCAGCAGCACGACGCCCACACCTTCGCCGGGCACAAAGCCGTCGCCGCCGGAACCGAACGCTTTGCAGCGGCCATCCTTCGACAGCATGCCGCTGGCGCATAGTTCGACATAGCTCGACGGGTGGAGGAAGAGGTTGACGCCGCCGGCGAATACCAGGTCGCAGGTGCCGCGGCGGAGGTGTTCACAGGCTTCATGGATGGCCGTCAGCGAGGAGGAGCACATCGTGTCTACGGGCATGCTGGGGCCGTGCAGGTTCAGCAGGTAGGAGACCCGATTTGCCACCGAACTGAAGGAGGTGCGCGGCTGGAAGCGTGCCCCGGCCTGTTGGAATGATGGGCCGCACAGATCGAAGCCCGTTCGCGAGATGCCCGCGAACACGCCCACGCGTCCGTTGTAACGCTGGGCGAGCATGGCGCGGGTATGGCCCGCGTCCTCCATGGCCTCCCAGGCCGCTTGCAGGAACAGCCGCTCCTGCGGATCCATCTTCATCGCTTCACTCGGCGGGATGCGGAAGAATAGCGGATCGAAATCGGCGAAGCTGTCGAGGAAGCTTCCCCATTTGCTGTAGCTCTTGCCGCTCGCCGCTGCTTTCGTGGCGTCCGGTTCGAAGAAGCTGTCCAGCGGCCAGCGGTTGGAGGGGATTTCGGTCACGCAGTCCTTGCCTTGAATTAGGCTTTGCCAGAAGCCGGGAAGGCCGCCGGACTGTGGGTAATGGCCGCTGATACCGATGATGGCGATGGAGTCGTTGGTGGGAGAGGCGATGGGTGCCGGGGCCGTAGGTTGGGATGTTACGGGCGCCGGAGTGGCTCCCAGCACGCGTTGCAGCGCATCGCTCTCCTTGTTAAGGAAGTGTTCGGCGAGGGCTTCTACGGTCTGCGCTTCGAACAGCAGCGTGCTGCGCACGTCGCCGAAGGCCGACCGGAGCCGCGCGTTGATCTGATTGATGAGGATGGAATCGATTCCGTATGCGTCCAGCGGCTCAGTGACGGAGATTTCGGCGGCGTTCATCTTCAGGGCGTCGGCCACCATGCCGCGGAAGTAGGCTAGGGCCTTGGAGCGGAAGTCACCCTCGGTGGGTGGCGCGGCGGGTTTCGCAGGTTGTGCGTGGTTGCTCTGGCCGGAAAGGCGCACCCAGCCATCGCTGGCCGCGAGGATGACCTGTTGCCCCAGCGGGTGCGCGTGTTCGCCTGGGAAAGCGATGGGTGTGAAGCCCTCGTCCGCAAGGGTGCGGCGCCACGCTTCCGGCGTGAGTGCGGGCGATCCCGGAATCCGCAGCGCGGCGTCTTCGGTGCGCCACCAGCCGTCCAGGAGGCCGAAGGTAACGTGAGTCCATAGCCGCCGGTCGATGACTTCGTTCAGCAGTAGAGCGCCTCCTCGGCGAAGGGTTGCTTTCACGTGGCGCAGCGTCTGGCGGATGTTCCGCGTGGCATGCAGGACGTTGGTGGCGACGACAAAATCATACGCGCCTGTTTCGATGCCCTGCGGCTCCGGCGGCAGTTCCGCATCGAACAGCGCGGTCTTCAGATAAGGATGTCCCGGAGCGAAGGCCTGCTCGGCGTGCAGCAGGAAGGCCTTGGAGACGTCGGTGTAGCGGTACTCGGCAATGGCGTGGGCGAACGGCTTCAACTGCGCGAGGACGCCGGCCGTGGTCCCGCCGGTGCCCGCGCCCACTTCGAGGATGCGTACCGGTTGACCCGCCGCGCCGCGCTGTTGGAGCAACTGTACCAGCGACTCGCCCAGCATGCCGTTGAACAGATCCGCGACGGCGTTGCCTTTGTATAAGGGTTCCACTCGCGAGAGGGAAGCGTCCGGGAACATCACGGCCGTGGCGGTGCGTTTGCCGGAAAGGATATCGGGCAGCGCGCGCAGGCAGGTTGCGACGAGATCCCAGCGGGCGCGGTTGTCGGAGTGCGTTGCGCTCGCGGCGTTCCACTCTTTCCATAACGCTTCCAGAGCAGGCGCGTGTTCCTGCCGCACGGTGTAGCGTGCTCCGTCGTAGGACAGCAGTTCGTGGTCCCGCAGCAGCGACAGGCCGGCTGCCAGCCAGCGATCATAGGCAGGCTTGAACAGAACGCGAGCCTTCAGTTCCTCCATGGTGAACTGGCGTTCGCGGAAGAAGCCAAGGCTGTCCAGGATTCCCGCCAGCAGGCGTGCGGTGAGCGTTTCCAAGGCCTGATCGGCGGCCAGTTGCCGCGGCTGAAGCCGTTCGATATTGCCGGTGGGCAGGCTAACGCTGCGAATCGACATGGCGGGAGCGGACGCCGGCAGCAGGGTTAGCGACTCGGAACTTTCCACGCCCGCGAGCGCTTCGGGCTGCGAGGTGCGGACGATCCCCAACTGCGGCAGTGGACCGTTCATCAGCTTCGCGAGGGCTTCCATGCCCGCCTCGGGATCAACCGGCGCGATACCCAGCCGCTGCTGCCGCGCCAATACCTGCGCGGAGACGCGTTCCCCGGACCCAACGCCCCAGTAGCCCCAATTGACGACCTTCACCGGGCAGGCCAAGTCGCGGCGCAGAGCGTGGGCCAAAGAGTCCATGAACACGCAACCTGAGGCGTAGCCGGCATAGCCGCCGGACTCGGCGAAGGAGGCCATGGAAGAGAAGAACAGGGCGAAATCCGGCTGCTCGCCGCGAATGGCGGCGGCGATTTCCGCGCTCACATTCACGCGGCTGGAGAGCACGGCGCGGAACCTGGCCTCGTCCATGCCGTCCAGCGAAGTATCGAACACATCCAGCGCCGCATGGACGATGCCGTGAATGCGCCCGTGCGTTTGGCGGACCTGCTGTAAAGCGGCAGCGAGCGCTCCTGGTTGGGCGGCGTCGGCCTGGATGTAGGTTGGGGACTGCTCCACTGCATCGGCCGGGCGGCGTCCAATCCAGACGATGCGTGCCTGGAAGCGCTGCTGCATCCAACGGGTCCAGACGCGGCCGAGACCGCCGCTGCCGCCGATCACTACATACACGCCATCGTGGCGATAGCGCTGCTGCTCCTGCTCCATGCTTTTGACGGGCAGCAGCACGGGGCGGAACCACTCGCCGTCTCGGAAGGCGGCGGTGCGTTCGCTTTGCGGCAGGTCGAATAACGTTTGGAAAGGCCAGTCGCGGCCAGGTTGCAGGTCGATGGCCTGCACCTGCCACTGCGGGTACTCTTGGGAAAGGTTGACGGCGAATCCGTGTGTGCCGGCGTGCGCGGGTTGGATAACATCGGCGGGCCGCACCGCGCGCGCGCCAGCGGTGACGATGGTCCAGCGTAGCGGCTTATCAGCGTAGCCCAGCGCGAGCATCGCTTTTACGATGCGGAAAAGCTGGATCAAGCCTTGCTCCTGTTGCTGGATGAGGTCCGCTTCCGGGGTGGCTGGCGGCGCGATCCAGATGAGGTGTTGGATGTCGTGCTGCCGGAGGATTGCGGCGACGTCGCTTTCGGGGGGCAGCGTCAGGCCGCAGATGTGGGACGGCAGTTGGCGTAGTTGGTCTGGCGTGCCGATCGCTATGGTCCTTGCGGCAGGTTGTGCCGGGGATTCGGGGATCGGGAGAGGCTCCCAAGTGGGCAGCAGCAGATGCAGATCCGGAGTGGCTGGGACGGTGCCCACCCAGCAACGCTCCCGGGCAAACGGGTAGGTGGGAAGGCTGACACGCCGGGGACGCGCGTCGCCGTAGAGTTGGTTCCAATCGACATGCCCGCCATTCCCCCATTCCTGCAGCAGCGGCGTCTGGGCGACGGGAGGGCGTCCAGCCAGGTACGATGCAAGCTGTTCCCGGGCGTCTGCGATGGTGTTCGCGACAAACGCCAACCGGCGCTCCATGGGGGTGCGCCCCACCTGCAGGGTGTAGGCAATCTCGTGGAGGCTGGCGGTTGGCTGCTCCAGATAGGAGAGCAGGTGTCGCGCATAGTCCCGCAGGCGGTCTTCGTTGCGCGCGGATAGCACCAGCATCGGCGACGGCCAGTTCGCTTGCCGCGGCGTGGCGCGCTCCTCCCGGTACTCCTCCAGAAGCACGTGCGCGTTCACGCCTCCGATCCCGAAGGAACTGACGCCGGCACGCCGCGGCAAGTCCTGCCCTTGCGCGTCCTTCCGCTCCTGCCAAGGCTGGCTCTCGCGCACGATGTAGAACGGGCTCGATTCCAGCCGCAGATAGGGATTTATGCTTTCCGTATGCAGGCTTCGCACCAGGGTGCGGTGTTTCATCTGCAGCAGCACTTTGATCAGGCCCGCCACGCCTGCCGCCAGTTCGGCGTGGCCGATGTTCGACTTCACCGATCCGATGCCGCAGAACGGGCGCTGCGAGTTGCCTGCGCCGAGTTCCGCGAAGGCCGCTTTCAGCCCATTAATCTCGACCGGGTCGCCCAGCTTCGTGCCGGTGCCGTGCGCTTCGATGTAAGTAACGGTGTCAGGGTGGATGCCCGCCTGTTGGTAGGCGGCTTTCAACAGATCGGCCTGCGCCTTGGGATTCGGCGCCGTCAGGGAGCCGGCGCGGCCGCCGTGATTCTCAGCCGACGCGCGAATGACACCGTAGATTTGATCGCCATCGCGCTCGGCCGCCGAGACGCGCTTGAGCAGCAGCATGCCTACGCCTTCACTGCGCACATAGCCGTTGGCGTCATCGGAGAAAGTCTTGCAGCGCCCATCGGTGGAAAGCGCGCCGGCTTTCTCCATGCTGATATGAACGTCGGGCGTCACCAGGACATTGACTCCGCCGGCGACGGCCATGTCGCACTGGCCGCTGCGGATCGCCATCACCGCATGGTGAACCGCCACCAAGGATGAGGAACAGGCGGTCTCCACGGGCTCACTCGGCCCATGCAGGTTTAGAAAATAGCTGATGCGATTGGGGCCCATGGAGGGTACCCCGCCGATGGCCGTATGGCCTTCCACTGGCACGCCGGCACGCTCCACCAGGGAGCCGTACCCGCTGGCCGCGGTGCCGATGAACAGCCCGGTCGCCGTGCCGGATAGCGCCGCGGCGGAGTAGCCCGCGTCTTCGAAGACCTTCCACACATGCATCATCAGCAGGCGTTGCTGCGGATCCATGAGTTCCGCCTCGCCGCGCGAGATGCCGAAGAACAGCGGGTCGAACTCGTCAATGCCATCAAGGAAGCCACCCCAGCGGATGCCGGTTTTCCGGGCGTCCCAACGGGAGGGGGGCACCTCGCTGATGCAATCGCGCCCCTCCCTGAGGTTCCGCCAAAAGGCATCGAGATCCAGGGCCATTGGGAAGTGGCAGGAGATGCCGATGATGGCGATGGGTTCGGCGGCGGGCGTCGGCTGGCGCAACGGTGTGGGATCTGCCGCGGGACTTAAAGACGCCAGATGCGCGCCGATGCGGGCGAGGGTGGTGTGCTCGTAGAACTCCGCCGGCGTCATGTTCACGCCAAGGCTTGCATTCAACCGCGAGGCCAGTTCGGTGAGCATGGTCGAGTCGAAGCCATAGCGCTGCAGTTCGGTGGACGGATCGAGACTCGGCGGGGGGATCTTCAGCAGGTCGGCTACGGTTTGGGTTAGGACCGCCTGCACATCGGTGACGGCGGGTAGGGCGTTCGGGAGGGCGCGCGGCGGTCCGCCCACGGCGTTCTGCCATTGCTGTACGTCGCCGGAAACGACAGCCACGCGCGGCTCTTCAGACGCCAGGGCGATGCGTAGAGCTGCCATGCCTGCATCGGTGGACATGGGGGTCAGCCCATAACGCTGTTGCATGGATGCGGCCACGGAGTCGTCGACTTGTAGGCCGCCCTCCCTCCACAGCGGCCAGTTTACCGATACCGTAATGCCCTTGCGCTTGCCATCGCGCTTCAACTGCGAGCGGTGTTCGGCGAAGCCATCGAGGAAGGCATTCGCCGCCGCGTAGTCAGCCTGCCCCGGATTGCCCAGGATGGCTGCCTGCGAGGAGCAGAGCAGCAAGAAGTCGAGATCGAAGTCGCGCGTGGCTTCGTCGAGGTGCCGTGTACCGGCCAACTTCGGCGCCATGACCTCTTCGAACTCCGCCGCTGTCTTGTGGAGCAGGAGGCGGTCGCGCGTAACACCGGCCGCGTGCAGTACGCCGTGCAGGGCTCCGTAGGTGCGGCGGATGTGGGCAATCAGATCGGTGACGTCACCTGGGTTGGTCACATCCGCTTGGCGGAACTCCACCCTCGCATCGAGCGCGCGCAGGCGTTGGATGGTTTGCTCCTGGGCCGGTGTCAATGGCGAGCGGCTCGTCAGGATGATAGACGCCGGCTTCGCATTGCGCGCGATCTCTTCGGCAAACAGCAGGCCAAGCCCGCCCGCGCCTCCCGTGATGAGATACACGCCGTTGGGACGCCAAGCGATGGGCTGAGCGGCTTCAATCGCAGTCCAGGTTTCGACGTAGCGCTGTCCAGCGCGATAGCGGACGTGTGTGTCTTCCGGAGCGGCCGCACATTGCTGCAGGGCGGCAGCCTCCTCGGTGCCGCGGTCCAGTTCCAACCATTGCGCGGTCAACCAGGGATGTTCGGCGGAGGCCGTCCGCAGGAGACCTTGCAGCGATCCGTTGTCCTCTACAGGCGTGACTACCTGTAGCAGGGCCGGCCCGGAGGAATGGGATCTCACGAGTCTCTGGATCTGCTCCAGAACATCCACCAGCCGCGACGGTGCCGCATGGCGAACTACGTGGCGGTCCGTAAAGGAAGGCTGCGCGGAGGACGGCACCGGCTTATTGATCCAGCGCGGCGCGGAGAGAGACGGGGCGCTTGCCGTAGGAGCCCCCAGCAGGCGCGCACTGCGCATCCAATATCGCTCCCGCGCAAACGGATACGACGGAAGCGCAACCCGCCGCGGCTTTGCACCGGTGTAGAACAGATTCCAATCCAAGGCGGCACCGCGCACCCAGAAACTCAGGATCTTGCCAAGCTTCCGCTTCCGCGCCCAGAGTTGCAGCAACTCCGCGGTATCTTCGTCGTCCTCCAACGAAGCGGCCTGGCCGTGCCAGACCTCCGGCGCCGGTTCGCCAACCAGGAAGGCGCGAAGCTTCTGCAGCAGTTCGTCAGTGGTGGAGGCGAGCAGGCCCAGCCGGTGCTCCATGGCCTGCCTGCCTACCTGCAACGTGTAGGCCACATCGGCGAGTTCCTCCGGATGCTGCTCCAAATGCGCAAGCAGGTTACGGGCGGCGGCTTGCAATCGCTCTGCGTTGCGCGCCGACAGCACAATCATCGCGGGGCCCTGCCACGCCGCGGGCCCGGTCCGCCGCTGCGTGACGTGCTCCTCAATCACGAGGTGCGCATTGGTTCCGCTGAAGCCGAAGGAACTGATGGCCGCGAGGCGCGGCTGTCCCCGCGGTGGGGTCCACTCCGTTCCGCCGACATTCACGTGGAAGGGAGAGCCATCCAGCCGGATGTGCTCGTTCCTTTGCTGGAAATGAATCGTGGGTGGAAGGTGCCGATGCCGGATGGATTGCAGGATCTTGATGACACCCGCGACGCCAGCGGCCATGAGGGAATGGCCGATGTTGCTCTTCACCGACCCGATGGCGCAATAGTCGCGCTGGTCCGTATAGGCACGGAAGGCGTTGATCAGGCCCTCTACTTCAATGGGGTCGCCCAGCTTGGTTCCGGTGCCGTGCGCTTCCACATACTGGATCTCCGCCGGGTTGATAGCGAAGCGGTCGAAGACGGAACGCAGTAGGCGCGTTTGGGAATCGCCATTGGGGGCGGTGATGCCGTTGGTGCGGCCATCCTGATTCACGCCCCAGCCACGGATGACACCGAGGATTCGGTCGCCATCGCGCTCGGCGTCTTCCAGGCGCTTCAGCAACACGACACCTACCGCTTCGCCGGGCACGAATCCATCGGCGTTCTGGTCGAAGGTGCGGCAACGGCCCTGCGGGGAGAGCATGCCGGCTTTGCTGGTCATGACGTGCAGGGAGGGCCCGGCGAGCACCGTGACGCCTCCCGCTAGGGCGAGGTCGCTGGCACCCGCCGTGAGGCTGTCGCAAGCCATCGCGATGGCTACGAGCGAGGAGGAGCAGGCGGTATCCAAGGCAATGCAGGGGCCCTGGAGATCCAAGGTGTAGGCAATGCGGGCCGGCAGGATGGACGCCGCGCCTCCCATCAACGCCTGCGCATTCAGGTCAGCGGCGTCGAGCGCCATGCCGTAGTCGCCCGCGCCGCAGCCCGCGAAGACGCCGCACTTCGATCCGGCCAGAGACGACGGGGCATAGCCGGCATTCTCGATGCAGGCCCAACTGGACTCGAGGAAAAGCCGCTGCTGCGGATCCATTCGTTCCGCTTCCCGGGGAGAGATGTTGAAGAACAGCGGGTCGAACTTGTCCGCGTCTTCCAGGGCGCCTATCCACTTGGAGACGGACTTGCCGGGTGCATCGGGCCGGGTGTCATGAAAGCCGGCGACGGGCCAGCGGTCGGCGGGGATTTCGGTGACGCAGTCCAGGCCTTGCACCAGGTTTCGCCAGAAGGTGTCGGCATCGGGCGCCTTCGGGAACTGCCCGGACATGCCGATGATGGCGATGCCGCCGGTCTTTCGGATCGGGGCTGGGGGCGGGGGCGGCGGCGTCGTCGTCTCGATGATCTCCGGCTCCGGCGCCGGTGCGTCACCCGCATGTTCGGCGATCAGCGCCGCGAATTTGCGGAGTGTGGGATGACTGTACACCTCCACAGCGCTCAGGCTGAGCCCATAATGCTCGTTCACCTTGCGGATAAAGGTGACGCCGCTGATGGAGTCCAGACCCATCTCGAGGAACGGCAGATCGATGTCGATGCGTTCCGGCTTGAGGGACAGCTCTTCGGCGAGAATGCTGCGTAGCTGGGAGAGAATGGCGGGCGCCGCATCCGGAGAAGGAGCGGGCTGTGCCGGCTGTACCACTACAACGGCGCTGGCGGTCTTCTGCAGGACGAGGTCGGCGAAGCGGGTCAACGTGAAGTGGTTGTAGACCTCGGCCGCCGACAACTGCAGCCCATAGCGTTCATTGACGCGACGCACCCAGGTGACGCCCGTGATGGAGTCCAGTCCCATATCGAGGAAAGGCGCGTTGTCATCCAGGCGCTCCGGCTTGAGGTGCAGTTCACCGGCCAGGGACTGGCTTAGGAAGGCCATGACGGCGCTGCGATCCTGCGTGTTGGCGTTCTGCGCCACAGGGGCGGGCGCGAACGCCGGCCGATGCTCCATACCCTCGTTGAAGTGACGGCGGATGCGCTCCTGCACTTCCTGGTTACCCACGAACGTGACTTCGTGCATGGCCAGTTCGCGGGCGTAATTCGGCTCCAGCATGCCGCGGAGAAGAGCGGCTCGCTGGTCCTTCTCCCGCACCAGTTCCGCTCTTGGCCGGGCGGCGAGCGCGGCGGCCTTTTGTAGCGCCAGGGGCAGGACCTCACCGCGGGGAACGACATCCATGCCGATGCCACGCGCCCGCAGTTCATGTCCTTTGTACTGACGGGCGGTGTAGAGCATCTCGCGGCCCAGGTCCCAACCAAAGCGGTCCGGCAGAATCAGCGTGGCTCCGGCGCCAGGAGTGAAGCCGTACTGCATGTACGGGCTGAAGTAGACGCTCTCTTCGCTGAAGATGGCTTCATCGCAGAACATCCCGAAGGCCCAACCGGGCCCGATGCCATGTCCCTGCATGGCGGCGATCACGGGGATTTCACACTCCAGCGGCAGGCCGAAGATCTTGTCGTCGGTGAAGCGCGCCGTACCGCCTTGGATGTTAAGCAGTGTTTCTTTGGTGCCACCGCAGGCGAAGTAGTGGTCGTAGCCGGTGAGGACGACGGCCTTGTAGCGAGGGTTGGTCTGGATGTGCGCGAAGATCTCCTGAACACCTTCTACGAAGGCACGGGAGAAGGTGTTGCGGCTGTCGCGGTCACACAGCGTAACCAGCAGAACGCCGTTCGGATAGGCTTCCGCGCGCACCACTTGTGATCGGAGTGGTACCGGCGCGGGGGTTCCGGGCTCCCACGCCGCGACGGGTGCTTGATACGGTTGGGCAGCGGGGGCGCCGGCCCGTTCGTCGAACATCCGCGAAAGATGGCGCTTCAACTGGACCAGCGCTTCCCTTGGCGCCTGGGCGAGATCGCGGGCGAGGTTTTCCGCGTACTCCATGACTTGCGCGGCCGGCATCACCGGAGCTAGCAGGCCACTTGCCTTCCAAGCCGCGCCGGTGATGGGCTCCCCTGCATAGGCGAACGCGCCACCTTCTTCTATCACCAGGAAGTCGCAATGGCTGGCGGCGAGAAGAGCGGCGCCAGTGCAGGTTCCACGGACCGCCGCGATCACGGGAAGCGGAAACTCCTGCAACTGTCGCGGCGATAGGTCGGCGAAGCTGTCGAGGATTACTGCCTTCGCATCAGGCTTGGCGGCCACTGCTTCTAATCCGCTGGCAGCGTCCGGGCCGGTGATGCGATAGATGCCATTGCCGGCGTGGACGGGTGCTACCGCCACCGGCGCGGATATCGATGAGAATGCCGTTAAGGGCAGCAGCGTATGGCGGACGATGGCGGTACCCGTTTGCGCCGGGGCTTCGCTTGGCTGGGGCGTGTCGGGCAGCCAGTAACGGTCCTTCTCGAAGGGATACCCCGGCAACAGGGGCACATGGCGGCGGCCACCCGTTGTCGTATCCGGCACGTCGTCGGTGGGAGTAGCATGCGCCGCCGGATCGAGCAAGTTGGCCGCAGCAATGGCGACGCGGTGGGACATCGGCTCACAGCGCCTCCGCAACGTATAAGCGATATCGTGTAGCAACGCCGCCGGAATGTCTTTGCAACCAGCCAGGTAGTCCCGCATCCGCTGGACCGACACCCGCAACTGCTCCGCCGTTTTGGCCGAGAGCACAAACACGGCCGGACCCTGCGGATGTGGACGCGTTACCTCTCCCGCGGTGGCGAAATCCTCCACCACCATGTGCACGTTCGTCCCGCTGAACCCGAAAGAACTCAGCGCTCCCACCAGACGCCCTTGCCCGTTCGGCTCCCATTTCCGAAGGCTCGTGTTCACAAAGAACGGGCTCTGTTCAAAAGCGATGTGCTGGTTTGGCTTTGAAAAGTTGAGGCTCGGAGGAATGCGCCGGTGATGCAATGACAGAACCAGTTTTAGAAGCCCGCTGATGCCGGAGGCGTGCGTGCAGTGGCCGATGTTGCTCTTCACCGACCCGATGGCGCAGTACTGCCGCTTCTCCGTGCTCTTGCGAAAAGCGTCGGTGAGCGCCTTGATCTCCACCGGATCACCCAACTTCGTCCCGGTGCCGTGCGCTTCCACATAGCCGATATCGCCGGCATCCACGCCCGTGCGGCGATACACGTCCTCGATAAGCCGGGACTGCGAGAGGCTGCTGGGCGCGGTGATGCCATTGGTGCGCCCATCCTGATTCACGCCCGATCCCTTGATGACGGCGTACACGAAGTCCCCATCCGCAACCGCATCCCGAAGCCGCTTCAGCACGACCACGCCCGCCGCTTCGCCGGGCACAAAGCCGTCGGCCGCATCGTCGAACACTTTGCACTTGCCATCGCGCGAAAGCATGCCGGCCTTCGCGCAGAGAATGTGGAACGTGGGTGTAACGTGGATGGAAACGCCGCCCGCCAATGCGAGTTCCACCTCGCCGCGCCGCAGGCTTTCACAAGCGAGGTGTACGGCGGTCAGCGACGCCGACGACGCCGTGTCCACGCTCATCGCCGGCCCTTTGAGGTTCAGGTAGTACGCAATGCGCGCCGCCAGGATGGATGAGTCGTTGCCCATGAACGCGGACGGATCCAACGGCAACCCGGCCTTTCGCAAGTGGGCCTGGTAATCCCCCGCGTCGGCCCCGGCGAACACGCCCCAGTTCCTACCTTCGGCACTGCGATGGGCGTAACCCGCGTCTTCCAACGCATGCCAGCACTCTTCCAGGAATACGCGCTGCTGCGGATCCATCTGGCGCGCCTCACGCCCGGAGATCCCGAAGAAGGCGGCGTCAAAGCAATCGATGTCTTCCAGGAAGCCGCCGCGCCGGCCGTAGGTCTTGTCGGGCGTGGCCGGATCGGGATCGTAATAGGCATCGATATCCCAGCGATGGCGGGGGACATCGGTGATGCAGCTTTCGCCGGCGCACAGCTTCTGCCAGAAGGCCTGTACATCGGGGGCACCCGGAAAGCGGCCCGCCATGCCGACTACCGCGATGGCGTCGCTGTCAGGGGTCTTCGCTTCCACGCGCGGCGCAGGGGAAGCCATCGTTTTATCGAAGTTGTCCTGAATGTAGGCACTCAGGGTCTGGACGCAGATGTAGTCGAAGAGCGTGGTGGGCGGCAGCACGATGTTGAACGCCTGGTTCAGCGTCACCACCAGCTTGATGTTGGCCATGGAATCCACGCCGTATTCGGAAAACGGCTTGGTGGGATCAACGGCCAGCGACGGCATGCCGAGGGTGTCGCGAATCGCCGTGACGATCACCTCTTCGACGCTTTGCCTTGCCGCTTCGCGATCGGCGGCGGGCGGCGCGGCGGGCTCCAGATAACCTCCGTTCTCCGCGATCTGCTGGAGGAACGCGGCGTCATTCCGGCGGACAGCTGGCGCGGCTACGGCCTCCTCGGCCACCAGTTCCGGATCCTGCTCCGGGGGATCAAACTTCAGACCGTCAAGCTGCGCCGCCGCGAAACGGGGAGTGTTTGCGTCAAACGCGCCGGGCAGGTCGCGCAGGAATCGCTCCGCCGGGCCGTTCCTGTCCGACTTCGTGAACAGCACCTCCACGTGCGAAAGGCCCAGTCGCAAGGCCTCTCGACCTAACGCGGCCATCATGGCATGCTCCACGCCACGGCCAAGGACGCGGCAACTCAGCAGGAAGGCGTCGACATGCAGAACGCCGTCTTGCGACTTATATACGGTAAGGCCGCAAAGGCCATAGTCGCCGAAACGGTCCGCGACCCACACCGCCAGGCATCCGGGGCTCTGCCGCAACTCCGCCTCGCTGTAATGCCGCTTGGCGAAGTTGAACTGATTGGTGCGCTGCGTCAACTGCGACAGGCGGGCGTAATCGCCGGGCTGTGGCGGTTCGATCCGAATCTGCAAGCCGAGCGTAGCCAGGAACTCGGCGAAGCTGCTCACCTCACGCCGCAGGTTCTGCCGCAACTCCTGTTGCTGGTAAAGCTCGGTGCGGCGGCTGTCCTCGGCGGTGTGGCGAACCTGGTCGAAGGCCCACACATGATCCAGGAACGCGGGGATGCGGCTGGGGTCCGCGGGCAGTTGCAGCGTTAGAACTTCGGGGCAATGGGCGCGCACTTCGGCGCACTCCACGGGGCTGTCGTCCAGGAAGATAAAGCTGTCCAACCCCAAACCCAGAGACTTCGCCAGGCTGCGCAGATTGGCGGATTTCGGCTCCCAATTGATGCGATGGGCGGTGATGTCGTCCCACCGCAGCAGCATGTCCTCGCGCGATTCAAAGACGCCGCGTACGTCGCCCAGCTCGTTCTTACTCACCAGGCACAACAGCATGCCGCTCTGCTTCCGCTCGCGCAGGAGGTTCTGCAGGGCCTGGTACCCGGCGCTCATTACTAGACCCTCCGCGCCTTTCTCGCCAACCACCCCCTGCCATAACGTGTTGTCACAATCGACGGCAATCACCTTAAAAGGATCGCGCCGCAGGGCGTGCAGGCGGCGTACCGCTAGCGATGCCAGGGCTTCGAAGAAGCGCGGCGTGTACGGGATGTGGCCCATGGCGTCGCGAACCGCGTCATGAGGATCGCCCCACTGGTAGCGGCCGGCGTTCTGCGCCAGAGGAAGAACGTGGATGGCTTCTTCGTCGCGGAACTCCTCTTCCAGCCAAGCCTCGACCGCCCGCTGGAACTCGTCCGGCAGGTACCGCTGCGCGGCGGGCGACGGCGGGCAGATCATCACCAGGTGAGGCACATGACGCAGTGCCGGACTGCGTTTGACCAGCGGCACCCAGGACGCCAGATTGCGCCGGATGCTGGCTTCCACTGGGGATAGCCGGGGCGCCGCGGCTTGTTGACGGCGTCCGTAGAGGTTGAAGAGCCGCGAGGACTTCAGCAGTTCCTCCTCCACGCTGCTCACTTCGAAGCCCTGTTCCCGCAGCAGTGCGGTGATGCGCCGCGATAGCTCGCCGTCTTCGGAATCGTGGACTTCCACGACGATCTGGCGGATCTTCTTCCAATCTTCCGGGACGATACTGCGCAGGATGTCCCACTCGCACTTCTCGGCATCCACCTTCAGCAGCCCGATGCTGTCGATGTGGTGTTCCTGGAGAAGGCTGGAAAGGGAGCGCAGGCGGCAGGTATAGGCCTCCTTCCGCAGGCGGCCGTCCAACATGGCATCCAGATGCTCCTGTAGAGCTTCGTCCTTCGCGTCGCCGAAGCGTTGCGCGAACTCGTTCGTGATCGCCTGCCGCAAGGCGTGGCGATCCTCCTGATCATTCACGTGGAAACCGGAGAACACCGAGGACTTCGGGTAGAAGTAGAAGGTTGCGTCGCGGTCTTCGTCAGCCACACCGAACGGCAGCGCAACCGCACCCGGCGCGTGCAGCGCCAGGTTCCGGCGTAATACCTCATAGGTGGCGGGCGACGGCTCAAAGGCGTACAGCCGCGCGCCCTTGTAGTGGCGCGCCACGAACAGGGAGAACATGCCGATGTTGGCGCCGATGTCCAGCACCACGTCGCCCTCTTCGATAACAATTCCCTGCTTCAAATAGGTCTGCTGGACAAAGATCTCGTCGTACAAATAGCGCGTCTCATAAGAATTGAGGTGCGCGATTTCCATACCGTTCGGCAATAGATATCTTTGGCAGCCGCTGAGCAGCGCTTCCGCCGACTCCAACGCCGGTTCGGGCGCGCTCTCCGCGGCGCGATCCTGGAAATCCTCCAAACGGATGGCGAATACGTTGGCTCCCCGCCGGTTCGCCGATACCAGGCTTTGCGGATGCAAGAGTTCCTGGAAGACCTGGTTATAGGGCGCGAACCGCACCTGCGCTTCCCACTGCAGGCGTTCGCACAACGCGAGCAGCGGCTCCTCCACAGGCTCGGCCGTGAACGTCGAGGCAACCACCCACCGGTCCACGGGCCCGTTGACCTCCTCCTTGCCGCCATCCGCATCGCCGCCGCCGGAATGCCGGAAGGGCCGCACACAAAGATCTTTCATCTCAACCAAGGGTTCGCCGCTTTCATCCAGTAGTTGGAGGTCGAAACAGAAATAGGATTGACTATCCTTTGCTTCGGCGCGTAGCGCCAGTTCGCAGCGGCACGTGGACGGGGGTGCCCCGCGCACCGTCATCTCGCGCAGAGAAAACGGCACGCACACTTCGGCTTGCGGGCGCATCTTGCGTACCCACAGCAGCGCGCATTGCACCGCCGCGTCCAGGATGTCCGGAAAGCAATCGGGGCGGCCTAGGCCGGCCTGTTGTTGTTGCAAAGTGCCGGCGCCGCCTTCCGGTCCGCACGCAAAGGCGGTGACGCAGCGCAACGCAGCGCCGTAGCGGATGCCGGCGCGCGCGAAGACATCGTAGATCTCAGTGGGATCAAGCCGGTATTGCCGGAGGTTGGGTTCCGTTGCAGCCGGGGCGAGCTTTACGCTGGCGGCCAGGGGCTCAAATACGCCACTGGCATGAATGGTCCGCGCCGCGCCCGTCTGGATTCGATACGTCCAGCGGCGGCCGCTGCCTTCCCGCTCCACATCCACGGCAAGGCTGGCCCCACGCACGGATAACGGGGAGAACCAAAAGGCGTCGCTCACCCGCCAGGGGAGCATTCCGGAGGTCTGGGCGACCTCGTCAAACTCCGCGACTTCCAGGAGCAAGTCGAAGTAGCCCGTCGCTGGCAGGATCGGGCGGTCGAGCACAACGTGATTCAACAGCAACGAGTGCGACTGTTCCAGGAGAACAGTTTTCCTGCTTTGCATCGCCACTCCAAAATGCCGACTGTGATTGACGGAAATAGACCGCTATGCCCGCAAAGTTTAGCACGCCGAAGGGCGGCTGCTTATGCGCTCATAAGAAATGCGGCTGAAATCCCAGGCATTTCCCCGGAAGTTGTAAGGCTGCTAACGGCGGCCAGACGACCCGAAGCCGCCTTTCCCCCGTTGCGACTCGTTCAGGTCGCTTTCCTCCCACTCCACGGCCTCATACCGGGCTACCACCATCTGGGCGATGCGATCGCCACCGTGGATCTCGAACGCCTCCGTTCCCAGGTTCCGCAGGATGATGCGAATCTCGCCGCGATAGCCTGGATCTATCGTCGCGGGGGCGTTGGGCATCGTGATTGCATGCTTGGCCGCCAACCCGCTGCGGGGCCGCAATTGCGCTTCGTAGCCGGGGGGTAACTCGATGGCCAGCGCCGTCGGCACCAGCCGCGTCTCCCCGGCGGGAATGGTCATGGGTTCGGCGGCGTGAAGATCCATACCGGCATCTTCCCCGGGTCCGTGGGCATAGGCCGGCAGCACGGCGGTGGGACGTAGCTTCTTGATTCGTACCTTCATCGAATTTGCTAAGTTAGCATCTTGCCACCCAAACCGAAACGTGTCGTGATGCTTTCGCCCATGCCGCCCGAGAAGTCGGCATACGCCCTGGCCCGTTACAGCCGGTCGCCGGATTCCATCGTCGATTCGGTGGAGTGGGTGCGCAGCCATGATTCGCAGAAGTTCCTGGAGAGCTATTACTTCGAGTATGGGCATGCCTCCATCGCCGACCTCGGCCATCAGGCCGTCTCCTTCGAGGGCATCTCCGAACTGGCAGCCACCGAGATTGAAGACGAGCAGCTATGGGATGGACAGGCGAAGTCCACCCGCTACCAGAATTTCGGCAACCTGGGCTTTGTGACGCCGCCGGAGCTAGACGAAGAGCAGGCCGCGCAATACCAGCAGGCCGGGGCAAAGCTCATCGACGCCTACAAGGCCGTGCATGCCGCAGTGACACGCCAGTTGGAAAGCGAACTGCCGCGGCCGGAGGATATGAAAGCGGAGGCCTATCGCCGTACCATTGAGGCCCGCGCCTTCGATGTCGCCCGCTACCTTCTGTTCTTCGGCATTCCCACCAACGTTGGCCAGGTGGTCAGCATCCGTACGCTGGAGAAGCAGGTGCGCCGCATGCGCGCGTCGGAGTATGCCGAACTGCGCCAACTCGGGGATGAGGTGGCCGAGGCCTGCGCACAGCCGCCCGCGTGCGTCTGGCACCGGGAGGTGACGCAGGAAGCCGTCGCGCCAACCCTGGCCCGTCACGGCGAGCCCCATCAGCATCGTGCCAAAGCCCAGGCCGACCTCGCTGCCTGGGCCGCCGCCAACCTCGGTTCCCTGGCGCCGATCCAGGTGCCCGACATCGACCTTCTCCGCCCACACGAAGAGACCACGGAGATTGCCGCCACGCTGCTGTATCCGGTCACCGAACTGCCCTACCGGCAGTTGCAGGAGTTAGTGGCCGGCTGGCCGCGAAGCAGACGCATGGAGGTGATCGACACCGCGCTCAAATCCCGCGAGCGCAAGGACGAACTGCTGCGCGAATTCCGCTCGGCCCCCTTTGTTTACGACATGGTGATGGACATCGGCGCCTACCGCGACATGCATCGCCATCGCCGCTGCCAGCAGTTCCGCCAGGCCTACCGCGGCAACCTCGGCTACGACACGCCCGACGCCCTGGTGCGCGCCGGCGTCAAGGATCTCTACGACGAAGCCATGCAAAACGCGCTGCGCATGGTGCGGGAACTGCCCGCCCCGGCGGGTCAATACCTGCTGCCGTTCGGTGCGCGCTCGCGCTTTCTTTTCAAGATGGATTTCGCCGAAGCCGAGTACATCTCCCGGCTCCGCAGCGGCGTGAAGGGACACTTTTCTTACCGGCGTGTCGCGTGGGAGATGAAACAGGCGATGCTGCGGCTGGAGCCGGAATTGGGGGCGCTGATCAAGGCAACGCCCCCCGAAGTGGAAGATCCGCTCAAACGTTAGAAACCGGACTGCGGCCGATACCCAGGCCGGGCTCGCACGCGGTACTTCTTCGCGATATCGCCGACGATTTCAACCGAGATCTTGCGGAACCCGTCGTTCGGATTCTGCTGCGGATAGTAAGTAACCGTGTACGAATTGCCCAGCGATTCGCGGATGGATTCGAAAGCCTCCACCTGCTTTTGCCAGGTCTTGGCGAAGTAGACCTGGCCGCCGGTGCGCGTCGAGATGCGTTTGAACACGCTCGACGAGACGGGGTCTTTGGAAGCGTCGTTGGTGGAGATGACGTAGATTGGGATACCTTCATCCTCCGCCACCGCGCGCACATCGTCCGGCGCCACCATGCTGGCGTTATCCGGACCGTTGGAGAAGACAATGACCACCTTGCGTCCGGGCACCTTCGACGCATCGCGCAGCGTCAGCAGCAGCGCGTTGTAGAGCGCCGCGTCGTCCCCGGCCACGGCCTTGCGCAGCCCGATGATCGCGTCGCCGTGCTCCTTGGCCAGGGGCGCCGCTCGCGACAGATTGCGGCTGAAGGTATACACCGCCACCGAATCGGCGCGGTCCAGACCGCGGATAAAGTCGGCAATCGCGTCCGAGGCGTAGACGAAGCCGCGATACATATAGTTGCTGGTGTCGAAGAGGACAAAGACATTAGTGCCGACGAATGTATCGGCCGAGGGACCCTTGGCGCGGTCCTCCGCGTTCACCACCAGCGGCTTTGCCGAGCCGTCCTCCTGAATCTGCAAGGGCGTTTTGTTGCCCTCGGCGAAGGTGTTCACCCTCTGGACGATGCCGTCTTCCAGAATGCGGAAGTCCGATGGCTTCAGCCCATTGACGAAGCGCCCTTTGTTATCGGTGACGTTGAAGTTCAACACCACCATGTCCACTTTGACGCGGAAGGTGGGACGCGTGGTCTCCTGTGCCACCAGCCACGCTGTTCCGGAAAGCACCGCGGCGGCCGCACCCAGTATCCAGATCCTGCGCATGTCTCAAATTCTCCTACTGAACTCTTCTCTACTCAAGAGCCCCGGCGGGCGCACCCTGCCGGGCCTGCTGCCTTGCGTTCTCACCAACCAGACGCAGCGAGCGCAGCAGCGCGGGCCAGTCCTCCAGGTGTGTGGCGAAGATGCTCTCCACGGTCTTCTGTGTCCACTCGGGAACTGCCACATTCAACTGTGAGGGATGCATGCCAAGCTGGTTGGCCAGCGCGGCATAGTAGAGCAGATTCGATTCCCAGCTTTCCGCCATGATGCGGCTGGAGTAACCCATCAGGGTCGGGAACGTTCGCAGGTTAAGCAACTCGGGATGGTAGCTGTTGGCGAGCGTCGGCTTCGGGGTTCCGAAGGCGCGCGAGATGGCCTCCGTGCTCACCTCCGTCCGGTGATCCTCCGCCAGGCGCGCGATGGCGTCGTTGATCGAATCCTTGCCTGCGCGGCTGGCGTTCAGGTCCGTCGATAGCAGGAACAGTTCGGCGGGCGTCGTCTGCTCCAGCGCGTCCTTGAAGCGGCCGGCCGCCAGCAGGGTCTCGACGCGGCGCACGCGGGCCGGCGGCGCGCGGCGATCCAGCGATTGCATCACCTGCTCGCGCAGCTTCGCATCCACCATGGCTTCACTCAGCAGCGATTCGCCTTGCCGCATGTGCAGGCCCACCCATTGCACCTGTACCGGCTGCACATTCCAGAAGCGCGGCACCTTTGCCATGACGATCATCTGCGGAACCAGATCGCCCCAGATGAGCGCCTGCTCGCGGGTCGGGATCAGGAAGTTCTGCTCGGCTTCCGCCAAGGCATAGGCAAGGTTCGCCAAAGACCCAACCAGCCGGCCGCCCGCGCTGGACGGCCACCCCGTGCCGAACACCTCCGTCTGCCGCCAGGTCTGCACCGAACCCTGCAGGCCAAGGAAATCATGGCTGCGGATGAAGATGGGATTCGTCTGCAGAATCTGCGCTCCCGGAGGCGCGTAGTGGACGTACGCCAGGCCCACTAGGGAATCGCGCAACACCGGCGCCAGCGTCGCCTTTACATCCTTCAACTTCTCCGGATCGGCGGCGGCCTTCTCCACCAGCGCGCGCAGGTTCAGCTTCCGCTGCTGGTCAATGTGACGCTCCGTCCAATATCCGAAGGCCATCGAGTTCTTTTCGATGGTGGTCATGGCCGCCCGCGGCACCTGGATATCGTTCAGGCGGGAAGCGAGCCGGTTCACCAGAGCCGCATTCATCTTCTCGCCCTTCGCCAGCGCGTCCAGATGGTCGGCGAAGTCGAAGAGCAGCTTGAGGCTCGGCAGCCGCTGGATTTCGTAGATACGGATCATTTCCCGCACCAGTTGCTGGTGCGCTTCCAGATCTGGCGAACCCGAATTGCCCGCCAGCAAGTCCAGCATGCGGTCATGCGGATTGGCATTGGCCGGGGACTTAGTAAACTTCAGCAGAGTGGCCACGCCGCCACGCCCGGCATCGAAAAGCTCGCGGTTGCTACGCAGCTTAACGAACGGGCCGATCAACTCGCCGAGCGCGTTCTCGGCCTCGGCGGCCGGGATGCTGTTTTGACGGACGAACACCTGCCACATCGCCACCAGCCCCTGGAAGGTGCCGGCCGTATCGGCGCGCAGCGCCTGGTCGCGGATCTGCGTGATGCTTTGCGCGGCATCCAGGTATTGCAGAATCGTCTTGTCGGAAACCGCGCTTGCTTCGGCGAAGATGGGATACTGCGCGCCATACACGCGGTATTCCTTGATCAGGCGGTCCACGGTGGCAGGAGCGAGCGGTGTGGCCCTGCGGCGGTCCAGGTCCGTGAAGGCCATGAACATCTTTAGCGGCTCATTCTCCACGGCCTTGCGGCACAGCGCGAACAGGGCTTCCACCAGTTCATCGCCGTCCTTCCAGCCGGCGGCCGCCTTGGTCAGTTTGCCGTCGTACTTGCCGTGCGGATGCTCCACGAACAGCTTCTTCCAGACGTCCAACCCGCCCGGGATATGCGGCTTGCCGTTGGGCTCCATCCGCAGGCGCGTGGTTAACAGCATCAACTCGGTATTGGACCGGAACACCGGGCGCGCCGGTCCGGGGCTGGTGATGCGCCCGCGCAGCGCGGTGTAGTGCTTCTTCATCCGCGTGGGCTCGGTGAGATAGTCGAGCGCCGGCCCCTGGATGCGAATGAGCGAATCGTAATAGCTGGCCACCCAGCCGTCGTCACGGGAAATCAGCTTCTCCAGGAACGCCACACCCTGATCGGGCGGCGCGCCCGCCAGTTCCGCCCAGACCGCCGCCGCGCGTTGGCCTCCAGGCACCGCCACCTTACCATCCTTGACGGTCAGCATCGCCCCGAAGAAATCCAAAACGTGGGCAAAGGCCTTGATGCGCTGTACGGGGATGGCCTTCCGCATCTCTTCGGCCGTGTGCGGGTCCAGCTTCGAAAGCGCCAGGTACAGGCGGCACAATGACGGGTCCGACAGAAAGGCATCCAGGAAGTCGCCCTTTTCCTTGTCCTTGCCAGTCACCCAGTAATCCGGCGTGTAGAGCACGGTGACCTTGGTGGGCGCATAGTCGTAGGAGAAGGGCCGGTTGGTACGCAGCGCCTGTTCCAGCTCACCCAGCGGGAAGCCGGAGTCAATGGTCAGAAACGCGCGCGAGGCGTTCACCGTCTCCAACACCACTTCGGCGCCGCAACCGCCGCGCATACGGTAGCCCAGCACCTTTAGCAACTCACCGGTTTCCGGCGATTCGCAGGTCGGCACCTTGATCGCGCGAGCCTCCCCAGCCATCTTGGTCAACTCACGGGCCTGGCTCAGATACTTCACCACCAGCTTCAGGTACTCCGTCTGGTCCAGCGCTTCACTGGAACTGGCCGCCTGATAGCCGTTGGTCACCACATTACGTGCCAGCGCGCCCAGGGCCTCATCGGGGGAAAGGTCGGGGGACAGCGCCGCCATGCGGGAGAAGGACCGCATCGGTCCGGGAATTTCAACTATGGACGTTTGTGGGCCGACGGGCCCGGAGGTCTTTTCGGGGATCTTCCAGTCGCCCGGCCCACCCGCGGCCCGGTAAGCCGCGAGATGCTTCTGCGCGGCCGCTTCCTCGCCGGCCATCAGGTCCAGCAAGACCAATCGCCGCGCCGCCGCGCTCTTACGCGCGCTGTCACCCAACGTCAGCAGCTTCTCATAGTAGTTGCGGCACGCAACATCCCCATGCCGGTCCAGGAACTCGGCCAGCGCGGCAACCGCCGCGGGATCATCCGGCTTGTCTTGCACGGCGCGTGTTACCAGCGCGCGCGCATCGGAAACCTGTCCCTCGGCTTCCAGTTTTCTCACCTGCTCCGGCAAGGTTTGGCCGAAGCACCACCCAACCACGAACGTAAGGAAAAGAACGAGCACTTTTCGCATTAGCCGACCTCTTCAGACGCTCAGCACGAGTCGGGCGAGACCTCTGTATCCCAGGCCGCCCTTATTGGTTTCCTACTCTACCACTCTCTGACGAACCGCCGGAGGAGGGGGATCTAAAAACAGAACATAGGTGCACAGCGGCGGCGCTAAACTGGTGCCTTATGCTTCGTGCACTCCTTGTTCTTTGTATGTTCGCTGCCCTGCTGCCCGGCCAGGACACCAACACCATCACCGTGATCGGCCTGCGCCACTCCCACGTCTGGGGGCACATCGGCAAAATGATCGCTGGCAAACCCGCGCGGCTGGTCGGCGTGGCGGAGACGATTCCGGACGTTATTGCCGAGGCCAAGAAGCGCGGCGTCCCCAGCGAGCTTTTCTATACCGACTACAACAAGATGCTGGACGAGAAGAAGCCCGCCATGGTTTGGGCCTTCGTCGAAAACGACCGCCATCTGGAGATCCTGAAAGCGTGCGCGCCTCGCAAGGTGCATGTGATCTTCGAGAAGCCGCTGGCCTCCACCCACAAGGAAGCCCAGATGATTCGCGACCTGGCCCAGAAGCATGGAATCTACGTGCTGACCAACTACCAGATGGCTTGGTGGCCGGCGAACTTCGCCGCCAAGCGCGTTACCGATTCCGGGGAGATCGGCCAGGTGTGGCGGTTGCGCGGCATCGTGGGCCACGGCGGTCCGGGCAATTCCTCCGGCCTCAACAAAACCTTCTTCGAATGGCTGACCGATCCCGTAAAGAACGGCGCAGGCGCGCTGATGGACTTCGGCTGCTACAACGCCCTCTGGAGCCTGATGTACCTGGGCAAGCCGGAGAAAGTCTATGCCCACGTCAACCAGCTTCGGCCAAGCGAGTTCCCCAAAGTGGAGGACAACTCCACCATGATCCTGTCCTATAAGAACGGCGTCGGCCTGTTCGAGGGCAGTTGGGATCTGCCGCAAAGCTTCCAGGATCTGGAGGTGTTCGGCTTGACGGGCAGCGTCTATATGAAGAACGGGCAGGTGTCGGTGAAGAAAGGGCGCAATGTGCCCGCAACGGAAGTGCCGCTGGAGACCCTGCCGCCGGAGCGCGCCGAACCCATCGCCTACATGCTGGAATGCATCCGGAGCAAGCGCGCGCCCGAAGGCATGACGGCGGTCGACATTAATGTCGACGTTGTCGAAATCATTGATGCGGCGAAGCTTTCCTTGAAAGACGGCAAGGCAGTCAGACTGCCGCTCCGGTAAAGGTGGAACCCATGCAGCCTGATGTCGTCATCCTGTTTGAACATCCGGAATGGCAGAAGCCGCTCTTTCGGGCCCTGGACGCGCGTGGCGTCCGCTATGCCAGCTTTGACCTGAAGCGTGCGGCGTTTGATCCCGATGCTGTTCCCCAGGCCCCGCTTTACTTCAACCAGGCCAGCCCCAGCGCCTACGTGCGCGGCAATACCCGCGCCGTACCCCTGGCCCTCTCCCTGATGCGATCGCTGGAGACCGGTGGCGCGCGCGTCCTGAATGGCTCCCGCGCGTTCCTCCTCGAGTTGAGCAAGTCGGCGCAGGCGGCCCTGCTCAAACAACTCGGCATTGCCCACCCGCGTTCGCTCGCATTCAACGATGCCGATGCGGCGCTGACGCAATGGCAGGGCGGATGGCCGGCGCTGGTGAAGCCGGAACAGGGTGGCAGCGGCGCACGCATGTTCCTGCTGCAAGCGCCCGAGGAGCTCCCGCGCCTCCTGGAAGGCCAGCCGGGCCTGTGGGCGCCCGACAATCTGCTTTTGCTGCAAGAGTACTTCCCCACCGATGCGGCCAAGGGAATTGTCCGCATGGAATTCCTGGGTGGCGAGTTGCTTTACGCCATGCGCGTGGTCAGCCATGGCGCCTTCAACCTATGCCCATCGGAAGTCTGCAATCCCGCCGACGGCACCGCCGGCCATTGCGAGATTCCCGCCGCGGCGCCCGTCAAACCTGTTGAGTTCTACCCCTATCCCGAAGTTCCTGCAGAAGCCGTGGAAGCGGGCCGGCGCATCGTCCGCGCCGGAGGCCTGGATGTCGGCGGCATCGAGTATCTGGAAGCCCCCGGCGGACCCCTGATCTTCTACGACATCAACGCGAACTCCAACCTCCGCGCGCCCATCGGACAGGCGTTCGGCTTTGATCCCTTTTCCCGCGTGGTGGATTTCCTGGAGTCCGAGATTAGACGAACGTCTTGAACTCCATCACGTCGCCGTCCTCGACAACGTACTCCTTGCCTTCCGTCCGAAGCTTCCCGGTGGCCCGCGCGGTAGCGAAACTGCCGCATTCCACCAGGTCGTTATAGGCGATTACTTCGGCGGAGATGAACGCTTTCTCAAAGTCGGAGTGGATCACCCCCGCCGCCACGGGCGCTTTATCGCCGGCGTGAATCGTCCAGGCGCGCGTTTCCTTTTCGCCGGTGGTCAGGTACGTGCGCAGACCCAGCAGATGATAGGCGGCCTTGATCAGGTTCCCTGCCCCGCCCTCGGTAACGCCGAGCCCCTCCAGGTACTCCGCGCGCTCTTCCGGCGATAGCGTGATCAGTTCCGACTCAATTTCCGCCGATACCACCACCACTTCACACTCCTTATGGCGAGTGGCGAACTCCTTTACTTGTTGCACGTACGGGTTGGCATCGGGATTGGCGAGGTCGCCTTCGGCAACATTGCAGGCGAACAGCGTCGGCTTATTGGTGAGAAGGAACAGTGGCTTCATCAGCGCCTTCTCTTCCGGTGTCGATTCCAGCCGGAAGGCGTGCTTGCCGTCGCTCAGGTGTGCTTCCAACCGGTCCAGCACCTCCAACTCGGCGATGATCTTCTTATCGCCTGATTTGGCGGCCTTCTGCTGCCGTTGCCGCCGCTTCTGGACGCTGTCCAGGTCGGCCAGGATCAGTTCGGTATCGATGATCTCGATGTCGTTGACAGGGTCCACGCGGTCCATCACGTGCTCGATGTCGGCACTGTCAAAGCAGCGCACTACCTGCACGATGGCGTCCACCTCGCGGATATGTCCCAGGAACTGGTTGCCCAGCCCCTCGCCTTTACTCGCGCCGGCCACCAGGCCCGCGATATCCACGAACTCAAAAACCGAGGGAACCACTTTCTGCGATCCGCTCATCTTCGAGAGCACTTCCAGCCGCTCGTCGGGGACGGTAACCAGCCCCTGGTTCGGCTCGATGGTGCAAAAACGATAATTCGCCGCCATGGCCCGGCGGCTCTGTGTGAGTGCGTTAAACAGGGTGCTCTTGCCTACGTTCGGCAACCCTACAATTCCAGCGCAAAGCATGAGCTTCTGATTGTAGCGAGATGCCTCCGCATGCCGCCGGAGAGCGGCTTGCGGCGTGTGGTATGATCCGCCTTTCCCCTCTTCCCAATCACATGAAAATCGTTGTTCTGGATGGATACTGCTTGAACCCCGGCGACCTGAACTGGGACGCTCTTCGCGCCCTTGCCGAGGTGGAGTTGCACGACCGCACGGCTGCTGCTGACGTTGTCTCCCGCGCCGCCAACGCCGATATGGTGATGACGAACAAGACGCCGCTGGATAGGGCTACCCAGGCGCAGTTGCCCAAGTTGCGCTACATCGGCGTGCTTGCCACGGGCTACAACGTCGTGGACGTCGTAGCGGCCAAAGAGCGCGGCATCGTGGTGACGAACATCCCTACCTATGGAACGGCGTCGGTGGCACAGCACGCTTTTGCGCTGCTGCTGGAACTCTGCCATCACGTTGGCTTGCATGCCGAATCCGTACGCCAGGGGGAATGGAGTTCGAATCCCGATTGGAGTTTCTGGAAGACACCGCTGGTGGAACTGGCGGGCAAGACCATGGGTATCGTTGGTTTTGGCCGCATCGGCCGCCAGACGGCGAAGATCGCCGATGCCATGGGCATGCGTGTGCTCGCACATGACACCTATCAAGGCAACTCGCCGGACTACGAAGGCTTCCGCTGGGCTGAACTCGACGAACTCCTCGCGGTGTCCGACGTGGTCAGCCTGCACTGTCCGCTGACGCCTGAGAACAAGGGGATGATCAACACCGCCCGCCTGCGTGGCATGAAGAAAACGGCGATGCTGCTGAACACCTCCCGCGGGCCGCTGATTGCCGACCAGGATCTTGCCGATGCGCTCAACGCAGGCGTGATCGCCGGGGCAGGCCTGGACGTGCTTTCCGTCGAGCCCCCCGCCGCCGGGAATCCGCTGTTTTCCGCCAGGAACTGCCTGGTAACGCCGCACATCGCCTGGGCCACGCGCGAGGCCCGCTCGCGCCTGATGGACGTGGCCGTTTCCAACGTGGCCGCATTCCTATCCGGCAAGCCCGAAAACGTGGTGGGGTAACAATCATGCGAGACGATGGCATCAACCGCGTTGCGATTCTCGGCGCCGGGAATATGGGCGGCGCGCTCCTGGGCGGCATCCTCAAGTCGGGCTTCGTAAAGCCGGACCAGGTGGTGGCGACGACGAAAAGCGAAGAACACGCCCGCGCCATGCGCGACAAGTACGGCTGCCCGGTAACGGCAGGCGGCAACCGCGCCGCCGTGCAAGGCGCCGATCTGATTGTGCTGGCCACCAAACCCCACGTCGTGCCATTGGTCGTGGAAGAGATTCGCGACGTCCTCACCCCGGACCAGGTGCTGATTTCCCTCGCTGCGGCGCTGCCGATGGTAGTGATCGAGAAGCGGCTGCGCCAGGCGATGCCGGTCTTTCGCGCGATGCCGAACATCCCGGTGGTGGTCGGCGAGGGTGCCGTGGGTGTCTGCGCGAACCGTCAGGCCAAACCCGAACAACGCAAGGTGGTGGAAGAGATGTTCCGCGCCGTGGGTGTGGTGTGTGCGGTGGAAGAAGACATGATGGACGCCGTCACCGGGTTGTCCGGCAGTGGACCCGCCTATGTCTACATGGTCATCGAAGCCTTCATCGCCGGCGGTTTGAAGATGGGCCTTTCCCGCGAGGTATCCACGAAGCTCGCCGAACAGACCGTGCTGGGCGCCGCCAAACACGTCCAGCAATCGATGCTGCACCCCGCCATCCTGCGCGATGAAGTGACCACCCCCGGCGGCACCACCATCGTCGCCATTCACGAACTGGAACGGCACGGCCTGCGCTCCATGCTGATCTCCGCGATTGAAACCGCTACCCGCCACGCCAAGGAGCGGAGCCAGGCGTTAGCGCGGAAGTTGGAGCAGGACGGCGAGACTTAGCCTCCCCACCGCCATTGACAGTAAGCCCGCATTGTGCGAACGTGCACGTGATGCGGCTTACCATAAAGGCGATTCTCACTCTGGCCCTGGCACTGACTCCCGAGTTGGCGAGCCGGACAGCCCACGCACAGACTAATCCCGGCGGGTCCTTGACGATCGACGTCCGTAACGGGGACCAGAAGGGCAAATTATTGGTCAACGAAGCCGACGTGGCCTTCGAATCCCTCTCCGACGGCAAACGCTCGCGCACCTGGAAGTACGCCGACGTTCGCGAGGTCTCCAAGCGAGGCCGGAAGGAACTGCGCGTCCGGCCGTATCGCGGCGACCGCTACGACTTCCAGTTCCAGGATCGCGGCCAGCGCGACAAGTTCTTCGATGCCATCTCCCAGCGTGTGGTGGCCGCCCGCCAGTCTACGCGCAAGTAACTTTGTAAGCGGGCGCGATACACTCGGTGGCATGCGCCCGCTGCTCCTGCTCCTTCTGACTCCGCTATTCTGTTCCGCCCTGGAACGGCCCGGTGTGGAGTTCAAGATCTTCCAGTTCCCCGCCAATCGGATTCCCCAAATTGATGGCAAGGGCGGCGACTGGGCCATGGTGCCTGAGTCCTACGTCATCGGATCGAGCGAACTGAAGGACACGGTGAATAACCTGCCCTCCCCGCCCGATCCGAAGGACCTCGACGTCCGCGTCAAAGTCGGCTGGGTTAAGGGCATGAACCGGCTCTACTTCCTCTACGAGGCTTCGGACAATTACTGGGACTTCAGCCGGATCGACCTGCACAACGACATCTTCGAGGTAGTGGTGGACGGCGACCTGTCCGGCGGGCCGTTCATCAAGCAGATGCACCCGGATAAGCAGATGAGCGTCAACGAAGCCCATTTCCGCTACCACGGCGTGCATGCGCAGAACTATCACATCTTCACGCCCGCCCTGGGGAAGGATTGGACCATGGTTTGGGGCTGCCAGCCCTGGATCAAGAACCTGCCCTACGCGAACGCCGCCTATGACTTCAACTTCAAGCCCGGCCAGGCAGGAAAGCTGGTACTCGAGTTCTGGATTACGCCGTTCGACTACGCGCCCTACGACGGCCCCGCCGGCGCGGTGGAATCGAAGCTGGAGGAGAACAAGCGCATCGGCATGTCCTGGTCGATTCTGGATTACGACGACGTGAAGGCCGAAAAGTACCGGGGCTTCTGGAACCTCTCCCATAAGACAACCATGTACGGCAACGCCTCGGACCTGGTGGCCTTCCGGCTGATGCCTCTGGAACCGGCTCACCGGCCGGCTTTAGAGGCCGATTGGAGCTTCCGCGTGGTGAGTTTAAAGGAACGCACGGTCGCCTTTCAGGACGAGACGGTGGGCGAGGTGACCTCGTGGAAGTGGGACTTCGGCGATGGCGAACAATCAACGCAACAGCACCCCCAGCACCAATACAAGAAGGGCGGCGAGTACATCGTGAACCTCGAGGTTAAAGGACCCAAGGGCGAATCGCGCCGGGCGAAGGTTTGGGACGTCGTGATGCCGTAACTTCGTCTCCGGAGCACAAAGCCCGCCTGAAACTGTACACTCGACTTTATGCACATTGTCGCGTTGGGGCTTGCCCTCGCTTTGTCCGCCCAGCAAGGTCCAGGTCCGAATCGGGGCCGCGAAAAGCCGCTCGACCTGCAGATGACCATCGACGACTACAATCCGAAGTCGCTGCTGGTGGTCCCGGAACATAAGGTGCCCCGCGCGAAGTACCCGGTGATTGACGTCCATAATCATCAGAACCGCGCCACCGGCGCGGCCCTCGACAAGCTGGTGAAGGAGATGGACGACATCAACCTCGCCGTGATGGTGAACCTGACGGGGCGCTACGGCAAGAACCTCGCCGAGAACGTGCAGGCTCAGAAGGGCAAGTACCCGAAGCGCTTCGTCATCTTCGCCAACATCAACTTCGAGAACCTCGACGATCCGGGTTACGCGGAGAAGGCCGGACGGCAATTGGAGGAAGACATCAAGAACGGCGCCCAGGGGCTGAAGATCTTCAAGAACTTCGGCATGGATTTGAAGGATGCCAAGGGGCGCGTGCCGGTCGACGATCCGCGCTTCGACAAGGTCTTCGAAGTCTGCGGGAAACATAAGATTCCCGTGCTGATCCATACCGCCGAGCCGCTGGGCCTCTTCCTGCCCATGGACGGCAACAACGAACGCTGGCTGGAGTTGAAACTGCACCCCGGCCGCGGCCGCACGCCGGACAAGTATCCGCTCTGGGAAGAACTGATGGCGGAACAGCACCGGCTGTTCGCTAAACATCCGAAGACCACCTTCATCGCGGCTCACTTCGGCTGGTTCGGGCACGATTTGGGCAAGTTGGGCCAACTTTTGGACAAGATGCCGAACATGATGATTGAGTTCGGGGCGATTGTGGAGGAACTCGGGAGACAGCCGCGAACCGCGCGGGCGTTCTTCATCAAGTACCAGGACCGGATTCTATTCGGCAAGGACACCTACCGCAAGGAAGAGTACGGCACTTATTTCCGCACCCTGGAAACGGCCGACGAATACTTCGATCATGACCGCAAGTATCACGGCATTTGGAAGATGTACGGGCTGGAGCTGCCGGACGAAGTGCTGCGCAAGGTTTACTACAAGAACGCGCTGCGGATTATTCCCGGCATCGACAAGAGCGCCTTCCCGCGCTAACAGCGAGAAAGCCACGACCAGCACCGGAGCCGCGATACCATGAAAGAGTCAGCCATGAGCGCGCCTGAGCCTGTTTATATGGAGCTCGTAGATTTCGTGGCTCGCGGAGCAACCGCGGAGGAGGTGGCCGGCTTTCGCCCATCCCAAGAGGCCCAGGAGCGAGTTGCGGATTTGCTGGCGCGCCAGCGCGAGTCGAATTTATCCGCCGAGGAATCGGCTGAGTTAGACGGCTTCGTTCAGCTTGAGCACATCCTGGGGTTGGCAAAAGCTAAGGCGAGGCTGATCCTCGCCAGTCGCTCTTGAAACTGCCAGGGGAATTACGGGATGAGGTCGTCCAGCGGGCTCAGTTCCGCTGCGAGTACTGCCTGCTGCACGAGCATGATGCAGCCTTCCCGCACGAAGTTGATCACATCATCAGCAGGCAACATGGTGGCGAAACAACCGCCGCTAATCTTGCTTATGCCTGTATGGTGTGCAACCGCTACAAGGGGTCGAACATCGCCTCCGTCAGTTCATCGGGCGAATTGGTTCCGCTGTTCAACCCGAGGCAAAGCGAATGGCGTGACCACTTTAAGCTGAACGGCTCTGTGATCGAACCCCTTGGGACAATAGGCGAAGTCACGGCCCGGGTCTTGCGTCTGAACGCGGCGGAGCGTGTCGTAAGGCGAAGCCTCCTGCAGCAACTTCGGCGCTATCCGAAGAGTTGAATCGCCAGGTCGAGGTCATACCTTCCCCAAAAATCGCAACCGGAAGTTAAACGCACGCCGCTGGCCACCGAACATCTGGAGGTATGACGGGCTTCCCACCACGTTGTTGACGACGTTCGGATTCGCGTGTCCGGTGATGTTGACGAAGCCGCCACGCAGGCCCACGCGATAGCCGCGTAGCGTAACCTTGCGCTCCACAAAGAGGTTGCATTCGAAGAACCCGGGAAACCGCCGGCTGCCCGGCGACCCAATCACCTGGCCGCGCTCATCCTGCACGAAGAAGGGAAATCCGGAGCGCCATTCCGCCAGGTAGGCAACCGCCCAATTCTTCCAGAACGTAGGCAGGAACCCCCAACTGACGAAGCGGTTCGGCGCATCCCAGGGCAGCGGACCGCGGTTGTTGGTGATGATGAGCGGCTCGTCGATATTGGTGTCGATGACACCGTTGGAACGGGCACGGCTGCGGGTATAGCTGGCCATCCATTCATAGTCGGCAAACAGCGGCTGCTGCACCGTCAGTTCCACCGATCCGTAGGTATCGCGGCGGTCATTGGTGAGCAGGAAGATGCTGTCGAACAGGGGCGCGGGGTCGCCGGGCACATCGATCAGGTCCGTCACGCGCTGCGGCTCAGGCAGGCTGTTGCGATAGGTGAAGCCGGAATAGCCGCTTCGCTGGAGCCATTGGAGCCGCGCCGTGATGCGCCGTGGCAGGCGGTGTTCTACCCCGAGGTTCCAGGTCAGCGCATGAGGGCTGCGCACTTGCCCCACGAGAGGGCGGAAGATGGAGAATACCGGCACGCCCGCATTTTCACCGGCGAAGTAGGTGGACGCCGCGAACTGATCCTGCGGGCGGACGAAGGTTCGCAGATTGACGTAATCGAAGACACGGGCGAACCCGCCGGAGAGGCGCAGGGACGAAGAGCCATGCGGCATCCAGGCGAATCCCACCCGCGGGGACGCGTTCCAGGCGTTGATGATCTGATTCCACTGCAGCCGCAGGCCGAGGTCGATGAGCAGGTTCTCGCGCGGCCGCCAGGCATCCTGCACATAGGCGGAGGCCTCGTAGTTGCCTTGCCGCAAGGCCCCGGAGCCGAAGTAGGCGACGCTGCGCAGGGGAAGGCCGTTGGTGCGAGAGAAGGCGATGCTGGTGCGGCGAACGTCCTGGTTATAGCCGACGCGCAGCAGATCGGCGCCGGCCTTCAACTGGTGCATGCCGTGACTTTGGATCGCAGGCAGGTAGCTGTTGAGCAGAATCTGGTCGCGTGAGGCCTGGCGGTTGGAGAACGCATAGTAGTTCCCGCTGCGGCCGAGATCGCTGACGACATAAGGCGCATCGCCCTGGGGATTCTCGCGGTTGAAGCTGCGGTGGAACGAGTAGCCGGCCTCGATCAGCGCCCCGCGGGCGAACGATTTCTGGTTCTTGAAGTAGGCCAGCCACTGGCGGTAGCGCCGGTCAATGGTAGTCTCCAGCGGATTTAATGCCGTGAGCCCGTTCCGAGGGGCCAGCCAGTAGTTCAGCAGAAAGCCCGCGGTGAAGACGTTGGAGGGCGTGAGGTTGATCTGGTTGTGGAAGAGATTGTTGGCGCGATACGTGTGGGAGCGGTCCTGGCCGCGCGGGAGGTCGAAGACGATGTTGTTCACATACTGCAGTTCCAGGCTGTTGAAGAACCACGCCCGCCCGCGCTTCCACGGTCCCGAGACGTGCCCGCGCGGCGTCCAGCTATCCACGTGTGCCCCGCGCTGGGTACCGAAGCCGGGAACGAAGTTAGTGGCCGAGTAACGCATCGCATCGCCACCCTTGCGGGCATGCAGCGCCAGTGAACCACCCGAACCGCGGCCGTACTCCGCTCCCGGCTGCCCGGGGGAAGCATCCACGGACTCCACCGCTTCCAAGCTGATGCGGGCCTCCAATCGCCCGCTCAGCGGATCGTTCAGTTGGAAGCCCTCCAGGCTATGGTGCGTCTGCTCTTCGGCCGCTCCGTGCAGGTGGATGCCGCCGCGCCCGTCCTGCACCACGCCGGGCAACATGCGGAGACCGCTGCGCAGGCTGTTCTGATTGGGAAAGGGAACGTCGAAGAGGGTGCGGCTGCTGAGGGTGGTCTCCGGCACGCTGCGCTGCATGTCGAAACTGCCGCGTTCGGCCGCCACCTCCAGGCTGGTGGCCAGTTCGTGGGCTCCGGCCAGCGTGATGCCCAATTCAAAGGGCGAGGCCGCGATCGCCAGGGCATCCAGCTTGTAGATGTAATAGCCTTGGCGGTCGGCGGTAACCGCATAGGATCCGGCATCGGGGAGAGTGAGGGCGTAGGCGCCGGTGCGGTCCGATTCGGCCTCAAAACGCTGCTGATTCGCCCCCGTCAGCACGACCTTCGCACCGGAAACGGGAAGGCCGTTGGGATCCGTCACACGACCGGACAGACGGATCTCGCCAGCCTCCGCCAGGGAACATACGGCGGTGGCGAACCAGAATGCGAAGATCCAACTACTGATCTGCAAGCCTCCCATTATCGTAGCGGGAAGGCTTCCGGGGATCCAACGTTTAGGGTACGAAGTAGCCGTTTACGTCGAGGATGACATCGGCGGTGTCTGTGACGAAGATGGTGACTTCCCCGTTAGGAGCGGCACGCACGAGAGCGGCGTTAGCGACAATCTGGCCCGAGGGCGAGTTCAACGTGGAGGCCAGGGGGCGTTCGCGGTCGCTGGGGTGGATCGTCAGGAAGCCGAGCGGCCCCCGAGGCACGGCAGTGACATTCAACGAATAGGCCGTGGCCGTGGGCAGCGCGCAGGTCTGCGCCAATCGCACGACGCGGGTGGCGCCCGCGCCGAGCGTGGGAGGGCCATAGGCGCCGGAGCGCGCGGCATCGCGCGTATCCATGACGCGGCACGGCGAAACCGGCACGAACCGCAACCCAGACGGTAGCGGCACCTCTTCGGGCAGGAACAGAGCCGTCACGGTGCAGGTTTGGGAAACGGCGAATGTGGCGCTGGAGGCCGTCGTCGTGAGGCAACCCGTGAAACCGCCGAAGCGGAAGCCGGTGCCGGGAGTGGCGGTGGCGCGCACGGTTGTGCCGTTCAGGTAATACGAGTCGCCTCGCACCGGATCGAGCGTAATGCTGCCGCTCCCATTCCCCTGCGTGGAGACCTGGAACGCCAGGAGGAACACGCCCTGGTAGGAGGCCCCGGGCGCCGCCACGATCCGCCGCGGGTTTGCCGTCGGGCCGTCGGCCCAGGAAGAGAAGACTTGGCGCCCACCGGGCGTATCGGTATCCAGCCATCGAATGGAACGCGCGGAACCGGAGGCATAGGACAACGTTTGCGGCGCAGTGAGGATTGCTGGCTCCTGATCGACTTGGAAGCGCTGCCCGGAGGGGTTCGAGGTGATATCCACCGGCACGTTCGGCGCGCCGCCCTCGGCTTCCAAACGGTAGAGGCTGCCGCCAGCGGCCGCGTAAATCTCGCCGCTTTCGTCTTCCCCAAAGGTGGTGATATTGAGGCCAGATGACAGCAGGAATTGGTTGACGAAACTGCCGCCCTGCCGGCTGATGCTCCAAACGCGCCCACTGCAGAAATCGCCATAGAGGTAGAGGCCCGCCAGCGCCGGAAACTGCGAACCGCGATAGACGTAGCCTCCCGTAACCGAGCAGCCCAGCGTTGGATTCGCATATTCCGCCACAGGCATCGTGATTCCCTGGGTGTTGCAGGGAGTGGTGGCGAAGCAGAGCGTGCCTTCCACGCGGTTCCAGCCGTAGTTCTCGCCGCCCGCGCTGTTGGCCGATTGGAAGTTGACCTCTTCGCGCGCGTTCTGGCCCACATCGCCGATCCAGAAGTCGCCGGTCTGCCGGTCGAAGGACGTCCGCCAGGGATTGCGCAGGCCGTACGCCCAGATCTCCCGCTTCGCCGTGGCGCTGCCGGCGAACGGATTGGTGGGCGGGATCAGCACGGTGCCGGGCTGCGATTCCACATCGAGGCGCAGAATCTTGCCGAGCAGCGTTTGCAGATTCTGGCCGGCCTGGTCGGGGTCGCCACCGCCGCCTCCATCGCCGGTGGCCGCGTACAGGTAGCCGTCGGGGCCGAAGCGCAGGGATCCGCCATTGTGATTGGAGCGGGGGTGCGGGATGGTGAGCAGGATCTGCTCCGCGGTATCGGCGATGTCCGGATTGTTGGCGTTGGCGCGGAACATCGAGATCACGATGTCGCCGTTAAGAGCCGTGTAATAGACGTAAAAGCGGCGGTTTGCGCTGTAGTTGGGCGAAAAGGCCAAGCCCAACAACCCACGCTCTCCGCTGCCCTCCGTCTTGGAGCCGATGTTGAGAAACGGCGTACCGAGCAGCGCGCCGTTACGAAGGATGCGAATGAGGCCGTTCTGTTGCGCGAGGAACAGGCGGCCCGAACCGTCACCGGCATTCTGGATGTCGGAAGGATTGGTCAGGCCACTTGTCACCGGCGTGAAGCGAATCTGCGGCTGTGCCATTAAGGGGAAAACAGCTAGAAACCCAGTAAGCGCGAACCGGAAACCCATGCTTCAGTGTAAAGCCGATTGGGCCAGATGGGTTCCTGTCCGTGAGGTACGATGTGGATTGCTCCCCCTACTATCGAGCGTTCTCTGTTTGACGGTCTTGGCGGCAGCCCAGCAACCCAAGGTTGCGCCTGTGGAGCCACCACCACCGCCTCCGCCACCCATTAAGAAAGAGGAGAAGCTGGCCACCCCGCAACGCATACGGGTTGGCCGGCACGTTCAGGCGAACTATCAAGGGCCGGCTCCGCAGTGGTTCAGTCAGGGTCCGGCTCTCGCGGACGCGCAGATCGGAGCGTTGCAGCAAGCATTGGTTACGAATCCGGAGAACGTTTGTGCGCGAGCCCGCCTGATCGCTTTTGGCCGGGAGTACGTTGGGGACCTCACGGACCATGTGCTTTGGATGGTCCAGCATCATCCGGAATGGGATGGATTTCTGGTCTTCTTCTCCGAACGCAACCGGCATGAGGACACAGAGGCGTCTTGGCGCAGACACATTGGCACCCAGCAGCAAGACGCCAGAGTGCTGCACCACGCCGCCGTCTTCTTCCAGTACCGTGAGCCGGCGTTAGCAGAGGAACTGATGGAACGCGCCATCCGCATGGGAACGGACACACCACTCCACTTCGAGGGTTTGGGGCGCCTCTACGCACGGGCAACGCGCCGGTCCGAGAATGCCTCCTTCGCGCAACTCGCGAGATCGAAACTTCTTGCTGCCTCGAATCCGTATCTTTTCGCAGGCGCGATGAATGAGATCGACGGCTTTAACCCGAAAGCTCGGATGGGTGGAGCGCTGGGAGATTCGCTGCGGGCACGGCTGCTGGAACTGGGGATATCGAAACTCCCGCCACTCCCCTCACGCTCTCCCGAGTACAACCGTTTGAAATGTGATTTCATTCCGCTGTTGCGCCGATTCGAGGAACCGTAGCTTATTGCGGCAGAGCGGGCGAGAAGAACCTTGATAAACGAGTGAAAACCGCCCGCAACGCCTTCCAGATCAGCGGCAGCAGGCACGCAATGATGATGAGCAGCAGCGCCACCACGGCCAACGCGAGATAAGGATACTGCGCGGCCAGCACCACTAACGACACCGCGAACACGTCCTCGGCCACCGACATCCCTGCCTGTGTAACCGGCTCTCCGGTGCCATGGGCCAGCAGGCGGACGCCCATCTTGGTGGCATGCGACGACAGGGCCACCGTACCGCCGACCAACCCGACCAGCGTCTGCTCCAACGGGCCGAGGTTAGATGTCGCCGTGAGGGCCATCGCCACCGCGCCCAGCGGCCGCACGAATGTATGGATGCCGTCCCACAGCGCGCTTACCACCGGGATCTTATCGGCGAAGAACTCGGCCAGGTACATGACGGTGGCTATGCCGAGCACCAGCGGATGGCCCAGCACACCCAGTTCGGCGGGCAGGCCCTGCAGCAGGTGATAGCGAATCCCCAAACCGACCACGAGCACCGCGGCGTACAGGTTCACACCTGAGGCGAACGACAGGCCCAGCAAGCCCGATAAGGTTGACAGACTTTCCATCGACGCAATAGCCCTCGCAGTAGAAATACGCGGGCCGGGCGGTGGGGGTTCCGTTAATCCACAGGGGCGCCTAGCACGTCCTTAACGGGAGCCTGGGGTGGGAAGCCACTTTCCGGATGGCGTGGGATCCAGAATCGCAGCGGACCCTTGGCCTTGCCACACGCACGGACGCCGGGGCCTGGACGGTCGCCATCGCCGAGATCGGCGCGGTGGGCATCCAAACGCGCGGTTAGCCGTTGCACGATATTCGGATGCTGCGCGGCCACGTTGCGGGTTTCGCCGATATCCTCAGCCAAGTTGTAGAGTTCGCCCTGGCGCAGTTTCCAGTTGCCCTCGCGGACTCCTTCCAGCTTGTTGGCGCTCCAATAGAAGAACGCTTCGTAGGGGTGGCGATCGGTGGGCCGGCGCAGGAGGCCGGTGAGGTTGTGGCCGTCGATACGGACTTTCGGCAGCGGCCCCCCCGCCAGTGCGGCCAGCGTGGGCAGGATGTCCATGTTACTCGTGATGGCCTGCGACCGTTTGCCGGCGGGAACCGTGCCTGGCCACCACGCCAACGCCGGAACGCGAATGCCGCCTTCCCATGTGCTGGCCTTGTTGCCTCGGAGTGGCTTGTTATCGGCGCGCGGAGTTCCGCCGTTGTCGCTCATGAAGAAGACCAGCGTGTTGTTGGCGAGGTTGAGGTCACGCAGGGTCTGCAGGATGGTGCCCACACTCCAGTCGATCTCGGCGACGGAGTCGTGATAGAGATCCTTGCCTGTCTTGCCACGCCAGGTCTGGCCTGCCGCCAGCGGCGCGTGCACCATCGAGTGCGGCAGGTATAAGAAGAACGGCCTGCGCCGGTTCTCTTTCAAGAAGCTGACGGCTTCGGCGGTGTAGGCGGCGGTGAGGAAGTCCTGGTCTTTGATTTCGTTGACCAGCGTTTCATTGCGGATCATGGGCAGCGGCGGGTGTGGCCGCTGGGCGAAACCGGGCGGCTTCGGCGCGGGCCGCATATCGTTGGAGTAAGGGATGCCGAAGTAAGTGTCGAAGCCCTGGCGGGTGGGCAGGAACTCGGGCTGATCGCCGAGGTGCCACTTCCCAATGCAACCAGTACGATACCCGCGAGCTTTGAGAATTTCGGCCACGGTGACTTCGGAAGGGTTGAGGCCGTGCCAGTCGCCGGGCATCAGTACGGGATGCCAGGAGCCGAACGAAAGGCCGACGCGGCGCGGGTAACAGCCGGTCAGCAGAGCCGCGCGCGATGGCGAACAAACAGGCGCCGCGTACCAGGAGGTGAACGTTAGGCCTTCTTCAGCCATGCGCTTGAGGTGCGGGGTGTAGGGCACATCGCCATAAGGCTGGATGTCGGCATAACCCAGATCATCGCAGGTGATCACGATAAAGTTGGGTGTTGGGGGAGCGGCCGCAACAGGCAGCGCGGCGGCAAGAGTGGCCAGGACTTGGCGGCGAGTAATCATCACGGCGAGTATACTTGAGCCGAGATGCTCTTACGTTTGTCCCTTTTGGCACTAGGCGCCACGCTGGTGCTGCCCGCGCAGACGCCCAAGGACTGGATCCCACTATTCAACGGCAAGAACCTGGACGGCTGGACGCCGAAGATCCGCGGCTATGCGGCTGGAGACAACTACAACAACACCTTCCGCGTGAAGGACGGCAAGCTGACCGTGAACTATGACCAGTACACGGACTTTGCCGAGAAGTTCGGGCATATCTTCTACAAGGACAAGTTCTCGCACTACATCATTGCCGTGGAGTATCGTTTTGTGGGCGACCAGGCGCCCAAGGGGCCGGGATGGGCCACACGCAACAGCGGGATCATGATCCACGGCCAGCCGGTGGAGACGATGGGCAAGGATCAGAACTTCCCCATCTCGATTGAGGTGCAGTTGTTGGGCGGCTTAGGCAAAGGGCCGCGCACCACCGCGAATCTCTGCACGCCGGGCACGCATGTGGTGATGAACGGGGCGCTGCTGGAGCGGCACTGCACCAACTCGGCCTCAAAGACCTACGATGGCGACCAGTGGGTTCGCGTGGAAGTGAAGGTGCTGGGCGATGGCAAGATCACGCACTCCGTGGATGGCCAGCCGGTGCTGGAGTATGAGAAGCCGCAGATCGGCGGCGGCACCGTCGACGGCCATGATCCGGCCGTGAAGAAAGACGGCATGCTGCTGAAGGCAGGCTCCATCTCGCTGCAGAGCGAGAGCCATCCGGTGGAGTTTCGCAAAGTGGAGTTGCTGAACTTGAAGGGCTGCATGGAGAAGAAGGCAAAGAACTACAAGAGCTGGTATGTCGAGGCGGATAACGGATCGTGCCGCTAGTACCGGTGTTGTTGACGGCCGCGCTTCTCTGCGGCGCGGAGAATCACTTCTCCGTGCGTCACGAGAGCCGGGCCCCGGCAGGCACCCCGCTTGCCGTTGACTTCGAAGCTCCGGCGGGCTTCAACCCGGACTCGGTGCGCGTGACAGCGGAAGGCGCTTCGAAGCTGATTCCATCGAAGGTCGAATGGCGCGTGCCGAAGGCGCGAGTCAGCTTCCGGTCAACGGGCGCGCCGGCCTATCGCATCACCTATGACGAAGGCTCGCGCGGGGAGACCGAGCGTTTACCGGCGCCCGCCATGGTGGGAACCGGCGATCGCATCACCTTCGGACAAGTGGGCGTCAAAGGAAAGCTGGCGGTGGGCCTATGGGGTCATCCGGCGCCGCTGGACTATGATGGCGACGGCAAGATGGACCTCATCGTGGGCTGCGCGGACCGCCCTTACAACGGCATCTATTACTTCCACAACATCGGCACCGCGGAGGAGCCGCTGTACGACCGGGCCGAATGGTGGGGACCCGGCAGGAAGGACCTGATAGCGGCCGACTTCAATGGCGACGGATCGACGGACCTGGTTTTCAGCGGTGGCTACTACAGCGACGTCCGCAAGAACCGGCTAACGCAGTTGGTGAAGGTGAGCCTGCCGCGGGATTATCACGTTGGCCGGGACGACCTTTGGCATCCGGTGGATTGGGATGGCGATGGCCGCATCGACGTACTGGTCGGGACAAGCGACTGGCGCGAGTACGGCTGGGACGATGCCTACGACAGCCACGGCCGATGGACGCGCGGGCCGCTCCACGGCTATGTCTACCTGCATCGCAATACGGGGACGAACGCCCAGCCAGTATGGGCCGCGCCGGTGCGCATCGACGGCATCGACACCTATGGCAGTCCTTCGCCGAACCCGGTGGACTGGTTCGGCAAAGGCAAGCTGGACCTGCTGACCGGCAGCTTTCTCGATTCGCTGGCTATCTACCCCCGCGAAGGGAATGGCGTCGGCAAGGGCATGCCAGTGCCAGGGGTGAAACTCGACCTGTGCATGATTCAACCGCGCACGGTAACGTGGCGCAAAGGCTTTGGACCATCGCTGCTGATTGCCGAAGAAGACGGCACGCTGTCGCTGTTCGAAAACAGCGCGCCGGCGGGACAGGAGCCTCGTCTCAGGCCGGAGCGCAAGTTGCTGCAGGTGGATCCCTACCTGAAGAGCGGAGCGCTCTCGCGGCCAGTGGCTGTCGATTGGAACGGCGATGGCCAGTTGGATCTGCTGGCGGGCAACTCCGCGGGCTACGTGCAGTTGTTCGAGAACACCGGCACCAGGCAGGAGCCGCGGTTCACCGATCGAGGCTATCTGCAGGCGGGAGGCCAGGTGATCCGGCGCATGGCGGGCCCAAATGGATCGGTGCAAGGGCCGGCCGAAGAGAAGTGGGGCTACAGCAACCCTTCCGTCGCCGATTGGGACTTGGATGGTGACCTGGATTTGCTGGTGAACGATATCTGGGGCGACGTGGTCTGGTATCGAAACACGGGCTCAAGGACAGCGCCGGTACTGGCGGCCGCGGCGAGTGTCGAGGTCGAATGGGAAGGCGCGCCGCCAAAGCCCGATTGGGTCTGGTGGAGTCCGAAACCCAAACAGCTCTTAACGCAGTGGCGCACGACGCCAAAGGTGGTGGATTGGGATCGGGATGGGCTGCCGGACCTGGTGATGCTCAACCATCAGGGGTATCTGAGCCTGTTCCGCCGCAAACGTGTGGATGGGCAGTTGCGGCTGGTGCCGCCAGAGCGGATCTTCGTGAACCAGGCCGGACGTTTCCTGAACCTGGCGAATGGGCGGGCGGGCGCCAGCGGGCGGCGCAAGGTCGAGTTCGCGGACCTGGATAAGGATGGGGATCTCGATCTGATTACGGACTCCGACGACGGGCCGGTGTGGCAGGAGAACACCGGGAGCCAGCAGAAGCCAGTGATGCAGTCGCGGGGATTGCTGGTGCCTGTAAAGTTGCCGGGCCATAACCCCACGCCAAACCTCGCCGATTGGGATGGAGATGGCCGGCTGGACGTGATCGTGGGGGCCGAGGACGGCTTCTTCTACTTCCTGGATGGACGGTACATCGAGAGCCTGCGCGCCGCGCGCTAGCCGCGATTCGACATACTCGACGATCTCCGGGAGTCCAACTGGACTCGTCTTCTCAGCGCGCTCAAGTAAACCCGCCACCACCCGCCGGCGAGCAATTCCCGCTCGTCGCAAACGTCGAAAACAACCGCTGGACCCCCTGCGATTCGCACTTCGGGCACACCACCCCACGATCCGCTTCCGCCATCCGCCGCAGTTGCTCAAACCGCGCTCCGCACTCCGGGCACCGATATTCGTAAACAGGCATAGCACCCCTAGTTTACCGCCCTCGATCCACGACAACCCCTGGGGAGCCTGAGTCCCACTCCGCAAGCAACGCCCATGTCCCACATCCTCCGGACTTTGCCGCTACCATGGTTCTGATCGCCATGTTCCGTCTCGTCCTGCTCGCGTCTTTCCTCGCGGCCCAGCTAGCGGCCCAGTCCCACACCCTTACCATCAAGATGACCGGCTTCAAGACCGACCAGGGCATGGCCGTCGTCGCCCTCTTCAATCAGCCCGACGCCTTCCCGACAAAGCCCGAAAAGGCCGCCACCACCTTGCGCGTTCCCGTCGCCAAGGGAGCCGCCAAGGCCGAGTTCAAGAACCTGCCCCCGGGTACCTACGCCGTCGCCGTCTATCACGACGTCAATAACAACAACAAAATGGACGCCAACTTCATCGGCATTCCTAAGGAACAAACCGGCGCCTCCAACAACGCCAAGGGCAAGGTGGGCCCTCCCGCCTTCAAGGACGCCCGCTTCGCCCTCACCGGCGACCAAAGCCTCACCATCACGATGAACTAAACCCCTACCTAAGGCGAACGGGAAATCGGCTTGCAACAAATGCGCGTTGGCGATCAGGCAATTTGGTACGACCCGCTCCGAACACGGCACGCATACAGCCTTGTTTCCGCCGGTGACGCCGACACGTGCGAATGCGCATCCTGCCGGAACTTCGCTGCGCAGCGCGATTCCGCGTACCCGCCGTCCTTCCATAGCCTACTCTCCACCCTTGGCGTTGACTCCAGGAAAGAGGGCGAAGTTTACGAATGCGGCGTGCGCGACGATGGGAAACACGGCTACGGCGGCTGGTTCTACCTCTGTGGAGTTCTGGCCGAGGCCGGCCAGAAGAACGAGCAGGCAGTAGACGACAACAGTTTCGAGTTTTGGTTCACGTCAAGATGCCCGGCATCGGCGGCATTCGCGACCGTGCCCTACATCGCAATCGAGTTCCTTGCCGCCATCCCCTGGATTCTCGAACATCCTTCAGCGTAGCCGCCGCGGCGGTTCTCCGAACAAGTGGTCACCAAGTCCCTACGCGGCTACCGGTAGAACGGCCGCCAAGTCAACCATCGCGGCCCATAATGCGGCTCCGCCTTCCCCACCTCCAACGCCCCCAGATCCGGCCCCCGCCCATTGAACTCGTCGTTCACCGTCGGAATCGCCACCCCCGCATCCACCGCCTTACTCGCCGCCTTCAATTTAAAATTCAAATCCATCGCATGATACACCGCGTACCGCTGCGCCGGATCCGGCGGCGTAAGCTTCTCGAAGATATCGAAGTCCACCTCCACCCCATGCGACTCCTGCCCCGTCCCCTTCGAAAACTCCGCCAACGTCGCAAAGCTCCGCCAGTCCGCCCTCGCCGGCTCATACACCCGCTCGCCCTTCTTCGGCGCAAAGTACACAAATTGATCCTTCACCCCCGGATTCAGCCGGTACCCGTTATAATCCGTCGTATTCTCCGCCGTCGCATTCCCCATCCGCAACACGCCCCGATCCGCCGTCCCCCGCCCCATATACAAATTATTCCGGAAATGCATGTTCGACGAAGGGTCTCCCATCAAGTGCTCCCCAATGATCGTGTTGTGATAAACGAACAGGCCCACCGGCTTCGCCGAAAACTTAAACGCCACCCCCGACGGCACATGATACAGAATGTTGCGAATGAAGTACGCCGGACCGCCAAACACCGGCTGCGAGCTATACCCGCCCTGCGCCGCATTCACCCCGCGGTTGTTAAACACCCGGATGTTATGCACCCCGCCATCGGTCTCCACGAAATCGTCGTTGAACAGGTGCATGTCGTTGTTGTAAATGTCGATCGAAGACGCCCGCCGGTCCGGATCCTTCTCCGGCGTCCCATAGGTCGAAATCGCGATCGCATCGTGGAAATAAGCGATCGCATTATGCGCGATCACATGCCCCTGCCCGTAGACCTTCACCGCGTAATAACTGGTCAGCCGGTGCGACCCATACAGCGGCTCCTGCCACACATTCCCACCCGGATGCCGCTGCCGCCCGCCCCAGCCGATCAGCCGGTACCGGTCCTCGCGCCCTAAGAAAAGGTTGTCCGCGATGTAAAAATCCGAGGAGCCCGCATATTCGGTCCAAACCCCAAACCCGACATTCTCGAAACGGCAATTCTTCACCGTCAAACCCACCGCGCCCAGCACTTCTTTCGAGCCGGCGAAAATCGCCACATCCGTATTCCGGAACGTGATCCCTTCAAAGATGTGGTACTGCGTCGCCATCACGTCAAACAGCCGGTGCGTCCCATCCCCATCGAACACCACCTCGCCGTCGCCCGCCGCCTTGATCGTAATCGGCTTCTCCGCCGTTCCTTTCAACGTCAATAGCGTCGATCCATCGAACGGCGTCATCAGCGGATCCACATAGTTGTGCCGCTCCGGCCGGTACAGCCCCGCATGTAGCAGCAGCGTGTCCCCCGGCTGCACCCGCTTCTCCCACACCACCGACCAGTCCCCTAATCCCGCCCCATAGTACGCCTCGAGAATGCCCGTGAACCCCGGCTCTTGCCGCGGCCCAAAGTAGTCCGGCGGATACACATGCAGCACCCGCCCGCCCGCATAGGGTTTCGGCTCCGTTCGCGTCTTCACCTTCACCGTCTGCGTCGCAGTCCCCGCCACCCCATCCGGATCGCTCATCGTAAACTGGCACTCATACTCCGTGCCCGGCTGCACATTCAGAATCGACCCCGCAAACCCCTCCGGCACCGTATAGTCCAGATGCTCCTTCTGGCGATACACCTTCTCGCCACCCATCCGCAGCAATGGCAGAGCCGGACGCCACGCCGCATCGCCCACCTTTCGGAACTTCACATCCACTTTGGCGTTGCGATTCGCATCCCCCTCAATCGCCCATTCAAATCCCATGTTCAAAAGGGTGGGATGCTCCACATGAAAGCGCCCCGCGGTAACCGCGTTCGTTTGCGCCCCCAGACCACCGCAGCCAAGTAACACCATCAGAGCGATTCGCATAGTTGAGAAGAACGATCATACACTAAGAGCTATCGGCCCCCGCCCCATGCCCCCTCTCGTCCTTCTGGCCATCACGTTCCTCGCTCCGCAAGAAGTCCGGCAAGGCCAGGTCATCCGCCTCACCGCACCCCAAGCCGAGCCTGGCCTCACGGCCTCTTTCGCCGGCAAAGACTTCCCCATCTTCCCCAACAACGGCCGCTCTCTCGCTCTCATCCCCGTCGGCGTCTTCCAACCACCGGGAGCCTTCCCCATCACCGTCAAGTCCCCCAACGGCGACATCCTCCAGCAACTGCCCGTCACCGTCAAAGTCGCCGATTTCCCCACCCAGAACATCGTTACCACCCGTCAGATGAAGGAACTACAGCCCCTCCCCGGCGAAGTGGACCGCATGCGCGCCCTCGCCGCCACCGTCACCAAAGACCGCTATTTCGAAGACTCCTTCCTCCTCCCCGTGCGCGGCTGCCGCAACTCCCCCTTCGGCGTCCAACGTCTCCACAACGGCAAACCCACTGGCAACTACCATCGCGGCGTCGACCAGCGCGGCCCCGCGGGTACACCCATCCATGCCGCCGCCTCTGGCCTCGCCGCCGTCGCCCAGCCCAACTTCCAACTCCACGGCGGCACCGTCGGCCTCGATCACGGCCAGGGACTCACCTCCCACTACCTCCACATGTCCAAAGTCGCCGTCCGCGAAGGCCAGCGCGTCAACCAGGGCGACGTCATCGGCTACATAGGCGCAACTGGCTTCGCCACCGGACCCCACCTGCACTGGGGCGTCAATCTCCACGCCACTCCCGTCAACCCCAGCGAGTTCGTCAAACTCACCCCTTGCGGCACCCGCCCCGCCACCGGAAAACGGCCGGGGCGCAGGCAAGGAAAGTAACATCGTCTATCTCTAACGCAAGGCCAACCTGCAAGAAAACCCACCTCCTACAACCTTCCCGGTACATACCCCCGCGTAATTGATTTCCCGTAGTGACGCGCCTCCCCGAATTACATAAAATCCCAAACACTGGCCCACGTGAAAGGGGAACTTATGATCCGATTCCTGGCCCTCGTTGTCAGTCTCGCGCCCGCCTTGTTTGCGCAAAGCGAGAGGGGAAACATCAGCGGCTTAGTGGTTGATCCCACCGGAGCAGCCGTCGCCGGCGCCCAAATCGCCGCCACCAATATCGCTACCAACGCCGCCGCCCAAACCGTCGCCTCCAACGCCGGCGAGTTCAACATCGCCAATCTCGTTCCCGGCTCCTACCGTGTCACCGTAACCGCCACCGGGTTCAAGCGATTCCTGCAGCAAAACGTCATCGTCGCCGCGGCCTCCTCCGTGCGCCTGGATATGACTCTGCAACTCGGCCAGGTTAGCGAACAGATTGAGGTCTCCGCCGTCGCCAGTATCATCCAAACCGACAACGCCAAGGTCTCCACTCAGGTGCAGAACAAGATGGTCGACGAGTTGCCCCTGGTCGTCGGCGGCACTCTGCGCAGTCCGTTCAATCTCGTCGCTATCGTCCCGGAAGCCCGCGGCGAAGGCACGAACATGTCCATTGGCGGTGGCCAGGCCGCCGCCTGGAACGCCACGCTCGACGGCTACAGCGTCACCACCAACCGCTCCGGCGACGCCAGCGAGGCCGCCCTTAACACGCCCTCCGTCGAAGCGCTCACCGAGTTCACCGTCGACACCAACGGCTTCAAAGCCGAATACGGACAGGCCGGCGGCGGCGTCATGACCTTCGCCTCCAAGAGCGGCACCAACCAGCTCCACGGCAACGTCTACGACTTCCTCCGCAACGACGCCCTCGATGCCCGCGGCTTCTTCGCCAATACGCGCAGCGTCTACCGCCAGAACGACTTCGGTGTTACCGCCAGCGGGCCCCTCTACCTCCCCAAAATCTACGACGGCCGCAACAAAACCTTCTGGTTCGCCTCCTTCGAAGGCTTCCGCAACCGCGTCGGCTCCAACGACACCATCCTCACCGTGCCCACCCCCGAAATGTACGCCGGCGACTTCCGCAATTGGGTCGATCAGAACAACCGCCTCGTCCCCATCTACGACCCCACCACCACCCGCGCCAACGCCGCCGGCAATGGCTTCGTTCGCGATCTCTTCCCCAATAACCAGATCCCCGTCAGCCGCTTCGCCAACACCTCCAATGCCATCGCCCAATTCGGCAAAGCCGTGACTCCCAACCGCGGCGGCGTCCCCGGCACCAGCGAGTACGTTCGCCAAAACTACATCGTCTCCGGCGGCACCCTCGTCACCCCAACCGACAAGTGGAGCGTCAAGGGGGACCAGCAGATCGGCGGCAACCACCGCGTCAGCTTCCTCTGGAATACCACCCGCTTCCGCCGCCAGGCCGGCCCCGCCGGCGCACCCGGCCTGCCCGAGCCTCTCTGGAACGGCCAACTCCAGGCCTGGGATACCGAAGCCTACCGCGTTACCGAAGACTGGACCATCTCCCCCACCATGGTCAACCACTTCTCCTGGGCCAAAAACACCTTCACCAAAAATAGCTTCTCCGCCAATGTCGACAAGAACTGGAAGGATAAGGTCTGCATCGCCAACGTCATCGATTGCAACCAGAACTTCCCCGTTATCAACTTCACCGACGGCTTCACCGGTTGGGGCGGCGCCAGTTACAACGGCACCCACCAACCCGGCTGGGGAATCAAGGACGACTTGAGCTACATTCGCGGCGCCCATACCCTCAAGTTCGGCTTCCAGCACCACAGCCAGAACGCCGACGGCTTCGGCCAGCAGGACATCGCCGGCCGCGCCGATTTCAACTTCCTCGGCACCTCCGTCCCCGGAGCCACCAGTTGGCCCGCCAGCGGCGGTTCCGCCTTCGCCTCTTTCCTCCTCGGCGACGCCCACCTCGGCCGCACCGAAACCATCCGCGCCGTTACCCAGAAGTACCCCTACTTCGGCTTCTACGCCCAGGATGACTGGCGCATCAGCCGCAAACTCACCGTGAACTTCGGCCTCCGCTACGACGTCACCCTCGCCCCCACCAACTCCAAGGACGAGTACTCCGACTTCCATCCCACACGCCCCAACCCCGCCGCCGATGGCATCCCCGGAGCCCTCTGGTTCGCCGGCTTCGGCCCCGGCCGCGAGAATCGCCGCAGCCTCGTCCCCAACTGGTGGGGCGGCTGGGGTCCCCGCATCGGCCTCGCCTATACGCCCGATAACAAAACCACCTTCCGTACCGCCTTCGGACGCTCCTTTTCCCGCGTCACCGCCGTCGCCGGCAGCGGACACTTCGCCGGCTTCATTGGCCAGTACGTCTTCAACAACACCTCGCAGGGCATCTCCCCTACCTTCCGCCTTGATCGCGGCCTTCCCCCCTACCAACTGCCCCCTTCCATCGATCCCTCCTTCTCCAATGGCAACAACGTCGACTACTGGCAGGGACAGGAAGCCACCCGCGCTCCGGAAAACCTCTTCTGGACCTTCACCATCCAGCGCCAGGTCGCCGGCAACATGGTGATTGAGACCGGCTACAACGCCAACGTCGGAACCCACCTTCAGACCGGCCTGCTCAACTTCAACCAGGTCCCCACCGCCGCCTACCAGGCCCTGGTGGCAAGGCTCGGCGTCACCCAGGCCCAGGCCGTCATGCGCTCTAACATCGACTCCCCAGCCGCCCGCAACGCCGGCTTCACCCGCCCCTTCTCCTCGTTCTCCAGCACCGTCGCCCAGGCCATGCGGCCCTATCCCCAATACCAGAACATCGTCACCGACGGCCAGAACGGCGACAAGAGCGGCCATTCCTCGTACCACGCCTTCGTCCTCAAGATGGATCGCCGCTTCTCCAAGGGCCTCACCCTCAACTGGAGTTACGTCCTCTCCAAGATCCTCACCGACTCCGACACCTACTACGCCAACCTCGCCGGAGCCATGGACCACTACAACCGTGGCCTCGAAAAATCCATCGGTGCCTTTGACCAGACCCACGTCGTCAAGTTCGCCACCCTCTACGACCTCCCCTTCGGCAAAGGCCAGCGCTGGATGACTTCCGGCGTCCTCAACCAGGTACTCGGCGGCTGGCGCCTCGCCGCTATCCAGATCTATTCCAGCGGCACCCCCATCGCCCTGGTCCGCAACAACCCGCTCCCCCTCTTCAACGAAAGCACCCGCCCCTTTGTCACCAGCTACGACGACTGGCGCGCCCCGGTCGGCGACGGCGGCTTCGACCCCGGCCGCGACCGCTTCCTCAAACCCGCCTCCCAGTTCGGGGCCCAGCCGAATGACTTCGGCAACGTGACGCGCTACAACCCCAAGGTCCGCGCCTTCCCCAACTTCAATGAGAACGTCAGCCTCGCCAAGACCTTCCGGGTAGGCGAGGTCGTGCGCATCGACCTTCGCGGCGAGGCCTTCAATCTATTCAACCGCACCGTCTTCGGTACCGGCTCCACCAGCCTCAACGCCGCCACCTTGGGTTTAGTCAACAATCAGGTCAATACCCCCCGCCAGATGCAGGCCGGCTTGAAGGTGTATTGGTAGGCGGCCCGGGCGGCAGTCATGGCATACGAGAGAATTGCGGCTTGCGGGTGAAGCGCACGCATGGATCCCGCGAGCAACAGCCCATCCGAAAGTGATAAAAGCATGACGGCGCACATGCAGGTGCCCGTCACGAATCCCATGGGCCTGTCCAGTCTGGGCACCCGGACAAAGCTTGAAATGGAGGCGAATCCAAGTCAAGTTCCGGATCGCCGGAGTTTACCGGACGGAACTGGTAAACACTATGCCGTTGATCGCTCCTTATACAGGTCCTCTCCTGTAAACTGAAGACAAGGAAATCGTTATGGACGCCCTTGCCGAAAAGCTCGACACCAGACTGCGAACGTGGAACCCCGAGACCGCGGCCGAAGTTCGTGAGCGTGTCGCCGAGGTGATAGAACTGGCGGACTCCGACGTCCTTGATCTGATGCGCTCGCGGGCACGCGAGCAGGCCGTGCTGGATATTCTGGATGAACCCCCAGCCCGGTGAGGTGTGGCTGGCCGACCTGGGCGTTGCCGCGAAGACCCGCCCCGTCGTGATCGTTTCGCGTCATGATCCAGACGCGCCTCGCGCTCTCGTGCTGTACGTTCCACTCACGACTCAAAACCGTTCGAGTCGCTACGAGGTTCCCCTTCCGCGGCTCCCGTTTCTGCATCAAGATTCCGTCGCCAATGTGCAGGGTCTAGCTTCGATTCCCACTACATACCTGGAACGGAGGCTCGGGCGGCTTCCGGAAATGGTCATGGCGGGAGTGAAGCGGGCGCTGGCCTTTGCTCTCGATTTCGAGTAGGTTGCCCGCACGGAGAACACTCTGGGATGTTGCGGCACTTTTCCTTCGATTGCCGACCCAGTACGAGCAGATGGCGTGCTTCGGCGATTGGTGCGGCACAACATCGATGGCTGGGCGCTGACGGGCGGGTTGGCGCTCCCGCCAGCAACACAGTCAATGGCTTGGCGATGCCGTCGCCGAAGGGTGCGTACCCTCGCCTGCGCGAGGCCAGCGCGATCCGCTCGCCTAGGATTTCCGTCAATAGATCGTTGGGTAGTTGCATGCAGGCCTCTCACGTCGTTCCGGACAATGTTTTGGACCACATTCGAGGTCTGCGCCTGCACGCTGCGAGAGTCGGCTCCAGATTCAGCCGCCCGAAAACCTTCATCCAACTTGTAGATCGCCGTTGCAGCGCCCGAAACGTTGGCTTGAGTTCCGCCTGCATGGACATGGGTACCATGAGTGAGGCCGTTTGTCCGGCTCTCATCCCGTGGAATCCTGCGGCAGAGACGCCGATAATAGTCAATGGAAAGCCGTTGACCCGCACGGTCTGTCCGACGACGCCCGGGTTCGAGCCGAAACGAGACTGCCAGAACGAGTGGCTCAACACCGCGATCCAGCGCCAGGTCGCCGGCAACATGGTGATCGAGACCGGCTACAACGCCAACGTCGGAACCCACCTTCAGACCGGCCTGCTCAACTTCAACCAGGTCCCCACCGCCGCCTACCAGGCCCTGGTGGCAAGGCTCGGCGTCACCCAGGCCCAGGCCGTCATGCGCTCTAACATCGACTCCCCAGCCGCCCGCAACGCCGGCTTCACCCGCCCCTTCTCCTCGTTCTCCAGCACCGTCGCCCAGGCCATGCGGCCCTATCCCCAACTACGACCTCCCCTTCGGCAAAGGCCAGCGCTGGATGACTTCCGGCGTCCTAGGGTCGGCCTAGGGTCGCTAGCTCCGTCTTTCATATCGAACAGAACTAGGCGATCGCTTTGTCCAGTGCCGGATCGGACGCGTTGACCGCGAGTTCCCGCAAGTATGACTCGAGGTCCATCCGATGGGCCGCCGCCAGACGGCGGAGCGCCTCGTACGTTGTTCCCTCGCCCTTCTCGATCCGGCGAACCTGCCTTTCGGAGAGTCCTTTGATCTCCGACTGCTTTAGCCCCATTCTCAAACGCACTTTCGAAATCGCTGCGCCGTACCGGCTATCGTGCAGGGCCCTCGCGGCCTCGGCTCGGCCACGCGCCGCCGGATCTATCGCTGCTCGAATGGCATCAAGATCGAGGTGGATGTCTGGACCAGGCCAGTGGATGTAGCTCCCATCTTCGTCTACGGTGAAGTTGGCGCGTTCTGATATGGGGATGCGCTTGAGCGCTGGCATGCTGTCGAAGGCGACTTCATACGGCTTTAGCGCACAAGAGAGCACAAACAGGCGATCCTTCGATATACTCGCCTTCGCAGTAAGCTGTTCTTGCGCATTCTGAGACCACGCCGCAAGTACTCGTCGCGGGATACCGGGATCGGAGTACACGATTGTGTTCCGCACCATCCTTAGACCGGCCCGTTCGAACATCTGGGGAATGGAACTTGGCTGTACATCATCTCTGACCAGCAGGCCCCGGAGTTGGTGTCGCCGGTTAGCGATTGAGACGAACTCAGCGACATTGGGAAGCTCGCTGGCCGGAATGAGTACGAAGATATTTCGGCCGTGTTCGGCGATTTGCCGGTTAGGCCGGTGCAGGACCCGGAACCGTCGCCGGCCGGAAACCACTCCTTCGGTATCGCGATCATGCATCAGCAAAATCAGTTGTTGCGCGCTAGCGTTCGTTTCGTTCATGCTTCCCTGCTTACTTTCTGCTCCCATTCCCGGAGCAATTCGACCCGGCACTCGACAACAGCCTTGCGAATTCTGGCGAGGACCTTCGCCGAGGGATTCTTCTTGGCCCACTTGTAATCGAAGACCAATTCGTCATCGGTACAAAGAAGGAAGTAGACACGGATCTCCCATTCGCCGCGGCGCCTGGCGTGAAGATGCGGAGGCAGATGGTCCGAGGAGTTGAACCAGAGATCCAGTCCCTCGAGTACAACTGCGTCTACCTTTCCCACGCACGCCTCGGCTGCATCGAACCTCCCGAATACGAGTATACGCCGTACCGGACATGGCGCTAATCACTCGCGCAACACCGATGTCCGGTGCTGTTAACCAGCGCGTCGGAAAGCGCTTTCATCGTATCTAGTGGCCATGGAGCGAAGATCAGACAAAGATGACCAACAGCGAGCCGGTAGCGACGGCGCGGCCGGGGTCCGGGGCGACCGCTTTCCCTGGTTTTCCGGGGATCGCATAGCGCGAACACGCAAAGTAATAGCACATCTGGCGATGCTGTTCGATTCCCACTACATACCTGGAACGGAGGCTCAGGCGGCCTCCGGAGGTGGTCATGGCGGGAGTGAAGCGGGCGCTGGCCTTTGCTCTCGATTTCGAGTAGATTGCCCGCACGGAGAACACTCTGGGACGTTGCGGCACTTTCTTGCGATCGCCGGCTCAGTACGAGTAGATGGCGTGCTTCGGCGATTGGAGCGGCACAACATCGATGGCTGGGCGCTGACGGGCGGGTGGGCGCTTGGGATTCACTCCGCGTCGCGCGGCGTGGCTACTGAACGTTCTCTGAATGACGTGGACTTCGTCTTACTTATGGCCGATGATCCGGACTGGATCAGGCAAGCTGCATGCCTTCATGCAGTGCTATCATGCAGGCATGAAACAGCAGGCACGCGATATCCAGTATACCGTTCGCGGCATCCCACGGGAGGTCGACCGGGCATTGCGCCAAAAAGCCGCGAAACGTAAGTTAAGCCTAAATCAAATCATTGTGGAGGAATTGTCCGCCGCGACTACCGGCTTACGCAAGCGCGCGGACTTCCATGATGTTGCCGGCCAGTGGAAGCCCGATCCTGCCTTCGATGAAATCATTGCCGCGCAAAGACAGATCGACCCGGACAAGTGGAAGTGAGAGTCGCACTTGACACGAATCGGATTACCGATCTCTTCCGGGGTGACCTGGAACTGGCTGAGCAGATAGGTACCGCGGAGGAGGTCTGGATCCCGCTTTTCGTTCTGGCGGAGATCAGGGCTGGATTCCACGGTGGCACGCAGCACCGCCAGAATGAAAACCTGCTAACCAAACTGTTGGCCAAACCGACCGTTGGAGTGTTGTTGCCCAGCAGGGAAACCGCGGAATACTATGCGCGGCTTTTCGTTCAACTCCGGCGAGCGGGCACCCCGGTTCCGGATAACGATCTTTGGATTGCAGCGCTGGTGCTGGAACACGAACTCATTCTGATTACGCGAGATCGTCACTTCGAGCGAATACCTCAGTTGAGTCGCGCGTAGCCGCTACGGTGATGAGCGAGTGACACGCTACTCCGAAGTTGGCGGGAGTCTAAGTGTCGGAGTCTGAGGCGTCTTGATGATCTCGCCCCTCAAATATTCGACCTCAACGGACTTTGCTCTTCGCCAAAACAGCAGTTTCATGGCGTAGACGAAACAACGTTTCCTCCGAGCGCTTCGGCGGTGGCTTGGGTCATCTCGACTCCCCGGCGGAACCCGCACGCCGGGAAGGCTGCCCACAACTGAGCGCCGTGCCAAAGCACTACCCTGCACGGGCGCCGCCAGACCTTCGGTTTTCCCGGTCTGCATGTAGCGCTTCCGCCAACAGGCGAAGGAGGCGGAAGTAGCGCGTGTCCGATTTAGGTCCAAGTACCTGGAGCGCGTGCTGGGTATTGGCGCGATCCAACGCGTTCACAGCTCTTGCCAACTTTCAAAAGTCACCTGCCGCCATCCCAAACACCTGCGCTGCGCCTGCTACGGCCAGCCCACCGCAACCGAAACCGCCACGTTTACCTCGCGCCCCAAAGCCGCGCCTGGACGGCATTCGGACACCCCCGCCGTCGAAGCCCAACTGCGCTCGGGCGCCTTCGCTCCAGCCACGCGCCCATCCGCACGCGGTGTACGCTAAAAGATGGTAACTTTGGAGGTTCTTGCATCAAGGTCTACTGGCAGGAGACCCCGCCCCCAAGGGTCTATTGTGCCCATCCCGCGCGAACTCATCGGTGTAGGTCCTGGACACATCGATTCCGGCCTGTCTCACCGTTTCTCCGGTGCTGGCTAACGCCGCCCGAATGGCCTCCGCGCCAGCGCGCGGCATCAGGCCATCTGGCGAGTAGATCGGCTTCATCATGCGGAGGCCGGCCAGATCGGTCTCCCGGTCTTCCATCCGGTACGCCTCCGGCAGCACGGCGAGCAACTCCTCGATCGAGTGCGATCGGATCCAGGCCAAAGCACGGCAGTCCGCGCGGACGATGCGCATCACCTTGTCTCGATTCGCCGCAATCCACGACTCCTCGGCGAACACGATCGCCGCTGGCATGCTTTCCGCTTTCCAGACTGCGTTCGAACCCTCCGGCGATATCGCTTCGGCAAGCACTATGATCGCGGGATTCCGCTTGCGCAGGCGAACCGCGTCGACGCCCGTAACGACGGCAGCGTCGATGACGCCGCGCTCGAGAGCGGCGATCATGGATGCCCCCACGCCCACACCCGAAAAGCTGACGTCGCCGGCGCGGAGTCCATGCAGAGCGAAAACGTGAAGCGCGAACAGGTGGTTCGCCGAACCGAGCCCCGGGACACCGAAGTTTCGGCCCTTCAGGTCCCGCATGGCGAGGATGTGCTTGCGTACGGGCGAGGCATAAATGGCTCGCGCGTCGCGGTTCGTGTTCACGACCACGCTTTGGACCTGGCGGCCGCCGGCCACCAGTTGCAAAAGTTGGTCGTATCCGCCGGTGGCCAGTTCGGCGCTACCCGCCAGAAGCGCCTCCGCCGTCTTCTGCGCGCTCGGCAAGGGCTCGACTCGGACGGCGATACCCTCCTGCTGGTAGAACCCCAAACTCGCCGCAAGCATCACCGGCAGATGTGTGTAGCTATTAGCTACCAACGCAATGCGAACTTCGCCGTGGCCGCCGTGGGCGCCGCAGCCGCTACTCAGAGCCGCCACAAGAAACACCGCTACCAACCTCACTTCTTCTCCTCCCGCACAAACGCATCGGTATAAGTCTTCGTCAGATCGATGCCGGCGACGCGAACCTTCTCCTGCGTGGCGGCGAGCGCCTTTACCACCACCTCCGGACCACCGGCCGGCATCACCCCATCGCGAGAGTAGATCGTCTTCATCACCCGCAGCGCTTCAAGATCCAGGGCCTCATCCCCCGTGCGATACTCCGGTGGCAGCTTGTCACGGATCGCGGCCGGCGAGTTCCCGGCCAGCCACGCCAAGGTTCGCCGCATGGCCCGCGCCAACTTGCGCGCCTGCTCGGGATGGGTCGCCAACCACTCCGCCTTCGCCAACAGCGCCATAGCCGGATACACCTCGGAATCGAAGATCGCCCTGGAACCTTCGGGCGTAATGGCATCAGCCAAAACCACCGCGCCCGGGTACTTCGCGCGGATACGGATGAAGTCTCCGCTCGCTACGGCGGCCGCATCAATGACGCCGCGCTCGATGGCCGACAGCCCAGCGCTTCCCATGCCAATACCCACGAAGCTGACCTCTTCCGGTTTGACGCCATGCCGCAGAAGGAGGTGCGAGGCGAACATCTGGGTCGCCGAGCCGAGCCCGGAAACGCCGATGTTCCTCCCCTTCAGGTCCGCGATGGTGCGGATTCCCGTACGAGTGGGAGCCACAACCAGCCCGCGCGAGTCGCGGTGGGTAAGCAACGCGAAACACCGCAACGCCTGTCCTTCTGCCGCAAGTTGTATGGTCTGTTCATAGACCCCGCTGGCTGCGTCGGCGCTGCCTGCCAGGAGCGCCTCGACGGTCTTTGTTCCGGGAAGTAGTTCCACCGTAACCGCAAGACCCTCCGCCTGGTAGAAGCCCAAGGCATCGGCGAGCGCCACCGGCATATGTCCAAGGGATCCTTGCGCGGCCGCAAGGTGGATCTCGGAACTGTGGTTCCGCATCCCGCAGGCGGCGAGCAGCGAACAAAGAACAACGGCTGCTTTCTTCATGGCTTCTCCGCGACGAATTCGTTGGTGTACAGCTTCGAGAGGTCGATATTGGCGCCGCGGACGTTCTCCTGTGTCAACGCCAGCGCCTTGCGAAGTATCTCCGGGCCCTGTGGCGGCATGATGCCATCGGGCGAGTAAACGGTCTTGACAATGCGGAGTACCTCCAAATCAACCTCCGCATCGCGGCTGACAAATTCCGGCTGCAAGGCGGCCCGAATCTCTTCGGCCGAATGCACCCGCAGCCAGAGCATCGTGCGCTGGACCGCTTTCGCCACGCGCCTCGCCTGCCCCCGGTTCTGTTCGATCCAGTCGCCCCTTGCGGCCAGGAGAAGAAAGGGAATCGAGTCCGCGCCCCATACCGATTTGTGGCCTTCGGGCGTGAAGGTCTCTGCCAGGATGGTCAGGTTGGGGGGTGACACGGCCAGACTACGGCTGTCCCGGTTGATAATCAGGACCACGGAGCGTAGCGCCTTCCCACTGACGGCGAGTTGCACAAGCTGGTCGAATCCTCCCGTGGCGAACTCGACACTTCCCGCCAGCAGCGCTTCCATTGTCTTGGCGTTGCTCGGAAGATAGTCGATGGCGGCCTCCACGCCCTCCTGCCGGTAGAAGCCGAGGTCCCTGGCCAATACAGGGACGGCGTTTCCGAATCCATTACCAACCACGGCGATGCGTATAGGAGAGCCTTGCGTTCCGCAACCCGTGGTCAGCATTAATAGCGTCAGAATCGTGTGCTTCATCTCGCCCCCTACCCTATGCCCGGATTCGTAAAGCGCGGGCAGCCATCGGACCTCCAGGCATCAGTGAATTGTCGCGGCAAATTCATCGGTGTACGTACTGGAAAGGTCGATCTGGGCATTCCTCACTGTCGCCTGCGTCCGTGCGAGTGCCGCTCGAACAGCCTCCGCGCCCGCCCGCGGCATGAGACCGTCCGGCGAGTAGAGCCGCTTCATCAGGCGGAACGCCTCCAGGTCGTCTTCCGATTCGTCCGTGCGGTATTCCGGCATCACCGCCAGCAACTCCGCGGCGGAATGCGATTCAATCCACGCCAACGCCCGGCGGTCTGCCCGCACAACGCGCATGACCTTGCCGCGATTCGCGCCGATCCACCCTTCCAGCGCGAAGACGATAGCGTTCGGCACGGTCTCTACCGGCCAGATGGCTCTGGTTCCTGCCGGTGACGCGGCGTCGGCCAGGACCACGATCCCCGAATTGCGCCGCCGAAGGCGAATCAGGTCCGTCCCCTCGACGACGGCTGCGTCCACCACGCCGCGCTCAAGTGCAGCCATCATCGGCGCTCCCACTCCAACGCCCGCGAAGCTGGCGTCCTCGCTCCCCAGCCCATGCAAAGCGAAGACATGCAGGGCGAACAAATGATTGGCCGAGCCCAGCCCGGGAACTCCGAAGTTTCTCCCCTTGCAGTCCTCGAGCGAGCGTATGTCCTTCCGCACGGGAGATGCGACGATAACGCGGGCGTCGCGAATCGTGTTGACGACGATGCTTCGTACCTGGCGGCCACTGGCCACCATCTGCAGAAGCTGGTTGTATCCGCCGGTGGCGAGGTCGGCGCTGCCGGCCAGAAGCGCCTCCGCCGTTTTCTGTGCGTTCGGCAAGGGCTCGATCATGACCTCAACGCCCTCTTCGCGATAGAACCCCAATTTCGACGCGAGCACGACGGGAAGATGGGAGGGGACGTTGGCTACCAATGCAATGCGTACC
>CAYLPH010000045.1:0-67412 GCA_964385495.1 uncultured Candidatus Solibacter sp.
TGGGGGGGGGTTTTTTGGGGGGGGTGTGGTTTTTTTTTTTTTTTTTGTGTTGGGGGGGGGGGGGTTTTTTTTTTTTTTGTTTTTGTTTTTACGGGGGGTTTTGGGGGTTGTTGGGGGGGGGGTTGGGGGAAGTGATTGGAAAGGGGGGAGTTATTTTTTGGGATTGGGTGTGAACGGGGTTTATGGGTGGTTAGGATTCGCGCAGAGGCGGGGAGTAGAGGTAGTCCTCGCAGGACGCGCGTCGATGATGCGTTTCCGTAGAACGTCAGGCTGCGTCTTCGAAGGTGACTACGATGCGCTTGCCGAGGTGAGCGAGGGCAGCCTGGATGCGCTCGGGCTTGGTGGCGTGTTTCGGGTTGAGCATGCGGCGTATGACGGTTTCGCTGACACCTAGGCGGCGGGCGAGTTCGGTGTTAGGGAGGCCGGCGTCCTTGATGGCGAGGTAGAGAGCGAGTTTCGGGGCAAGAGCGAGAGGGACGCTGATGAGGTGATGGCCGCGCCGGGGGGCAGAGGGGTGGGGGATAGTCTCGCCTCGGGTGATGCGCCCGGCGAGAGCCTCAGCGAGGCAGTCGGAGGCTTGGAGTATGGCGTCGGGGAGGGTTGTGCCGCTGGTGAGAGCTTCCGGGAGGTCAGGGAAACGTACGTGGTAGCCGGAGTTGTCGGGCTCTTTGAGGATGCGGGCCGGGTAGGTGGCGGTGAACATCTTAGAGATCCTCCTTGCGGATGTCGAGTTGCTTAAGCATGCCGGCGAGGAGACCTGGACCGATTTCCTTTTTGAGGTCTTTCACGATGGTGAGCCGGTCTCCGAGATACAACGTGCCGTGGCTGCCGGAACCACGTTCCGATGCCCAACGGTAGGCAAGTCCCTCGCGCCTGGCGTACGCTTTGACCTGTCGCAGGAACTCACTACCCTTCGCTGGTTCAGTATATCGAACATTTGTGTTCGAGTGTGTGGTTTGCAGCGCAGGGGAGAAAAATTTCGCTTGCCATTCCTACTACATCGTAGTAGTATCGTGAACAAGGTAGTAGCACATGAAGCTGAGCAAACTTGAACTCCAGATTCTAGAGGCGCTTTGGGCCCAAGGCAAAGCTTCCATCCGGGAGATCCAGGAGGCGTTCCCGGAGCCGCGGCCCGCGTACACCACCATCCAGACGACGGTGTACCGGCTTGAGGCGAAGCGCGCGGTAAGGCGGGTCCGGAAGATCAGTAACGCGCATATTTTCGAACCGGCTGTCGCCCGGGAGGTGGCACGGCATCGCCTGCTCGATGAGATTCTGAGTTTCTTCGGTGGACGGGCGCAGCCGATGATGGCGCAGTTGGCCGAGGCGGGGAAGATCACTCTGGACGATGTGCGCGAGTTGGAACGAACGATCCAGAAGATAGAGGCGCAGCAGAAGACGGGAAAGAAACGGGGCTCGAAATGACGGGGACTCTGGTCACTCATCTCTGGCAAGCCACGTGGTGCGGGGCGGTCATATGGATGTTGGCGTTTCTGCTACGCCGGAATCGGGCGGAGGTTCGCTTCTGGTTGTGGTTTAGCGCTTCGTTGAAGTTGCTTATTCCGTTCGCGGTGTTGACGGTGGTGGGAGGCTACCTGGCGGAGACGGCGCCGACCCAGCGGGTTGTGGCGCGGATGGCCGGTCCGGCGGCGCCGCCCACCCTTTCGCGGATCAGCCAGTCGTTGCCGGAGGTTGCGACGGTGGTGCCCGGCGAGGAGGCGCCCAGTTGGGTGGGCCATCTGCTGGCCGCCATCTGGGTGACCGGGTTTACCAGCATCGCCGTGATGCGGTTTCGGGGCTGGCTCCGGGTGAAGAAGGCGTTGGAGTCGAGCACGGAGAGTAGCATTGCGGTGAACGCGGCGGTTCCGGTGCGCGTTTCCGCCGGACTGCTGGAGCCGGGAGTGGTTGGGTGGTGGCGGCCCGTGCTTCTGTTGCCGGTGGGGATCCAGGAACGGCTGACGCCGCCGCAACTGGAGGCGGTGCTGACCCATGAACTATGCCACGCGCGCCGCCGCGACAATCTGTTCTCGGCGATTCACATGATCGCCGAGGCGGTGTTCTGGTTTCATCCGCTGGTGTGGTGGATCGGCGCCAAGCTGATGGAGGAACGCGAGCGGGCATGCGACGAGGAGGTGGTTCGGCTGGGGAACGAGCCACGCGTCTATGCCGCCGCCATTGTGCGTGTATGCCGGGAGTATGTGGAGTCCCCGTTGGTGTGTGTCTCCGGGGTGACCGGGGCGAATATCAGAAAGAGGATCGAGGTAATCATGACAAACCGTGACGTGCTTCCGTTGACTGTTTCGAGAAAACTGGCATTGGCCGGTGCCGGCATTGCCGTGCTGGCTGTGCCGGTTGTGCTGGGCATTTTTCACACGCCGGGCGTGTGGGCTCAGTCCGGCTCCGTGGGCAGGCCGAAGTTTCGGGAGGTGTCGATCCGGCGCTGCGGAGGCGAGGCGCCAGTACCTGGAACAAAGTTGGGGCACGAGCGCGCGTGGTCGCCGGGCACGGTGAAGACGGGGTGCATGCCGCTGGTGGAGCCTTCGGATAATCTGGGGCTGATCCAAGCCGCGTACGTCCGATTTGGGATGGGGCAAGTTCCGGCGGCGTGGCCGGCAATTCTTCCGGTGGAGGGCGGACCGGGTTGGATCCGGTCCGAGCGGTATGAGATTACGGCGAAGGCGGACGGCAATCCCAGCGAGGAGATGATGAGAGGGCCGATGATGCAGGCGCTTCTGGAAGACCGGTTTCAATTGAGAATCCGCCGCGATAGCAGGACGGTTCCGGTCTATGCGCTCCGGCTGGCCCCGGGAGGGCTGCAATTGACCCCGTTTCAGGGAGGCACTTGCCTGGCAGCGCCGGCGGGCGCGACGCCGGCTCCGGCTCCGGAGGGGCAACGGTACTGCAAGGTGTATGCAGGCATTCAGCCGCCGGCGGTGCGCGGGGAGGGCGCGACCATGGCGGAGTTGTCGCAACTGCTGAGCCTGGTGTTGGACCGCGCGGTGGTAGACGAGACGGGAATGGGAGGCAAGTGGGACATCAGCCTGAAGTTCGCGGCGGATGGGATGACGCCGAGATACCTTCCCGGCGGCGATCTGGCTCCTTTGGCACGGGAAGAACCGGGTTCTTTGCCGATCTCGGAGGCGATCCGGCGGCTCGGCTTGCAACTGGAGCCGGCCGATGGACAGCGCGAGTTCCTGGTGATCGATCAGATGGAGAGACCCGGTGCGATGCGGTAGCGCCGGCTCAGGGGCATGTGAAGAAACCAAGAGCGCTCGCTGGGCATGGGCTGTGAAAGGTAAGGCACCCGCTCCGTCGCGGTCGCAACTCCGTAGCGGCAGTGGCAGGACCGGGAAGCAATGCAAGTGGATCGAGCAACCGTGGCTCGCCTACTGGGGCGTGTCCCCCCACTTCCCAACCTCCCGCTTCTTCTGCTCCGCGTCGAACTCCCGGCGCGATTGCTCCATCTGCTGGGGCGATAGGGGTGAGCGAGGCATCACGGTCCACGACCGCCGGGCGATGAGCGTTGGCGTGTCCTTTACCGCCTGCAGTTCCCGGTTCCACTCCAGCAGGTCGCCCCAACTCAACGCGAGCGGGTGTTCGCCGGGTTGGAAGAGCGTGCCTCGCGGATAGTCGGTGAACGGAGTGCCCATCTGTTCGATGTGCGTCCCCAACACGTGCGTGACTACCTTATCCCTGGCGAAGTCAACCAGCCGCTGCGCACTTGCCACATAGGCCGGCCAGTCGCGTACCGACAGGCGCCCCGGATAGAAGTTGTCGCCTGTCATCAGGACGCCAGTGGTTCGGTCATAGAGGGCAATGGCGTTGTCTTCATGCCCGGGCACGGGAATAACGTCCACGATGCGGCCGCCCAGGTCGATGCGCCCAATCGCAACCGGATACGGCTTAATCTGGAAGGCCTTCTCCAACTCCGGCACGGCGGCGGGAACAAAGGTTGTATTGGGCAGATTTTTGAACTGGTCATCGCCGGCAACGTGGTCGCCATGGGCATGGGAGTGCATCACCACCAAATGAATCCCGCTGCGATGGTTGCGCTCGAGCCACTTGGCGATGGTGCGCCGGACGATGTAGGAAACGTCGTTGACACCCGCGCCCGTATCCATCAGCATCACCTTATCCCGGCCGAAGATCAGATAGAGGAAAGGCTTCTCAAAATGGGTGCATCCGGATTGGCGGAGAATGTAGAAGCCGGCGTTGAACTCGTGCACCTGCCAGTCCGGCACTTCCATGCATTTCGGTCCCCCGGTGATCCAGCGTGCTGGCAGTGAACCCGGTTGCACCGTCTTGCCGGGCGGATAAACGTACTGGGTCCAGACAGCGGTTCCGCAGAACAGCAGGGCCGCGGTCAGGCGGACCATGGCAGGCGAGAGCATTGGCAAAGGCATGACAGGAGACGCATCGGCCCGTTCCTTTCCCGACAGCCGCTGGCGAATTTACACATCGGAAACTTTGATCGCCGGGATAAGAACAAATGATGCCGGGGGACAACCGTAGTGATTAGCAGGATTTGCGGGGACCGCCGGTACCTGGCACGGCTCCACATCTGTTGACTCTGTTGGCCGCATAACGTTATAAACTCATTACTCGCCTGGGTGAAAAGCTCCCTCGCTGAGCGGATCTGTTCTCCGTTCCGCACAGACTCCACAGTCTTTCGCCGGCCGCTTGTGCCGGTTGCGCTCGGAATCCCACGGTGGATTCGCTGCCGACATACAAGAACACCCGTTATCCGCCGGTCCCTGTCCCACGCCGACCGGCAGTGTTCCAGACCCAAAACCAAAGTGCCGGCCGGGCTTCACAGGTCTGGCCGCTACAGCGTCCGTGTGTCTACGGGCGTACGACCACAATCAGGGGATCTTACTCGCAATGGAGCTACGAATAATCACTGGGACAAGCCGTCCGGCCGCCCGCCTCATAGGCGGTTCCGCCGCTGGGGTATTGCTGCTTCTCGCCGGCTCAGCCGCCCTCTGGGGCCAGGCTACGACATCGCTGCGCGGCACGGTCACGGACGCGCAGGGCGCCGCCATCGAGGCCACCTCCGTCAGCCTGCAGGGCGCCGAGACGGGTTTCCGGCGCAACGCACTAACCGACGCGACCGGCACCTATATCTTCGCCCAGGTACCCCCTGGCAGCTACACGCTGCTTGTCGAGAAGCCAGGATTCGCGGTACTGAGCCGCAAAGGGATCGAACTACAGGTCAACACGCCGGCCACACTCAACCTCCAACTGCAGGTCGCCAACGTCAGCGAGGCGGTGAACGTAGAAGCGACGGTTGCCAAGATCAACTCCGTCGATGCCGCCATCGGCAACGCCTTCAACGAGAACCAAGTCCGCCAGTTGCCGCTGCTTACCCGCAACGTGGTGGAGTTGCTGAGTCTGCAGCCCGGCGTGACCCCTACGGGCGAAGTTCTGGGGGCCCGGCGCGACCAGAATAACGTTACCCTCGACGGCGTCGACGTCAACGACAACCAGACCTCCGGCCTGGAAACCAGCGCGGGCAACGCGCCCACGCCCGGCTATAACGTCGCGGCCAATAATGTCAGCCGCCCGGCCGGCTTCAACGCAGCCTTACCCGTGCCGCTGGACTCGGTGCAGGAGTTCCGGGTCACCGTCGGCGGGCAAGGCGCCAACTCCGGCCGTAGCTCCGGCGGCCAGGTGACCCTTGTCACCAAGAGCGGGACCAACCAGCTTCACGGCTCCGCCTACGAGTTCCACCGCAATACCGTTACTTCCGCCAACAACTGGTTCAACAACCGCTCCGGTGTAAAGCGCGAGCAGTTGATCCGGAATCAGTTCGGGGCCTCGCTGGGCGGCCGCATCGTCAAGGACCGGGCCTTCTTCTTCGGCAACTACGAGCAGCGCATCGACGCCAGCGGCTCGAGCCAGTTCCGCCGCGTTCCTTCAGAAACATTGAAGCAAGGCATTGTTCTCGTGCCAACCACCGAAGGCGTCCGGACGCTATCGCCCGCCGACCTTCGCGCCATCGATCCCCAGGGACTGGGTTCGAGCAACTTCATGCTCGGCCTGTTCCGCCAGATGCCCGCCGGAAACGACCCTTCCTCCGGCCTTGATCGCGGGCTCAACTTCTCCGCCCTCCGTTTCAACGCCCCGCTGCGGCTTGACAACAAAGCCTACGTCGCCAAGATGGACTTCCGGCTCGACGCCGCGGGCATGCATAACCTCTCGGTTCGCGGCACGCTGGCCGACAATAAGAACGACGAAATCCTCGCGCAGTACCCCGGCAACTCCCCCACCGCGCAGTTGCTGAACAACAGCCGCGGCCTCTCCGCCATGTACACCGCCGTGGTCACACCCTCGATCGTGAACGTGTTTACCGCCGGCCTCACCCGCATCGGCCTGGAACGCACGGGGACGCTTGGGACCGCCTTCACCCACGACACCATCGACTCGCTGCAAGAGTACACGCGGGGCTTCATCCGCATCGCGCCGACCTACAACTTCGCCAACGACGTCACCTGGTCGAAGGGCAAGCACACCATCACCGGCGGCATTAACTTCCGCATCGTCCGCAATCAGCGCACCAACTATGCCAACGCGTTCCTACGCTATGCCTACTCGCGCGGCAATCTCGCCGGACTCGGCAACGACATCGTGAACCTTGGCGAAGACTATCTCCGCGCCAACGGCGGCACGGCGGCGCTCCGGATGACCGATCCGGCCTCCTTCTCGCGCGCCCTCGGCAACATCTTCGGCCTGGTCACCACCGGCCAGATGACCTACAGCTACCTCCGCGACGGCACGGCTCAGGCGATCGGCGACCCGCCGGTTCGCAACTTCGCCTCGAACGAGTATGAAGGCTACATCTCGGACAGCTTTCGCGTGAAGCCGTCCCTCACCCTGACCTACGGTCTGCGCTACGCCCTCTACGGCGTACCCTTCGAACAGAACGGCCTCCAGGTGGCTCCCACCTTCCCGCTCCAGAACTTCTTCGCCGAACGCATTGGCGGCATGCAGGCGGGCGTCCCCATGAACGCCCTCCCCAACGCCCTGCTGCGCTATGACTTCAACGGCCCGGCCAACAACCAGCCCAGTTGGTACGGCTCCGACCGCAATAACTTCGCGCCGCGTTTCTCGTTTGCCTTCAGCCCCACCGCTACCGGCAAGTGGTACAACAAGATCCTTGGCCAAGGCGGCGTCATCCGCGGCGGCGCGGCGGTGGTTTACGACCGGTTCGGCAGCGACCTGGTCACCCAGTTCGACACCGCAGCATCCTTCGGGTTGACGGAGATCCAGAACCTTGGGCCTTCGATCAACTTCACCACCGGCCAGCGCTACAACGGGACCCTGCCCACGATCCCGGCGGCCACCCGCCACACCTTCCCGTTCACCCCGCCCGACATCAACTTCATCGGCGGCAACTACATGGGCATCTCGACCGACCTCCGGACGCCCTACTCGTTCCTGGTAAACCTCTCGATGGCCCGGGAACTGCCCGGCGGACTTACTATTGAAGCCGGGTATGCCGGCCGCTTCTCGCGCAAACTGCTGATGCAGATTGACGCCGGCGGTTGGGCCCTGCTGTTCAAGGATCCCAAGAGCGGTATTGACTGGAAGCAGATGTCCCGCCAGATGCGCGATCACTACAACGCCGGTGTCGACCCGCGCGGCATCGCCAACAACCCGGGCATCATCCCCACCAATCCCTTCGTCGAGAACCTGATGCCGGGATTGACCAACCGCTATTTCCAGGGTTCGGCCACGGCCAACTACTACAACCTGCTTTGGGGCCAGAACGCCGGCAGCGACGCCGACGCGATGCACGTCGTCGATCGCGTCCGCACCGCCCGCGACCCCAACTGCATGTCCTCCGGCGGTTGCTATACCTTCTATCCCCGCCAGAGCAGCGGCTCGTCGATGTGGAGCAACGTGGGTTTTGCCTCCTTCAACGGCGGCACCCTGTCGGTTCGGCGCGCCTATAGCAAGGGCTTCTCGTTCGACTTCAACTACACGCTGTCGCACTCGATTGACAACGGCGGCGGTCCGGAAGCCGGCGGCGGCCAGCACTCCGGCATCATGCTCAATCCTTTCGATTTCCGCGCCTTCCGCGGGTCGTCGGACTTTGACATCCGCCATAACGTGAATGCCAACGCCCTGTGGGAACTGCCCTTCGGCAAAGGCAAGATGTTCCTAGGCAACGCCCCGGGCTGGGCCAACCAGATCGTCGGCGGCTGGCAGCTTTCCACCATCATGCGCTACCGCAGCGGGCTGCCCACCGCTATCGCGTATACCGGCCTCTGGCCCACCAACTTCAGCTTCAACACGATCGCTTACCCGGTGAACCCGAATTACTCGACGGCAATCGGCTTCAACGAATTCGGTAACCCCAGCCTCTTCCCCACCGTAAGAGAAGCGGCTAACTGGAAGCCGATGTACCCCGGCGAAGTGGGCGCCCGCGCCCCGATTCGCCTGGACGATCTCATGAACTTCGACATGGCCATCGCCAAAGCTTTCGCCATGCCTTGGGAAGGCCATCGCATCCAGTTCCGCGCCGAGGCTTTCAACGCCTTCAATAACGTTGTCTTCCTCAACGCCAACCTCGATGCCAACTCGCCTTCCAACTTCGGCCAGTTCAATACCGCGGGTCCCCCGCGCGTGATGCAGTTCGCCCTGCGTTACGAGTTCTAACAAGACGCAGGGGGGACCGCCGCGTCCCCCCTGTTTCCAACCCAGGAGTTGTGATGAACAGACGCATCGCCCTCATCTTCCTGCCCGCTATCGCAACTTCCCTCACCCCAGCCGAGACCGATTTCTTCGAGAATCGAATACGCCCGGTATTCGCGACGCAGTGCTTCTCGTGCCACACCAATTCCAAGCTCGGCGGTCTGCGTTTAGAAACCCGTGCCGACCTTCTTAAGGGCGGCAAGTCCGGGCCCGCCGTCATCCCCGGCGAACCGGAGCGAAGCCTCCTCATCCAGGCCGTGCGCCACTCCGGGGAACTGCGCATGCCGAAGGGCGTCACCAAACTCACCGATGCCGAAATCGCCGACCTTAGTAAATGGGTGAAGGATGGCGCCTACTGGCCCGAGGACGCCAAGCCGGAGCGGGCCAACGGCTACACGATCACGGGCGCGCAGCGGCGCTTCTGGTCCATCCAGCCTCTGAAGAAGCCCGAGATCCCGAAACCGAAGAACGCCGCATGGCCCCTCACTGACATCGACCGCTTCGTCCTCGCACGTCTGGAAAAGACGGGTATGGAACCCGCCCCGGCGGCGGATCGCCGGACGCTGCTGCGCCGCGTCACCTACGACCTTACCGGCCTGCCTCCCACCTTCGAGGAAGTGAAGGCCTTCGAAGCGGACACCGCGCGCGATGCCTGGGAGAAGGTTGTCGACCGCCTGCTCGCCTCGCCGCACTACGGCGAGCGCTGGGCCCGCCACTGGCTGGACGTCGTGCGCTATGGGGAAGACGATTACCGCATCAGCCAGAAGCCGGAGCGAGTGGAACGCTACCCGCACGCCTACACCTATCGCGACTGGGTGATCAAGGCCTTCAATGACGATCTCCCGTACGACCAGTTCATCAAGGCCCAACTCGCGGCCGATCTGATGGACGCCAAGGTCCGCGACCGCCTGATCCCCGGCCTTGGCATGAACGGATTGGGCGTCTGGCAGTGGAACGCCAACGTGGCCGCTATAGAACGGGCCGATGAATGGGCCGACAAAGTCGACGTCACTACGAAGGCCTTTCTCGGCCTTACCGCCGGCTGCGCCCGCTGTCACGATCACAAATACGATCCTATCCCCACGAAGGATTACTACCGTCTGGCCGGCGTCTTCGCGAGTTCCCAGTTCCATCCTTACCCGCTGGCGCCCAAGGCCGCCGTGGATTCCTATGACAAGGCAAAGGAGCAACTCGAAGAGAAGGAAAAGGAGCTCAAGGAGTACCTTGACAAAGCCTCCGCGCTCCATGCCGAGGCGCTGCTCGCCCAAACCGAAGACTATATGGCGGCTGCCTTCCAGGTGGAAACGAAGAAGCGCGCCACCGTGGCCGGCATCGCCGAAGAGGCCCGCCTGGACGCCGAGGTCCTCGACCGCTGGGTGCGCTTCCTTCGCAAGAAGCCATCCAACTACAGCTACTTGATCCCGTGGCAGTCGCTGGTGAAGGCCGGCGGCTCTTTGGAGGAAGCCCGGAAACTGGCGCGCGAATTTCACGCCAAAGCCGTCGAGATCAACAAACTTCGCGAGAAGGTGCGCGTTGAGAATGAACTCGCGCTCGCCAAAATGAAGGACCCTGAAGAGAAGTTCGATCCCCTTCCCAATGGCCTCAAGCGCAAGCTTACGAAGTACCAGGTGGACTTGAAAGGCCTTGACCGCGAACAGTCCTACCTGTGGAAGGACATGTTCGATCAGGACCTCTCCGATTTCGTTACCACCGTCGATATCGTTGATAAGGAAGTTCCCGGCCTGCTGAAGCTCACCGGCCATTCACTCGAGAAGCGGCTCAGCGGAGAGATGGCCGCGCACGCCGCCCGCCTGCGGAAAGGCATCGACGAGCATAAGAAGGCCATGCCACCGCAGTATCCCTTTGTCTACGGCATTCGCGACCATCCGGAACCGGCAGACCTGAAAGTCTACGTGAGGGGCAACCCCTCGGTCTTTGGCGAAGATGCGCCGCGCGCCTTTCTCGCGATGCTCTCCGAGGGCGAGCCCAAGCCCTTCACGAAGGGCAGCGGACGCCTGGAGCTTGCGGAAGCGATCGCCGCCCAGCCTATCGCCGCCCGGGTGATGGTGAACCGCGTCTGGCGCTGGCACATGGGCTCCGGCCTGGTGGAAACGCCCAATAACTTCGGCCTGGTGGGAGAAAAGCCCTCGAATCCCGAATTGCTCGAGTACCTCGCCGATCGGTTCACCGCGCAGAGCTTCTCGCTCAAGAAGCTGCATCGCGAGATCCTGCTGTCCCGCGTCTACCAGCTCAGCGCTACTTCGATCGAAGCGAATGAAGCCAAGGACGGCGCCAATCGCCTGTATTGGCGCGCCAATCGACGGCGCGTGGAAGCCGAAGGGGTGTGGGATTTCCTGCTGTCCGCTTCCGGCCAACTCGACACTACGCGCATCGGCGGCCCCTCGGAGGATCTGGCGATGGGCATGACCCGCCGCGGCGTTTACGGCCAGGTCAGCCGCATGTATCCGAACCAGTTCCAGCTCACTTTCGACTTCCCCACACCGACCATCTCCGCCGAGCGCCGCTACGCCACAAACGTCCCCCAGCAGCGTCTTTTCTTCCTCAATAGCGAGTTCGTGCGCAAGCAGGCCGAGCAACTGGCCGAGCGGGTGAAAGGCGCCGGTACGCCGGAACAGCAGGTCCGCAATGCCTTCGAGATCGTCTACCAGCGCCCGCCCGCGCCCAAAGAACTCGGCACCCTGCTACAACCGGGGACGCCCGTATCTTCCATCTGCTGGGCACTGCTCAGTTCCAACGAATTTCTGTTCCTGAACTAAGAGGAGATCTCCATGGCACCCCGTCCCCTCACCCGTCGCGACGCTCTCTCCCGGATTGGGGGCGGTTTCGGTCTGGCCGCGCTGTCGAGCATGGTGAACCAGTCGCTGGCGGCCACCGGCGGCGCTACTTCCGGCGTTCTCGCCAAGCCGCACTTCACCCCCAAGGCCAAGCGCGTCATCTTTCTGTTCATGAACGGCGGCGTCTCCCATGTCGACACCTTCGATCCCAAGCCAGCGTTGGACAAGCATCATGGCCAACCCATGCCCGGCGGGGCGGTCCTTACCCAGCGCAAGACCGGCAATCTGATGAAGTCGCCGTTCGCTTTTAAAGAGCATGGCCAGTGCGGCATGGAACTGAGCGAGCTCTGGCCGCATCTGGGCCAGGTGGCCGACGACATCTGCATGGTCCGCTCCATGTACGCCGACATCCCCAACCATGAGCCCTGCATCACGCTCATGAACACCGGTTTTAACATTATCGGCCGTCCATCGATGGGCTCCTGGATCACCTACGGGCTCGGCACGGAGAACGCTAATCTGCCGGGCTATATCGTGCTCTCGCCTTCCCAGCCGCTCACCATCGGCAGTCCGCTGTGGAGTTCCGGCTTCCTGCCCGCCGTCCACCAGGGCACCTATGTGAAGAACGAGTGGATTCAGGATGAGCCTTTCGAAGCCGCTAAGGTCATTCCGAACGTCAACAGCGCGGCGGTGGACAAGGCCATCCAGCGGCGCGACGTGAATCTGCTGCGCAAGCTCAACGAAATGCATCTGGATTCCGCGCGGGACTCGCAGCTCGAAGCCTCCATACAAACCATGGAGACCGCGTTCCGGATGCAGACCGAAGCGCCCGATGTGTTCGACGTCAGCAAGGAGCCGAAGTCCGTTCTCGATATGTACGGCCCCGGCAGCACGGCGCTCGGCTGTCTCATGGCGGTGCGCCTGGCGCAGAAGGGCGTCCGCATGGTGCAGGCGTACTACGGCAAGGGCGATCCCTGGGATGCCCATGACGATATCTTCAGCTACCGCCGCCTGGCCCGCGATTCCGACCAGCCTTACGCCGCCCTGGTCAAGGACCTCAAGCAGCGCGGCCTGTTCGAGGATACGCTGGTCATCGGCGGCACCGAGTTCGGCCGCACGCCCGCCATCCAGACCTCCAATGAAGCGGTCGGGGGCGGCGTGGTCAATGGCCGCGACCACAATCATTTCGGCTTCTCCATCTGGCTGGCCGGCGCCGGTATCAAGGGCGGCATGACGTACGGCGCCACGGACGACTTCGGCTACAAAGCCGTCGACAAGAAGGTGCATGTGCACGATCTGCATGCCACCATCCTCCATCTGCTCGGCATAGACCATACCAAGCTGACCTACCACTACAGCGGGCGTGACTTCCGTCTCACGGATACGGAAGGCCAGGTCATCCACGGCATTCTCCGGTGAACGCATGAAACGATTGCTTCCGCTCCTTACCGCCGCGACCTTGGCCGTGGGTTGTTCCAAGTCCGGCTCTTCGGTGAAGGCCGCCGGGCCGGGGGCCGGGCCGGGTGTACTAGTGAAGATCGCAGCGGCCGAGACGCGCACCATGCCGCTGGAGATCAAGACGATCGGCAAGGTGGAAGCGGTCACGCTCATTGCCATCCGCGCCCAGGTGGGCGGCACTTTGCTGAAGGCGCACTTTAAAGAGGGCGACATGGTCCGCCAGGGCGCCCCGCTGTTTTCCATTGACCCGCGCCCGTTCGAGATCGCCATCCAGCAGGCTGAGGCCGCCATCGAACGCGATAAGGCGTCCATCCTCGAAGCCGAAGCCGCGCTCGCCCGCGCCCAGGCCCAGGGAGAGCACGCGCGCAAGCAGCTCGAACGCTATAAGCGCCTTGCCGATGACGGGATCTTCTCCCGCGAGCAGGCCGACCAGATGGGAGTCGAAGCCCGCAGCCGCGATGCGTCGGTGAAGCTGGAAGCCGCCGCGGCCGAACGTGCCCGCGCCGCTCTGCGCGCCGATGAAGCGGCGCTCGCCTCCGCCCGTCTCCAGCTTTCCTACTGCACGATCCATTCGCCGATTGGGGGCCGTACCGGTAGCTTGCGCGTGCAGCCCGGGAATCTCATCAAGGCCAACGACGTGGATATCGTTACGATCCACCAGGTCTCCCCGATCAACGTCGCCTTCTCCGTCCCCGAAGAGAAGCTCCTTGTGCTGCGGGAGAAGATGGGAGGCTCCGGCCTTCCCGTCTCCGCCGCCATACCGGCCGACCCGCGGCCGCCATCGGAAGGCCGCGTGGCTTTCCTCGACAGCTCCGTCGAAGCCGCCACCGGCACCATCCGTCTCAAGGGCAACTTCGCCAATACGGATTCCCGCCTCTGGCCGGGTCAGTTCGTCAACGTACGCATCGTACTGGAACAGCGCGGGGATGCCATCGTGGTTCCGCCATCGGCCATGCAGACCGGGCAGGCCGGCAACTTCGTCTACGTCGTGAAGGACGACGACACCGTGGAACAGAGGCTGGTGAAGGCCGGTCCACGCGACGACAGAGGTATCTCGCTTGAGGGCCTGCGGCCCGGCGAGCGTGTCGTCGTCGAAGGCCATCTGCGAATCGCCCCCGGTATCAAGGTGCGCCCCGGCACATGAGACAGCTTCCGTTCACCCCGCAATCGCCCGGCTTCAGCGACCTGTTCATCCGCCGCGCTGTCGCCACCACGCTGGTAATGGTTGCCATCACGCTCTTCGGCCTGGTGGCCTACCGCGCGCTACCCGTGAGCGACCTGCCGAACATCGACATGCCCACGCTGGTGGTCAGCGCCAGTCTCCCCGGCGCCAGCCCGGAGACCATGTCCTCGGCCATCGCGACGCCGCTGGAGCGCCAGTTCTCCACCATCGAAGGGCTCGATTCGATGAACTCGGTAAACCAACTGGGTCTCACGGCCATCACCTTGCAGTTCTCGCTTAACCGCAGCCTGGACGGCGCCGCGCAGGACGTGCAGGCCGCCATCACGCAAGCCTCGCCATTGCTGCCCGCCGGCATGCCGACGCCACCTTCCTTCCGCCGCGTCAACCCCGCCGACCAGCCCATCATCTATCTCGCCATCAGGACCAGCACACTGCCGCTCTACAAGCTCCACGAGTATGCCGACACCCTTGTCGCCCAGCGTTTTTCCATGGTCCAGGGCGTGGCCACCGTGCAGATCAACGGCGCGCAGAAGTATGCCGTACGCATCCAGGTGAATCCCGAACGGCTCGCCTCCCGCGGCATCGGCATTGATGAAGTGGAAGCCGCCGTTCGCCGCCACAACGTCAACATCCCCACGGGCACTCTCTATGGCCGCGACCGCATGATGACCATCCACGCCACCGGCCAGCTCACCAATGCCGAAGCGTACAAAGGCATCATCCTCCGCCATCGTGACGGCGCGCCGGTGCGCCTGGATGAGGTCGCCACCGTCTCCGATAGCGTCGAAGACGATAAGGCCGCCGCCTGGCTCAGCACGTCCAGATTCACCGAGCGCTTCCTCAATGTCCTCGTGTACAAGCAGCCCGGCACCAATGCGGTCGAAGTCGCCAACGGCGTTCGAGCGCTGCTCCCGCAGATCGTCTCGGAACTGCCGCCCGCCGTCTCGCTGGAGGTCATTGCCGACCGCGCCAACAGCATCCGCGAATCCTTCCTGGACGTGCAGTTCACCATGCTCCTCACCCTCGGTCTGGTCATCATGGTGATCTTCCTGTTCCTGCGCAACGTCTCGGCCACCATCATCCCCAGCCTCGCCCTGCCTATTTCGGTCATCGGCACCTTCGCCGTCATGTACCTCTGCGGGTTCAGCCTCAATAACCTCTCGATGATGGCGCTGATCCTCGCCATCGGCTTCGTGGTGGACGATGCCATTGTCGTTCTGGAGAACATCGTCCGCCACATGGAGAATGGCGTCCCGCCCTTCCGCGCCGCCATGGACGGCGCCCGTGAGGTCAGTTTCACGATCGTCTCAATGACCATCTCGCTTGCGGCGGTCTTCATTCCGCTGCTGTTCCTCGATGGCATCCTTGGCCGCCTCTTCCGCGAGTTCGCCGTTACCACCGTTGTGGCGATTCTCGTTTCCGGGCTGGTATCCGTTACCCTCACACCCATGCTGTCGGCGCGCTTTCTGCGCCCGCACCAGGAACGCCACAACTGGTTCTATCGCGTCACCGAAGGCTTCTTCGCCGGTATGCAGCGCCTGTATGAGCGCTCCCTCGTCTGGACGCTCCGCTATCGCTTCCCCATGCTGCTGGCTTCGTTCGGTATTTTCGCGGCCACGGTCTACCTTTTCAACCTCGTTCCCAAAGGCTTCGTGCCCAGTGAGGATCGCAACGAGATCCTCTCGATGGTGGAGTTTCCGCAAGGCACCTCGCACTTCGAAGTCGCCCGCCACATGCAGACCCTCAACGACATCGTGCGCGATGAGAGCGCCGTCGAGTCCTACTCCACGAGCGTCGGCGCCGGCGGTGGGGGCGCCGCGGCAGGCGCCAACTTCGGCCGCATCTTCTTCGATCTGCTACCGCGCGACCAGCGCCCCGGCAAGCCCACCGTGGATGAGGTGATGGCGCGCCTCCGTCCGAAGATGAACTCTCTGCCCGTCGCCAAGGCCTTCCTACAGAACCCGCCCGCTATCCGCATCGGCGGAAACCTCACGAAGAGCCTTTATCAGTACACCCTGCAGAGCACCGACACCGAGCAACTGCACCGCAGCGCCCAGGCATTCGAAAAGGAACTCCTTACCGTCCCCGGCCTGGCCGATGTCACCAGCGATCTGCAGATCAAGAACCCGGAAGTGAACGTCCTCATCGACCGCGATAAAGCCGCGCTGCTTCGCGTCACGCCGGAGCAGATCGAAACCGGCCTGTTCGCCGCCTATGGCCCGCGCTGGATTTCCACTATCTACGCGTCCGATAACCAATACCGCGTGCTGCTGGAGGTGGAGCGCGCCTGGCAGGACGACTATCGCGGCCTGTCCGCGCTCTACATCCGCTCTTTGGATGGCAATCTTGTCCCGCTGGATTCCGTTGTCCGCCTGGAGCCGCGGGCCGGACCCAGCAGCATCAATCACTATGGCCAGTTGCCCGCCGTTACGCTCAGCTTCAACCTGCTGCCGGGAGTCTCGCTCGGCGATGCGGTCGAGCGCATCCAGGACCTTTCGGCGCGCATCCTGCCCGATAATGTCACCACGACCTTCCAGGGCACGGCCAAGGCCTTCCAGCAATCCACCGCCAACCTGATGCTGCTTCTGCTGGTGGCCATCCTCGTCGTTTACATCGTGCTTGGCATTCTGTATGAGAGCTTCGTCCACCCCATCACGATCCTCTCCGGCTTGCCTTCGGCCGGCTTCGGCGCATTGCTCACGCTGTACCTGTTCGGTCTGGATCTCAACATCTACTCCTTCGTCGGCCTCATCCTGCTCATCGGCATTGTGAAGAAGAACGCCATCATGCAGATCGACTTCGCGCTCGAAGCCGAGCGTAATCGCAACCTCTCGAGCTACGACGCTATATTTCAGGGCTGCGTCACCCGGTTCCGCCCCATCATGATGACGACGATGGCGGCGCTGTTCGGCGCGCTGCCTATCGCGCTCGGCCACGGCGCCGGAGGAGAAGCCCGCCGCCCGCTCGGCCTGTGCGTCGTTGGCGGCCTGCTCTTCTCCCAGCTCATTACCCTTTACCTGACGCCGGTTGTCTACCTCTACCTGGCCCGGCTCCAATCGCGTTCCGAAAGCCCGGCCACCGCCCGCGCGATGGCCGAGCCCCTTCCCGCCGGCGACTAAATCGACTTCGGATTAATCCGCCAGATGTTCTGCTCCCGAATGTTCGTCAACCAGATGGACCCGTGCCCCACGCGCACCGAGTCTCCGCCCAGCCCCATCCATTGCTTCACCACCTTGTTTGTCGCCGCGTCAATCTGCGTCAGGGGAATCTGAAACACCGTCACCCACACCGCGCCCTCGCCATACGCGATCTCCCCGCCCAGCCCCGGCACGCCCAGTTCAATCGTCGCCACCAGCTTGCTGGTTTTGGCATCCACCCGCGATACCGTCCCATCGCCTTGATTCAGCGTCCACACCGCGCCCTCGCCGAAGGTCAGGAATCGCGGCTGCGGACCGACGGGAATGGAATGCGTCACCAGATTGGTATTCGGGTCGACGCGCGTCAACACGTTCTTGCCCGTACTGGTCACCCACACCGCACCCTCGCCATACGTACATGCAAACGAATCGGCCGGCACGGCGATCTCCGCCACAATGCGATTCGTCGCCGGATCAATGCGCAGCAGCGACCCGGATGGCTCACTCAGCATCCAGATGCTGTCCGGGCTGGCAATCAGGCCTCCTTCGGTATGGGCCGGCCCGGCGGGGATCGTCGCCACCACCTTATTCGTCTTCAGATCCACGCGTGCCAGCGCTTTATCCCCGCATAGGGGAACCCACACACTGTCAAAGCCGGCCGTCAGTCCGGAGCAGGGCAGCTTTCCCACCTCCACCGCCGCCACCACCTTTCCCGATTTCACATCCAGCCGGTGGATCGTGTTCTTCGGCTTATTCGATACCCACACCGAATCCGGCGATATCGCCAGCCAGTCCGGCACGCCCTCCACGGGAAATACGGTCTGCGGCGTGATAGACGTGATCGGCCGCTGCACACCCGCCGACTTCACGCCCGGCCGCGGCGGACCCGTGGAACCCTTCTTCTTCGCGACCGCCGGCGCCTTCTCCCCGCCCGGCAACAGCCACACCGGAGCGGTCAAAACCGCGATTACAAGCACTTTCACAATAGTCGGCTTCATCGCCATCCATGGTAAAGTTGGCGGGCCTCAATCGCGCCAAAGAAGTACTTATGCTCCCCATCAATTTTCTTTTCGCGGCGCCCCTTCCGGCTGGGCTACTCTAAGAAGGTCCGCCCGTCCCCGTCGCCTCTCTCCCTGTCGTAGCCTGTACCCCTGCCGGTGCCTGCCAGCTTTTCGCGAAATACTTTGCGGCTGTCTGTCGGGAAAACAGTGGGGCCGGACGTCTCAGGTGTAGCGCTGACAGCGCGTCTGGCTCAATGGACTCGCACGGAAAAACCGACGGACTCTCCCTGCCGCTCTGGCTGCTGGGTACCGCTACGCCGGCCGATGCGGTGGAAGAGCGGATCAACAGCCTATTCCAGCAGTTCCGCGAGCCGCTGTTCCGCTATCTGCTCGTCCTCTCGCGCGATGCCGGCGAAGCCGAAGACCTCGCGCAGGAGGCCTTTCTGCGCCTCTATCAGGAACTCCGCGCCCGCCGCTCCGTGGATCATGCCAAGTCCTGGCTTTTCCGCACCGGGCACAATCTCGCGATTGACCGGCACCGCACCCGCGACGGCCGCTTCGAAGACAGCCTCGAAAAAGCCGCCCGTCATTTGATTGACGAGCGCCAACCGTCTTCGGAAGAGGCCATGCTTCGCCAGGAACGCCTGGGGCTTATGCGGGCGGCGGTCGAACGCCTCAGCGGACAGCAGCGCCTCTGCCTTCACCTGCGCACCGAAGGGTTCCGTTATCGGGAGATCGCGGCCATCATGCGCGTCAGCGAATCCACGGTTTGCGAGAACATTCGCCGGGGCCTGGCCCGCCTCACCAAGGAGATGCATGAGCGATAACCCGCCCCATGATCACGTCTCCGACGAAGAGCTGATTCGCGCTCTCGACGGCGAACTCGGCCGTGGGGCGAGGCTCCGCGTCGACGCCCATCTCGATGCCTGCTGGGGCTGCCGTCACCGGCAGGGCCGCTATCGGGAAGCCATCGGCCACTTCACGGAATTCGAGATTGCGCTTACCGCCCGCGACGAAGCGCAGCCACCGTCGCAATGGCGCGAGTTTGAAGGCCGCCTCCTTCGCGCCTCCGATATGCCCACCGTGGCGGCGCCTCGCCCGCAAGGCCGCCGGATGGTGCTCGGCTTGGTGGCCGTGGCCGTAATCGCCGCCTGGCTCTGGCCCGCGCCTCCTTTATCCGCAAAGGAAGTTCTCCATCGCGGCGCGCAATCCGAGCAAGCCGTGCGGCGCCGCGCCGCCGACCGCGTGCTCCTGCAGAAGGTTCGCATCGAATCGCGAAGGCACCGCGCCGAAGCCGCCTTCTGGATCGCTCCCGGCGCGGGTCACGCCCATCGCCAGTGGGTTACCTCCGAGGAGGGCATTGGCGCGGAAGTGGAGGGCGTCTATGCGCGCCATGGAATGAGCTTCCAGCAGCCCGTTTCGGTCGCCAACCACCAGGCTTGGCGCGATAGCGTGCCCCAACGCAAGGACGAAGTCGAAGACAACGGCAATTATCTCCGTCTCAGAACTCGCAATGCGCGGCTCGTCCAGCCCGGCCAGATCCAGGAAGCCGAAGTCCTGGTGCGGACCTCCGATTGGCATGCGGTGGAGCAGACATTCCTGATAGCCGGCGAAGCGGACCGTTATCGGGTGGTCGAGACTTCCTACGAACTGAAGCCGCTTACTAGCGAGATCGCGCGCCTCTTCACCCCCGCCGCGGCGCAACCGGAAGCCGCTCCCGCGCTGCTAGCCACTCCCGGCCCCATGGTGACCCCGCCCGCGCCCGAGGCCGGCATCTCCACCTTGCCGCCGATTACCCTTCCGGATCTCCGCCACCTCGCCGAATCGGAAATAGAAGCCCGCGTGATCGTACGCGAGTTGGAGGCGGATCGCCGCGAAGCCGCGCTCATCGAAGCCCAACCGCAGGCCGTCCAAGTAACGCTCTACCCCTCCGACGGGCAGCGTGCCAGCTTGCTGACCGCCCGTCTGCAGGCGGTGCCGGGTGTCCAGGTTGTCCTCCACTCGCTGGACGATGCCCCAGCGGCCACCGCCGCCGCGCCCGCGGTCGAGATCGCAAGCGAAGCCTCCGAAGCCCCATTGTTTCTCCGCGACCTGGTCACGGCTTGCGGCTCTCTCCACGCCGCCAATCTCGTTGTCTCCCGCCACCTCGACCTGCTCCGCCGCATGAAAACCGAGTTGGGCGCACTCGCCGATCTCACCAACCACTTCCCGGGTTCCCGCGAGGCTGGCTTAAGCGAACCTGCCCGCGCCCGTCTGCGGGCGTTGCAGCAAAGCTATTTCGATGGCGCCCGAGAGGTGTGGCGGCGGCTTACCCCGGCGTTCCCGCTATTTCTCCAGGCCATTGGCGTGGCCTCGTCCGCATCCGCCCAGCCCGCCCCGGCGCCGCTTACCTGCGCCTGGCCCCAGACCGCCGCCGACCTCGCGTTCGGCGCGCGCCGTCTGGAAGAACTGTATCTACGCGCCTTCACGACCGTGGCAGGCGCCGACACCTCCTTACGTTGGATGAGCCGGGGAGTGCTGCGCGAAGAAACCGAGGCTTTGTCCGCCGCCCTGGCTCATTCGTTCTCCGATACCTGCCGCCCCTGATTCGCTGGCGTATCCGTAGCAACTCCGTTGTTGTCTCGTTCCCATTCGCTTTGAAAAGAGGACTACGATGCAACGTCTCCTGGCCGCTGTGGCCGCACTGCCGCTTGCGCTTTATGCGCAGTCCGCGCCCATCACGGAAGCGCAGAAAGAATTCTTCGAAGCCCGGATTCGCCCCGTCCTGGCCCAGCAGTGCTTTGTCTGCCATACCAACTCCAAGAATGCCGGCCTCCGTCTGGACTCCCTTGCCGACATCCTCAAGGGCGGCAAATCCGGTCCGGCCATCGTCCCCGGCGATCCCGACAAAAGCCTGCTCATCACCGCCATCCGCCACAGTGGCACGCTCGCCATGCCCAAGGGGGCGGTCAAACTAACGGACCCGCAGGTGGCCGACTTCACCCAGTGGGTGAAGGAAGGCGCCTTCTGGCCGAAGGTCGAAAACACGATGACCGCCGGCAAGATCACGCCGGTGCAGCGCCGCTTCTGGTCGATCCAGCCGCTGGCCGCTCCCCCAGCTCCGAAACTGGCGAACGCCGCCTGGGCCACTACCGAGATCGATAAGTTCGTCCTCGCCCGTCTCGAGAAGGAAGGCCTTAAACCGGGTCCCCTGGCCGATAAGCGCACCCTGCTGCGCCGGGTCACGTACGACCTGACCGGCCTGCCCCCTACCTTCGAAGAGATCGAGGCCTTCGAAGCCGACAAGTCGCCCGGCGCTTACGAAAAGGCTATCGACCGGCTGCTCGCCTCGCCCCGCTACGGCGAGAAGTGGGCCCGGCACTGGATGGACGTCGTGCGCTACGCCGAAGACGACTACAACGTCGGCGGCAAGCCCGATCGCACCGAGAAGTATCCGCACGCATACCACTTCCGCGACTGGCTGATTAAAGCCATCAACGAAGACATCCCTTACGACACTTTCGTGAAAGCCCAGCTTGCCGCCGACTTAATGGAGGAGAAAGTGCGGGACCGCTACATCCCGGCGCTCGGGATGCACGGCACCGGCGTCTGGAAGTTCGAAGACAACCCAGCGCCGATCGAGCGCGCCGATGAGTGGCACGACAAGGTCGATACCACGACCAAGGCCTTCCTGGGCCTCACGGTAGGGTGCGCCCGCTGCCACGATCACAAGTACGATCCCATCCCCACCAAGGACTACTATCGCCTGGCGGGCGTCTTCGCCAGTTCCCGCTTCAAGGCCTATCCGTTGGTGCCCAAGGCCGTCGTGGAAGATTACGACAGTCAAAAGAAGATCCTCGAAGCCAAGGAAGAGAAGCTCAAGACCTTCACCAAGGGCGCCACCGATCTCTATATCCAGATGCTGTTCTCGCAAACCGTGGACTACATGGTTGCGGCCTGGCGCGTGGGCGCTGAGAAGCGCGCGACGATCGCCGGCATCGCCGAACAGGCTCGCCTCGATCCGGAACTGTTGGAACGCTGGGTCAAGTTTCTCAAAAAGAAGCCTTACAACTATTCCCACCTGAAGCTCTGGCAGGAGATGGTGGCCCGCGGCGGCACTCTCGAAGAAGCCAAGGAACTCGCCGCCGGCTTCTACAGCAAGGTCTCCACGATTAATGAGGAGTACCTCAAGCTCAAGGAGAAAAACGAAATTGAACTGGCCAAGCTGAAGAACGCCGACGAGCAGTTCGACCCGCTGCCCAATGGCAAGAAGCGCCGGCTCAATAAACACCAGATTGAGTTGAAGGGACTTGACCGCGAGCAGACGTACCTCTGGCGCGACATGTTCGAAGTCGACCTGCCCGAGAATCCCGGCAATCCTAACGCCGAGGACAAGCCCAAGCCTGGCCTGCTGAAGCTGGATGGCTGGCCGCTCGAAAAGCGCCTGAATACGGAGATGGCGGCGCACATCACCAAGCTCAAGGCCGATATCGAAGCGTTCAAGAAGGCCATGCCGCCGCAGTATCCCTTCGTTTACGGCATTGAAGAGGACAAGGAGCCGGCCGATCTCAAGGTGTTCGTCCGCGGCAACCCCTACACGTTCGGCGACGACGCGCCGCGGGCCTTCCTCTCGATCCTGTCCCCCGATGAGCCGAAGCCCTTTAGCAAGGGCAGCGGCCGCATGGAGCTGGCCGAGGCGATCCTGCAGTCGCCCATCAGCGCCCGCGTCATGGTGAACCGGCTCTGGCAATGGCACATGGGCTCGCCGCTGGTCGAGACGCCGAATAACCTGGGCCTGGTGGGCGGCCGCCCGACCAATCCCGAACTGCTGGAGTATCTCGCGGCGCGCTTCGTTTCCAATGGCATGTCCTGGAAGAAGCTGCACAAGGAGATCCTGCTGTCGCGCACCTACCAGCTCAGCTCGCAAGGCCCGCTCGAAAACATCGCCAAGGATCCGGCGAACAAGTACTACTGGCGCGCCAACCGCCGCCGGCTGGAGGCGGAAGGCATCTGGGACTCGCTGCTCACCGCCTCCGCCAAGCTCGACACCACCAAGATCGGCGGCCCGTCGGAAGAGCCCAGCGTAAAGATGACCCGCCGCGGCGTTTATTCGAAGGTCAGCCGCATGTACCCCAACGACACGCTCACGACCTTCGACTTCCCGACCGCCACGTACTCATCGGAGAAGCGCTACACCACCATCGTTCCCCAGCAGCGCTTGTTCTTCCTGAATAGCGAGATCGTGCACAAGCAGGCCGAAGCCATGGCCGAGCGCGTGAAGACCGAGCCCACCGAAGAAGCCCAGGTGAAGAAGGCCTACCAGATCGCGTACCAGCGCCTGCCTTCGGCCGGCGAACTCGCCGCCGCGCTTGAACTGCTGCGGAGCAAGATTACCCCCACGGAGTCCAAGCCCGAGCCACTACCCAGCGGTGGCGCGGCCGGACTCGCCGCCAAACCCGCCGCCGGAGCCGCCATGGCCTGGGCCGACGCCCCCAAGGCCGACGCCGCCGCGCCCAAGGCCGAGGGCGCCGAAAGCAAGAAGAAGTCGCCGGACTCCCCGTTGAAGTCCCTCTGCTGGGCCCTGCTCAGCTCCAACGAATTTCTGTACGTGGAATAGCACCGAGGAGATCACCCATGTCTTGTCATCACAACGCCCGCCCGTTTACGCGCCGCCAGGCTCTCTCGATGCTCGGAGGCGGCTTCGGTATGGTTGCCTTTCATCAGCTTGCCCAGTCCGTTGCCAAGGCCGATACCGCGGTCAACGGCAACGGCGTGCCCGGCGTCCTCACCGGCAAGCTGCATCACAAGCCGCGCGCCAAACGCGTCATCTTCCTGTTCATGAACGGCGGCGTCTCTCACGTCGATACCTTCGACCCCAAGCCCGCCCTCGCCAAGTACAATGGCAAGCCCATGCCCGGTCCGCAAATCCTCACCCAACGTAAGACCGGGACCCTCATGCAATCGCCGTTCAAGTTCGAAAAGTTCGGCAAATGCGGCACCGAAATCAGCGAACTGTGGCCCAATGTCGGCTCGGTCGCCGACGACATCTGCGTGGTCCGCTCGATGTGGTCCGAAATCCCCAATCACGAGCCTTGCATCACGCTCATGAACACCGGGTCCAACATCATCGGCCGGCCCTCCATGGGCGCGTGGATCAGCTACGGCCTTGGTACGGAAAACGCCAACCTGCCCAGCTACGTCGTGATGTCGCCGACCGAACCGCTCACCATCGGCAGCCCGCTGTGGAGTTCGGCCTTCCTGCCCGCCGTCCACCAGGGCACCATGGTGCATAACACCTACATCGAAGACGAGCCCATCAAGGCCTCCAAGCTTCTGCCTAACGTCACCAACGCCGATATCGACGGCGCCATCCAGGCCCGTGACGTCAAGTACCTCCGCAAGATCAACGAAATGCACCTTGCCCGTCTCACTGAGAAGGATGGCGATCTGGAGTCCTCCATCAAGTCCATGGAGACGGCTTATCGCATGCAGACCGAAGCGCCCGATGTCTTCGACGTCAGCAAGGAGCCGCAGTCCGTCCGCGACCTCTATGGTCCCGGCAGCACCGCCCTGGGCGCCCTTATGGCCGTCCGCCTCGCCGGGAAGGGAGTCCGCATGGTGCAGACTTATTACGGCAAGGGCGACCCCTGGGATGCCCACAACGACATCATGTCCTACCGCAAGCTGGCCCTCGATTCCGACCGCGCTTACGCGGCCGTTATCAAGGACCTCAAGCAGCGCGGCATGTTCGAAGATACCCTCGTCGTGTGCGGCACCGAGTTCGGCCGCACGCCCGCCATCCAGACCGCCAACGAAATGGCCGGCGGTGTCGTCAATGGACGCGACCATAACCCAAACGGCTTTTCGCTGTGGCTGGCAGGCGGCGGCATCAAGGGCGGCATGACTTACGGCGCCACAGACGAGTTTGGCTATAAGGCCGTCGAAAAGCGCACCCACGTGCACGATCTGCACGCCACCATCCTCCACCTGCTTGGCATCGATCACACCAGGCTCAAGTTCCACTACAGCGGCCGCGACATGCGCCTTACCGATATCGGCGGCGAAGTCATGCACGACATCATCGCGTAAATAAGGGGACCACCAGCGCATGAAGCTCACCGTAGGATTGTTCGCTCTGGCAGCGGCCTTCGCCCAGACCCAAGCACCCGCGCCGCCCCCGGAAGCCCCTAAGCCCGGCATCCCGGGACTTGCGGTCCACACGTCCATGATCGTCCCCGATGGCCAATACGAAATCGGCGGCGGTCCCGACTGGCTTATCGCCGGTGAGGACATGATGTGGACCAACGCCAAGCGCCAGAACTTCGTGGCTCGCATGGACCCGCGGACGAATGAAGTTGTCGCCCGCGTGAAGATGCCCACGCCCTGTTCCGGACTGATCCTCGGCGCCGGAAGCCTTTGGGCTCCCAGTTGCGACGACAACGTCATCTACCGCGTCGACACTGCCACCAACCAGGTGATCGCCAAGGTCCCGGTCGGCCCCGCGAACACCGAGGGGGGCATCGCCTTTGGCGCCGGTTCCGTCTGGATGCCCACCAACCCCAAGGGCATCGAGCTGGCGCGCATCGATCCGGCGACGAACCAGGCCGTCGCCCGCATCCCGCTGCCGCCCGGCTCCTTCACCGCCATCTATGGCTTTGGCCTCGTCTGGGTGTCCAGCACCGAGACCAGTGTCGTCAGTGTGGTTAGCCCCTCGTCCAATAAGGTTATCGCCACGATCCCGGTGGACAAGAACCCGCGCTTCATGGCGATCGGGGAAGGCCATGTCTGGACCCTCAATCAGGCCAACGGCACCGTCTCTAAAATCGACCCCTATTCGAAGTCGGTGACGGCCACCATCGAAGCCGGCGTGCCCGGCCCCGGTGGCGACATCGCCGCCGATGAAGGGTCCGTCTGGGTCACCGCCCGCACCATCCCCATCTCCCGCATCGATCCCATCGCCAACAAAGTAGTGCAGCAGTTCAAGGGCCCTGGGGGCGATGCCATCAAGACCGGCCACGGCTACGTCTGGCTGTCTAATGGCCGCTGGGGACAGGTCTGGCGCATGCTGCCCTCCAAGCTCACCGCGCTGGCTCCGCCCTCGTGGCATACCAAGGCCCAACATGCCGACCTGGATGGCGACGGCAAGACCGACATCCTGGTCGAAGACGTGGCGGTCTGGTTCCCCGGTGAGCCCACGAAGTTCCGCGTCAAGCTGCTGAACACGGCTATCAAGGAACAGCTCACGCTGAAAGCCTTCCTCAACGGCAAGTCCGCCACGGTGAATTTCGTCAAGCAAGGCGATGAGTATGCCGCCACTTTTACGGGCAACGAGCCGCGCTGGATCCACTACGCCGTTTGCGCCCAGGGCACTGGCATGTGTTCTCCCGAACTCGTCACCGCCTCGCCCACCACCTCGCTCGCCTTTGCCAAAGGCAAGGCTCGCCTGGTGCCACCCGATTTCCTGCTGCCGTCCATGCCACAGATCAAAGATTATGCCTGGAACATCCTGGAGCCCACCATCCTTAGCCCCGACTACCAGGCCTTGCTCGACCGCGCCGGCGCCACCGGACCCACGTCCATTACCAAGGCCCATGACTACGGGGAACTGAAGCGCCACGAGTGGGAGTTCCAGAACCAGACCGCCTACTCGTGGGGTATCCTCACCGCCGATAAGACCCAGGAACTCGGCTGCGTTTACATCAACCCCAGCAAGAAGCAGGGCTATGAGGCGCAGGTCCGCATCTGGGTCACCAGACAGGGCGCCGAAGCGGGTCTGGAGCCCGTGCTGGAAGCGGCCGTCCGCGAATGGATCAAAACCAAGTGGCCGTTTCAAAAGGTCGCCTACCCCGGCCGGGATATTCCCATGCCGCAGTGGAACGCCCTTCCCGATCTCACGGAATGAACTTTTACGTGCGGGGTAGGGATTGGGTTGTGCACGCCGTGATAACCCGGATGGCGGCGGGATCCGCGATCTCGGGCTGGAATTGCGTGTGCAGTCATAATCAATCGTAATCAAAGCCAAATCCTCGTGGTTGCGCCGATCCCGCCAGATGTGTACGATATTAGCGTGCAGCGCGCCTCGCATCTCTTTGTCTTGTTTTCGTTTCCTTTGCTGTGCGCGGCTCAGGACGCTCCGTTCGCCGATGGCGCCAGGGTTTGCGGGCCCTTGATGGTGACCAGGGCGACGCGCAACGCCTTGATCTGCGTCAACGGCGCGAGCCGCTGCAAGCCCGCCTCGCCTAATCGCAGATAAGCCAGCGTGGTCAGGCCGGCTTCGAACTTTTCGAGCTTTTTCGACTCCTTGAAGAAGTCGAACATCTCGTCGGCGTATTCGCTCTTCTTGTCGAAAGTGGGGCTCCAGACGCGGGCCGGGAGGCGGACTTCGCGCAGTGCCGGCAGCTTGCCGAGAGGCGCCATCTGTTTTGGGTCGACGACGGTTCCATGGAGATCGACGCCCTCCAGACGGAATGCGCCATCCGGAAGCTCGAAGGGGTCGGCAATGTACTCGGATTGCCCTTCCACTAATACACGTCCGCCCATGCGCAGGGCCCAGAGGGCGGTGGCGCGGTCTCCTTCGGAATCGGCCCGGACTGGCCCGGCCAGCGGCAGGCTCAACGCCATGAGGGCGAGAGCGGCTTTCCATCGCTTCGTCTTGCTTTCGAACACCGTGCGTCCATTCTCTTGCCTCTGGGCCGTCCCGTCAAGGCCATGTGCCGGTTAAAAGGCGGCAACTTGCATCGGGAGCCATCATTCAATACCATTTGTCTTTGCTTTCATTTTCCTTGCCGGAGGTTCGCCGTTGACCGCTGTTACCGATCGCCGCCGTGTCCTGCAGTCGCTTGCTGCCGCGCTTGTCCCATCCCAGGCTTCGGCCCAGGACTCGTTCGATGTTGTCGTCGCCAATGGCACGGTGGTGGATGGCACCGGCTCGCCAGCGCGTCGCGCGGATGTTGGCATCCGCGGCGGCAAGTTCGCCGCGATAGGGGACCTGAGCAAGGCTTCCGCGAAACGCAGGATTGACGCCCAGGGGCATGTCGTGGCGCCCGGCTTCATCGACATGCACAACCACTCCGACGATACCCTGCTCGATGAGCCGCGGTGCGAGAGCATGATCCGCCAGGGTGTGACCACGATGGTGTTGGGGGAAGGCGGATCGGCTGGACCGGTGAAGCCGGGGACACGTCCGTGGACCACGATGGGCGGGTATTTCGATTACGTGGAGAAGAAGGGCGTCGCGGCGAACATCGCCTCCTACGTGGGCCAGACGCAGGTGTGGACGCACGTGAAGGGGTTCGACATCAAGCCCGCCACGGCGGCCGAGATGGAGGCGATGAAGAAGGAAGTGGCGTTGGCGATGCAGGAGGGGGCCATGGGGCTGGCGACGTCGCTATTGATGCCGCCCTCCAGCCTGATTACCACGGCCCAGTTGATTGAGCTTGCCAAGGTGGTGAAGTCCTACGGCGGCATCTACTCGACGCACACTCGCGATGAAGGGGCGGGGGTTTTCCGGTCGATCGGCGAGGCGATTGACGTGGGCAAGGGCGCCAACATCCGCGTCGATTGCATTCATTTAAAGATTGCGGACAAGCAGTTCTGGGGACAGATGCCGGAAGTGATCGCGATGATCCGGAAGGCGAGAGAGCAAGGCCATGATATCCAGGCTCACGTTTACCCGTACACAGCCGGCCAGAACAACCTGCGAGCCATCATCCCGCCCTGGGCACACGACGGCGGCAACGCCAAGATGATCGAGCGGTTGAAGAGCCCCGCGATGCGTGAGCGGATGCGAAAGGATATCGAAAACGGGCTGCCCAACTGGTACAACCATTACCTGGCGGTGGGCAAGGACTGGGAGCGCATGCTGCTGGTGACGCTGAAACACCCCAAGAACAAGGCGTTCACGGGCAAGCGGATGGGGGAACTGATCAAGGCTCGCGGCGGCGATCCGGTCAACGTGCTTTTCGATCTGCTGATTGAAGAAGACGGCAGCGTGGGTACGGTCTACTTCCATCACCAGGAAGACGATATGCAGTTCGCGATGAAGCAACCGTTCACTTCAATCGGTTCGGATGGTTCGGCGATGAGTCCCGAGGGGCCGCGGGGCAAGTCCAACCCGCACCCGCGCTCCTACGGCACATTCCCGAGGGTACTGGGGCGCTATGTGCGCGAGTTGAAGACCGTCAGCCTGCCGGAGGCGGTGAAGAAGATGACCAGCATGAACGCGGCCAAGATCAACATCGCGGACCGGGGCGTAATCAAGGTGGGCAACTGGGCCGACGTAGCGGTGTTCGATCCGAACACGGTGGCCGACAAGGCGGACTACACGAATCCGCATCAGTATCCGGTAGGCATTCCATACGTGCTGGTGAACGGCGAGGTGGTGCTGGATAATCTCAAGCACACGAACGCGATGCCCGGCAAAGTGGTGCGCGGACCTGGGTATAAGAAGCAGATCGCTTCGCGGTAGATGTCGATGTGGTACCTGGCGCTGACGCTGGCTTCGATGGCTGCGGCCCAGGGCCCGGCCTCGACGGCTCGCGAACGGGGGATGGCGCTGATTTCCCAAGGCAAGCTGCGGGAAGCGTCGGCGGTGCTGCGGCAAGCCTGCGAGCAGGAGGTACCGCCGGGCGACAGTTGTTATTTCTGGGCTCGCAACCAACAGGCGCTGGGTGCGTATGGAGAGGCGCGCGGCGCCTTTCAGCGGGCGCTGCGGCAGGCTCCGCCCTCTTTGCTTTCCCGCGTGTACCGGGCGGCGGGACTGAACGAGATGGCGCTGGGGAATGACATGGAAGCCGAGCGCCATCTGCGCCGCGCGGTTGGGCTGGCAAACGGGGACGGCGAGGATGCACGCATTGACCTGGGAGCGTTCCTGTTCCGGCAAGGGCGCATGAAGGACGCCGAACCGCTGTTGGAGGCTGCCGCGGTGGCGCCGCAGCCGTCAGCCCGCGCGGCGCTGGAATACGGGCGGCTGCTACTGCAAACGGGAAGAGCGGAACGCGCGGTGGGGTATCTGGAGTCCGCGGTGGCAGGCAACTCCGAGGACAGCAGCGCGCACCTGCTGCTGGGCCGCGCCTACCAGCGATTGGGGCGAACGGTCGAGGCGGAAAGGGAACTGCGGCGAGGGCAGGAAGCTTGGCGGCGCAAGCAAGGGATTACTTCTCCACCACCTGGAGCCGCTGGTCCACCGTAACGCCACGCAGCACCTGCCGGCTACCGCTGGGCCAGAGGATCTCAACTTCGGCGGCGATGGTGTCCTTGCCCGTGCCGAAGTGCGCAACAGGCTCGCTGGAAGAGCCATAGCCAACGGCGGTGGTGACGCGGTTCCACTGTTCGTGCCCGGAGGCACCCTTGACACGAATCCAGGCGCCAATCCCGTCGCGATTGGCCTTGCGCCCTTGCAGGCGGATTGTGAGCCAGCGCCGGGCCGGGGATGCGTTGCGCCACAGTACCGCCGGTTCTCCGATGCGGGAGAGGGCGATATCGACGCGGCCATCCTGATCGAAATCGGCGAAGGCGGCGCCGCGATACCGCCCCGGGGTGTCGAGCCCTGCCATTACGAACGTCTTCCCTTCATTGCGAAACACACGGCTGGCCTGCTTGGAAGCGCGGTGGGAGAACTGCTCGGTATTGCTGTCGATTGATCCGCAGGCCGCAAACAGATCCTTCCAGCCGTCGTTATCGAAATCGAAGGCGCCGTTGCTCCAGCCGGTCAGCGCCATGGTAAGGCGGCCGAGACCGCTTGGATAGGTCTCGTCGCCAAAGAGGCCGCGGCCGAGGTTGAGGAACAGTGGGAAAGTCTCGTTGGCATTGGCGGTGATCCAGAGGTCTTCGCGGCCGTCGTTGTTGAGGTCGCGGGCGTCGGCGCCCATGGAACTGAGAGCGCGGCCGTCCTTGTTGAAGCCAACTCCGGCGGTGAGCCCCACTTCGCGAAAACGCCCATTGCCTTCGTTGCGGAACAGGAAGTTGGGTACGGTGTCGTTGGCGACGAAGACGTCCAGGCGGCCATCCTGATTAAAGTCGAGAAAGGCGAGCCCCATGCCCTTGCCCACGCTGGCGGCGATACCGGAAGCGGCGCTGACACCCTCGAAGGTGCCATCGCCGCGGTTGCGGTAGAGCTGGTTGGGAAGGCCGGCGTAATGGCGTGGGTGGCAGTAGGTGCGGACGCCGCCGGTGGTGCAGGGCGGATCGGCGTTGGCCGTCCAGGCCACATAGTTGACCACGAATAGGTCCAGCAGGCCGTCCGCATCATAGTCGAACCAGCCGGCCGAGACGGACCACGGCTTAACGCCCTCGCCACGGTGCTGTAGGCCCGCGCGCTCGGTCACGTCTTCAAAGGTGCCGTCCCCGCGGTTGCGATACAGTTGGTTGCGGTTGACGCCGGCGACAAACAGATCGGCGTCGCCGTCATTGTCGAAGTCGGCCGCCGCGCCGCCGTTCTGAAACCCGGCTCCGCCCACGCCCGCCCGCGCGGTGATGTCGGAGAAGCGGCCATCTCCGAGGTTGCGGTAGAGCCGGTTACCGTCTCGCGACCCCTTCTCCAGCGATGGCGTGGCCGCGCCATTCACGAAGTAGAGGTCAGTTTTGCCATCGGAGTCGGCATCAAACGCCACGACCCCGCCGACCATGGTCTCGATCTGCAACCAGCGGCCAGTCGCGCCATCGTTAAGGGTGAAGGCCAGACCAGCCTGGCTGGTCGCGTCTTCGAAGCGAATGGGGGAAGGGGTCTGCCAGCCGCCGGCTCGCCAAAGGCCCAACCCCACCAGCATGGCCATTCCGATCCGCGCCTTCCGCACCGGCTGTTTCTCTCTCCTTCAGGATCCGTTCGGCCTGCCATGGACCGCCACTTCCATCACTTCAACCCCTTTCGATTCCAGGATCGCCTTGTCAGTCGCCTCGATGCCGCTATCGGTGATGATCCGGTGCACGCTGGTGATGGGGGCAATCAACGAAAGACTGCGCCGGCCGATTTTGCTCGAGTCGGCAACAACCGTCACTTCCCTGGCCGAGCGAATCATGGCGGCGTTCAATTCGGCTTCGAGAATATCGGGGGTGGACGGCCCAATTTCAGGCTCCAGCCCGTCTACCCCGAGAAAGAAGTGATCCACGCGAAGATCGGCCAGAAGCTTCTGCGCCTGCGGTCCGGCAAACGAGCGGGAGATATGGCGCAGAATGCCGCCAATCATGATGAGATTCGTTTCCAGCACGGTGCATAACTCCGTGGCGATGGTGAGGGAGTTGGTAACCACGGTGATGCGTGCCAGCTTCCGCTGGCGCAGCGCCCGCGCCACTTCGAGCGTGGTGGTGCCGGAATCGAGCAGCACCGTCTGCCCTTCCTTCACCAGCGCCGCGGCGGCCTGCCCGATCTGCACCTTCTCCTCATGATGCTGGGACTCCTTCACATCGAGCGGATAATCCACCGTTACGGTATGCTTGCGAATCGCCCCGCCATGGGAGCGGACCAGCAGGTCGCGCTCGGACAGGGCGTTAATATCGGCACGCGCGGTCACGGCCGAAACACCGAAATGGCGGGAGAGATCGGAGATGACCACGCGGCCCTGGCGGTCCAGCATCTCCAGGATCGCCCGGCGGCGCTCTTCGGTCAGCAGCCGGTTGTCGGATGGGCCAGCCACATGGCTTTGGTTCTTTGTGCTTGCCATTAAATTAAAGAGCTATTTCGTATTGTCTCGTACAAGGGCCGATCGCGCAGGATGCGAACGATTTCGGCGCTGCGCGGTTGGCCGTTGCAGCCGCCCAGGGCAAGTGTCGACAGTCCGCCGCAAACAGTGCCCCACTCGAGACACTCGTCCACGCCAGCCCCGCGAAGCCAGGCGTGCAGGAAACCGGCGTTGAAACAGTCTCCCGCGCCGGTGGTATCGACCGCCGAAACCTCCAGGGCGGCTGCTCGCAGCAGTTGCCGGCCGCTCCAGGCGGCGCAGCCGAGTTTGCCCAGCTTTGCCACCACTAACCCTTCGCCGCGCCGCAGGAACCGGAGTCCACTTTCCAGGTCGTCCTGTGCCGAGAGGGCGGCGAGTTCCAACTCGTTGAGCAGGAAAACGTCGCAATGCGGCAGCACCTCGAGGATGGCGTGACTCCAGCGCTCGGCGGGGTCATAGCCGGGGTCGAGCGACACGGTCATCCCTAGTTCCCGTGCCATGCGGAATAGCGCGGGCAGCCCTTCCCGCAGGCCGCTCTGCAGATAATAGGAGGAGACATGCAGATGCGTGAACCCGCCGAGGACGGAGGTGGAAATGTCGGCAACTGTTAGGGCGGTCATGGCTCCGGCAAACGTCGTGAGCGCGCGGTCATGCGAACTGAACGATGCCGTGATCCCGGTCTTCAGTTGGGGGTCGGTCTGGACGAGCGCGGTATCCACGCCCGCCTGCCGCAACCGCTCCAGACAGTAGCGGCCCAGCATGTCATCGCCCACCTTCGAAAGGATCGCGACCGGCGTACCCAGCCGCGCCAATCCCGCGGCGCAGATGGCGGAAGACCCGCCCAGGTCGAGCGAGAAGCCGTCGGCGAGAGCCTCGCGCCCGGGCCGCGGTAGCGCATTGAACCCGCTGAAGATCAGATCGGCATTCAACTCGCCTACCACCAACACCTTCATCCCGACACTCCCGACGGCAATTCGTGCAAGGGGAATTCGCCCACGACGCGAGTGATGGAATCCGCCACCGAGGGTTCATCCGGCCGCAGCCGTTCGGCCCGGCAGCGGAGGAAGCTCAGCAGTTGACCCGCCACCACGGCGGCAATAGCCAGCCATTCATCGGACAGCTTATCAAGTCCGGGCATCGCAATCAGCAGGTCGTCCGGGCGCGCCACGCCGGGCGGAATGACGGTGCCAACCAGGACCTTCCGGCCGCGAAGTTGCTTGCGTTCGATTTCGCCGAGCAGATCCAGTTGGTAGGCGCGCCGCAGCGGGTGAGAGGAAAGCGGCATGAACAAGAGGCTGCCATGCCGGAGGGCGCACATTGGACCATGACGCAGGCCTAAACACGACTCGGCCCGCGTCAGAACGCGTCCATCAGTCATCTCCAGCATCTTGAGAGAGACCTCGAGAGCCGCTCCGTGCAGTGGGCCGCTACCCACGGCGATCAGCCGCTCGACCTCTTCGATGGGAAAGTTGTCAAGCGCCTCCAGCGATCCGCTGAGGAACGCCTCACCGCTGGCGGCCAGCCGTCCCACGGCATCGAGATAGACGTGCTCGTTACCCGGCGCGACGGCAAGCCCCAGCCCCGCCACAACCAAGCTTGTAAAGCTGCTCGTCATCACCAAACTGCGATCGCAGCTACGTTCATCCAGGGTAAGCACCCGTACCCGCGCATCGGCTTCTTCACCTGCCTCTCCCCATTTCCGCGCCAGCCGTCCGGCCGGATTGCAGGTGATCACCAGATGCCGTACCTCTGGCTCGCGGGCGAGTAACTGAGCAATAAGTCCCGCGCTCTCGGGGCTGTCGCCGGAGCGTGCAAACGACACCACCAGCAGCGGCCGCGTGGCGGGGAGCACGCCGGCCCCGGATAGCAGCAGTTCACCGCCTTCGACCGCTCGCACCGGCAATGCGGTTCGCGCCTGCAAAACGGTATCAAGGCAGCGCCCGACGTAATAAGAGCTACCCGATCCGGTGAGTACGATCGCGCCCGCGTCCCGGAGAAAGGGCTCCCATTGCGGGCGGGTTGCCGTCATGCGGGCGGCGGTGTCGCGCCAGAGCGCCGGTTGCTGCCAGATCTCGGCAAGTGTGTGGGAGTAACCCTCCGCTTCCTGGTAGGAAAGCGGGAAGGCCTTCGATTCGGAGAGGGTGGGACGCGCGACAGAGCAGCGCCCAGGGGCGAAATCCATAAGAAGGTACCGTTAGAAAGCATAGCAAATATTGCGATTTGCGACTCTCTTTCGTTTTCTTACGTTGACGTATCTTAATCCGCGTTTTACAATCGCCCCGGAAGAACCTTGTGTCGCTCACCCCTGTCTATATCGCCTCTCTGCTGGTTACGGTTTCGGTTTCGGCCGCGCCCTTGCGTTTGCGTTCGGGTCAGGCCGAACTGCAAATAGACGAACGGTCGCACACCCGTTTGTTGTACAAGGGCGCTGAGTTGGCGCCTTTCGCGGCTTCCGAGACGGTGACAGTGGATGGAACGCGGCTCGATGATTTTCAACGGACGCGGCAGAGGCGGCGGAGCGTCCGCAATGGCATGGGCGCCGGAAACGAGACGGTGATCACGGGGACATCTTCGGGGATCGAGAAGCAGGTCACGATCACTACTTACGACGCATTCCCAGAAGTGTTCGTGTTTCAGGTCAGGTATACCAACCGCGCCACGGCACCGGTACGGCTGGACGGGTGGGCGAACCATCGGTACCTGCTCCCGTCGCGCGCCGGTGAGCCGGCGTTCTGGTCCTTCCAGAGCGGTTCGTACTCGAAGCGCCCGGCGTGGTTTCTGCCGCTGAAAGCGGGATTCCGGCAGGACAACTTCCAAGGGATGAACCAGGCCGATTATGGCGGCGGAACGCCGGTAGCCGATGTCTGGCGGCGGGATGCGGGCCTGGGAATCGGACATCTGGATCGGAAGCCAAAGTTAGTTTCGCTTCCCGTCGCGATGCCGGATGACAAAGGAGCGGAGCTGCATATTGAAGCCAAGGCGGGACGCACGCTAGCTCCAGGGGAGAGCTTCGAGACGCTGAAGACGTTTGTGTCGGCGCACAGCGGCGACGCCTTCCCTACGCTCCAGACCTACCGGCGCCTGATGGTGGCGCAGGGCGTGCGTCTGCCGGCCTCGCCGCAGGCCGCGTTTGAACCCATTTGGTGTGCCTGGGGCTACCGCCGGGATTTCCAGCCGGCGCAGATCTACGGGGCGATGCCAGTGGTCAAGAAACTCGGCTTCGAGTGGGTGACCTTGGATGACGGTTGGCAGACCGCCGAAGGCGACTGGTATGTAGACCGCAAGAAGTTCCCCCGCGGGGATGTGGACATGAAGGCGATGGTGGACCGCATTCATCGGGATGGCTTCCGGGCGCAGTTATGGTGGGCTCCGATGTCGGTGGATCCAGGGACCGATCTCATTCGCGAGCATGCCGACTGGCTGCTGCTGGATGAAAAGGGGCAGCCGGCGAAGATCACGTATTGGAATGCGTTCTATCTCTGCCCGGCGCTGCCGGCCGTTCGCAAGAACGCGGCGGACCTGGTAACAAAGTTCATTAAGGAGTGGGGGTGGGACGGGCTCAAGTTGGACGGCCAGTATATGAACGCCGCGCCGCCCTGCTACAACCCGGCGCATAAACATGCGGATCCAAACGAATCGGGCGAGGCGGTGCCGGAGTTCTTCCAGTCCATCTTTGAGGCGGCGCTGGCGGCGAAGCCGGACGCGGTGGTGGAGTTCTGTCCCTGCGGCACTTCGTATTCTTTCTTCACGCTGCCCTATCAGAACATGGCTGTAGCGTCGGATCCGCTGGACTCGTGGCAGATTCGAACGAAAGGTAAGGCATTGAAGGCCCTGATGGGGGATCAGATTGCCTACTTCGGCGACCATGTGGAACTCAGTGACGGGAGGGAAGATTTCGCTTCATCGGTGGGGATTGGCGCGGTCATTGGAACGGAGTTCACCTGGCCGGTGGGGACCGGTCCGCTGGACCGGAGCGGGCAACGGCGTAATGATCTGACCCCGGAGCGCGAGCAGGCGTGGGCGAAGTGGGTGAACGTCTACAAGGAAAAGATGCTGCCGAAGGGCGAATACTTGGGCGGGCTTTACGACATTGGTTTCGACCGTCCGGAGACGCATGCGATTCGTAAGGACGGGAAGCTGTACTACGGCTTCTACGGCAGCTACCGGGGAAATGTCGAGTTACGCGGGCTGCGGAAGGGCCGCTACCGGGTGAGGGATTATGTGAACGGGCAGGATTTGGGCGTGGTTACCGGGCCGGTGGGTTCGCTAGGGGTGCGGTTTGAGAAGAGCCTGCTGCTGGAGGCTTCGCCGGAATAGCGTTTAGGACCCGGCTTCAGGAGTCCGCCGGCGTGACTGGGACGAACCCGCAACCAACGGTTGGAGGATTGTGTGTCGATTGTAACATCGGCCACGGCAACGATACGGCGCGTAACATGCCGGGACGGCTGCTATGCCAGGGCAAGTCGACGGCGGCGAGTGGCGGCATGCTGAACTGAGGGGTGCCACAGACCGACGGGTACTTCTCTTCGCTCCAATCGGAGTTCCTGCTGCGCCGGGGCAGGTTCCGCATCGCGTGCTGGCCGACGCGGCACTGGGGGGACCTGAGGTACATCTGATTTGGTTTCAGTGGGTTGCGGAGGCTCTGGCGTGGTGATGGGCGGTTTCCGGGGTCTCGGCTTTGGAGCGGCCTGGAGTCCGCTCCGCAGACCGGAGGTCTGCCCTACGAGCAAACCCGAGGTACATCCCGAAATCACCACCGAAAGGATCCACTCATGCAAGGCAGAGCCGTCTGGGATCTGCGACCGCCACCGCCCTCACACCACCACCGCCGCCCGCCCCGCGGCCAACCCCAACAACCTCCCAGAGGCGCGCCTTCGAACTGCTCGAACAGGTAAGGAAGGAGCTTAGCTATCGCGAAGCGATACGCTCCCAAATCCGTCCATAAAAATGAAAGTCGATCCCACACTGCCGCAGCAGCGTCTGGTCCCTGGCAATCTCAAACGACGGACCCACCCCCGCAACCTTCCCATGATGGAAAACCGCAACGCGATCCGTGCACGCCAGCGCGGGCAGAATCTCCTGGGAGATCAAAATAACCGTGGCAGGCAATCCCCGGATGAGTTCGACCACCTGTTCCACCATACCGGGGTCCAGATTCGCGAAAGGCTCGTCGAAGCCGATGACCGAAGGCTGCATGGCGAGCACCGTAGCGAGGGCGACGCGGCGCTTCTCTCCAAAGCTAAGCTCATGCGTGGATCGCTTCTCCATCCCATCCAGGCGCATCTGCGCAAGCGCGGTATGCACGCGGGCGCGGGTCTCCTCCGGCGAGCACCCCAGATTTAACGGCCCGAACGCAATGTCCTCTTCCACCGTCGGCGTGAAAAGCTGATCATCGGGGTTCTGAAAGACAATACCCACGCGGCTACGGATGCGCATGGCGTTGTCGCGGCGCACCGGCTCGTTGTCGATCTTCATCACGCCGCTATACGGCAGCAGCACGCCGTTGAGATGAAGAAGAAAAGTGGACTTCCCCGCCCCGGACGCGCCGATGATACCGAGACGCTCACCGGGCTCCACGCGCAACGACAGGCCATCGAGCGCCACCCGCCCGTCCGCATAGCGGTAAACAAGGCGATCCGCTTCGACACTGCAGCCGGCTGGAGAAGGAGGGGTCAACCCTCCATGGTAGATCAGAAGGTGCGCGTGCCGGATGCTTTGGTGGGCACGTGGTACAGCGACTTCTGCGCGGTGATGTACAGACCGCGGAACCCTTCCCCAAAGCAGCAATTGCTGGGGCGCTCGGGCGGCTTGATCGTGCCAAGATGCTCTCCGGCGGCACTATAAACGACGATCCCCGCCCCCGTGGCCATCCAAACATTCCCGCCTTCGTCCGTTTTCAGGCCGTCCACCTTCTCGGGAGCGAAATCGCGTGCGTTGCGAAGGGCGCCGTCGGGGGCAATATCGGCGACGATAACCTTGGAAACAATATCGGCGATGTAGAGCTTCTGCTGGTTGGGCGACAGGGCTACGCCGTTGGGCCGCTGGCACTCATGAACCACCCGCACGATGCCGCGAGGCGGAGCGCCGCCCACACCGGTGCGCTCGCGCGTAATCTGGTAAACCTTGCCTCTGGGCAGATCCGTAAAGTAGACACTGCCATCAATCGAGTACACCAGATCATTGGGGCCCTGCAGCCCTTCGCCGGCAAGCACGGTAACGGCGCCGTTCTTTTCGGTGCGTGTCACGCGCCCTCCACCTTCGGCGGTAAGCAGACGCCCCTGATGGTCGAAAGTCAGTCCGTTGGCTTTGTTGCTGTTCTCACGGAAGACAGTCATCTCCCCGCGCTCCCACTTATGGATGCGGTTGTTCGGGATATCGCTAAACAGCGTGAAGCCGCGCCGGCTGGTGACGGGTCCTTCGGTAAAGGCAAAGCCGGTGGCCACCTGCTTGATCACGGCAGCCTTGTCGATCAACTCCCAGAACTTCTCCGATTTCGCTTCGATCATGGCTGCTCCTTACGATCCAATGCCCGGCGCATACCAGGACTTCGTAGGCGGTTGATAGGCGATGTTCAGTTCGGGAGTCTCCAGCCGCTTGCCATTCTGGAAGCCGGAGTCCATCAGCCGGGCCAGCGCGCCGGACACCAGCAGCGTGCGCTGCACATCGAACGGCGGCCCTTCGCCTTTAATCATCCGCGTGATGCCGTGAACCAGCATGGAGAAGTTATTCGAGTTCTCGATCGGGATGTAGCAGCAGGTTGCCTGCGGCGCGCCGCCCTTCGGTTTGATGGCGACCAGATAGTCGGAAACGTCACTGAGTGCGAGCACGGCGCCCTTAAACCCATCGCGATACTCCACCAACCCCAGCGCGGCGCGCATGTCCTCCGGCCGTTTCGACGAATGCGAGCGCTGCGTGCGGGACAGCGCGGCATCCAGCAACTGGCGGTTCCAAAGGCCCTTCTGCGCGGCTTTCCACACCTCTTCATTCTTCAGCATCCGCACGGCGCGCACGCCTTTTTCCCCACCCTTGCGCCGCTCCACGAAGGACTGCAGCGTCTCCAGGATGTGGAAGATACCGCCGTCAGCCACCCAGCCCCCTCCAACACTCAGCGCCGACTCCAACTCGACACCAACCGGCGGATCGAGTTCCGGCCGGCGGAACGTGACGGGAACGCTGGAACCGGCCATCAACGGAAACTTCAACTCCTTCGACCAGTCGTACATCTGCTTGGCCTTCTTCCAGTCGTAGGAAAGGTGCTTGTCATTGAACACCGGGCACGTTTGTCCGGTCTCTTTGAATACCTTCACTACCTGTTCGAAGAACTCGTAGCGCGGGTAGAGTTGCTGCTGCTTCTCGTTATGCGGGTAGTTGCCGTGCTCGCACACAATAACGACACCATCGACAGCGAGTTTGCCGGTACCGAGCGTAATAGCGTCGGCGATCGAACTGGCGGGACGCAGGCCGTACACCTGCGTCAGCCGCTGGCCGATATCGCCCGGATGCACTTGGTCCATCCACAGCGACATCACCTGAAAAGGCGGCTCATGGTATTGCTCGTGAATCCAATAGCCTTCCAGGAAACGGGTGATGAAGTTATCGGAATGCGACCGGACATGGTAAGTGGACGAGATACAGGCGATCTTCTTTCGCCCAGTCTGCGCCGCCAGCGGCGATACAGCGGCGGATGCGGCGAGAAACTCGCGGCGATTCATCATTTACCGGCTCCTTCTTCATTGGCGCGAAGCACGCGCAGTAAATTAAGGCCCATAATCTTTCGGATGTCCTGATCGGCGTAGCCCATCTCCAGGAGGCCTTTGACAAGATTGGGGTACTGCGAAACGTCCTGCATTCCAGCAGGCGCCATGCCGGAGATCCCATCGAAATCCGAACCGAGACCCACATGATCGGGGCCGGCAATCTTCGCGATGTGGTCGATGTGCCGCAGCAGCACCTTGTAATCCACCTTCGGCATTTCGCGGAAGTACTTACGCTGGATGCCGCGGATGATCTCCCACCGGGAAGGATCGTTAGCGCGCATGGCTAACACATCCTTAATCTCGGCATCGCGGGCCGGGCGATTCTTGATATAGACCTCGTAGGCCGCCTTGTCCAGATAACCAGCGTGGAAGTTGATGCAGATGACGCCGCCCTTCTTCGCTACCGCTTTGATCACATCGTCGGGCATGTTGCGCACGATGGGTGCGATCGCCTTAACAGAGGAATGCGAGGCGATAACAGGCGAGCGGCTGGCTTCGACCGCATCCAGCACCGCCTTGTCGGAGATGTGCGAAACATCCACGATCATCCCGATGCGGTTCATCTCCCGCACCAGTTCCCTGCCGGCTTTGGACAAGCCGTTATGAACATCCGTGCCGGTCATGGAGTCGGCATAATTGTTCGTCGCGAAGTGCGCCAGCGTGAGGTAACGCACCCCGAGCGTTTGGAAGAGCCGAAGCACACCCAGGCTATCCCCGATCAGATGGCCGCCTTCCAGACTAGCCATGGCGGCAAGCTTGCCGGACTTATGGATTCGCTCGACATCGGCGGCCGTATAGGCGAACTCCATCTGCGCGGCGTTGGCCTTCACCTCGCGATGCAGCGCATCCAGCACCTCCAGCGAGCGAGGCAGCCAGAGATGCGGGGCATAATCCTGCGGTTGCGCATAGATGCCGAACATCACCGCGCCCATGCGGCCTTTCTTCATACGCGGAATATCGAGTTCGTAGTAACCATGCTCGTCGGCGAGCTTGTAACCTTCATCCAGGAAGTAACGTGGCGTGTCGATATGAGCGTCGAAGATGAGGATATCCTTCATCAGCCGCTCATAGCGGTCCTGCGAGGACTGCGCGTACAGCGCCGCGGCGCAAAAAAAGACGAGCGCGAACCGGACCATGCGTCGCAGTATACACCGGGGACGTATATAATCACCAAAACCTATGCGCATCCTCGCACTGCTTTTGGGTATGGCCGCCGGCGCGAGCGCCCAGACGGCTTCGACACAGATTCTGGGGCTGGTGACCGACTCGACCGGCGCGATTGTGCCGGGGGCGACGATCACGGCCAAGCGGGTGGAGACCGGCGACGTCCGCACCACCACGTCGAACGAAACCGGCAACTATATCTTTCCCCTGGTGGATTCGGGCGCCTATGACGTAAGTTGCGCGGCAGCGGGCTTCAAGACCGAGGTGCGCCGCGGCGTCACCCTGGAGTTGAACCAAAAGGGCCGCATCGACTTCCAGATGCAGGTGGGCCAGCAGGCGGAAACGGTGGAAGTGACGGCCGCGGCGCCGCTGCTCAAGACCGAAGATGCCACGCTAGGCTCGGTGGTCGACAACAAAAGGATCATCGAACTCCCGCTAAATGGACGAAATTTTGCCCAGGCGGCGACATTGATGCCGGGCGTGGTGTACGGCACGGCGCGCATGGGCATCGACGGGCAGCAGACCATCGGAACGCGCGCCATGCCCGGGCAGATGGTGGGCATCTCCGCCAACGGGCAGCGCGATGCAAACCAGAACATCACGCTGGACGGAGTAAGTGCGACCGACGGATTCAAATCGTCCATGTTATTCGTGCCCTCCATCGAAGCGATCGAAGAGTTCAAGATCCAGAGCGCCGTCTATTCCGCCGAGTACGGCATGAATAGCGGAGCGCAGGCCAACGTTTCCATCAAGAGCGGCACCAACCGCTGGCATGGCGCGGCGTTCGAGTTTCTTCGCAACAACACCCTGGATGCCCGCGGCTTCTTCCTGGCTCCCAATCAGGATAAGAACAAGCTGCGAAGAAACCAGTTCGGCGGAGTGTTCTCCGGTCCGGTGCGCAAGGACAACACCTTCTTCCTCGTGAACTACGAAGGACGCCGCGAACGCCGTGGCACGCCATCCCGCACCACGGTACCGACCCCTGCCATGCGCAACGGCGATATGTCCGAAATCATCATTCCTGGCAACCGCTGGTATCCGCGCGAGGCGAATCCGGCCGCCACCCGCGCCATCCGCCTGCCCGGCGATACGCTTCCCTTCCCCGGTAACATCATTCCGCGAACCCTGCTCAACCCCGTCTCGCAGAACATCCTTACCGCGACTAAGGGCACGCCGCTGACCGAAGGCGGCTTCATGCCGCTGCCGAACTTCGATGCGCAGGCGCGGGCCGCCGGGTCGGTGTTGAACCTTGTAGGGACCAATGACCAGGAGTTGGACTCCAACCAGTTCCTAACCCGCGTGGATCACCGCTTTGGCGAGAACCACCGCATCTTCGGGCGCTACGTGATTGTGCCCTCGCGCTGGCTCAATGAGCCGCTGCTGCGGGTCAATCAGTTCACCAGCGAGTTTCGCGCCCAGAACGTCGGCGTGGGCTATTCGTGGGTGATCAGCCCGCGGGTATTGAACGACCTGCGCGTGGGCTACAATCGCATCCGCGCCAATCAGGTGGGGTTCCAGACGAACACCGACTTCACGCATCGCGATCTGGGTTTGGATATGCGCGTAACCGGCGATGGGAACCGCACCCTGACCCCGCGCGAGGAGGGGCTGCCAAACATCAACATCACGGCGTTCGCGGGCATCGGGTCGGGCAACGTCACTTTCAACACCAATGAGACGTCGGAGGTGGCGGATTCCATCTCCATCAATCGCGGCAAACACAACTTCAAGTTCGGCGGCCAGTGGCGATGGAGTCCGGTGGTGAATGAGGCGTCAAACCAGCCGCGCGGGCAGATCACCTTCTCCCCCGACATCACCGGCGTTCCCGACGCGATGGCGGCGTTCCTGCTCGGCATCCCGCTCAATGCGAACTCGGCCGAGGGCGTGCCAACCAACGACATGCACCAGAACAAATTCGGGCTGTATTGGTTGGACGACTTCAAAGCCACATCGCGGCTGACGGTGAACGTCGGCGTGCGCTATGACTGGTTCGGCGCGGTAACCGACGCGGGCGGCCGCATCCGCAACCTGTCGTTCGCGGGCGCCGATATGCGCACCGTGAACGGCGTGGCGTACCCCATGCTGGTGCCAAATCCGCTGGAATCAAAGGCGCTCTACGACATCAACAACAAGCAGATCATGCCGCGGCTGGGCATTGTCTATCGCTTTGGCGAACGCACCGTGCTGCGCATGGGATCGGGGCTGTTCTATTCTCCCCAGCAGACGAATAACTTCAATATCCTGGGCCTCAACCCGCCGTTCTCCGGATCAACGGTGTTCCAGAACGACCGCACGCGCCCGACGGCCACCATCCAAAATCCGTTCCTCGGATCGCCCGTGGGCGCGGGTCCCGCGGCCATCGTGATGCTTGGCTGGACCAAGGCGGACCGCGATAACCGTTCCATGTACTTGAACAACAAAATCTGGCAATGGACGGCCGAGATCGAACGCAGCTTCGGGCAGCACTTCGTAACGGGCATCGCCTATGTTGGTAGCGCGGGTTCGCATCTCGATATGCCGGTGCAGAACTGGAACAATCCGGATCCGGGTTTGGGCGCGGTGCAGGCGCGGCGTCCCGTGCCGTTCTATGTGGATTCGCGGACCCCGAACCAACTCCTGGCGCTCGGGACGGTTCGCCGGCTGGAATCGTGGACCAACTCCAACTACCACGCCCTGCAGTTGCGGGCGGAGAAGCGCTATTCCAAAGGACTGACCTTCAACGCGAGCTTCAATTTCCAGAAGGCGATGTACATCGGCTATGGCGTGAACGAGGGCGGGCCGTATGGAAACAGCTACACGCAGGACCCGCGGAACCGCCTGGCGGACTATGGGCGCTCGCAGATCGACCAGCGCTTCCGCTTCGTGCTGTCGCATATCTGGGAAATCCCGTGGCTGCGCAACACGAAAGGTCCAGCCGGTTGGATTCTGGGCGGATGGGCCGTCAACGGCATCATCCAGTTGACGTCGGGACTGCCGGTAACGGTGTCCCAGAATGGCGATTCCCAGAACACAGGGCCGTCTTCTTTCCAGCGGCCCCACGTAGTGGCCGGCAAAACCGTTGGGCGCGTGTGGGACAGCCGCACGAATGACCGCTGGTTCGACACGACCGCCTTTGTCCGCTCGAAATGCGATGGCTGCGCCGGGGAAGGCATCTATATGGGCCCGAAAGGATATGGCAACGCGGGCGTATCGTTGTTCGACGCCCCCGCGCAGAAGACCTGGGACTTCGCTCTATTCAAGGAGTTCCGCCCGCGCGAGGGACACCGCCTCCAGATCCGCTGGGAAGCCTTCAACTTCACCAACACTCCTCAGTTCGCGGCGCCTTCGCGCGCACTGGGCGCGGCGGATTTCGGCCGTATCGGTGGAACGGTGGTCAACAATCGCGAGATGCAGCTTGGCTTGAAGTATATGTTCTGAGCGGATCAGGGCGCGCGCCGGCCCACGCCGGAGACGGGCGCCCGCCGCGCCTTCCAGCCGTACCAGAACCCCGTGATCCCGACGAGCAAAGCCACGCCCAACAAAGCCCGTTCCAGGCGGGAGGCTCCCACTCCCACGGAGCCCGTTGCTCCGCCGTCCGTAAATCGCGGCGGTACGGACACCGCCACCTCGCGCCGGTGTCCCGTCTCATCGTCAATCACCACTCTCCACGGCCCACCGGCATCGGGTACAAAGCTGAATGCGCCGTTCCTGTCCGTGAAGCCCATCTGATACTCCGCCCGCGGCTCCCCAGCGGCGAAAACCCGCACTTTGGCGAACGGCACGGGTTCGGTGCCCCCATACACGGCGCGCAACACGACAGCCGGCGGTGCCATGCGCACCATTACGTCGAGTTCGTGGGCCTGCGCCGCTCCCATCGCCCAAAACAAAATCGCCGCGCCGCGGCAAAACCGGAAATCCATAGCAGCTCAGGCCCCGTATTACTAAAATGAAAAAAGTGCGAACTTCCATTCTGACTCTTTTGCCCGCCGTCGTTTTTGCCCACTACACGTGGCTCTCCCCGGTGTCCCCTCTGGTGCCGGGTAGGACGAGCGCCGTTCGCATCAGCCACGGGCACCAGTTCCCAGTCAGCGAGGAAGCGGTCAACGCCGCGCAGGTGCAACTATACGCGTTGACGCCTTCGGGAGCCAAGGTCCCGCTTACGCCCACCCGCGCTCCCGGCGCGGTCACTTCCGAGTACGCCGTTAAAGAAGCCGGCTTCCATCGCATCGTCATGGTGCAGGACCGTGGCGTCACCAGCCGTACGCCCCAGGGCGCGCGTCCGGGCGGGCGCGCCAGAAACCCCGGCGCCGCCACGGCATCGCGCACCTTTCGCACGGCCGTCGCCTATGCGGGTACCGCCGGCGTGAAGCCTGTCGCCGCCATGCCCGTCGGCCTCGAAATCGAGCTCGTCGCCGAACCCGCCGCCGGCGGGTGGCGCCTGCAACTGCTAAAGAACGGCGCGCCCGCTCCCAACGTCGACATCCAGGTCTTCGCCACGGGTGCAGCCGCCATCGCGCCCGCGGGCAGAACCGGCGCCGGCGGCCGCGTCGAATACAAGGGTGGCAAAGGTCCCCTGCTGTTTACCGTCGAGTGTAAGGACAAAGCCCCCGCCGGCGCCGACTACGACACCACCAATTACGAAACGTCGCTCTACCTCGGCTGGTAATCTCATGCACATCGCCGACGGCATCCTTCCCACAGCCTGGTGCGGCGCCGCGCACGGAGCGGCTTGGCTAGGCGTGTATGGCCTGGGCCGCAAGATCGAGACCGAAGAGGTTGTCCGCATGGGCATGCTCGCTTCGGCCACCTTCGCCGTTTCGCTGGTGCACTTCCCGCTAGGCGGCACCTCCGTTCACCTCGGTCTCTACGGCCTCACCGGGATTCTCATCGGCTGGCGGGCCTTCCCCGTCATTTTCGCCTCGCTGCTGTTTCAGACCATCCTGTTCCAACATGGCGGCCTGCTCTCGCTCGGCATCAACGCCGTGAACATGGGACTTGGCGCGCTGCTTGCCTCCCTGATCTGGCGCGGCCTCCCCGGCCCCGACGCGCCGCGGTCGTTCCTGTGCGGCTTCGCCGGAGTGCTTGTCCCGGCCATGCTGATCGCGGTCGAGTTCTCCCTCAGCGGCTACGGAAAAGGCTTCTACTTTCTGTCCATAATGTACGCCGGCGCCGCCCTTCTCGAAGCGATCCTCACCGTTGCCGCCATTTCCTTTATTCGAAAAGCCAAGCCTGCGCTCTTGCAGTCACCCGCGTGAGAGACCTCTTCCAGAAACTCGACCCGCGGATGCGCATCGTGGTAGTCGCCGCCGCCACCCTGCTGGTTGCCTCCACTACGCCGGCGCATCTGCCGCCCTTCGCTCTTTACCTTCCTTTCATCATGGTGCTGATCCTGACCAGCCGCGCCTCCGGCTGGCGCCTGCTGCTGCGTGTGCTCGAAGCCTCCCCGTTCATTCTGCTTGCCGCCGGGCTCCTGGTCGTCCGCGATGGGCTCGAACCCGGTCTTCTGCGTGCGAATCTGGCTCCGGCCGCCTCGGTCGCGCTCAAAGGCTACAGCGCCGCGCTGCTGCTGGCCTTCCTGATGGCGACCACGCCGCTGGCCGACCTGCTATGGGCGCTACGCAAAATGCGCGCCCCAGAGTCGTTGAACCTGATTCTGAGCTTGATGTACCGCTACACCAGCCTCATGTCGGAAGAACACAGCCGGCTGGAGCGCGCCCGCGCCAGCCGTACCGCCCGCCCGCTCGGGCAACGGCGCTACGCGGTCTATGGACGCCAACTCGGGACGCTGCTGATCCGCGCTTGGGATCGCGCCGAGCGCGTGCATGGCGCCATGTTGTCGCGAGGATTCGACGGCGGTTGGCCCAGCCTGGTAAGCCGGTCGCTGCAACCGCTGGACTGGCAGTTCGCGGTCCTGGCGACGGCTGCGTTCGCCGCCGCGCGGTTGCTGTGAGGCGCGCCGCTTTCGTCACCTTAGCCAATCGAACCCAGTCGGTTCCCCGCTGCGAGGGGCGCCTCGGCGTGGTTCCCAACCGCCAGCCCTACTAAAAATCCATCCCCCCGGCTTAAGATTTCCGGGAACTCACACGATGTAGTAGATGTGGACTTGGCAAGGCGATCGTCGGGAAGCCTTTTGCAGCTTGCTTGCCGCGGGCTGCTCGCACACCCATGGAACAAATGAGCCAAGGAAAGAGCCGTATGCTCGAAAGTGGCGAACTGCTGGAGTTTATGTACCTCTGTCCGGTCGGTCTGATCCAGACGGATCTGGACGGAAACGTGGAGATGCTGAACCCCAAAGCCATCCAACTGCTGTTCCCAATCACCCATCCTTCGCCCCGGCTGAACAACCTGTTCCAGGCGTTAGAGAACTTCGCGCCGGAGATCCGCAATATGGTTGCCGCAAGCCGCGCGGCCAGCGGTATGGTCTGTGACCAGCATCGCGTGGAGATCCGGAAATCCATGGTTGATGCGGACGTAGTCCTCGCGCTCACCATCATCCGGCTGCAGATCGGGACCGGCCGGTTGATGACCGTGATTCAGGACGTGACCCAACTGGTGGTCCAGGAGCGGGAACTGCGAGGCAGGGAACAGCGCCTCAAGGCCATTTTTGACGGGGTGAAGGACTACGCGATTTACTCTCTGGACAAATCCGGGCGGATCGATTCTTGGAACAAATCCGCCGAAAGCGTCCAGGGGTACAGCGCCGAGGAGGCCATTGGGCGGGACTTTGGGCTCGACTACCCGCTGGAGGCGCGAAGCGCGGCACTGGCGCGGCGGACGCTGGATCGGGCCGCCAAACGGGGATGGTATGAGGAGGAGGGATGGCGCGTCCGGCGCAATGGCGAGAGGTTCTGGGCCAGTTCGATGATCTCGGTGCTGCGCAACCAGGACGGCGGGATCGGCGGGATCGGCGGATTCTCCGTCATCACGCGGGATGCGAGCGAACGAAAACAGGCCGAGGATGCGCTGCGGCGAATGGCCTCCACCGACTACCTTACGGGCGCGTACAACCGCCGTTACTTCTTCGAGAACGCCTTCACCCTGGCAGCCGAGTGTACCGCACAGGGCCAGCCGCTGAGCGTGATTATGGCCGACGCGGACCATTTCAAGGCGCTAAACGATACGCGGGGCCATCATCATGGCGATCTGGCTCTCAAGAAGCTTGCCGCGCTGTGTGCGGAGCGCGTTGGCCCGAAGGACCTGGTGGCGAGATTCGGCGGAGAAGAATTCGCCCTACTGCTTTGTGACCAGGATCTCGCAACCTCCGCGAGGCTGGCCGAGGATCTTCGCGTCGCGGTAGAAAACTGCGGGCTCGATTTCACCGCGAGTTTTGGCGTAGCGGCGTTTGCCGGCGATCTGGACGCCACGCTTCGCGCCGCCGACCGCGCCTTGTACGACGCCAAAAAGAGCGGGCGGAATCGAGTCAAGGTCCACGGCGGCGCCCCACCGGCGGGGGGCCAGCCTGGCGGCGCGCCATCCCGATGCCTGCCCCAGTTGGAAGCGCTGCGTCAGGGCGTCGGCCGCGCTAACCCTACTACGAATCCGTGCGAAGAACCAATAAGTACTGGAAGACCCCCGCGGCGGACTTGAGCAGACGCAGCCGGACGCTTATTGGAAGCATTCGGAACGTGAAGACATAGTCGACGAACTCGTCCAGATCCACCGGTTGTTCAAACCGTTCCGCCACCGTGGAATTGTTGGCGCAAGGCGCTACCTCGACGAAGAAACGGCGCCCAATCACGGATGCGGGGGAAAGCCCGGACATCTTGGATTCGTACTGGTTGTAGGCCACTACCCTGCCATCGGCCGCCGTCATGCGGACTACCCCGAATGGCATCTGATCGAGATCCCCCGCGGAGGCGGCATCCAGGCGCGCGAGCATATCTGTTGATTCGAACGGAGTAGGCACTCGGCCCTAGTATATAAAGCGCGCTGCATGGAGGGAAGGATTCACCCACCCCACTTATGCGTTCACAGCAGTCCTCCGATTATTTTTCCTTATTTTTGTTGTGCTTGCCGTTTTGCAAGGCTTGTCGCGCCAGGTTCGTATGGCACAACAGGGGTGCGAGAGAAAACCTATGACCACGGGAACCAAGACCCTCGATTACAACGAGCTGCTCTCCACGATGCTGGACGAGTGGCAGCCGCGCGATACAGCGGAGCGGCAGATGGTGGTGGATATCGCCGAAGCCCGCTGGGGCATGTGGCGCATGACGGCGCTGGAAGTGCGGCTCTGGAATCGCGAGATGAGCCGGCGCGACTCGGAAGAAACCGAGTCGCTGGCATTCGCCAAGGAGTTGAAGGCGTTGACACGGGCGGGCTTGCTGTACACCCGGCGTTACAACGCCGCTCTGTCGCGGCTGCTGCGGATGCGTCAGGAAGCCCTGGCCCCGCGGCCGGAGACGCCGGGACCCAAGAGCGCGGCGAACCGCAAGCGGAACGCGCTGCGGCTGGTTGGCAACCAACGGCTGGCGGCGTAGCGTTCAGCCCCGCACGATGCCCCGCTCGCGCAGGATTTCGATCGCGCCGTCCTCCAGACTCAGCCAGCCTTTGAGGATCTCGGCCGTGTGCTGGCCGGTGCGCGGGGCGGGCGTGGATACATCGCCGGGCGTTTCGCTGAACTTGATGGGCGCGCCGGTGACCGCAATCGGGCCGGCGTCGGGATGATCGAGGACGGGGAACATGCCGCGCGCTTCGGCCTGCGGACCGGCGGCCACTTCGGCGAGCGTGCGCACCGGGGTGACGGGGATGCCGTGGGCGCGCAGGTGTCCGATCCAGTAGGACGCGGTCTGCGTTTGGAAGATAGCCGTAATGGCCGGCTCCAGGGTGGCTCGATTCTTGACCCGCAAGGCGTTAGTGCTGTAGCGGGGGTCGGCAATCCAGTCCGTGCGGCCGATGGCGGCGCAGAAGGCGGCCCAAAGCTTTTCACTGGCGACGGCGATGGCGATGTCGCGGTCGGCGGTGGGAAAGGCCGCATAGGGCACGATGGTGGAGAAGGCCGTACCCAGGGGCCTGGGCGCCGTCCCTGAGCCGAGGAACGTGGCGTAATTGGACGCCATGGCCGAGATCATCGAATCGAGCATGGAGATGTCGATGAACTGGCCATGACCGGACTGATCGCGCACGCGCAACGCCATGAGAATGCCGGAGAGGGCGAACATGCCGGAGGTGATGTCGGCAACCGAGTGGCCGCAACGGGCGGTTTGGCCGTCGGGTGTGCCGGTGACGCTGATGAGCCCGCAGGAGGCCTGGAGGATGAGGTCCATGGCGGGCTCATCGCGGGAGGGGCCAGTCTGGCCATAGCCGGAAATGGAGCAATAGACGATCTTGGGGTGGCGTGCCTTGACCGCTGCATACCCCAGCCCGAGCCGCTCCATCGAGCCCGGGCGCATGTTCTCGATCAGCACATCGGCCTGGGCGGCCATTTGCAGGCAGAGTTCGACCCCATCGGGATGCTTGAGGTCAATGGCGGCGGCGCGCTTATTGGAATTGAGGCCGAGGAAGTAGGAGGCGTGACCGCCCTGGAAGGGAGGGCCCCAGGTGCGGCCCATGTCCTGAGCTTGCAAGCCTTCCACTTTGACGACATCGGCGCCGTACATGCCAAGCAGCATGGTGCAATAAGGGCCGGCGAGGGCATGCGAGAAGTCAAGCACCCGCACGCCGTCCAGGGGCTTCGCCATTACAGCAGATTCGTGCGGCCTTTAACGTAGTTAAGCGACGCGAGCGGCACCTGGTACTCGGCCATGGCGCCATTGCCTTTGAAGCCGAGTTCGGCGATGCCGGCCTTGCTCGTGAAGTAGGCGTCCAGCGTCATGCGGCGCACCCAGTCGAAGAACTCAATCCCCGGATTGAGCGCGGGCGAGGCGTTCTGGCGATAGGCGATGAGGGTGAGCAGGGCGGTGCGCTGTTCAATAGTGGCTGCCTGGAAATCGGCTTCATACCGGCGCTGCATTTCGGCGTTGAGCCAGGCGAGGCCGGCGGTGTAGATAGCGGTCATCTGGCGGCTGCCGGTACAGAGCGTGTCGATAAACTCGGCGGCGTTGCCCTTGGAGGCGCCGGGGACGGTGAGTTCGCACAGGGTTTCGAGGGTCTTGTACTCGGCGCCGGTCAGGGTGCGGGGCTTGTAGACGCCGCCGGTGGCGGCTTTGGCCTGGGCGGCGGTGTCGTGGACGTGCTGCGCCGATTGGGCGTTGAGGGGTCCGGCGAGCGCGGCGGCGGCAATAGTGGCCAGCGCTTCGCGGCGGTTGGGAGTGGGGGCGGTTTCGCGGGACATGCGGCTGATTGTCTGATGATAGCGCGAGTGCGCTACTCCGGCAGCGGGTGTTCGCGGTGCATATCCTTATAGCCGTTCGTAACAAAGCCGGTGACGGCTTCGGCATGCGCCTGGATGAGTTTGACGGCCTGCGGGGTGCGCCCGGTCTGCACGGCGCGCACGCCTTTGGCCGTGTTGACCACCTCCAGTTTCACCTGCTTGTAGTTCTGAAACAGCGCCGCGTAGAGGGGATCCCATGTCCGGATGGGATGGCCCTGGTCGAGCCGCTTCTTCATCTGCTGGACATGGGTCTGCAGCAGGGCGGCAACTTTGGGGTGGTCGGATTCGGTGGTGGCTTCCACGCCGTCCTCGCGTTTGACGACGGTGCGGCGGATGGCTTTCGATTCGTCAAACAGTCCATGGATGGCGTGCATGTCCTGCATGTGGGGCATGCCGCCGGCATGGTGGCCTTGGGCGGCGAGAGTCAAGGGCAGGAGCCCGGTAAGTAAGGCGCGGCGATCCAGCTTCTCCGGCACGGTACTACCTCCTCTGCCCTCACGATGCACCCTTGCGCGAAAGGTGACAAGGCTTCATCCCTTTCTCGAACCGGGAAGGCATGACTGATATAGAAACAAGAGGCCTCGGCAGCGAACGTCGCTGATATCGAGCGTTGGCAGCCGGTGGTAGAAGTCCCGAAAGACCGTTTGCTGGCGCGCGCGGCTCGGTTAGCGTAACCGCTGATTCCGTTACGGAAGCCGCGACCGCGAGAGAGCGCATTTTACCATGGGCTGTTAGTTTAGGGGCAGCGGTACTGCGGGATGCTCCCCAGACTCTCGCCGTGAGGGAGATAAGTGAACGTGCGGCCATCGCCGGTAGCGAGTCTGACGGGCTTGCCGGTGTCGTTCCAATAGATAGACATGCCACGAATGGAGTCGCCTTCGCGGAGTCCGGCGCGGGCAGCATTGCTGCCCGGCTTGAGGTTGGCGACGCGCCGGGATTCAAGGAGTGCAGTACGGTCCATCCCCAGATCGAAGGCATGCATCTCAATCGGTTGGGGCGCGGCGCAGGCGACGCGGATCTTCTCGGGTACGCGGACCGGTTCGTTGGTATCGAGGTGGCTGTTCACGGCTTTGGCGGTGGCCGCATCGTAGTGGCGGGCTATGGCCGACAAGATGCGCGGCTTGTCGAAGACCGGCTTGCGCTCATCCACCAGGTCCCGCAGCAGACCATCCAGCGGGCGCTGCGCATCCAGCCACAGGGCCAACAGGAAACCCAGGCGCGGGATTTGGTCGTTAGGGTCGCCGCGCTGCAAGTAGTATTCGCGGATGCGCGCGTTGAGAGCCTCCAGATACTCCTGCTCCCGCATGAGTCCGGCGTCCAGCAGCAGGATGTCCTGGTAGTAGCGCGTGAAGCCTTCGCTGAACCATGCCGATTGCGACTGTGGCGATGCGATACGGCCCATCCGCAGCGGATTCCAGGCGTGGAAGGTCTCATGTGCGATGAGGGAAAGCAAGCCGGTGGCGAGCTTGGATTCGGGCGCGGTGTGGAGGTTGAAAGCGTTGGTAAAGCCGCCGCCCCCGGAGCCAGACTGGCCTTTGCCGAACGGGGCGAGGGTGACCAGGAAGTAGGGGAAGCGGTGGTCGCGGAAGAAGCCGCGCTCATAGCGGATCAGTTGGAGGACCGCCTGTTGGAACGCGGCGTCCTCGAAGGCGAACTGGCCGCGAATGGCGGTCACTACTTCCCCGCCCTCCACCTTGTGGCCAACGAGGCGGAAGTCCCCGGCAGTGAACCAGGCGTTGACGAATTCGTGGAGAGGGCCTTGGAAGCGCTGTTTCCGGCGGCCGGCGTTGGGAGTGGCGCCGAAACTGGTTGCCAGCGACCAGCGGGGTGACAGCCGCCAGTCGAAGGTGACGTTGACGGTATCGCCGGGAGGAAGTTCGGGGTAGATGAGACCGTTCTGGGTTCCGAACTCGACGTAGGCATCGTTGACGTGCGGGCGGTGGCGGACGGATTCGCGCAGGTCGCCTTGCCAGTCCTGAACGAGGTCGTAAGTGAGGCGGGTCTTACTGTGATGTTGAAGGTTGCGGAGGGAGTTGCCAAGGTTATCGGCATTGCCCCAATGCGTAGGGAGGACGGGCTTGGCGCCGCGGGGAACGCCTTTCATGCGGAGCTCGACGTGGAGGGTGCCGGCGGCGGGAGTCAGCGTGTAATGCAGGCTCGGGACGGCTGCAAGGTTTAAGGCGAGGAGGGTGAGCACGCAGGGGTGCATGCTTCCATGACGCCGGCGATGGGCGATCCGTGCAGGGTCCCGAGAGAGCGAGGTTTCGAGCCGATTGTGCTCCCACGAGAGCTCCAGCAGGGCGGCCCTGGTGGGATCGAAGTAGCGGATGTTGGCGCCGATAGCGACCATCATGACGCAACTCCAAATCCAAGTCCCGCAGGCGGCCGTAGGCCTCGGATGCCGATGCGCTGTATGTCGCCCGCTGGCCGGGAACCGTTCGTTGGAGGAAGCGCCATGGGGTACCTTTCAGGATCACCGCCGCGACGTGGACGCCTGACGTGGACGCCTGCCCTACAGGTCGCCCTTCTTCATCAAATCGGCCATATAATCGCTGGCGCGCCAGGCAAAGGCATTAATGCTCAGCGTCGGATTCTTGTCCGGGTTGCTCACAAACGGAGCCGCGTCGCAGACGAACAGGTTCTTCACCTCATGCGCCTGTTCCCATTTATTCAACGCGCTCTTATTCGGATCGTCGCCCATCCGCACCGTGCCCAACTCATGAATGATACTGCCGGGAATCGAAATACCGCCGTCCTCGCGCTCCGGATTACGCAGGCCCATCACACGCCCGCCCATCGCCTCGATAATGTCGACGAACGTCTTGTGCATGTGCTTTGCCTGCTTGATCTCGTTCTCGCTCCAGCGGAAGTGGAAGCGCAGCACGGGAATACCGAAGCGGTCGGTTACCGTAGGATCCAACTCACAGTAGCTGTGCTCGTTCGGAATCATTTCCCCACGCCCGGACAGGCCGACAACACAGCCGTATTCCTTCAGAATAGAGTTCTTCAGATCCGCGCCGAAGCCTTCCACACGGCGCGAAATGCCATGGAAGCTGCCCACCAGCGGCATGCCGTAGCCGCCGCCGATCTCCACGTGATAGCCGCGCGGGAAATCCTTGTTCTTCTTGTCCAACTCCCACCACGGGATGTACAGATGGCCGCCCGAATAGCCGTCGGTGTTGTACTTCGGCATGCCCTCGAGCGCGGGCACATAACCCGACAGTCCGTAGCCGACCGTATCGGTCAGATACCGTCCCACCACGCCGGAGCCGTTCGCCAAGCCATTGGGATGGCGCGAACTCTTGGAATTCAACAGCAGACGCGCCGACTCGCAGGCTCCGCAGGCCACCACCACCACGCGCGCCCGGAGGCGCTTCATCTGGCGCGTTTGCGTGTCGATATAATCCACGCCGCTGGCCTTGCCCGAGGCGTCGGTGAGGATCTCACGCGCCATCGCATTTGGGATGATCGTCAGCTTGCCGGATTTGAGCGCGGGCAGGATCTGCACCTGGCTCGACGAGTAGTTCGAGGCCGTCGTACAGCCGCGCCCGCACTGGCCGCAATAGTGGCAGGCCGGACGCCCGTTCAGCGGCTTCGTCAAAATCGACATCCGCGACGGGATGACTTTAATACCCAGCCCACCGGCGGCCTTCTGCAGCATCCGCTCATGGATGCGTGCCTCGGGTACCGGCAGGAACTGCCCGTCGGGCGCCGAGCGGATACCCTCGGCGGTGCCGCAAACGCCAATGAAGCGCTCCGCCTTATCGTAGTAAGGGGCAATCTCGTCGTAGGTCACCGGCCAGTCCGTGCCCAGGCCGTCGAAGCTGTAAGGTTTGAAGTCGTAGTCGGAGAAGCGCAGCGTGATGCGGCCGTAGTGGTTCGTGCGCCCGCCCAGGATCCGCGACCGGTGCCATTGGAAGTTGCTGCCGGGAGCTACGGTATAGGGCTCGCCATTGATCTCCCAGGCGCAGTTCGGGGCACTCCAGAAGCCCCAGTTTTTGCGGCCCAGGTACTGCTCGGCATCCTCGCCGGCGCCGCGATGCGGCACCTGGTAGGGCCACATATGTTCCTTGAAGTCCTTAGCGGGGTTGAGCATGGGACCGGCTTCGAGTAGCGTCACCTTCACGCCCAATTGCGTAAGAACCTGCACCACCGTGCCGCCGCCGGCGCCGCTGCCAATCACGACCACATCGTGCACGGGCGCGGATCTTCTGACTTGGAACATGACTACTTGAATAGCACAGGTGTGGCGGATGGCGCGTGCGGACCGGCGTTTGAAACAACACAGTCTCAGGCAAGTGTTTCAAACAGGACAGAAACCGCATGTTTTAAGACCTGCTAAGATGGAAGTATCCCTTTTCAAGGAGGAATATGCCTAGAAAGCGTAGTTTGCCGACCTCGGAAATTGCTCCCGAAGTCACCGCTTCGTCCGCGGGAACCGGAGCGGCCGCCGTTCGTAAAATGGAGACACCCGTGACAGAGAAGAAAACGCGTAGCCAAGCCGTAAAGACGGTGAAGCATAGTGGACGAGAAGCCAAGGCATCCAGTAAGGCCAAGGCAGGCAAGGAAGTGATCGAAACCCGGGAAGTTCTGGCCCCGATGCCGGCGTCCGGACCCGCCATGGCGGCCTCGCCGGAAGACTTCCAGCAGGAGATCGCCCGCCTGGCTTACAGGTTCTGGGAAGATCGTGGCGGTGTGCACGGCGATCCGGTGCAGGATTGGCTTCGTGCCGAGCAGGAAGTAAAAGCGCGTCTCGCCAGCCGCGCCTCGTAAGTCTTCACCGCTCCGTTCGCCGCGGAATGCGGATCGCACGGGGCTCCACGTCGCAGCCGGGGATTTCTTTTCCGGCGTAATAATTCAAACCATATCGCAGGCCCCGGCCGGGCGCATCCAGGCAAATCGCGTCCGCACTGCCCGCAACAGTTCGCCACACTCCCCGCGCGGACGCCGTCTGATCTAACTGGGGAAATGCGGCGTATTGCAGATAAATCATGGACAAAGTCACGGCGGCGGCAGCGGCTTCGATAGCCACCTGTGCGCCGAAGCGGCGCGTCAACCACCAGCCGGCGGCTCCGAAGCCCGGTATGGCCAGCAGCACGGCGGACGATTGTATTCCCGGCAGTGCGTCGCCCAGGCCATCGGTAACGGCACGTGGCAGAACAGGCACCAGCGGCGGCACGATCGACAGCAGGACGAAGCTGGCGATCACTGCCGCCCGCGGGCGCCGCGCTCTCTCGATCCCCACCCCGCATAACGCGCAGACCGCTGGCAGTAACGGCAGCAGGTAGCCGGGCAGTTTGTTGGTTGCCAGCGAAAAGAAGACGAATCCAAAGGCGGCCCAGACACTGAGAAAGCGCTCAGCGGGCGTGCGCGGTTTGCTTAACAGCGCCACCAACGGCGTCCAGGGGAACAGCAGCGCCAACAGCACCGGCAGGTAGAACCAGAACGGCTGCACATGCTGCAGGGCGCCGGTCATCGCACGGCCGAAATGATGGCGTATGAAGAATTCCTCAAGAAACGGCCAGCCATTGCGCAACGTGCAAAGTACGTACCAGGGTAGGGCAACCAGCAAGGCCGGCAGGAGAATGCGCCACCAGTCGCGCCAGCGCCGCCATTGCAACACGAATAGCGGTACGCTCAGCACCAGCGGCACCAGACCCTTCGCCAACACCGCAACGCCCAGAAGCACGCCTACCCATGGCAGCCGCCGCATGCCTTTGCCTTCGATCCAAGGGAGCGCCAGCAGCATCGATCCGGCGAAACTCGCGCTCAGCGGAACGTCGGTGACGGCGACATGCGAGTAGACCAGCCAGCCGGCCGAGGTGCCCAGGATCAGCGTCGCCAGCAGCGCGGGCTTGCCGCCCAACGACGACCGCAGCAAACGGTAATAGAACAGCAGGAACAGCACCGAGCAAAGGGCCACCGGCAGGCGCGGCGCCAGTTCGTCATTAAGCCCCAGCAAGCGCCCGGCGGCCGTCAGCCAGTACAACAGCGCGGGCTTCTCGAACCAAGGCTGGCCCCACAAGCGCGGCGTAATCCAATCGCCCGACTCCGCCATGGCACTGCCGATCGCGGCATAGCGCGGCTCGTCAGGACCCAGCACGCCCACCGCATCCAGGCCATGGAGATAGAGAAGGTAAAGGGCCGCGATGGCGAGTCCCAGGCGGGCGAGCGAAGGCACCACTCGCTAGTATAGTCGGCCCATCGGGCTCGGGCTCTGGAATAATGGTGGCCTATGCGATGGCCTGCCGCGGTTGTCTTCCTGAGCCTGAGCCTGGCGCCTGTCACGAGCGCGCAGGTGCCGGTGGTGCAGAACACGGTTTGTGAGTGCGATCCGGCCAACGCCGAATCCATGAAGGCGCGGCAATGCAGCCTTTGCAACGAGGCCGAAAAGCACACCGGGGACGTCTTCTTTCTGAAGGACATCAATCCAAGAAAACCCAATCGCTGGCTCGCGCTGCCGAAGGCGCATGGTAAGGGGCGGCACCTGTTGCATGAAATGAGCCACGCCGAGCGCACGAAGTTGTGGAAGGCCGCCATCGCCAAGGCCACGGAGCTGTGGGGCAACGACGATTGGGGTCTCGCGTACAACGGCGAGAGCTACCGCACGCAGTGCCACACCCATCTGCACATCGGCAAGTATGCAAAGGCAGCGGAGAACCTGCGCCATGTGCGCATCGTGAGCCGGCCGGAGGATATCCCCGTGCCGCCGGATAGTGGCGTCTGGGTCCATCCGCAAGGCGGCCTGCTGCACGTGCATCTGGGCGAGCAGGTAACCGAGACGGTGCTGCTGCGATAGAATGACAGGTTCATGAGTCTTGTCTCCATCGCGCCCCCGCCGACAGCGCAAAACGCCGTTATCCTGCTGCACCCCAAAGACAATGTCGGCATCGCCCGCGCCTCACTTCCCGCCGGGCAGGAGGTGGAAGTCGACCGCCGTACGATCACCCTCCTCGACCCCGTTCCCGCCGGCCATAAGGTCTCGCTCCGCCACATCGCCAGCGGCGACCGCGTCTACCGCTATGGCCAGGACATCGGCCAAGCCACCGCCACCCTGGAGCCCGGGCGCTGGATGCACACCCATAACGTGCGCTTTGAGGAACTCAGCTTCGACTACGAGTTTCCCGCCGCCGAAGTTCCCCTGCCGCCGCTGCCCGCCCGTGTGCCCACCTTCATGGGCTACCAGCGCGAGGACGGCCGCGTTGGCACCCGCAATTACATCGCGGTCGTCGCCGCCAGTAACTGCGCCGCGCACACCGCCGAACTCATCGCCGCCAGCTATGTGGGCGAAAAACTTCCCCCGAACGTGGACGGCATCGTGGCCTTCCCGCATGGAGAAGGCTGCGGCCACTCCATCGGGCCCGACACCATCCAACTGCAACGCACGCTGGGCGGCGTGTTGGACCATCCCAACGTCTCGGCGGCCGTCATCCTCGGCTTGGGCTGCGAGGTCAACCAGATCGACCATTACCTGGGCAAAGGCACCCCGCGCACCGGCCGCCTGGCCGGCTTCACCCTACAGACCTCGGGCGGCACGCTCGCCACCGTCGAAGCCGTGCGCCGCGAGATCGGCCGCATGATGGAGCGCGCCAGCGAAGAAAAGCGCACCGAAGTGCCCGCCTCAAAAATCGTGCTCGGCTTGAACTGCGGCGGGTCGGACTCGTTCTCCGGCATCACGGCCAACCCCGCGCTCGGCGTCACCTCCGACCTGCTGGCCGGGATCCACGCCGCCAGCGTGCTGGCCGAAACCACCGAGATCTTCGGCGCCGAACATCTCCTCGTCAAGCGCGCCCGCAACCGCCATGTCGCCGAACGGCTGCTCGAATTCGTTAAGAATTACAAAGAATACCTGGTTAGAATGGGCGGCAGCTTTAATGACAATCCATCGCCCGGAAACAAAGAGGGCGGCCTCACCAATATCCTGGAAAAGAGCCTCGGCGCGGTGGCCAAAGCCGGCTCCACCACGCTGACCCAGGCCGTCGATTACGCCGAGCGCATTACCATGCCCGGCTTTGTCTTCATGAACACGCCCGGCTACGATCCAGTGTCGCTGACCGGACTGGCCGCCGGGGGTTGCAACCTGATAGCGTTCACCACCGGACGCGGCAGCGCCATCGGCTTCCCCTCCGTCCCGGTGATCAAGATTGCCACCAACCAGTCCATGTACCACCGCATGCAGGACAACATGGACGTGAACGCCGGTCGCATCGCGGAGGGCGAAGCGACGGTGGCGCAGGTGGGCCAGGAAATCTTCGACCTGCTTCTGCGAGTGGCTTCGGGCGAGCGCACCTGCGCCGAACGTCTAGGTCATAAGGAGTTCGTGCCGTGGCGCATCGGCCCGGTGATGTAGCGGCCGTGGTAGCCGAAACGCGCTTCCGCGTGCGCTATGCCGAGACCGACCAGATGGGCATCGTCTACTACGCCAACTACCTTATCTGGATGGAAGTGGGCCGCGTCGAATACTGCCGCCAGACGGGCATTTCCTACGCCGAAATGGAGCGTCAGGACGGCATTCTGCTCACCGTGGCGGAGGCCAATTGCCGTTATTTGGCGCCCGCGCTGTACGACCAGGAGATCGTGGTGAAGACTTGGATCGAACAGGCGCACACGCGCATGGCGACGTTTGCCTACGAGATGCGCGGCGAAGACGGGCGCCGATTGGCCACCGGCTCCACGAAACACGTTTTCTGCGGACGCGATCTGCGGCCCACGCGCCTGCCGGAGAAGTATTGGCCGATATTCGGAGTCGCGCCGCGGGGCTAGAAACCAAAAGGCTCCGGTACGCGATGAAGCGCCCAGAGCCCGATGCGGTCCTCCGGATGTATTGACCCGCGGCTCGTTTCCGTTCTCCTCTCGAGCCTGCCGTTCCTGATTCCAGGATTGCTACGGTGTCTCTCCCGCATTGTTTTGTCCGAGTGTGACCGGCCTCGGTATCCTCCTGGCCGATCGCCACTTCCGGCAATCCTGTGTAATTATATAGAAGATCGTCGGGCGGGCCGAAAGACTTTAGCCACACAAGACGGATTCTTTTTGGCGTGCCCACCAAGGGCCGGAAACCGCTTTCCAACCGTAATGAAATTCCCCGTTTCCTGCCGATAAGGGATGATGGTAGGGTACGATGCGGGACGACGTCTGGCGGCGCTTGCAGCCGCACCTTCCGACAGCGATGGCCGCCGTTCTCGGCTCCGTGCTGGCGATTGGCGGCTGGCTGTCCGTACGAAGCGCGGAGTACGACAGCACCCGTACCAAAGCCCAGAGCATCGCGGCGGACCGCGCCGCCTCCATCCGGCGTGAAGTGGAGGCCGCCATGGCGCAGGTGAACGCGCTAAGGGCCTTCTTCGAGTCGTCCGAGACCATCACCAACCGGGAGTTTGAGCGCTTTCTCGCCAATTCCGTCCCGCCGTCGGACAACGACACGTTCTTCTGGTGGCCGGGGCGGACGGAAGAGGCTCTCTACGTCTATCCACGCACCGCGAATGGCATGAACCTGGCCTCCCTGCGGCACCGGGACGACATCCGGCGAGCCATCCGGGAGGCGCGGATCGACATCGTTGCCGCCGCGCCGTCGAAAGGCGGCAAGCAGGTCATTCTCCTGGCCGCCGTTCGAGACCCAGTGGCGAAGCGGGGCGCTGGACCCGGCGGGTACGTGGGCGTAATTCTCTCGATGGAGAGCGTTGCCGAGCGGGCCATCGGCTACCTGGCGCCAGGCGGAATGGATGTGACCATCCTGCAGCCGGACATGCCGCCAGCGGATCGCGTCCTGCACTTCCATCCCTCGCGCTCGGGGACGCGCCGTACGCAGCCCCAGGAACATCCCGAACTGCGCTTCACCGAACCCTTGAACATCGCCGGGCGCAGGCTGCTGGTGGTGGCCGACGCCGCGCCACACTATGTGAACGGCGGTTACAGCAACGCGAGTTGGGTCATCCTGCTGGCCGGACTGCTGGCCAGCGCCGCGTGCGCCTGGTGGCTGCAAGACCGCATGGGACATGCCGCGCGCATCGAGCGGCTGGTCGAACGGCGAACCCGTGAACTCGCCGATGCACGCGACGAGGCGCTGCGGGCGTCGCGATTGAAGTCGCAGTTTCTCGCCAACGTCAGCCACGAGATCCGGACTCCCTTGAACGGCATCATGGGCATGGCCGGATTCCTGCTCGATACCCCGCTGGCTGGCCAGCAGCGGGAGTTCGCCGCCACCATCCGGGACAGTTCCGATTCTCTCTTGGCGATTGTCAACGAACTGCTGGACATGTCGCGCATCGAGACGGGCAAACTGGTGCTCGCGGAGGCGCCCCTGGACGTCCGCGAAGCGGCGGCGGTGGCGGTAGCCGGGCTGAAGGGATTCGCCGCAAGCAAGGGGTTGCACTTGACCACGGAGTTCGGCGGCGACCTGCCGCGGCGCGTCGTGGGGGACGCCGTGCGGCTCCAGCAGGTGCTGGTTAACCTGTTGCACAACGCCATCAAGTTCACGGAGGCGGGTACGGTCGGGTTGCGGGTCAAGCTGGAGCGGGAGGCCGGCAACGGCCACCTGCTGCGGTTTGAAGTGCATGACACGGGTCCCGGCGTGCCGCCCGAAGCCCGCGAGATCATCTTCCGGCGCTTTGTGCAGGCCGACGGCACTCATGCCCGCCAACACGGCGGGCTGGGGCTCGGCTTAGCGATCTCGCGCCAGATTGTCGAGCGCATGCAGGGGACGCTGCGCGTGGAGAGCCGGCCCGGCCTGGGCTCCACCTTCTGGTTTACGGCCGTGTTCGGCTGCTGCCTGGAGGAACACGCAACCCCGCTGCCGGAGGTAATGCCGGCGAAAGACGGCGCGTCCGGCAGCCCACTCATCCTGCTGGCCGAAGACAACGCCGTGAACCGCAAGGTGGCCGGGCACATGCTGGAAAAGCTGGGCTACGCATTCGAAGTGGCCAGCAATGGGCGCGAGGCTTTGGAGTTGAGCGAGCGGCGCGGCTTCGCGGCCATCCTGATGGACTGCCAGATGCCGCTGGTGGATGGCTTCGAGGCGACGGCGGAAATCCGCGGGCGCGAGGGCACCGCCCACCATACGCCCATCATCGCCCTCACCGCGAACGCCATGACCGGCTTCCGCGAGCATTGCCTCGCCATGGGCATGGACGATTACATCGCCAAGCCGATTCAGATCGCCCAATTGTCGGCTGTGCTGCGGCGCTGGACCGGCCAGCTCAGGCCAGGATCTCCTTAATCGGCTGCCCAAAATCGATATCCAACCGCTTCCGTCCCGGCACCTCCAGCCGCCGCGGATCCAAACCCATCTGGTGCAACACCGTGGCGTGGATATCGGTGACGTAATGGCGGTTCTCCACCGCATGGAAGCCGATCTCGTCGGTAGCGCCGTGCACCGTGCCGCCCTTAATGCCGCCGCCGGCCAGCCACACCGAGAAACCATACGGATGATGGTCGCGCCCGTCCAACCCCTGCGCGCCCGGCGTGCGGCCGAACTCCGTGCACCACACCACCAGCGTGTCATCGAACAGGCCGCGCTGCTTCAGATCCCTCAGCAGGCCCGCGATCGGCTGATCGGTCTGCGCGCACAGTTCCGAATGCGTCTTCTTCAGCTTGCTGTGCGCGTCCCATTTTCCAGCCCCGCCGTTCGAGCCGTGGAAGATCTGGATGAACCGCACACCTTTCTCAGCCAAACGCCGCGCCGTCAGGCAGACCTCACCGAAAGGCTTCGTCACCTCCTGATCCAGGCCATACAGCTTGCGGGTGGCCTCCGGCTCTTCGTTGAACTGCATCACTTCGGGAATCGCCATCTGCATGCGGAAGGCGAGTTCATAGCTCTTAATGCGGGCGCGCATGGCTGCGTCATCGGGATACTGCACCTGCGATTGCCGGTTGAGTTCCCGCAGCAGGGCGAACTCGCGTTCCTGCTGTTCCTTCGTCATGCCCTCGGCCAGCGTGCCGAACGGCAGCGGGTTCTTCGGATCAACGGCCAACTGCACGCCGTTATGTTCCGGCCCGAGATAGCTGCCGCCGTGCGCCCCCAGACCGCCGCAGCAGGAGTCGATCGGATCGCCCAACACCACAAACTGCGGCAGGTTTTCATTGAGCGAGCCAAGCCCGTAATGCACCCAGGAGCCAATAGTAGGGAACTGCCCTTCCAGCACGTGGCGCCCGGTATGGAACTGCATCTGCGCGCCGTGGTTGTTGTCCGTGGTCCAGCAGGAACGCACCACGGCGATGTCGTCGATGAGACCGCCCACGTGTGGGAACCAGTCGCTCACTTCAATCCCGCTCTGCCCGCGCTTCTGGAAGCCGGTCTGCAGCGGGTAGATGCGGGAGTGCGTCTTATGCAGGCCCTGGATGACTTCTCTCAGGTTCTTCTTCACCAGCGGATTCTGCAGCGTGTGGCCGTAAGGCGACTCGTCAAACGTGAGGCCGGCGTACTTGGTAAGTTCCGGCTTCGGATCGAAGGATTCCATCTGGCTCACGCCGCCGATCATGAACAGCCAGATCACGCGCTTGGCTTTGGGAGCGAAGTGCGGCTGGCCGTTCGGCGGACGCCACGGTTCGCTGGTGGCCGCGCGGGCGATCCCATCGCCATGCAGCAGGGAGCCCAGCGCCAGCCCCGTAAAGCCCAGGCCGATGTCAGCGAGAAAGGTGCGTCGTGAGTTCATGGGCTGCCTCTATCGAATAGTAACGAAATCGTTGTGATTGAACAGCACGTGCAGCAGATCGGCACGGGCCGTGGCGGTGTTGGTGGACAGGAAGCGGTCGGCGGCGGCACGTTCGGCATCGTTGGGCGCGCGACCAAGCACGCGTTCGAAGGCGGCATTCACGAACGGCACACCGGCGGCGGCCAGACGTTCGGCCAGCCGCTCCGCCTCGGTGCGGCTGAGTTTGCTATTCGCCAACGCCAGCGCCTGCTGCGGCACCACGCTCTCGCTGCGTTCGTAGCATTCCACCGGGTTGGGCGAATCGAACATCTTCAAAAACGGCACCTGGATGTCCGGCGTGTGCGCGATGTAGAGGCTGCGGCGAAGCGTGGCGTCGGGGTTGTCGATCTCCGGCCCGCCCGCCGCCGTGTCCAGGCTGCCGGAGACGGCCAGTATCGCATCGCGCACGATCTCCGACTCCATCCGCCGCGGATTCATCCGCCACAGGTAGAGGTTGTCGGGATCGGCCTTGGCATTGGGATGCGACTCATCGCCGGCCGTGGACGCCATCCGATAGGCCTGTGATGTCAGCAACAGCCGGTGCAGCGCCTTCGTCGACCAGCCATTCTCCATCAGGCTCACGGCCAGATAGTCGAGCAGAGCCGGATGCGTCGGAGGCTTGCCGTTGCGGCCGAAGTCGGTAACGGTAGGCACCAGGGCCTTGCCGAAATGACGCAGCCAGATATGGTTGACCGCCACACGCGCGGTGAGCGGATTCTCGCGGCTCGCCATCCATTGCGCTAACGCCAAGCGGCGCCCGCTGCTCTTTTCCGGATACGCGGTGCCGACCCCCGTGTAGCCTTCAGCAGGCTGCGTCAGCGCCTTCTGCGCTTCGTCGATATGCTTCTTCGCGGCGGCAATCTTCTTCTCATCGCCCTTGGCCTCTTCGATCTGCTGGTAGGCGCGATGGATGACTTCGGCGGCCTTCAGAACGCCGGCCTTGCGTTCAGCCTCGCGGGCGGCCAGCGCCAGTTCTTCGAAGTTCGCCGCCGTGGCGTACTTGGCTTTGTCCGCCGCGATGCGGGCCTCCAGCGACGCCAGTTCGGCCGTGGCAGCCGTCAACGTGCGATCCTTCAGTCCTCCGGCGGGCATGGCCTCGGCATCGGCGACAGCCTTCTTCGCCGCGCTCAGCAGATCGGCGTGCACGAAGGGGCGCAGATCGGGGTAGTAGGCCTCGGCCTTAAGGTTGACCGGCTTGGCCGCGAAGGGCGACTGAAAAACGCCAGGGACCGCCGGGTCCAGCTTGCGGCTCTTATCGGGGTTCTGCACGTCGCCGGCCACCAGCAGATAGGTGTCGGGATTCAACTCAGCATCGTAGATGCGCGCAATGCCGTTCTTTTCGGTATCGACCTCGCCGGGCACGCGGTCATAGCGCACCTGGTAGGGCTCGAAGATGGCCCGGAACTGATAGTAATCCTGCTGGGAGAAGGGATCATACTTGTGGTCGTGGCAGCGGGCGCATTTCAAGGTGACGCCGAGGAAGGCCTGCGCGGTATGATCGACGGCATCCTGCATCCAGCCATTGCGGTCATAGCGGCTGTAGTTGCGCGCCAGGTATCCGGTGGCGCGCAGGGTTTGCGGATCGTTAGGAGCGATCTCATCGCCGGCTAGCATCTCGGTGAGCATCCGGTCGTAGCCCTTGTCGGCATTGAGCGATTCGACAATCCAATCGCGCCAGCGCCAGATGTGGCGTTGGCTGTTGCGGACCTCCTTGGCGCGGCGATAACCGTACCAATCGCTGTAGCGCCAGACGTCCATCCAGTGGCGGGCCCACCGCTCGCCGTAGCGGGGGCTGGCCAGCAGGCGGTCGACAAGTTTGCCGTACGCGTCGGCGGAGCGGTCCGCCAGGAAGGCGGCCTGTTCTTCGGGAGTGGGCGGAATGCCGGTAAGGTCGAGCGTGACGCGGCGTAGCAGGGTGCGCTTGTCAGCTTCGGGCATCGGCTTGAGGTTGCGCTTGGTGCGCTCGGCTTCGAGGAAGGCGTCGATGGGATTGGGGTAGGCCGATTGCGGCACAGCGGGCTTCACGGGTTTGCGGAACGACCAGTGCTGTTCGGCCTGGATGGTGCCGCTGAAGGGAGCGCCGGCGTCGATCCACTGCGCGATCGCCCGCGCTTCAACCTCGCTGAGTTTAGGCGAGCCGAGCGGCATGTGCGGCTGCGCTTCGTGCGTGATGGCCTTGTAGAGGAGGCTAGCTTTGGCGTTGCCGGGAACAATGGCGGGGCCATGCGCGCCGCCTTTCAGGACAGATTCCCGCGAGGACAGGTCCAGGCCGGCTTTGGCGCTAACGCCCGTGTGGCAGCCGGCGCAGCGCGACCTCAGCAGCGGCAGCGCGTCCTGCGCGGGGAGCGAGACGGCGGCAATGGCCAGGAGAAGAAGAAGCCCAGACATCCTGTGGGGTAGCGTAACGCAAATGCGGCAGCGTCGTGGGAATTGCCCGCCCACGATCCCGCACCCTTATGAACCCGTTACGGAGCCGCGACCGCGAAGGAGCGGGTTCTTGAGGTTTCTTCACGAGCCCGCAAGGAAGCGGGTTTCGCCGCCTACAACTCGAAAACCGCCCACCCATTCCCCGCACCAACCGCCGCCGCTGTGTCGAAACCATCCAGCAGTTCCGCG
>CAYLPH010000046.1:0-64147 GCA_964385495.1 uncultured Candidatus Solibacter sp.
GGGAAGGCGCGTTCTTCGCATTTGAAGATCTTGCCGCCATTGATCTCGACGACGCTGCCGATGGTTTCCTCTTCGGCGCGCGTCTCCAAGGTCAGGCGGGAGACCGAGGCAATGGACGGTAGGGCCTCACCTCGAAAGCCGAGAGTGCCGATGTTGAACAGATCCGGCGTCTGGCGGATCTTGCTGGTGGCGTGGCGCTCGAAGGCCAGCAGCGCATCGTCGCGGAGCATGCCGCTGCCGTTGTCGATGATGCGGATCAGCCGCCGCCCGCCGGCTTCGATGTCGATGCGGATATCGGTGGCGCCGGCGTCCAGGCTATTCTCCAGCAGTTCTTTGACAACGGAGGCCGGACGTTCAACGACCTCGCCAGCGGCAATCTTGTTGGCGAGGTCGTCGGAAAGAACTTGGATGCGGCCCACTCAGGGCTATTGTAGCCGTTACGGGATAACGACGCCGCGTTCGGCCAGCAGCTCGCCGGTGCGCTGTTGCAGGATGAGCAGGTTGCGCCGGTAGCTGACGGATTGCGTTACAAGCGAAGATTCGGCCTGCGTCAAATCGGTCTGCGCGGCCAGCACGAAGAAGATGGTGGTCGTACCCAGTTCATACCTCTTCTGTTCGGCATCCACGCGCTTCTGCGCCAGGTCGCGGGCAATCTGCGCCAACTTGACGCTGGCGCGGCTGTTCTCCACCTGATTGATGGCGTTCAGCACTTCCAAGCGGATCTGCTGTTCGGTGGTGCGGACCGCGAGGAGGTCGCGCTTACGGGCCACGGTGGAATCGGCCAGGTCGGCGGCCGCGCGGCGGTCGCGTAACGGCAGGTTCAAGGTCAACGCGAAGTTGTAAGTGGGGAAGTTGAAGCCGAACATCTGGTCGAAGGCATCGCCAAGGCCGCCGGGAATGGGGGTGACGGGGCCGGTCTGGTTGAACGAGTTGCGCGGATAGAAGATACCGCCACGGCCCGCCGTGGTGTAGCCACCGGTCAGCGCGAGGTTCGGCAGCAGGGCGTTCTTCGCCACGACTACGTTGAGATCGTCGATGTCGAGGGCCTGGCGCGCCGACCGCAGATCGGGCCGCATGTCCATGGCGCGCGTGATCAGTGAATCCTTATCCAGATCGGCCGTCTCGGTGGGCGGCGTCACGGCTTCGGTCAGCACTACCGGAAGCTTGCGAATGTCCGCATCGAGGTCCGCCGAGATCTGGCGGCGAAGCTGGTCTTCCACCTGTGCGAGGCGGAAACGCGCCTGGGTCACGGAGATTTCCGCGGTGGCGTATTGCGCCTGCGGTTGGAAGATTTCCAACTGGCTGGTGGCGCCCAGTTCCAACTCGCGCTGGGTGCGCTTGAGCGCCGCGTCGGCCAGTTCGAGGGCTTTTTCCTGGACGCGCAGGCTTTCGCGGGCTTCGATGGCGTTCCAGTAGAGCGTCTCGGCGGCGGCGATGAGGCGCAGCACCGTATCCTGAATCTGGTACTCGGACTGCCGCAGGCGGCTGCGGGCGATGCTGATGGGGAGTTTGGTGATGTAGCCGCCGCGACCGCGCAGCAGCGGCTGCGTGAACTGGAAGTTGAGGTTGGTGCTGACCGAGGGGTTGAATGTCTGCAACGTGGAGTTGTTAGACAGCCGCTGGCCGCCGAAGCCGCCCTGGATCTGTGTACCGGTGGAGAGCAACTGGGTGTAGTTGGCGGTCCAGGGCTGGGTGAGCGAGCTTAGCTGGGAGGCGCCAGCCAAAAGGTCGTTGGCGGGCGTATTCTGCCGGGTGGCGGCGAAGCGTCCGAAGAACGCGGGATCGAAGATGGCGGCGGCGCGGGTGATGGCGTTACGCGGAATCTCGACATTCAGGCGCTGGATCTCGATGTCGGTATTATTCGAGAGCACCAGTTCCATGTAATTCTTCAGCGAGAGTTCCAACTTGCCATCCTGAACGAAGTCGGCCAGGCGCACGGGACGCTTCAGCTCGATACGGGGAACCTCCGGTTGGAAGTGCTGGCGGACCCAAGCCTTGGAAGGAAAGGCCGGGGCCACCACATATTCCGGAGTCCCCGCCGCGGGCCGGTTGAAGTGGACGTCCACCGGGTCGACCGGTGGAATCTGGGACGGTTCTTCGGCCAGAACGGAAACACCGCTCAACAACAGAGCGCAAAACAATCTCATGCAGACCAATCCTCGATAGTGCGTAAAAATCATTCGTAGCGTATCGCTTCGATAGGATCCAGCTTGGCCGCCTGAACGGCCGGATAAATTCCGAATAGAAGTCCAATTCCCACCGATACGCCAAAGGCGACGGCGATGGAGCTGGTGGTTACCACCGTGGGCCATCCGGCCGCGACGGCGATGACCGTGGAGAGTGTCAAACCGAACGCAATGCCGATCAAGCCACCGAGGATGGAGATGAGCACGGCTTCGGTGAGGAACTGACGGATGATATCGGCCTGGCGGGCGCCGATGGCGCGGCGGATGCCGATCTCGCGGGTGCGTTCGAGGACGGTGGCCAACATGATGTTCATGATGCCGATACCGCCCACGAGAAGAGAGATGCCGGCGATGCAGATCATGACGATGGAGAACATCTGCTGGGTGCGGCGCTTCTGTTCCAAAAGGCCCGCGGGCACGGTGATGGTGAAGTCGCCGGCGTCCTTATGGGTGTTGCCGAGGATGGCGCTCACCACGCTGGCGGTCTCCACGGAATCGACGTCCGACTTCACTTTGATGTAGATGCCGTCGATTTCATCCTTGAGGTAGCTGTTGCTGTCCTCAAAGCGGCGCATGACGGTGTTCAGCGGCGCGATGACGAGGTTATTACGGTTCACCACCTCGACGCCTTCGACATCGGTGTCGGCGCTGGCCTGCGTGGCCAGCACGCCAATGACCTGCAGCCAGATATCGTTCACCTTGACGTACTTGCCCACGGCGTTGTCGTAGCCGAGCAGGTTGATCTTCGCCGATTCGCCCAGCACGCAGACGGTGGCGGACTTGGCGTTGTCCTCTTCGTTGAAGAAGCGTCCTTCGACCACCTTCAGACTGTTGATCTTCAGGAAATTCGGCTGCACGCCGATCAGCACCGGCGGCTCCTGCGCGGTCTTGGGCAGCACCTTGCCCGGCTTGAAACGCTTGCGCGGGGTGAGCTCTTCGATACCCTGCACGTTCTCGGCAATAGCGCGGAAGTCGCGGAAGGTCAAGCCGGGGGAAACCTGCCGCCGCGCCTGCAGTTCGTTGCGGTCGGCGGCTTCCTTGGCTTCGATGATGATGTTGTTGACGCCCAGCAGGTCGATGTAGCTGATGGCTTCCTTCTCGGCGCCGGCCGTAATGGCGAGCATCGCCACCACGGCGCCCACGCCGAAGATCATGCCCAACATCGTCAGCAAGCTGCGCAGCTTGTGGACCAGGAGGCTGGCAAGCCCCATCTGGATTTCAGACGACAAACCGGATAACTGCATTACTTAGGACCTCCGCCGGGCATCGCACCCATGGCTCCACCTTTGGGTTCGGCTTTCTTCTTCTTGTCCCCGGGCCGCGCGTTGGGGTCGGCCATCGCGACCACATCGTTCGGCTTGATGCCCGAGCCAATGATTACCGTCGACTCGGTGCGGCGGGCGATGGTGATCGGCCGCTCCTGCCACTTCTGGCCCACGCGGAGATAGACGAACGGCTTGTTGTCGCGCTCGAATACGGCCTGCGTCGGAATGTGGACGGCGTTGGGCACCTTGTCGACGATGATCTCGACGTCGGCCAGCATGCCGGGCCGCAACAGCACGTCCAACTGCGAATCTTCTTCGGGAGGCGGGGGGAGTTTGGCGTTCTCCATGTCGCGGGCGCTGAATCCGCCCGGAGCGCCACCGCCGCCGGGTCCGCCGGGACCGCCCGGTCCACCGGGTCCGCCACGGCGTCCGCCCATCATCGCCGCCGCGCCGGGCGGCAGTTCGATACCGGCCTTCTTCAGTTCGGCCTGCAGCTTCTTCTGGAACTCGGCACGCTCCTGTTCGTTCATTTCGGCGGGGCTCTTGCCGGTAGACAACTTGCGGAAGATCTCGCGCATTTTGGTGCGCTGCTCTTCGCTGAGGCTGCTCATCATACCGCCGCCTCCACCGGGGCCGCCGCCGCCCGGAGCGCCGAAGCCGAACTGCCGGGGACCACCGCCGCCACCCGCACCGCCCGGAGCGCCACCGCCGCCGGGACCACCGGGTGCGCCACCGCCGCCGGGTGCGCCCATACCGCCCATCGCTGCACCGCCGCCCATGCCGCCCATCGGGCCGCCGCCACCCATCCCGCCCATGCCACCCATGGCGAAGGAACTGGCTGCGACCGGCTTTTTGCGGTTGGCTTCCGCCGTGGCCATGATCTTGCTAATCTGTGCCTGGTCGGCACCCAGGGCCTTCAGCAACTGCGTCATGTCCACCGAAAAGATGACGTCGAACTTCTTGGCGGGGTCGCTGGAGAAGATGTTGGCGCTGGCCGTGCCGCTCATCGACTTGATGGCGCCGCGCAGGCTGACGTTGGGAATCGCATCGAGGGCCAGGTTGACCTCCTGCCCTTCTTTCAGATTGGCGCGGTCCAACTCACCGACGCGGCTGATCACTTCCAATTCACTCAGATCCAGGATGTCCGCCACCGGCATGCCAGGCTGCACCTGGTCGCCTTCGCGGACGTCCGGAATCGTCATACCCGGCATGAAGAAACCTGAAGAACGGTTCTGGCGAACCGCGACCAGCCCGGTGATGGGCGACAGCAGCTTCACCTGCATCAGGCGCTGGCGTTCGCGATTCAACTCAAGCACCGACTTGTTACGCCGCTCCTGCAATACCGCCAATTCCGCCTCGGCCTGTTCCAGGCGGCTCTTGATATCGCTCTCGAGCTGCTTCAGGCGGCGCCGCGATTCCTCCTGGTTGAGGAGGTTCTTCTTGGCGTCGATAGCCGACAGGAGTTCGTTGCGCTTCACTTCGAGCTCGGCGCGGCGGACGGAGTAGCGCGTACGCAGCAGTTCCACCTGATCCTGGTTATTGCGGATGGCGAGGTCGGCGCGCGCCTTCTTGATCTGTTCGTCAATCTGATCCAATTCGAGCTGCTTCTCTTCCAGGCGCGAGAGCAGTTCCGAGTCGTCGAACTCGACGACCAGGTCCTTTTCGCGGGCTAGCGCGCCGAGCGGCGCGAGCTTGGTCACCTGCACGGTACCGAAGAGGTTCGGGGCGTTCAGCGTGACCGAGCGCACGGCGCGCAACTCGCCGCGGGCGTAGGTGCGGACCACGACGTCGCCCTGGCGGACGCGCATGCTGGCCACCTGCTGCTGGCGGGCCTGCATGGTGCCGAAGAACTTATAGGCATACCAGCCGCCGGCGGCCAGAATGGCAACGAGGAACAGACGAATGAGGATCTTCTTCATGACGATAGAGTCGGGCGTACTTTAGAGCTTCTTGGAGCGCTTGGCGGCTTCGATCGGGTTCTCCAGCGCCACCATCTCCCCTTCCTTCAATCCACCGAGCACGACGATGTCGGTATCGTTGCGCTTGCCTACTTCAATGTTCCGCACTTCAAAGCTCTGTCCCTTTTGGACGTAGACGGCCGGCTTGCCCTTATGAACGAAGCTGGCGCGGATGGGAATCAGCAGGCTGTTGGGCTGTTTCTCGATCACCACCTCGGCCGAGGCGCTCATGCCCGGACGCAGCCGCGGATCGAGGCTCTTCAACGTCGCGCGGGCCGGAAAATTCTTCTCCGACAAGCCCATGCCGCGATAGATCACGCTGGCGATCGGGCTGATCCAATCGAGCATCGCGCTGAAGTCCTTGTCGGGGATGGCATCCACGCTGATACGCAGTTCCTGGTTCAACTGGAGGCGTCCCCGGTCCACTTCGTCCAACTTCAGTTCGATGCGCATTTCCGAAAGATCGGGAATCTCGGCGATGGCCGCGCCGGTCCAGGCACGGTCGCCTTCCTTGAACGGCGGCGGGCTGGAACCGAACGAGCCCTGGGAGCGGAAATTCGGCAGCAGGTTGACGATGCCGTCGTTGGGGGCGCGCAGCACCATCTTCGACAGATAGCTGCGGGTGCGTTCCATATCGCGGACGGCTTTATCTTTCTTCTGCTGGAGGCGCTCGATGTCGGCCTCCTGGCCCACTTCGTGAGCCTTGACGGTGGTCATCACCTGCCCGAGTTCTCCCTGGCTGATGCCGACGTCGATGCGGTTCTTGGCCCCTTCGATCTCGCTCACCACCTCGGCCTTGCTGGCTTCCAGTTTCGACCGTTCGAGGTTGTACTCGGCGGTCATCTTATTCATGCCGTCCATTTCGTCGGTGATGCGGTGGGACGCCTTGGTCTGCACGATCTCACTGTCGACGGTCCGCACGCTGGTTTGGCGTTCGAGCAGCGCCTGCTCCTGCGAGGCCTGGTCGAACTCGACCACTACCTCGCCCTTCTTGATTGGCTTGCCGGATTCGGCGAGGCGCACGATGCGCACTTCGGGGACCTGCGGGGCGGCGAGGATCTCCGAACGGACGCTCTTGATTTCGCCGCGGGTCTTCACGGAAATGACGAACTCGCCGCGGCGGGCCCGTTGCACCGGCACCTCCACCTTGCTGGCGCTGGCCTGGTAGCGCTGGAAGCCATACCAGCCGCCACCGGCCGCGGCCAGGACCAATGCCCATCCGATAATCTTCTTGCGGCCGGAATTCACCTGGCCAAGTCGCTGCTTTGGCTTAATATCTTTGGACATGTTCTACCGCTGCTCCTCGCTTCCGCCGCTAATCAACTGGACCGCTCTCCGTCGCCACCGCCGCCCGCTTTGTCCGGACCCATGAGAGGCGGCTGTTCGGCCACCACCTCACCGGCCTTCAAGCCGCTGCGAACCACCGCCCGCAGATGATTGGTCAGTCCCACCTCGACTTCCCGCCGCACCCAGCTTTCGCCCGCCTTCACGAAGACGTAGGGCTTGGCCTCGGGGGCGTCGCGGAAAATGGCCGACACCGGCGCAACCACCGCGGCTTCCTCTTCTTCGACAATCACGTCGACGCTTACCGAGAGGTCCGGGATGACCCGCGGATCCATCTTGTCCAACTTGATGCGCACGGGGATTTCCTTAAGGAAGCTGGCGCGGGAACTGAAGCTGCTGCGGGGCATGGCCGCCACCGAATACACGTGGCCGGGCAATTCCAGGTCAGGGAAGGCATCGAAACGCACACGAGCCTTGGCGCCTACGCGGACCCGTTCGATGTCTACCTGGTTCATCAAGGCGTTCACCACCATGGAGGAGGGGTCGACGATCTGCATGAACGGCATGCCCGGCATAATGGGATCCCCCGCTTGGATCTGGGCGAACTCCGAACCGCGGAAGGTGGACATCATGACCACCATTCCGTTGATGGGAGCCTTGACCAGCATGCGGTCGGCATTCTGCTCGGCGCGGCGGAGTTCGATCTCGCTCTGCTTGAGATCCATCTGCGCGATCTTGACCTGCGACTCCTCGCCGGCGCGGACGAAGGGGACCTCCCGGAGAAGCTGCTTGTGGCGGGCTTCATTCTCCTCGAGAGCCAGCTTGAAGCGCTCGCTGTCAATGTCCGACCGGACGGGCACGGTGCGCAGATCGAGCTTGGCCTTTTCGACGTCGCCCTTCGCGGTTTCGATCGACTGCTGGTGCGCCTTGCGGGTCACATCGAGGTCGGCCAGTTGGCGCTTCATATTGGATTCTTGCTGCTCGACGCCGGCCTGGTAATCGTCGACGCGCTGCAACATGAACTGCCGGTCGAACTCGGCTACGGTGGCGCCTTTCTGGACCATAGTTCCCGGCTTGATAACGGTATGGAGGACGGCACCGAAGTCGCCGCCGCTCATGCCACCGCCGCCACCGCCACCGCCACCGCCGCTGCTGCCACCGCCGCCGAACAGCGAGCCGGAGGTGGACCCGAGGCCGTCGGACCCCAGGCTGCCGGAACTGGACGACCGCGCGGAGCCCGCGGATGCCGAGGAGCGCGTAGAGCTGCCGCTCGAGGTGCGGCTGGTGGCGGCTCGCAAGGCACTGGAGGCGCTGCGGACACCGCCTGTGGATCCCCCGCCTCCGGCCATCGACGCTCCGGCGCCACCGCTGCCGGTGGCACTGGTTCCGCCGCCCATCGCCGTTGAACTGCTAGCGATGGACAGACCGGTCGTACCGCTGCTGGAAGAAGAACCCGAGGAGCCGGAAGACGACGAGGAAGAGGAGGAACCGCCGGACGATCCGCCCGATCCGCCGCCGGAGGATCCGCCGGAACTACCACCGCCGCCGCGGCTACGGCCCATGGCGGCTCCACCGCCGCCGCCGAAGCTGCGGCTGCCGCGCAGTTGCGGGCCAAGAATGGTGGAGAACTTCTCCGGCCCGGTTGATCCTGTAAGGCGTATTACGTCCACAACCTTGCCTGCGGTGACGGTTGACATACGCATGTTCGCGGCGGCCGTGCGCTGGGCGGCGCTTTGCGACGTCAGGCTGCGTTGGTAGAGGTAATAGCCGGCGGCGCAAATCGCCACAAGCACAGCCAGCCAGATCCACCCCGTGCCGCGGGGCTTCTTTGGCTCGGCTTGGACGAGAACCGGCTTTTTTTCCGGTTGTAACGGCGCCGGGTTCGGTGCGGGAACGCTACTCTGTTGCATTGCTGGTAGTTAACTCGTCTCGGTCCAGGGTAAATACGGCGCAAGCCAAGGCCATACGGGACGGATGCCGGAGGCAGGACTTGCGATCTATCTACTGTATCCCATCAACAATGACGATACAGAAGCGGCAAAGGTTATTCGGTTTCGCTTTTTCGCCTGTTGGGGGCGGTAAACAAAAAGATGTAGTTTCAATTGGCGGCGGCGGGTCCATACTGGGACCGAAGGAGGTTCCCCTTGTCTAACTGGCTTCCCTGGATGTTGCGCTGGAGCGCTCGTGGCACGGCGCTGGTGTTGACCGGGCTGTTTCTTTTGTTCGTCAGCGGCGAGATTGCTACGCCGCATGGGGGTGCCCGCGCCACGCCGCTCGAGTATCTGGCGATGCTATTCCTCCTGCTGGCGGTCATGGGTATGATGTTTGCCTGGCGGCAGGAATTGGCCGGTGCCTTACTATCTTTGGCCGCGCTGGCGGCTTTCGGGGTCACCATCGAATGGATGACGGCGGTGTTCCTGGCGATGGTCCCCGGCGTCCTTTATCTAGCCGATTGGGGGGTGCGTCACCCGGAGATCTGGCAGCGGGTGCACTTCCGGCATCACTAGGCAAAGGCGGCAGCTATGCGCTACAACGACACTTGTGATACGTCGCGGTGCTCGCTAGCGTAGAGGGATGTACCGTCTCATCCCTCTCCTGTTTCTCTCGTTCTCCGCCTTTGCCGCCAACCTGACGTTGAACAGCACGATCGCGGGCACGGTACGGCGCTCCACGGATGCCGCTAACGTCAATCTCTTCTCGAGCAACGTGGGTACGATCACAAACGCAAACCCACCGTCGCCGGAATTCAGCGGTAGCTTTACGCAAGGCACGGTTCCGATGACGATCTCGGCCGACTTCAACCGGTTCGACAACAGCATCCTGTTCCAGTTCGCGCTGGTCAATGTCGCCGACTCCGTGGTACCGCCCATCTTTATTTTCTCCTTCTCGGGCGTTTCCTTCACGCCGGCGGCGATCCTCGCGGGCTTTTCGGTGAACGGAGGAACGCCGGGCTATTTCAATCTCCCGGTGGTGACCGGCCCGGACAGCTTCACGATGACAACTACTGGGGCGGGTTTCCTCCAGAATGGGGGCAGCGCGGGCTTTAGCTTTTACCTGGAGGAGACCGAAGTGCCCGAACCGGCCACGTTCTCGCTGCTGGTGCTGGGCGCCGTATTGCTTACGGGGGGGCGTCTGACGAGGAGGAACATGACATCGGTACCATCGAAGGCGATGAGAGAGGACTTCCCAAACCTACGAGCGCGAACCGGCAACCGCCAAACCGCGTAGTTGGGCGGAGCCCTTCGCGCCCACCTGGCAAACCCCCACGTTATTCTAGGAAGGTACATGAGTGTTTCCACCCCCACGCCCTTCCACGAAATCGTGGAGGCCGAAGGCCACCTGATCGACTCCCATATCATGGAGCGCATCTTCGATACGGTGGTCGAGTTCCAGGGCCGCTTCGAAGTCCAGCACTTCCACATCGGCCGCACCAATAGCGATCCCTCGCGCTTGCAACTGCGCATTGAAGCGGCCTCGCCCGAGCTGCTCGACAAGATGCTCGCCCAATTGCTCACCCTCGGCTGCTCGCCAGTCGACGGCGGGGACGCCGACCTTAAATCCGCCGTCCGCGATAAGTGCGCGCCCGAGGATTTCTACTCCACCACGAATCACCGCACCCTGGTCCGCCACGCCGGCCATTGGCTGGAAGTCCAGCGCCAGCGGATGGACGCCATGATCGTCATCGAGGACGGCGAGGCGTCTTGCCGCCGCCTCCGCGACCTCAAAGCCGGCGACCGGATCGTCACGGGCATGCGCGGCATCCGCGTCGTCCCGGAATCGAAGGACCGCGACCGTCATCACTTCGCCTTTATGTCCAACGGCGTCTCTTCGGAACGCCAGGTAGAGACCGCCGTTCGCCAAACCGCCGCGCTGGTCAAACAGGTGCTGGCCGACGGCAAACGTATCGTCGTGGTCGCCGGCCCCGTGGTCATCCACACCGGCGGCTCCAAGCCGCTGGCCGAACTGATCCGCAAAGGCTACGTCCAGGCGCTTCTGGCCGGCAATGCGCTCGGTGTCCATGACATCGAAGCCGCGCTGCTCGGCACTTCGCTCGGCGTGCGCACCAACGACGGGCGCCTGGAGGAACACGGCCATCGCAACCACATGCGCGCCATCAACGCCATCAACCACGCCGGCTCCATCGCCAAGGCTGTCGAAACCGGCCGCCTCCAGGCTGGGGTCATGTACGAGTGCGTGAAGTCCAAGGTGCCTTTCGTGCTGGCCGGCAGCCTGCGGGACGACGGCCCACTGCCCGACACCATCACCGATATGAACGAAGCGCAGGACGCCTACAATCTTCAGTTGCACCATGCCGGCCTGGTCCTCTGTCTCGGCTCCATGCTGCACTCCATCGCCACCGGCAACATGTGCCCAAGCTGGGTCAAACTGGTCTGTGTCGACATCAACCCGGCCGTCGTCACCAAAGTCAGCGATCGCGGCACCGGCCAAGCCGTCGGCGTGGTTACCGATGTCGGCCTGTTCCTGGAGCTGTTACTGCGCACCCTGGAGACTTATTGATGTCGAAGAAGAACAAAGCCGCTCCGGTGCCCGCCGCCTACACCGATGAGCATGCCGAATCCGGCGTCCACGCCGGCCTCCCCGCCATCGAAACCTGGCCCAACCAGTACCCCGATTCCGGCTACGAAATCGAGATCCGCATCCCCGAGTTCACCAGCGTCTGCCCCAAGACCGGCCTCCCCGATTCCGGTACCCTCATCCTCCGCTATGTCCCCGACAAGTCTTGCCTGGAACTGAAGAGTCTAAAAATGTACACTCTCGCCTATAGAAATCTCGGCATTTTCCAGGAAAACATCGTCAACCGGTTTCTACAGGATGTGGTAACTGCCTGTAATCCGCGCAAGGCCGCCGTGGAGGGAGACTTCTATCCCCGCGGCGGCATTCATTCCAAGATCACAGCCTCCTGGAGCCGCAAACGTGGCCGCTGAGATCGGCGCCGTTCTTCGCGAGATCCAGGAACGCGTTCGTTCCCGTCACCCGCAATCCGGCGCCGGCGGCTTCCCTCTACCGGACTTGCTTCCCGTCGTCCATGCTCGCGACCGCGCCGAGGGCAAAGTCGCCGCCATCGGCCTGGTCAACCCGCGGCCGCCGGGCGTTATCAACAACCTCATCCAGTGGGCGAAGCGAAACATCGCCCGGTCCCTCAACTGGATGGTGCGCGACCAGGTGGAGTTCAACCGCGCCATGATCGACGTTGTCCAGGCGCAACTCGACGCCATGAACGAGACCAACCGCGCCCTGGCCGCGCTCTCCGCCCAGATTCGCGAAGGCATCGACGGTCTCCGCCAGCATGCGGACCAGGAACTGCGAAAAGCCACCGATCAGTTCGCGTCGTTCGGCCCAAAGGTCGACGCGCTCCGCGACGAAGCCAGGGAGCTCAAAGACGTCCGCGCCCATTGGGCCCAATGGCGACAGGAGTGGGAGCGCAAGCTCTCCATCAACGAAGTCCAGTTCCTGCGCTCGGTGGCCGACCTCCAGGCCGCCTACCAACACCGGCTCACCCAAATGGAAGGCAACTTCCGCGAGACTGTTGCCATCCAGCACCGGGACTACGCCGTCGCCCTCGACAAATCCCGCATGGAAATCCAGGAGCGCTTCTGGAAGGATTGGGACAAAGCCCGCGACGGCTTCGAGAAGCTTATCCACAACGAATTGCGCGTCATTCGCCAGCGCGCCTCCGCCACGCCACCCGCACCCTCACCCTCCCTCTCGACCGCCACCGATATCCCTATCGACTTCCTTGCTTTCTCCGACCGCTTCCGGGGCCAGGAACATTACGTCCGCGAAACGCAGGCCCGCCACCTCCAACACTTCCAAAACGCCAGCGAGATCCTCGACGTCGGTTGCGGCCGCGGCGAATTCCTCCAAGTCCTCAAGGACGCCGGCAAACTCGCCAAAGGCATCGAAGCCAGCGAAGATCTCGTCAACATCTGCCGCCATAAGGGCCTCTACGCCGAAAACGCGGATCTCTTCGATTACCTGCGGGAGACCCAGCCGCATTCGCTCGATGGTATCTTCGCCGGCCAGGTTATCGAACACCTTCCGCCGCACCGCCTGCCAGAGTTCATCGCGCTGGCCCACGAAGCGCTCCGCCCAGGCGGCGTGATCGTGCTCGAGACGCCTAACCCCGGCTGCCTCGCCATCTTCGCCACGCACTTCTATCTCGACCCCACGCACCAGCGCCCTGTGCCCGCGCAACTCGCCGTTTTCTATCTGGAAGAAGCCGGCTTCGGGAAAATCCAGGTCGACTACCTCAACCCCGCCGCCGAGTCGCTTGAAGGCCTGCAGGATCTGCCGGCATCCTTCCGCGAAGCGTTCTTCGGCGGCCTGGACTACGCGGTCGCCGCGGTGAAACTGTAACCACACACTCCATGTCAGCCGAACGCAGACGCATCGAAGAGGCCGGCGCCCGTTTACGCCACTGGCGGCGCTGGGGCCCATATCTCAGCGAACGCCAATGGGGCACCGTGCGGGAAGACTATAGCCCTCACGGCAGCGCCTGGGATTATTTCCCGCATGACCACGCCCGTTCGCGCGCCTATCGCTGGGGCGAGGATGGTCTACTCGGCATCTGCGATAACCACCAGCGTCTGTGCTTCGCGGTGGCGGTCTGGAATGGCCGCGACGCCATCCTTAAGGAGCGCCTCTTCGGTCTCACCGGGCCGCAGGGCAATCATGGAGAGGACGTCAAGGAGCTTTACTACTACCTTGATTCCACTCCCACCCACTCCTACATGAAGGCGCTCTACAAGTACCCGCATGCCGAGTTCCCCTATACGCAACTCACCCACCACGGCCGCAACATTCACCAGTACGAGTTGGAACTCCTCGATACGGGCGTGTTTGCCGGGGACCGCTACTGGGACATCTTCGTGGAGTACGCCAAGGCCGATCTGGACGACATCGCCATCCGTATCCGGGCCATCAATCGCGGCCCAGAAGCCGCGACCCTTCACCTGATCCCGCAGCTCTGGTTCCGCAACACCTGGAGCTGGGGCTATCACCGCGAACGGCCCTCGATCTGGCAGATCGACGCCAACGTCATCGAGGCCGAAGAGAACTCGCTGGGCCGCTTCCTGCTCCAGTTCGAAGGCTCGCCCGAGGTTCTCTTCACCGACAACGTCACCAACTCCGAGCGCTTCTATTCGCACCGTAGCGAGCGCGGGTTCTATAAGGACGCTTTCCACGAGTATCTTATTCGCGGGAATCGCAATGCGGTCAGCAATGACCTGATCGGAAGCAAGGCCGCCGGGCATTACACCCTCCACCTGGACGCCGGCGAGGAGCGCGCCGTCCATCTCCGCCTGTGCCGCCGCGACGCCGCGCCGGTCGATATCCCCGCCATCTTCACCCAGCGCATTGCTGAAGCCAACGACTTCTACTCGTCGTTCCAGCGCACCGACATCAGCGGCGACGCCCGCGACGTCCAGCGCCAGGCCTTCGCGGGCATGCTCTGGAGCAAGCAGTTCTACCACTACGTCGTGGAGGATTGGCTACGCGGCGACCCCGGCCAGCCGCCGCCACCGGTCTCCCGCCGCGGCGCCCGCAACAGTGAATGGCGGCACATGTTCAACGCCGATATCATCTCGATGCCCGATAAGTGGGAGTATCCCTGGTATGCCGCCTGGGACCTTGCCTTCCACATGATCCCGTTCGCCCTCATCGACCCCGAGTTCGCCAAGAACCAGATGTCCCTGTTCCTCAGGGAATGGTACATGCACCCCAACGGGCAGTTGCCCGCCTACGAATGGGCTCTCAGCGACGTGAACCCGCCCGTGCATGCCTGGGGCTGCTGGCGTGTTTATCAGATCGACCGCAAACTTCAGGGCAAGGCCGACACCGGCTTTCTGGAAAGCGTCTTCCACAAGCTCCTCATGAACTTCACCTGGTGGGTGAACCGTAAGGACTCCGAAGGCAACAACATCTTTGAAGGCGGCTTCCTGGGCCTGGATAACATCGGCATCTTCGACCGCAGCAAACCCATTCCCGGCGGCGGGCGGCTGGAGCAGTCCGACGCCACCGCATGGATGGCCATGTACTGCCTCAACATGCTGAAGATCGCCCTGGAACTGGCTCTTACCAACAAGGCTTACGAGGACATCGCGAGCAAGTTCTTCGAGCACTTCCTCTACATCGCCAGCGCCATGAACGCCAGCGACGACCAGGCGCTCTGGGACGAAGAGGATGGCTTCTACTACGACTGCATCCGCCTGCCGAGGGACGATGGCTCGTACCGGCGCATCCCCACTAAGGTGCGCTCGATGGTCGGCCTCATCCCGCTGTTCGCCGTCGATACCATCGAGCCCGCCATCATCGACCAACTGCCTGGCTTCAAGAAGCGCATGCAGTGGTTTCTGAAGAACCGCCAGGATCTGTGCGGCAGCATCGCCTCGATGACGCGTTACGGGGTGGAGGCCCGCCGCCTGGTCTCCATCGTCCCGTGGCACCGGCTCGAGCGCGTCCTGCGCACCATGCTCGATGAAGACGAGTTCCTCTCCCCTTATGGCATCCGCTCGGTCTCCCGCTGCCACAAGGACCGGCCCTTTTCCCTTCGCATTGAAGGCCACGACTACGGCGTCAACTACGAGCCCGCCGAATCCACCACCGGACTGTTCGGCGGCAACTCCAACTGGCGCGGCCCCATCTGGTTCCCCGTCAACTACCTCATGATCGAGTCGCTCCAGAAGTTCCACTGGTACTATGGCGAGGATCTGCGGGTGGAGTTCCCCACGCGCTCCGGCAACTGGATGAACCTTGGCGATGTCGCCGCCGAACTCTCGCGCCGGCTCTCGCGCCTTTTCCTGAAGGATCCTAACGGGCGCCGCCCCGTGTATGGCTGGACCGAGAAGCTCCAGTCCGACCCCCACTTCCGGGATCACGTGCTGTTCTTCGAATACTTCCATGGGGATAATGGGGCCGGCCTCGGCGCCAGCCACCAAACCGGCTGGACGGGACTCGTCGCGAAGTTGATCCAGCAAAGCGGCGAGTAACCACCCGCCGCAAGAATCGCTGTAGCTTTTTGGCACCCTCGGCGCTCTCAGGGGAAGAGGGATCTTCGATGGCTCTTCTTCCCCTGCTCGTCCTGGTTACCGCGAAAATGAGCGCGGCGCCCATCCTCATTACGCATGGACAGATGCTCGCCCTCTACACGCAGCGCTGGAAAGCCCGCGCCAGGTGAGCAGCGCCACGATCTCCGCCGTGCTCTTCGTAAATCTAGAGATAGTGCTCCCTGCCGGTTACAATCCGTTCGGCGATGCTCCAAAGCGAACAGGCCGGGGTCATGGCGTGGACGTCAGGCTGGATCCCCCCGCCCCCGGTTTACCCGGACTCTGCTCCATGAGCTTGCGATGCACTTCCAGTTCCCGCTGCGCCAGCACCGGTTGGTTCAGCGCGCGGTAAGCCCGGCCCAGCAAATAATGGGCGCTCCGGTGGCCAGGCTCACGAGAAACAACTTCCTTCAGCAGCGGAACGGCTTTGGCGGCCTGACCGGCTTGCAGATACGCCTTGGCCAGTTCAGTGCGCACCGGGAAAAACAGCGGCGCCAACGCAGCGGTCTCCTCGAACATCGGGATGGCTTCGGCGGTTTGTCCCTGTTTCACGCGAATCAGCGCTCTCTCGAACAACGTCAAATGGCTCTGGACTTCGCGCGCCAGTTCCGCCTCGGCATCCTCATCCCTACCCAGGAGCCGCAGGGCATGTCCTAAGGCGAATCGTAATCCGGCGGTTTGCGGCGATTTGCGGAGCGCGTCACGGTAGTGGCGCTCGGCACAGGCGTAGTCCTCGATGTACTCGCAGTTGAGGCCTTCCAGTTGTGCCAGCCGGGCCGAGTCCGGCGCAGCCTCCGCGAGGCGTTCCGCCAGCGCAGCCGCCCGCTCACTGTAAATCCGCTGCAGCCAGAAAGCGGATTCATCGGAGGGCGGCCGCCGCCGCAGTTCGGCGAGAGACGGCGTGGCTGCCGGTGCAGGCGTGCCGAGGCGGTACGGCGCCGGCGGGATCGACGGTCGAAGCATGGCCGGCAGCCCGTCGTGATCGGGGAAGCGCCGCAAAGCCGCCGTCACAACGCCCTGCGATTCCGCCGCGCGCCCCAACTGCTCCAACGCGTAAGCGAGTAGTTGGTGAGCTTCGGGATAGCGCCAGTAAGCGGCTGCGATGCGCAGGTGGCTCAACGCCTGCGCCGGCTGGCGTTGTTGGAGCAGATACTGGCCATAGCGCAGATTCGCCTGAAAGGCACCCGGCGCAATGGCCAATTCCGCCTGCAACGCCCGCACCGCGGCCTCCAGATCTTGCCGGCGCCAGAGGATCTCGGCTTTCTCCTCATGCAGTCCAGCCAGCCGGGGATTGCTCTGGATGGCCAGGTCCAACTCCACCAACGCGTTTGCCTCATCTTGGCGAGCCAGGTGGCGATGAGCCAGATGCTGATGGCGGCGGGAAGACGCCTCGCCGGCGTCCGAGAGTTGGTCCGAAAGCTGGCGCGCGCGGCGCGTATAGGCCTCGGAGGCCGCAAAGAGGAATTCGGAGTCCGCCTTGTAGCGTTCCTCGATGCGCTCGAACTGCCGGATGGCGGCCTCGTAATCGGATAACGCCAGACAGGTGAAGGCCAGCCAGTAGCGCGCCTGGTGATCCGCGGCATTGGCCCGCACGGCCCTCTCGAGCGTCATTCGAGCCTGCGGAAACCGGTTCTGCTCGAATAGCAACTGGCCTTCGCCGGCCAGCGACAGGGCGATCAGGAACCACATGCCTGCCCAGTATACTAAGACTGGAATGTTGGTTCTGCTTACGTTCTGGCTGCAAATCACCGGCGAGGATCTCTATCGGGCAAGCCGCTTCTCCGAGGCGCGCGAGGTGCTATTGCGCGAAGCCGCAAGCAGCGAAGCAACGCCGATGACTTGGTTCTGGCTAGGTTATGCAAATCTGGCTCTAGGGGACAAGCCCGCCGCTATCGAGCCCTTTGAAAGATACCTGGAGGCGAAGCCCAAAGACGAGGATGTGCTGTACGCCTTGGCCCGCACGTACGCACAGTTGGCTGCCTTGAGCCTGCAGACGATCTTCGCCCTCGAGCCCAACAGCGCCCGCGCACACCAGATGCGCGCCATCCGCTTCGAACTGGAGCAGAACTGGGAGCAGGCCATCGCCAGCTACCGCACCGCGCTCCAATTAGACCCTGGCTTGCGGGGCGTCTGGTCGTCCATCGCGCGGATCTACGAGCGCGAGTGGAAGGACGGAAAGCAAGCCCGCCTGGCGGCGGCCAGGGAAGTGACCTCAAAATCAGCCAATCCCGGCATCGCGCTGGTGGAAGCGGGGAAGCCCCGCGAGTCATTGCAGGAGTTGTTGAAATGGCGCGCCGGGTCTCCGCGTGACCCCAGCGTCTACTACTATCTGGGCGAAGCGTACACCGATCTCAAGATCGCCACCATCCAGCGCCTGCGGGAGGCCAACGCGGCATCGTACCGGCTGCACCAGATCGTGGCCGAAAACTATGCCTCTATTCACAAGAACAACGAGGCGATTGAGGAGTACCGCGAAGCTCTGAAGCTGAAGCCGGGGGTACCGGGCCTGCAGTACGAACTCGCCCGGCTGCTGGCGGATTCGGCTCCCGGCGAGGCGCGCGGCCTGCTGGAAGCCGAACTTCAGGCCGATCCGGACCACTACATGGCGAAAAGCCTTCTCGGGCAGTTGCTGGCAGCCATGCGCGAGAGCGGCAAGGCGATACCGCTGCTGGAATCCGCGTTGCAGGGCAAGCCGTCGCTGGTGGACGCGCGGCGTGCTTTGGGCAAGGCGTTGCTTGACGCGGGCAAGGCGGCGCAGGCCTTGGAGCACCTTCGGCGCGTGGCGGCGGAGAACCCCGAGGATGAGCAGGTACACTTCCTGTTGGCGCAAGCGTACCGGGCGCTTGGCAAGCCGGACGAAGCGGCCAGGGAGATGAAGATTCACCAGGAAGTCTTACGGTCGCTCGCCGGCAAGTAAGTGCTGGTTGGCCTTCACCTCGCGGAGCACACGCGGCTGCCCCGACGGGAGGACAATCCGGATCTCATCAACAACCGCGATCGCCCCCAGGCCGAAGTGCGCCCGGCGATCGCTGGCGGAGAGATAGCCCGAGGCGCTACGAACTTCACGGAACAAGGTGAGCCCCCCCGCGCGTAGGGTGATACGGCTGCCGTGCGGAGCGTCCACCATGATCCAGTTCCCATCTGGTTTTCCCACTCGCCTGTAAAGAACCGGAGGGGCGTCCATGTTGTTGATGAGAATATCGAGGTCGCCGTCATTGTCATAGTCGCCGATGGCCGACCCGCGAGCAGGCAAGGGCGTGGTGAGCAACGGCCAAGGCTCGAAGCGCCCATCCTTCAAGTTGTGGAACACCAATGGAGACTGGCGGTAGGCCTCCTCCATCTCCGGGTAAACATGGCCGTTCACCATCAGGATCTCGAGCCAGCCATCGTGGTCAATGTCGAGGAAATGCGTGCCCCAACCAAGCGCCGGAACGGTGGCGCGGCCGACTCCGGAAGTCCACGTGATGTCCTCGAACAGACCATCCTTGCGGCCTTTGTAAAGCGGAAACGGCTGACCGGAGAACGTGGTCACGAAGATATCCTGGATCCCGCGATTGAACAGGTCGCCGGCGTCCACGCCCATCGAGGACTGGTTCAGCCCATCGGGAGAGAACGCCACGCCCGCTTCGACCGCGACGTCGCGAAACTTGCCGTTGCCCAGGTTGAGCCACAGTTGGTTCGGGGTGTCGTCATTGGCGACAAAGACGTCGATGCGCCCGTCGTTGTTATAGTCGAGCGGCAGGACAGCCATACCGTGGTGCGGTCCCTGCGTGGAGCGGATCCCGGAGGAAACCGACACATCGCGAAAGGTGCCGTCGCCAAGGTTGCGGTACAGCGAATGCGGGTCGGAGGAAAAGCCCTGCGGGCCGCAGAAGACGCTCTTGCCCAGGTACTGACAGTCGGCACTGCGGCGGACCGGCTTGCGCGCGTCGAAGGTCACGTATCGCGAGATGAAGATGTCCGGAAGGCCGTCACTGTCGAAGTCGAAGAACGCGGCGCCCGCCGAGAAGAGGCCGCGAGAAGCCAGCCCGGCAGCTTCCGCGGTTTCGTCGAAGCCCTTGCCCTGCCGATTGCGAAACAGCCAGCAGCGCCCGTAGCCAGTGATAAAGAGATCCTGCCACCCGTCGTTGTTGTAGTCGGCGATGGTGACTCCCATGCCCATGCCTTTTGCCGCTAAGGGAAGACGCTCGAAGGTGCCGTCGCGCCGGTTGCGGAATACCGCCGCGGCAGTCTCCCCACTCACCAGAATGGCGTCGATCCAGCCGTCGTTATCGAGGTCGGCCCATGCCGCGCCGCCTCCCACCGATTCGGTGATGTAGTCTTTCTTTGGACTGCCTTGTCGATTGACGAAGCCACCCAACCCGGCAGTTTGGGTAACATCCTCCAAGGCGGGCAGCGCCGGGAAAGGCGCCTGCCCCCATAACGCAGCAAACGCGAACGCAACGCTAAAAATCAAGGCGGAAGCCAAGTTGAATGGTGCGCGGATTGCCCTGACCCGCGATCCTGCCAAAGTTCGGATTGGTGAGGTCCGTAACGGGGTTACTGAGATTCCGCCGGTTGAACGCATTGAAGAAATCGCCTCGCAGTTCGATGCGCTTGCTCTCCCAAAGCACAAAGCGCTTGAGGATGGAGATATCTTCATTGCGCGAGCCGAAGCCCCGGACGTCCGGCAGAAACACGCCAAGATTGCCAAAGGTGAATGGCTGCGGCACGGCGAAGGCGCTGCGGTCGAGAAGCACGTCGCCGGTCTGCCCGGAGAGGCTATTCAGAGGCTCGAAGCCGCCGCGGCCTGGGCCCGTTCGGATCGCGCCGCTCCCCACCCGGTTTGGCCGCAGATGCCCATTGAAGATCGGCAGTCCGTTGGGAACGGTGATCCGAAGCGGCGCGCCGGACTGATACTCGTGGATGCTGGCCAGCGCCCATCCGCCTAAGACCTTCCCGGTCACGCCTTGACTCAGGAAGCGCTTGCCCGGCCCAAACGGCAGTTCGTAGAGATAGCTCAACACCAAACGTTGGGGGCGATCGGTGTTGGCTAGGGCTTTCTCGGCCCGGCGGTTGTACTGATCCTGAGGCGCCGCAAGCACGCCATTGGCATCGAAGGCCACGTCGGTGAGCGTCTTCGAGGCCGCGTACGAAACCAGGAACTGCAGGCCATTGGAGAACCGCTTTTCCCCTTTGAAGAGGAAAGCGTGATAGGTGGAGTTGCCCACCGGGGCGTTGAACGTCGTGATGCCCTGGTACTGCGGGAAAGCGCGGAGCGCCTGGGCGAGCGTTCCATTGAAGTTCGCATACGGTGCACTGAACCCAGCGGCCCGCACGTCGGCGGAATTGATGTTGGCGCGCAGCAGATTGCCAAGCGCGAGCGTACTCGGGTGCAACTGATTCACCTGAATCTGCGCGCTGTTGGTGATGCCGTGAGCGACCGTTCCCACGTAGGTACCCTCGAACAGCACACCCTTCACCGTACGCTGAAGGTTCATCTGCCACTGGCTGGTTCGCGGCAGGCGCCCGCTGCAGCCGGCGCAGGTCTGCGCCGTCGAGGTATTCGAGTTATTCGCGAAACTGGGTTCGAGGAACGGGGGCAGCCTCACCAGGTCCGCTGGCCAGCCCTGGTCGATATTGAACACCGGGCTCAAGCCGCCGTCCAGGCTGGAGATGCCGATCGCGGAGGTGAAGCCCTGGAAGTTGAGGTTATTGCCGATAATGGGAGCGTAGAACATACCGTAGCCGGCCCGGAGGATGGTCTTCTCCGTTAGCTGGTACGCCAGACCGAAGCGCGGTCCGACACCCCCTTTATATGTCTGCTGGAAGCCGCGCCGGTCCTTGCTGCCAAAAATGAGGGCCCCGGGCCGGTTCCCCGCCCCGGGATTTGGCAAGTTGGGATCCATCAGGCTGGTGCGGCCGACCACTTCATACCAGGGGTTCTGGAGTTCCCAGCGGATGCCATAGTTGAGGGTCAGTTTGCGCGTGAGCTTCCAGTCGTCCTGAATATAGGTGCCGAAGTAGCGCGACCGCAAACCGTATGGGAATCCCTTCGTCATGGACGCCGAGTTCACGCTCCCCAACAGGAAACTCGCGTACGAGTGGCCTGTACTGCTGACGTTGGGCTGGCTGGTGGCGAACTGAGAGAAGTTGTAGGTACCGACTTCATTCCCAAAGGGGCGGAAGTTGAACTGGAACCAGTCCACACGGGCTCCGAACTTGATGTTGTGTTTGCCCGAAGTCCAGGTGACGCTGTCCTGCAAGTTGTAGTTGTTGTCTCCCTCATACCGGAAGTCCGAATTGGCAATGTTGCCGAAGCCCTGCCCATCGAACGTGACGGCGGGGAAGCCACCGGCAAAGGCGCCCGGGACTTTGAGGCCAACGTCGGCCGAACTCGAAGTCGGATTGCCGAAACGGGTGTATCCCGCCTGGATACGATTGGCGACGTTCGGACGAATGAAGTAGTCATCGCTGAGAACGACATTGCGCGACTGCGGGTTGTCCTTGAATCCGTCGGAAACCTGCGGCAGCGGTCCGCGTGAGTGCGTACGCCGCGGATTCTGATAGCGGACGTTGCCGCTGAACTTGTTCTTATCCGAGATCTGGTGGTCGATCTTCACCAGGAACGAATCGGAGGGCTGTGTGAAAATCCCGGTGCCAATATAGTTGTTGGCGAGCAATCCGGGAACGTTGGAGCTGGGGATGATGCCCTGGATCGAGCGCGCAAAGCCGGAAAAGCGATTGGCCGGAATGCGGTTGCCGGGAAACTGCGCGCGCTGTCCGGAAGCGTTTGCGCTGAGCGGATCGAAGATCGGATTGATCCCCGGGGCGGAGAAATCGCCATTCCTCATGGGCTCGGTCGCAACGGTCGTAGTAAGCCCCTGTTGGATGTTGATGCGCTGGAAGCCGGTGTAGTTGCCGAAGAAGAAGGTGCGATTCTTGCCGTTGTAGAGTTTGGGAATCACGATTGGGCCGCCGATGGAGCCGGCAAACTCAGCTTGGCGGGTGACGTCGGGAATACGCGCGTTGAAACGGCGGGAATCGAGAACATTGTTGCGCAGCAGCATCGTCATATTGCCATGGACATCGTTGCTGCCCGACTGGGTAACCATGGTAACCACGCCGCTGGAAGTGCGCCCATACTCGGCGGGCGGCACAACAGCCTCGACTTTGAACTCGGCAATGGTATCGTATGCCGGCCGTGCCTGGTCCGGGCTGTTCGTGGCCGCGTTATAGGCCACCGGGGCGCCATCGACAAGCACCTCGCTTGCAAAGGCCCGGCCACCGGTGATGTTAACGCCAAACGCACCCCCGGTTGCTCCTGGAGTGAGGCGAACGAAGCCGGTGGGATCCCGCAATGAGCCGGTAAGCTGGAACGGCAGGGCGTTGAGCATGGTTTTGTTCACCTGGTTTGCCACCGTCGAAGTCTCCGGCTGGAGCAGCGGCGCTTCCGCCTGTACCGTCACGGCGTCACCTACCGCGCCCACCTGCAGTGGGATATCGACACGCAGAACTCGCGCGGCATCTAACGTCAGATTCGACGCTACATACATCTTGAAGCCGGGCGCTTCGACACGTACCTCGTAGGATCCGGCAGTCAACCCAGGAAGGTTATAGACACCGGCGGAGTTGGTCTGCAGTGTGCTGACGAAGCCTGTGGCGATGTTCTTCACCGTCACCTTGGCATCGACGACGACGGCGGCGGTCGGATCGGAGACCACGCCCGTAATCGAACCTGTTACACCCTGCCCCCAAACAGAGGCGACCCAGAACACGAGCGATCCCAGGACACATTTCATGCAGCGGATCATATAAGCTAACAGCGTTGGCGTCAATGGCCTACCCGGACCCGCCAAATCGATTCGACTTCCGAGGCTTGATGCCGCTTCTCCGGTGCGTCATTCCCGCATCCCTTACCGTCGCCGCTCTCTTGCGGGCCGAGGCCCCGGCTGCCTGCGCCCGCGGTGAAGAATTGTTCCGAAAGCAGCTATGGCCCCAAGCTCAGGAGCGGCTGTGGGAGTGCGTTGCGCGCCAGGCAAGCTCCAAGCAGGACGCCTATCGGCTTACACTGACATTTCGCGAACGGAAGAATTATGAAGAGGGATTCAGAAGGCTTCATGAACTTTCGGGCGCCACCCTCGACCGGCTCTACGTCGAAGCCTTCCTGTTGTTTCGAACCGGCGCCCATAAGCAGTCGATTGATGTCTTGGGCCGTGCGTATCGTTTCGATCCGCTCGACTGGCGGATCCGTCAGTTGTTTGCTCTCAATTATGTGGTCATGGGGATTCACGAAGGCGCCGAACAGGAGTTCCAGGTTGCGGTGAGCCTCAATCCGGATAACCCGGAGCTCTGGTATCAACTGGCGAGGTTCTTCTATACGCAGAACCGCTTTCCGGAGTCGCTGGCAGCCTCGGAAAGAGCTCTCTCGCTCGCGCCAGGTTATGCGGATGCCCACAACAACGCGGCGCTCTGCTACGAAGCTCTGGCCCAGCCCGCGAATGTTCGTGAGCATTACGAGAAAGCCATTGAACTGAATCGGAAAAGCGCGCGCGCCGATGAGTGGCCGCTGGTGAATTACGCGGCGTTCCTCATCAAGGAAGAGCGGTTGGAGCAAAGTCTGGAAATGGTGGACCGGGCGCTGGAAGTCAATCCCCAGTCCGCGCGGGCCTATTACTTGCGCGGCAAAGCGCTCCGCAAAACCGAACGGATGGAGAAAGCCCGGCAGGCGTTGACCCGGTGCCTTGAACTGGACCCCACCGAGGTGAGCGCGTACTACGAACTGGCCGGCGTGCTCCGCAAGATGGGCGACCTGGAAGGATCCAAGCGCATGTTCGAAAAGTTCGACGCCGTGCGCAAGAAGTCTTCCCCGGCGATCCGCTGAACCTGGAGAGGCCTGCATTGAACCGCCGCCGTTTCCTGCTCGCGCAACTCGCCGCGCTCCCGCGTTTCGCTGACGTCACAGCCGAGTCGAAGGTAGACTTCCAGCGGCAAAGCAGCGCCACGTCGCAGAAGTACTTGCCCGAAGCCATGGGCGGCGGTGTCGCCCTGTTTGACTACGATGGCGACGGCTGGCTCGATCTGTTCCTGGTGAACGGAGCGCGGTTGGAAGATCCCATGCCCTCCGGCAAGACGCCCGACAAGAGCGAGCCGCGGTTCTGGAACAGGCTGTATCGCAATAATCGCGATGGCACGTTCACCGACGTGACCGCGAAGGCGGGGGTGCCGGGCCATTCGTACGGGATGGGCGCCGCGGCAGGCGATTACGACAACGACGGCCACGCCGATCTATTTGTCAGCAATCTTGGGCGGAACATCCTCTATCGCAATAATGGGAACGGCACGTTTACCGATGTGACGGCAAGGGCCGGCGTTGCCGGGGGAGGCTGGTCGGCGGGCGCCTGCTGGGTTGATTTTGACGGCGATGGGTGGCTGGACCTGGTGGTCGCCCGGTACCTGGACTGGGACTTTTCGAGGAATCCCTGGTGCGGAGACAGGCGCCCCGGCTATCGCGCCTACTGCCATCCGGATCAGTTCAAAGCGGTCACCCACCTCCTTTACCGGAACAACCGGGATGGGACTTTCACCGATGTCTCGCGGGAGAGCGGGCTGGGAGCCAGCCCAGGGAAGGGTCTCGGTGTGGCGATCAACGACTACAACCGCGATGGCCGCCCGGACATCCTCATCGCCAATGACTCGTTCCCGCAACAACTGTTCCGCAACCAGGGCGGGGGTAAGTTTGAAGAAGTGGGCTTGGCCGCCGGGATCGGCTACGACGAGGACGGAAAAGTGTTCGCTGGCATGGGCGTCGACTTCGCCGATTATGATAACGACGGCTGGCCGGACGCCTTCATCAATGCATTGGCCCTCCAGAAATACGCCTTGTTTCGTAATGGCAAAGGCTCGTTCGATTACGTGACCGGCCCCAGCGGCATTGGCGGCATTAGCGCGTTGCACTCCGGCTGGGGGGCGAAATTCATCGACTACGACAACGACGGATGGAAAGATCTGTTCGTAGCGCAAGGTCATGTGATGGATAACATCGAAGTCACACAACCCGCGTTGCGCTATCTGGAAGCCCCTGTGCTGGCACGCAATACCGGCGGCCGGTTCAACGATGTGTCAAAAGAAGGCGGCGCCCCGTTCGCCAAGCCGCTGGCGGCGCGCGGGGCCGCCTTCGGCGATTTGAATAACGATGGTCTGCTCGAAGCGGTGATCAATTGCCGGGACGGCCGCGCGGTGGTCCTCCGGAACCTTGGCGCCGGACCCAGTAATTGGCTCCTGGTGAACACCATCGGCGGCCCGAGCAACCGTGACGGGATCGGCGCGAAGTTGCGGCTGGTGACGGCTTCGGGGCTGGAGCAACATGCCATCGTGTCCACCGGCGGCAGCTATCTCTCCTCCAGCGATAAGCGCGTGCATTTCGGACTGGGACCGTCAGAACGCGCCGCGCTGCTCGAGGTCGCGTGGCCCAGCGGGACGGTGCAGCGGTTGGAGAACATACGCGCCAACCAGATCCTGACCGTGCGGGAGCCGCCGAAGCCATGATCTTCTTGCCGCTTTCCCATTCTGGCACCACTTCGCCGAGTTAGTGCTCGTAAGTTAATCCGTCTAATAACAACTTGCATCCCAATCCACGCGGCGATACGCGGCGATACTTAACCTGGACAACACCGCCAACGCCTCCGAATCCGTTCACAAACAGGCAACAAAAAAATTCTCCCACGCTATCAATCACCTACGGCCGAATCCGCCAAATCCTCCACCCGCCTCTCCCACCCTCCCCTGCTATTCTGAATTCGCGATACACCGCCATCTGCATCGCGCCTCCGGCCGGGCCATTCCGCCGCTTATTCCAGAACCCAGGAGCATTTCCATGAAAAGGCGTGATCGCAACCGCAATCGCAACCAGTCCCAGCCGCAGTCCCCCGTAACCAAAGCCGACATCGCCCGAATGAACGGAGCCAAGTCCCACGGACCCACCTCCGAAGCCGGCAAAGCCCGCTCTTCCCAGAACGCCATCAAACACGGCCTCTGCGCCAAGAAGTTCCTCGGTACTCCCAGCGAGCAGGCCGAGTTCAACCAGCACCTCGACGCCGCTATCGCGCACTGGGCTCCGCAATCGGACTACGAGCTCTACCTCGTCACCAAGATCGCGCGCGCCGACTTCCAGCATGATCGCGCCGAGGATCTCCTGGTCACTCTTATCAATCTCGAAACCGGTATCGTCGGCCCCGAAATCCAGCGCGCCTTCGAAACCATGGATGCCGCTGGCGCGCTCGCCCTGGGCTACAAGTCGCTCAACGACCATTCTTCCGCCCATCGCAACCTCGACCGCCACGTCGCCCGCCTCGCCCGCGAGCGCAGGCAAGCCCGCAAGGCTCTCCTCGAGGCCATCGACTATCGCCAGAAGCTCACAGCCGAACAGGCTCCCATCGCCGAACTCGAGCCCGCGCCCGCGCCCCAACCCGAGCCCGTCCCGCCCTCCGCCGCGGTGCACGATTCCGAAAATAAAAATTTGCAGTATGAACCAACGGCCGGGACCACCGTCACTCCCATCAACACCGGCCGCCGCCCCGTTCCCACCGCCCACCCGGTCGCCATGCAGAACGATCCAACGGCGCCCACCGGCGGCAGCCCAAACTGCCCCGCCGCCTAACCCCATCCGCCCAAAATCATCGTCGGGGCGTCAATCCCCGCCTGGCGGGCAATCGACAGCGCCGTCGCCGGAGGACCCCTCGAGTTCTAGCTCTTGCTCGGCGGAGCTAGTTCTTTTCCCAGGAAACCCGTTCGGCGCGGAAGGCGCGGCTGGCGATACGCACCCATCCGTTACCCTCGTCCCCCTGCAACGGCTTGACACCGCGGCTGGTGATGGCTGCCCCGTAAAGCTCGAGCGCGGGGGTGTAGAGAACTTTATAGCCGGTCGGCGGTGCGCCTGGCTTCTCGGCCCAGCCCGATTCCATCGTGCGCTGGACCAGGTGCAGTTCCCAGGTCTTGTGGTTGTAGATCCAATAGCGCGAGTCGCGGTGCGCGGTCCCGACCGTAAAGTTGCTGTCGAGGGTGTAGCTGGCGCTGCTGGCCCCCAGACTCCAACGGCCCCACCAGGCGTTGCCACCCATCATCATCTCCATCTGGCGGAACATCTCGAAGGGCTCATCGTCGCCACGGGGCGTCGAGGTGGGGAACACCCTATCTTTATACGGCGGTGCGCCCACCCGGGCCTTCTGTAGCGTAATTTCCAGCCAGGTGCCGCGCTCGGGTTGCGCGTGATTCTTCTGGCGTATGTTGATCGTGCAGCGTTGAAACATTTCCGTTTCCTCCTGCTTTGGAAGCGGAGCGTTTGCGGAAAATTGGCGAAGAATCAGACGCCGCGTTTATCGCCCCAGATGTGCACGTGGAGGCGCGGCGAGTAGCGGAAGCCGGTGCGTTTGCAGGCTTCCACGATCCACAGGCTGGCCGCGGCGATCGCTTGCGGCGTCGTCCCTTCCGGCATCAGCAGAACACGGTCGCGCGCCGCGGCGGTGTCGCTGACGATCCCCTCCACTTCGACCAGATCGGCTTCCGAACTGACCACGAACTTCAACTGATAGGGATAAGCCGCCAGGAAGCGGCGCAGCACCGCGGGCTGGTACCGGAGGCGCTCGTGCTGGGCGGCCCAGCGCCCCTCCTCCCGCTCCCACGGGGTGGAGTTGGCCAGCTTGGGAGACAGGCTCATCAGGTCGCAGGCGACGTCCCGGTAGACCGTACCAGCAGTTTCGATGGTGATGTGCTGGCCGGCGCCGCGAAGAGCGTCGCAGAGCTCCCCAAGCTGCGGTTGCAGAAAAGGCTCACCACCCGTCACAACGGTATGGCGAGTGCCGGACTGGCGAACATACTCCAGCAACGCCTCGATGGACTGGTCCGTGCCCTCCGGCTGCCAGGACGTATAAGGAGTGTCGCACCAATGGCAACGGAGATTGCAGCCGGAGGTGCGCACAAAGACCGACGGCACGCCCGCAAGAAGGCCTTCGCCCTGGATCGAGTAGAAGACCTCGGCAATCTTCATTCGGCCTTGGGGGCGCTCGGGGACACCAACCGCGGGGCATAGCGATAGCCGAACACGCGCGCGGCTTCCAGCGTCCAATGGCACTGGTCGTTGAGTTCCCTGCCCTTGGCCGCGGCGGGCATGAGCAGCACCTTGTTCTTGTCCGCGCCAATCTCCTGGACGACGGATTTCACTTCGACAATGTCCGCCCGGTCGGCTACCAGGAACTGCAGTTGGTAGTCGTACCGGCCGGTCAGTTGGCGCAGAATATCGAGGTCGTAGACGGGAGCCTTGGACTTCTTCTTGGGCGGATTAACGGGGTTCTTGATGCGCAATGTAAGGCTCAGCAAGTCGCAGGGCACATTGGCGAAGTGCGAGCCCGAGCTTTCAATAACCACAGTGTGATCGAAGCGTTTGAGGCCGTCCGCAACCGCGGCGATGTTCTCATCCGCGAGCGGTTCGGAACCCGCGATGACCGCGTAATCGCACCAGAACTTGCGGGCGGCGGCAAGCAGGCCCGCAAAGCTGGTCTCGGAATTGGGCTTGAAGGAGCCCTGGACGGGGCCGCACCAGCAGGGGCGCGGGACGCCGGCATCGGTCAGCACGAACACGGCGGGCAGACCGGCATAGCGGCCCTCGCCCTGGATGGAGTAGAAGATCTCGGAGATCATGGTGTGGCCTTTTCGTAATCCAACGGGTCGGGCACGCCGGCTTCGGAAAAGCCCTTCCGGCGGAGCAGGCAGGAATCGCAAGCGCCGCAGGGCGTGCCATCAGGAGCCGGGTCATAGCAACTGCTGGTAAGCGAGAAGTCCAGGCCCAGTTCCGACGCTAGCTTCACGATGCCCGATTTTGAAAGATGAAGCAAGGGGGCATGGATGCGGGTCCGCAGCGTACCTTCAACACCCGCCTTGGTGGCGAGGTTGGCCATCCGTTCGAAGGCCTCCAGATACTCGGGACGGCAATCGGGGTAGCCGGAGTAATCGAGGGCGTTCACCCCCACGAACAGATCCTGGGAGCCGAGCACCTCCGCCCAGGCAAGGGCAAGCGAGAGGAAGACAGTGTTCCGGGCCGGCACGTAGGTGATGGGGATGCCGTGCGACATCTCGCTGGGCTGGCGATGCTTGGGAACATCGAGATCGGCCGTAAGGGCAGAGCCGCCAAAGCCGGCCAGATCGACCCGAACGACGCGGTGTTCCACTGCGCCATGCTTCTGCGCAACGCGGCGGGCGGCGTCGAGTTCGAATCGATGGCGCTGTCCGTAATCGAACGACAGCGCGTAGCAGGCGAAGCCTTCCCGCCGGGCGTACAGGAGGCAGGTGGAGGAGTCGAGTCCGCCACTGAGCAGGCAAACGGCTTTCATGATTGTTTCGGCATGCGGAGGGCGAGCAACCAGCCGAGCACCGGGAAAATCACAAAGGACCGCAGCACGGTGTGCAGCGAGAAGTGATCGGCGGCAACACCGGCCAGGGGAATGAACACCATGCCGGCCATGCCCCAGGCGAAGCCCATCATGAGCGCGGAGATTGTGCCGGATTGCCCGGGAGCGAGTTGCTGGGCCATGACAATGTTGACGGGGTTGGTGGCCAGAAGCACCAGGCCGCCAAGAACGAGGCCGGCCAGAGCGAGCGGTCCGGTGGCGTAGAAGAACAGGAGCAGGAAGGGGACGGCCCCGATCATGCTATAGACAATGACGCGGCGTCCGCCAAAGCGATCGGCCAAATGGCCTCCGGTAAAGCCGCCGAGCGCGCCCCCTGCCGAATAGAGGGTCAGAGCGAGGCTGGCCATGGGAAGGGAAAAACCTCGCTCGCGAGTCAGGTAAAGCGGCAGGAACTGCGTGAAGCTGATCTGCACCACCGAACGCAGAAAGACCAGCATATAGAGCAGGAGCAGGGGCCGCCAGATGGGTTGCAGAATCGCCCATTGGAAGCGCTGGGCGCCGCGTTGGGAATCGGGCGTTTCCGGAATGGCGTAAAGCAGCGCCACGGTAACCAGGATGCCGGGAATAGCCGCCCACAGCGAGTGCGAGAAGCCGAGGTTAGCCAGCACCAGTGAGAAATACATGGGCCCAAGCGCGAAGCCGAGCTGACCGCTGGAAATGAAGAAAGCCATGGCTTTCGAGCGGCTTTCGGTAATGCCGGCGGCGGCCCGCACCGAGCCCTGGGGGTGGAAACTGGCGATGGCCGAGGCTCCGCAGGCTACCAGCAGCAGCAGGATGCCGAAGTTGGGAGCAAGGCCGAGCGAAGAGATAAAGATACCGGCCAGTGCAGGCGCGAGAACGGAGAAAAGACGGGAATGGTAGCGATCCGAAAGGTAGCCCCAGAACGGCTGCATCACCGAACCGGCGAAGACCATCATGCCGCCGAGCAGCCCGGCCTGGGTAAGGTTCAGGCCAAGGTGGCGGGCAAACAACGGCTGGTAAACGCCAAGCGCGGCGGAATACACGTCGACGGCAAAGTGACCGAACGAATAAAGCAGCAGGGTGCGGGTGGACGAAGCCAGGGCATCAGGCTTGTGGCCCGCTTGGGGGGGAGATTCGACTGTAGTTTGGCCGGAAACCATCCAGAAATACTGCTTTCAGTATAGCGGCCTGCAACTTCGCCGCTTGGCATAGTGTTAAATGGGATGTTTCCGCGACGGGGAGGGACTATGGTTCGTCAAATGGGTTGCATCGGACTGCTTTGGGCGGGGGCGGCCTGCGGGCAGGTAGCGCTGGGCCCGGTGATCAATCCTCGTGGAGTGATCAACGCATTCACGCAGCAGCCGGCGCCCTCGGCGGTGGCGGCGGGCGGGCTGATCTGGATCGATGGAATCAATCTTGGCCCGGCGACGCCCTTGTCTGGCGAGGGCCCGTTGTGGCCAACGGAGTTGTCCGGAGTCCAGGTGATGGTGGGGAACCGGCCGGCGCCGCTGGTATCGGTATCGCCGGCGCGGATTGTCGCGCAGGTCCCGTATGAGACCCCGGGTGGTCTGGTCGCGGTGATGGTGCGGCGCGGGGATCTGACCAGCCGCCCGGCGCGGATCACGGTGCAGAATCCGCTGCCTGCGGTGGCAACGAAGAACAACGCCGGGTACGGCGAATTAGCCGGAAGTCAGGAAGGGCAAACGCTACGGTTCACCGCCTCGGGTTTGGGTTTAACGGAGCCTCGGATGGCGACCGGGGAATCGGGCGGGGATGCCGTGCCGCAGTTGCCGGTGGCGGTGCATGTTGGTGGGCTGCCGGTAGAGGCGTCGATTGCGCCGTCATCGCGGCTGGGCGAGTTTGCCGTCTCGGCCTCGGTGCCGGAAGGCGCGCTGGCGGGGGATGTCGTAACCTTGGGGGTCGCGAATCGCCTGGCCAATCTGGCAACGCTGGGATCGGCCCGGACGCCCGAGGTGACGTTCCTGCGGCTGCCGGAGGGAACACCGGAATTGCGCGGTTGGAATGGGAGCGATTTGCGCGGCGGGTTTCTGGTGGCGAGCGGGGCGCGAACGGCCGAAGGTTGTTGGCCGAGCGTGCTATTGGATTTGCGCCAGCGGCAGGCGCGGCGCATTCCGGAGTGTCTGACCGGGGCGAATGCCAACGCCGGGTCGCCAGTGACGCCAACCCAGAATGGAGCGGGATTGGCGGCGCTGGTAGGTCCACCGGCCAGTACGGAGCCGGGTGGGGCGCTGAGCGCCAAGGCCATGGTTCTCCAGCCGGGCAAGGAATCCGGAATGGCGGTAGAGTTGCCGGGTGCGGCGCTGGCGCTGGCCGGAGGAGCGAACGGCGGCTTCACCGCGGTGCTCGCGGGAACCCCGCCGGCGGTGGCGACCATCGACGGGGATACCGGGGCCGTGACGATGGGCGGCGGTGGCGTCGTCCTAGGACCCGGAGGTGGCTTGGGCGGCGCGGGCGGCGCGGGCGGCCCGGCCCTGAATCCGTTGAACCTTACCGTGGATGCGGGCGGAGGACTCAACACCGTTCTGACGCTCCCCGTGAATGCCGGGCAGCAGCAGATTCTAGTAGTCGTGGGCGATGACGAGAACACCCCGGGTAACGCTAAACTCGCGATCCTCAATCCGCAGGGCGTGCTGCAGTCGACGCGTGATTTCCCCGACGGATGGGTGCCGCTGGTGCCCCCGGCGCTGCCGCCGGCTACCGGTGGTGGCGGAGGAGTACTGCCGGGCGGCGGCGGAGGTCCCGGAGGCGGAGGTCCCGGGCCCGGCGGCGGAGGTCCGGTGATACCCCCGGTAGGCGGCGGCGTTCCAGTGATTATGAATCCGCTGGCGCGCTTCCGGCTGCCGTCGTTCTTCGACGCGCAGACAAGGACCTACTTCGTTCTGGCCCGCCAGCGTGATGACAGCCGGCACGCGCTAGTGGCCTTTCTGCCAAACGAGACGCGGGTGATCGCGATGCCCGGCGGCACGTTCGCGGCGGTGTGTACCAACAACACGGCCATCGCCAGCATCGAAACGTCGCGGCGCCTGGTGATACTGGGTTCCCGCACCGCGGACCGCGCCTACCGCGCCAGTTGCGGGGCAACTGCCTTCCTGGTTTTGGATCTGGCGGAACTGCGTATGACGTCCGTCGAGGTGCCCGGCGCCGGGCAGATGAACGCCTCGGCGCAGGTGGCCGACATCAATGACTTCGTGCTGGCGGCGGGGGTAGACGGCGACGTCGTGTTTGCCCTCGATGGGGTGAGCGCAAGCGCCTACCGGCTGGACTTGCCGCAGGGGATTGCCGGATTCGCCCAATTGCAGGTCATCCCCGCGATGGAATTAGTGGTGGGAACGGCCCGCGCGCGGGTGAACGGGGATGCGGGCTTTGTCGTGTTCGACCTCGCCCGTGTGGAGACCAGGCAATTGCCCTTGCCGGAGGGGTTCGTGGCGGCGCAGTTGCTGGGCGTGCTGCCGGCGACCCGCAAGCTGGTAGCGCGTGGGAACCTCGCCAACAACGCGGGATCCGCGTACCTGATTTACGACTTGATGGGGGGCGAAATCCTTCTACCGGCGAATCCCCCGGGAGTGGTGTTCGTTGGGAATCCTCCCGCGCAGGCGCCGGCTCCCGGCCAGCCGGCCCAGCCCGTGCCGGCGCTGCAGCGGGTGAACCAGAAGGCAAACTCAATCGAAGCGATTACCTACGGAGCGGACCGGCGCCAGAACGGGGCGCTGCTGATCCGCGTTCCGTAAAGAACGGGCCTTGTATAATCGAAGCGTGAAGCGGACTTGGTTGGGACTGGTGCTGTTGACAACGGCGGTGTTCGGGCAGGAGGGCGTGGCAACGACGGGCAAGCTGACCCTGCGCCAGCGCGGGGCGCTGGAAAAGGGCCGCGAGCGCAACTTCTTCATTACAGCCAACGGGGTGCATGTGCTGCCGGTGGTGCGCGATGGGGCGGGCTGGTCCACGCGGTTCTATCTCACGAACCTCGAGAACCGGGACGTACGCATGTTCTGCGAGCATGTGGCGGCCGACGGTGCGGCCATGGTGCTGGAGACGAACATCGGGCGCGGAGACGGCGCGCAGATTGATTTGGGGCGCTTTGGGACGTTCACGTTCGCTACCGTGGGCACGGGTTCGGGCCTGACACAGGGCTGGACCTTCTGCTATGCCGACCTGAAGGAGGACCGCATCGGCGGCCACATCGTGGTACGCCGCGAGGCCGCGGACGGGCAGCCCGCACGCGAGTTCACGATCCCGATGCTCCCGGATTACCAGCCGAAGTTCGTGGTTCCGTTTCCGGACCGGACCGCCTTCCGAAGCGAACTGATCCTGGTGAACACGGCTACCGAGAGGTCGTCCACCTTCCAGGTGCGGCTGTTTACCCGCAACGAGATCTCCATTGATCCGATCACGCTGGCCCCCGGCGAACAGCGTGTCATCAACCTGACGGAGCAGTTCAACCTGGTAAACTTCACGGCGGCGTCCCTGGTGGTGGAGGTCGCCGAAGGGACCAAATTCGTGACCGGGACGTTACTGCGGCAATCGGATACGGGCGGACCTGTGGCATTTATCCCTCTGGCCGAGTACATCGAGTAGCCGGAAGTCTGCAAAAGCGTTGTCCTGACCGGAAGATCCTGTTACACTGCCTGCGTTTGTAGCTGGAGCGGAAGAAACCGTTGCGCATCGAGCCGGCTTTTTGCGCTTTCCCTTGCAGGAGTGTGTTCATGTCTTTGGCTGTCTGGAAACCGGTGCGTTCGCGTACATTGGTTGGATTGGGATTGCTCATTGGTCTGACGCTGGGGGCTTTGCGCCCACAGACGGCGCAGGCACAGGCGGTGCGCAGCGGCTTTGAGACCAACCGCGTATTGGACGACGGAGTCCCCTGCCTCGACTGCTCGTCGCCGGCTGCCCCCATTGGATTCAACGTGGGCTTCGCCGGGGGCAGCTACAGCACGGTCTATGTAAACTCCCATGGAAACGTATCGTTCGGGCAGCCGTTGCCGGACAACTGGGTTCCGAACCAGCAGTTGTTCGATGGACTGAGCGCCCCGATCATCGCCCCATTCTTCGCCGACAACGATGCTACGGCCTTCAACGTAGCCGTAGCGTACGGGACAGGATTCGTCGACGGGCGGCGGGCGTTCGGGGCCACTTACCGCACGCAGGGCTACTTTCCCGGCAACACGAGCCGCTCCAACACCTTCCAGGTCATTCTGATCGAGCGCCCCGACCGCGCGCTGGGCGACTTCGACATCGAGTTCAACTACGGCCAGATCCAATGGGAAGCGAGCGGCGACAACACGACAGTCACCCAGTCGCAAGGCGGGCTCAACGGCGTGTGCGCCGGGCGCAGCAACTGCACGCCGGCCGCGGCTGGATTCTCCTACGGCCCCAATGCCCCGGCGGGGGCGCGGTCGTTCCTATTGGCCGGCTCCTTCGTGGCGGGGGCGTTCCTGGACGGTAATCCGACCGGGCTGACCTCGCGGCGGGCGGGAAGCAGCACAGTCAACGGACGGCTGGTCTTCGAGGTAAGGGGCGGGTCGGTGCCGCTGGGCGCGACTTGCAACACCCCGGCCGGGACGGTCGGAATCGCTTACCAGGGGGCTTTGGAGGCAAACGGCGGCCGGTCGCCTTACACGTGGTCGACGAATCTGATCAGCGGGTCGCTGCCCCCGGGAGTAACGTTCAGCTCGAACGGCGTTCTGGGTGGCGGGCCAACTACGGTTGGGAACTACCCGTTCACGGCCCAGGTAAGAGACGCACAGGGGCAGACCTCTAACCTGAGCTGCTCCATTACGGTGAGCGCGTGTACGGTTGGGGTGAGTCCGAATGCGGTATCGGTAGGGGCCGGTGGCGGCGATACGACCTTCCAGGTGACCAGCACCCAGCCCTGTCCATGGACCGCGACGACGAACAATACCTGGTTGAAGCTGCTGAGTTCCGGGGTTCCGGTGAATAGCCGCACCGGCAACGGGCAGACCACCGTCACCATCCGCCTGGAGTCGAATGCAGGGGCGGCACGATCGGGGACGATCACGGTGAACGGGGCAACTTTAACCGTGAATCAGGCGGCTGGGAACGGGCAGGCGCCGGCGGTGCCAGTGTTGACGCCGGGTTCCGCCATCTTCTCGCCAACCGGCGGAACGGGGACGTTCCAGGTGTCGGCGCCGGGGACCTACACGGCCACCGAGACGCTCGACTGGGTGACCATCACGTCCGGCGCGGGCGGTACCGGCAATGGAACCGTGGGCTATACGGTTAGCGCCTACACCAACGCGGCGCGGGCGCGGACTGGGGAGATCCTGGTGAACGGATTGGCGTTCCGCATCTCGCAGAACCCCCCGAATACCAATTGCACCTACTCCCTGCGCACGACGTCGGCGAGCTTTTCAGCGTCAGGCGGCGACGGAAGCACAAACGTCACCACAGGCGACGGCTGCGGCTGGACGGTTTCCAGCAACGTTCCATGGCTGACCGTGGACTCCGGCTCGGTGGGCACGACTTTCGGCCAGGTGAATTACAAGGTGGAGCGGAATACCGGAGGGCAGCGGACGGGAACGCTCACCATCGCGGGCATCCACTACACCGTGACACAGGCGTCCGGTACGGACTGCCCGACGAGTTTCTCGCCGGCGAGTTCGCTGTTTTTGGCGAGCGGATCGGCGGCGGCGGCGGTCAGGGTGAACACGCCGTGCACGTGGACGGCGGCTTCCGATTCGAGCTGGCTGCGGATCACGAGTCCGGCCAGCGGGGACGGACCGGGAGCCGTGACATTCGCCGTGGATCCGAACGCCACCGGGCAGGCGAGGGTGGGGCGGATAACTGCCCGTGGCGTACAGTTCGTGGTGACGCAACTGCCGCAGAGCTGCACTTTCACGCTGTCGAAGAAGGTGGTGACGCTGCCAGCGGCGGGCGGATCGACCACGATGACCGTAAACACGACCACCGGCTGCGTCTGGCCGGCGTTCACCGCCCCGGCATTTGGGACGGTGAGTCCCACGTCGGGCGCGGGTACGGCGTTGGTTACCGTGTCCGCGCCGGCCAATCCCGGGGCGGAACGGTCGGCCACCGCGACTCTGGCCGGAGAAACATTCACCATCCGGCAGGCGGGAGCGGCGGGAATTTCCTGCGTGGCGGCGGCGCCGGCGACCATCCCGAACGTGCGCTACAGCCTGGAGGCGGAGATGACCGGGACCCCGACATTCACGTGTACCGGCAGCCCGGGCTCGACCGGAATCACGGCGGATGTCCGTATGACGCTGAATACGCGTGTCACTAGTAAGATCATCGGCGATAGCGTCGAGGCACTGCTGCTGATCGGCGATCCGGCTACGCCGGTGCTGGGCACCAACGCCTTCCAGGGCAAGCTGGCGGGCAACAACGCCGTGCGGTTCCCGAACGTGCCCATCGGCATTGCCAATTCCAGCGCCGCGCGGCTGTTCCGCATTGTGAACATTCGGGCGGACGCGAATGCTCCGGCGGCCGTGGGCAATGACATCACTGGAACGATCGATATTCTGTCGCCAGCGCGGCCGGTCGGGCTCACCGGGAATCAGAACATCGTGATCGCCCGGCGGGCGGTGCCCGTGACCATTGCCCAAGGCACGCCCACCGGGCAGGGTACCATCACGCTGCCGGTGACCTACACCGAGCTATTGCCGAATGCCTTCAAGCCGAAGCTGCTGGCCGGGCAGAATCCGAGCACGCTGCCGCTGGTGTTCACGTCGGAATCGGGGTATATGAATTCGGCAACGCTGGGGCCGCAGATCGGGTTCGCCGACAACGGCTTCCGGCTGCAGATGACGCTGCGGCAGGTGCCGGCGGGAATGCGCGTGCTGGTGGACCCGGTGGTCACCTCGGGTGCGGTGCGCGCCGAGTTGATGGCCCAAGATGCGCGAGGACTGGGCACCGGCGTGCAGACGGGCGCCGATCGCGAAGTGGTAGTGGTGAACGGCGAAGCGACGATCACCTATGAGATCGCGGCGGCCAATCCCGCCGTGCTCGAATCGCTGACCTTCAACGTGCGGTTTGAGAATACGACCACGGCGCAGGTGAGTACGATTCGCGGCGCGTCGGGAGTGGGCTGCGGGCCGGTTGCCACGGGCCTGCCGGTGAACGGGCCGCTACCGGTGCCGCGCTGCGGGACCTCGGTGCTGCCGTCGCGGACGGTAGTGTTTGGCGGGTCCGTACAGCCTCTGCCGGGTTCAGCAAATGCGCTGCAGCGGGCGCCGGGAGGCAATATCACGACGGTGCTCAATACGGAGATCACCTGCGAAACGGCGGGCGGCTGTCCCGATTCGATCGTGCGCGGCAACGTCACAGCCGGCACCAACCTGACCGGCTGTACCGCGCAGGAAGGCACCACCTGCGAAGTGAATGGGGCGGAAGTCACCATTGAAGTGCCGGCCCTCGACCAGGGCGAGCGGGTCGTAACACCGGTGGGCGTGGAGATGTTGGCGGACGATCCATCGAGCATTTTCCTGCGCTTCCGGGGCAGTTCGTGTACCGGCTTGGACTGTAATTTCGGCGAAGTGGAGCAGTGCTTCACGAACTTCAGCGCGCTGCCGAATCCGCCCATCGCGGGGGTGACGAACGGGTCTTTCCAGATCTTCCCCTGCGGGGCTTGGACGGTGACCAGCAGCGTGCCGTGGGTGCGCTTCCAGGTGTCCGGCAGCGGGGCGCCCTTTGCCACCTCGGTTTCGGGTAATAATCCCGGCGCCACGGTGACCATCAACTATGTCGTGGACAACAACACGGGCGGAACCTTCCGCAATGGGACGGTAACGATTGCCGGCTTCCCCACCCCGATCACACTGTCGCAACAAGGCGGCGGTGGCGGTGGCGGCAATACAGGCGGGCTGCGCTACGTCCCGATCACGCCCTGCCGGTTGCTGGAGACGCGTCCGGTCTATGCCGGTACCACGTGGACCGGACAGAACGGCCCGCCGGCGCTGGTCGCAGGCGTGGAACGGACGCTGCAGGTGACCAACTCGCGCTGCGACATTCCGGCCTCGGCGAAGGCATTCGTATTGAACGTGACCACCGACACCGTCTATGCCAACACCGGTCCGGTGGACTTCCTGACCATCTGGCCGGCCGATGAAGGGCGCCCGAACTTCTGGACCCTGCGGACTTCGACCGGCGGGTATGTAGCCAATAGCGCGATTGTGAAGGCCTCCGCCGCCGGTGCGATCAAGCTCTACAGCTCGAACAATGTGAACGTGACGCTGGATATCAGCGGGTACTTCACGTCCGAACCGGTGGGGCTGCTGTTCTACCCAACGGCTTCGTGCCGCCCCATAGATACGCGGTCGATTCCAGCCTATACGGCGGGCCTGCCGCCGCCGTTCGGGAACTCGCGGATGGTGGCGCAGGAGACGCGCACCTTCCGGCTTCCCGCGTCGACCCGCTGCATCATTCCGCAGGCGCAGGCCTATTCCATGCAGTTCACGCTGACACCCGGCGTGGAGGCATCCGGCAATCCGGTAGCGTTTCTGAGTGCCTGGAACACCGGTGGCGGCGAACCGCCGGTGTCGAACCTGAACTCACTCTCGGGGTATGTGATGTCGAACTCGGCGATTGTTCCGGCGCGCGCCGATGGCAGCATCAACGTCAAGACCTACAACGAGACGAACTTCCTGGCCGATGTAAACGGGGTCTTCCTGCCGGACGACGGGACCGGACGCGGGCTGCTCTATTATCCGGTAACGCAATGCCGGGTGATGAATACCCAGGACGGGACGCTGTCAGGCAACTATGGCCCACCGGCCATGTCGCCAGCGGCCGATCGCGAGATCTCGCTGCCAGGCTCTACGCGGTGTCCGGGACTGCCGGCATCGGCGCAGGCCTGGGCGTTGAATGTGACGGCGGTACCGAACGGGACGCCCTTGGCGTTCCTCAGCTTGTGGCAGGCTGGGACGCCCTGGCCGGCGGTGTCGAACCTTAATGCCTTCGAAGGCCAGACGGTGTCGAATGCGGCGATTGTGCCGGGTTCGGCTACCGGCGGCGTACTGGTGAAGGTCAACAACCCGACCCACGTGGCCTTGGAGGTAGCGGGGTACTTCGCACGCTGATTCAGCGCTATCATCGGGGGTTATGAACCGCCGATCGTTTACCACCGCGTCGCTGGCCGCTCCGGCAATCCTGACGGCGGCCAGCCAGGCCTCCGCTTCCGCGCAGGCCAGGAAGCGGAAGGGGAATCTGAAGCAGTCGGTATGCCGCTGGTGTTACCGCGACGTGCCGCTGGAGGATCTCGCCAAAGCCTGTGCGGCGATGGGCCTGGTAGGCATCGACCTGCTGACCCCGGCCGAGTGGCCGGTGGTGCAGAAGTACGGCTTGAAGCCGACGATGGCCTCCGGCGTATCCACGATTGCCAATGGCATCAACCGCACCGAACATCATGGCGAGATCAGCCGCCAGTTGCGGGAGATGTTTGGGAAAGCGAAGGCGGCCGGCGTGGAGAATATCATCATCTTCTCCGGCAACCGCCGCGGCATGTCCGACGAGCAGGGCATGGACAACTGCGTGCGGTTCCTGGAGGAGCACAAAGCCGAGGCCGAGGACAAAGGGCTGGTCATCCAGATGGAGTTGCTGAACAGCAAGGTGAACCATCCGGACTACATGTGCGACCTGTCGAAGTGGGGCGTCGAGATGTGCAAGCGAGTGAATTCGACGAGTGTGAAACTGCTCTACGACATCTACCACATGCAGATCATGGAAGGCGATGTCATCCGGACCATCAAGGACAACCTGCAGTGGTTCGGCCATTTCCATACCGGCGGGGTGCCCGGCCGCAACGAGATCGACATCACCCAGGAGCTATACTATCCGGCGATCGTGAAGGCCATTCTGGATGGCGGGTATAAGGGATACTTCGCCCATGAGTTTATCCCCAAACGGACGCCGCTGGTGAGCCTGGAAGAGGCCACCACGCTTTGCGACGTGTAGCCGCTACCGAGTAGAAACTTCCACCGTCTCGGGCGCTGCCGCCTCCAGCCGCGCGCGGCGCCCCCGCCAGGCCGCAAACCGCCTTAATGCCAGCGCCAAACCCGTCCAAACCAGCATCACCCCGGCAAACGAGGCTAGGCCTGCCACCGTCTGTCCCACCAGCCCGTAATACTCGCCCGTGTGTACAAATCGTGTCCACATCCGCCATTGCCGGCCCGGCGTGGCGTCTTCAAACCGCTCCCACTTCACGACTTCCCCGGTGTCGGGCCGCAACACCAGAGTCGACCGCTTCCGCGGCTGCCCGCCATCGCCCGCATCAATCGTGAAACTTACTGGCCGGCCCGCGACAACCTTCGCAGGCGCGGATATACTTTGCCATCCCGGCACCTGCCCCTCGGCCTTCGCCCATAGCTGGTTCACCTCGACGCTCCCGTCATCGGCACCGCCGCTCCGCGGGCCCGACCCGCCAGCGGGGGCCGCCGCGGGAGGCTGCTCACCCACCATCCGGTACACCAACGCATTCGCCCATTGGTAGGAAATCGGCAGCGCCCCAATCACCACCAGAAACAACGGAACCAGCGCCCAAATCCCAAACACGTTATGCCAGTTGAAGTCGCGAGCCTTGCCGCCCTTCTCCCCGCGGAACCAAAGCACCGCCCGCACGTTCGGCCAGGCCCACCGCCGCGGCATCCAGAGATACGCCCCACTCACGACAAGGAACAGGAACAGCAGCGTACAGGCGCCGGTAATCGCCTTCCCCACCGCCCGACCCGCCCCCTCCATCCCCAGCCACCGGTGCCACGCCCGCAGCTTCTGGAACGCCGCCACCGCCCCTGGCGACCCTCCCCCCGCCAGCACCTTCCCCGTATAAGGATTTATGTAGACCGCCGCCTCCCGCCCCGCCCGGATCTCGGCCGGCTCCCGCCCATCGGCCCGCAGCGTCAGTGTCGCCCCGCGCGGCAACTCCCGCTGCGAGCGCACCGCCGCAAGCAAGTCCGCCACCGGCAGACGCGACGCCCCCGCCGCCGGCTCGCTCCGCACCGCACCCCGTTCGAAATACGCCAGCATCTGCCGCTCATAGGTCAGCAGCACGCCGGTCAGTGACATAAACAGGATGATGACGCCCGCCACGCAGCCCGCCACCAAATGAAGCCAGAAAAGAGTCTTGCGAAACATCCGTTGCCTTCGGCCAGTCTAGACCTACTTGCAACTGGATGTCAACTAACTACCAGCGGGCCAGTGCCGCGGGCTCGAACGGCCCCGCCTTCGCCGACTCCGGAATCATCCGCACCACCACTCTCGCCGGCTCTCCTGCCGCCAACTTCACCATAAACCCCAACAGTCGCGTACCCGGATTCGGCGCATCGGTGGCCGCCGGCGGATCCGTCGAGTAAATCTGCAACTCCGATGCAGCAGGCTCCACCACTTGGAACCGTAGCGTGCGCCCCTCCCTTCGTAGCGCCGCCAGTCCCGGACCATCCACCGTTACCTCCGCCCGCGTCACCATCGCCCAACGCACCGCCGCCACGGCATTCGCCGGGGCTGCGAATTCATCCTGCACCACCACCGTCCGGTCCGCCTCAATCGCTATGCCGCGATCGGCCCGCGCCAACAACCCCGCGTAGGTGCCCGTCAAATGCACCACCGTGCGGCCGGGCTTATGCAGCGTCACCGGAGCCTGGCTGTCATAGCGCTGCTGCTGCCCATTCACCATCAACACGCTGTGCGCCGAGGTCCCCAGCCGGAACACCTTCCAGCGCTCCGCATCCTGCCCTTTGCTCCACAACTGCACCCCCTTCGACTCCAGCGAGTTGTAGTCCTGCATGCCCAGATCGTCGGCCCACCGCACCCCATCGGCATCCATCACAAACGTGCCTACATCCATGTGCGCATGGTTCGCCGCCGGCGACCCGCCCTTGATCCCCACATACACCGCCCATGGACCCCAATCGGTCCGGTGCATCGCTACCGGCGTCGCCCCGCGCCCACTCCACGATAACGCCGCGGGCGCCGGCGGCTTCCTCAGGGAAGGATCCAGCCACAGCGGCAGCAGCGCATCGATGCGATCTCCGCGCCGCTCGTGTTCCTCGGCCCCCATCTGCTCCCACTTCGCCCACTCCGTCCACAACAAGTACGGCGCGCCGCGTTTTGCCGCAAACCAGAACATCGCCGCCTGCTGCAATCCCGCCGGACGCGTGCCGGCGTCGGAATACGCAAACGGCTCGCCCGTCGGCCCATATACATGCAACAGGTAATCCGCCGTCGCCAAAAAGCCGGGCGCCTTCGATAACCCAAAGTCCGTGCCCAGGGCCGACTCCAATGCCGACAGCAGCATCACATTGAACGTTGTGCCATAACCCCAATAGGAGGCGCCTTCCGGATAAGCCCCATCCGGGTCATACTCCTGCATCGCGAGCGGCACCGTATTCACCGCCCGCGTGATCATCCGCGAGGCTAACCCCGGCTCACTCTCGGCCACCGCCAGCGCCCCAATCACCATCCCGCCATTACACACCTGGTTCCAGTTATGTTTGGCCTTCGACCAGTGGTCTACCTTGAGGCTCGGCTTCAGCCCCTTCTCCACGATAGCGGTGCGAATGGTCTCCCGCTCTTCTTCGCTGAGCACGGAATAAAACCAGTCGTAGCCGGTGCCCAGCGCCGCCGTCATCTCCGCCACGTCCAAAAAATGCGACGGATTCCAATCCGCGAATGCCGCCGCGGCCAGCATCTCGTGCTTTGCCCGCGCGGCGTACTTCGCCTCGCCCGCGATGCGCCAAGCCAACCCTAAATGCAACACGCGACCCAACGCCCGCCGCGATTGTCCCAACAGCCGGCGCCCTTCCAACACGCGTTCGACCGGCGCTTCCTCCAGCACCCGGTCCGCGCGCGCGAGCAACACGCCGCGCAGCTTCGCCCGCAGCGGATCCGCCGCCAGGCTCCGTACCAGTTCCTTCTCGCCGGCCGCCTCTAAAAACAAGCGCGGATGCGAGGAATCCATCCGTTGCAGCAGGCGATCCACATCGGACGATGCCACTTCGCCGAAGAGAAACGCCGCTCCGAAAATAAGTGCGAATGAAAGTAACAAAGCGATCTTCACGCCCCCAGTGTAGGTCCGCGGTCTGTTAAGGGGAAGGGCCGCCCGGTAACAGCCACTGGCAAACTCCGTCGCACTACGCTCTAACCGAGCCGCGCGCAAAGCAAGCGGTCCGTCTGTTGGAAGCCGATCGCTGCTTTCTCAAACGTGAATCGCTATCTTCAGCACGTTCTCCCGCCGCGAGGCAAACAAGTCATACGCCTTGCCGATATCGTCCAACTTGAAATGGTGCGTCAGTAGCGGCTTCAGGTCGATGCGGTGCGATTCTACTAGCCGCATCAGGCGGTGCATGCGCTCCTTGCCGCCCGGGCATAACGTGGTAACGATGCGGATGTCGTTCAACCCGGCGCCAATCGCCTCCAGCGGCACACGCAGGTGTCCGGAATAAACCCCGACGCTCGACAACGTGCCGCCAGGCCTTACCACACGGAGGGCATTTTCGAAGGTTTCCTGTAGGCCCACGGCTTCGATGGCGACATCCACGCCGCGGCCCAGCGTCAGCTTCGAGATGCGGCCCACCACATCCTCCTCCGCGGGGATCAGTTCGGTGGCCCCAAAGCGCTGTGCCATGCGGAGGCGGAACGGATCGGGATCGACGGCGAGGATCTGGGCGGCCCCCATCAGTTTGGCGCCGAGCGTGGCGCAAAGGCCAATGGGCCCTTGCGCAAACACCGCGACAGAATCGCCCAGGCGCACGCCGCCGCTTTCAGCCGCCGCAAAGCCCGTCGAGGCGATGTCGGCCAGCAGCAGCACATCCTCATCGGTCAGGGCATCGGGAACAATGGCCAGATTCGCCTGGGCGTACGGCACGCGCACATACTCGGCCTGGCAGCCATCCATGGTATTGCCGAGCCGCCATCCGCCCAATGCGCCGTGGCACTGCGAAAGTTGGCCTCCTAAACAGGGCTCGCATTGTCCGCAAGGCGTGATCGCACCCAAAAGAACGCGCTGGCCGGTATGGTAGCCGGTAACGCCCGGCCCTAGTTCATGAATGACGCCCACCGCTTCGTGGCCGATCGTCAGGCCCGCGGCGACGGGATACTCGCCCTTCACGATATGGACGTCGGTGCCGCAGACCGTTGTGAGGCGCACCCGGACGACGGCCTCCCCAATGCCGGCGCGCGGCACCGGTTTGTCCTCGAGTTGGAATCGGCCCGGAGCACGAAAGACAGTGGCTTTCATCATGCTGCACTCCACGGCAGCGGGAGGATGTACTCCAACTTGCAGAGTCATACAGGACTCCTCGAGAGCAAGGGCTTGCACGGCAGGGGCCAACCGCTTTGCCTAACAAAATGAACGGGATACTGCCCGATTGCGGCGCACTTTCACCCAAAGTTGGGTGCCGTTGCGCTGCCAGCGCGCGCCGTCACTGCTACCATAAGAGATTCCGCCTCATGTCAGAAGCCGCCTCCCATACGCCCCTGGAACAACTGCGCAACGCGCGTCTACAGAAGATCGACGAGTTGCGCGCGCTGGGTCTGGACCCGTTCCCGTCCACCAGCAGCCGCACCCATTATTCGCACCCGCTGGTGAGCCAGTTCGAAGAGTTTGACGGGAAGCCGGTCACCGTCGCCGGACGCCTGATTTCCTGGCGCAAACAAGGTGGGATGGCCTTCGGCCACATCCAGGACCAGACCGGAGAGCTGCAGATCGTGTTGCGGCGGCAAACACTGGAGCCTACTGACCCGGCCACCAACAAGATCGGCTACGACGTGCTGCGCCTGCTCGACCTCGGCGACTTCCTGGAGATCAAAGGCACGGTCGCCAAAACGCAACGCGGCGAGATCTCGGTGATGGCCGATTCGCTGCGCATGCTCGCCAAGAGCCTGCGGCCGCTACCGGACAAGTTCGGCGGAATCAAGGATCGCGAGATCATGCTGCGCAAGCGCTATCTGGATGCGGTGGCGAATCCGGACGTGCGCCCGCGCTTTGAAATGATCGGCAAGATGCTGTTTGCGATCCGCGAGTTTCTCTATTCGCGCGGATTTCTGGAGTTCCAGACGCCTATCATCCAACCGCAGTATGGCGGCGGCACCGCCAAGCCATTCCGCACCTATGTGAATGCGCTGAGCACGCAGATGTACCTCTCTATCTCGCATGAGCTGTATCTGAAGCGGCTGATTGCGGCGGGTTTCGACAAGGTATTCACCATCGGGCGCTACTTCCGGAATGAGGGCATCGACCGCAGCCATCACCCGGAATTCACCATGATCGAAACCATGACAGCGTACGAGAACTACGAGTACAACATGGAACTGGTGGAGTCGCTCTTCCGCCATGTGGCCGTCACTGCGTTCGGCAAGACGGAGTTCCAGGTGGGCGAGCACCGCGTGGATTTCGGACCGCCGTGGAAGCGTATCCTCATGGCGGATGCGGTGAAGGAAGCCACCGGCGTCGACTTCCGCGAGGTAAAGACAGTAGAGGAAGCCAATACGCACCTGGCGGCGTGGAAAGTGGAGCCGGCCGTTACCGTAGGCCACGCATTGGTGGAGGCGTTCGAGGCACTGATCGCGCCCAAACTCATCCAGCCGACGCTGGTCTACGGGCACCCGGTGGAGATTTCCCCGCTGGCCAAGCCCATGCGCGACGACCCGCGTTTTGTCGAGCGCTTCGAGATCATGATCGGCGGTATGGAATGCGGCGACAACTGGTCGGAACAAAATGACCCGATCCAGTTGCACGAGCGCTGGAAGCAGATGTACCGCCACGATTCGACCGAAGGCGAGTTCCAGCCGCTGGATTACGACTTCCTGGAAGTGCTGGAGCACGGCATGCCGCCGACCACCGGCATCGGGCCCGGCATTGAGCGCATGGCGATGATCTTCTCCGAGCAGGCCGATATCTACGACGTCATCTTCTTCCCGATGATGAAGCCGGTGATCAGCCAGGCCAACCAGGCCATCTATGGATTGGACGTACAGCAGCAGCCGGAGAGCGACGTGCGGAAGTCGGCCTTTGGCTCCTCGGATATCGTCATCGATCTGGCCGGCTTCGAGCAGCTGGCCGCCGAGGCCCGGTTGCAGCCGCATGGCGATGTCATTGCCCTGACCCCCAGCCTCACGCTGTTCCCGCCCGCCGAGGGCAAGGGTGGCGCGGCTTTGGGCCACGTCGGAGTTCATAACCTGCTCCCCGGATCGGCGAAGGTACTGGTCGCGGTTTATCGCAACCACGCCAAGGGCGAGTTGGAAACCTCCGCCGAGATCCACAAGCTCAAGGAAGCCGCCGGGGAAACGTTGCTGCCGCTGCTGGGACGGCTTTATGCCGGCACAAAGTTTGAGTGGCGCTGAACGGATTTGACACATACGGAACAGTCGGTTACGTTGAGTAGAATGAGTAACGCCGAACGCCGCGCTCGCGACCGTGAGGCCGTCCGCTCCCGCATTCTCGACGCCGCCTCGGAGCTGTTTGTCAGCGAAGGCTTTTCCAACGTCAGCCTGCGGAAGATCGCCGAAAAGAGCGAATACGCGCCGGCGACCATCTATTTATACTTCCGCGACAAGGACCATCTGCTCTCCTGCCTCTGCCACGAGGTGTTTTCGCAGTTGTGCGAAGCGATGGAGGAGATTGAGCGGACCGCGGTGACCCCGCTCGACTTTCTGGAGCGGGTGCTGCGCTTCTATATCGACTTCGGGATCAGGCACCCCCAGCATTACAGACTGGCATTCAGCCTGCGGGCCGCCGTGGCGCGGATGGGTCCGGACCGGCATCCCGATTCGCAGGAAGCCAACCGCACCGGGCTGGAAGCCTTCGACTACTTGCGCCGCAGCTTACGGCAATGCGCCGATGCGGGGTTGCTGGCCTTCGACGATCTGGAATCCACGGCACAGACGGTGTGGACGTTTATTCACGGGACGACGTCGCTCCTGATTTCCACGCCAGCCCGGCCGCATTTTCCGTGGGTGGCCCATCAGGAGATCATCGATACGGGAATCCGCATCATTATAAAGGGCTTGCGCCCTGCAAGCGGTTCGCGCGAGCAGCCCGCCACCCCCGAGCCGGTACCCGAAACCGCGCTCAGCCGAAATTAATCGCAAAAATCTTTCCGATGCGTGATCGATTCCGCCAGGGTTTTCCGCCCTTTCTCGCGAGGAGTCAAATCATGCAACCATCCGCGTCGACCCTGGAATTCCCGGATCTACTGTATGCCGATCTCCGGCGCATCGCCGCCGCGCACCTTCGCCGCGAACGGCCGGGCCACACCTTGCAGCCAACCGCCCTGGTTCACGAAGCGTACCTGCAGTTGGCGGAAACCTACGGCGACCTCTACAAGAAAAGCCGCGCGCACTTCATGGCCCTGGCTTCTACCGTCATGCGCCAGGTGCTGGTGCATTACGCGCGGCGGCGCAACGCGGTCAAGCGCGGCGGTGGGGGCCAGAAGGTGACTCTCGACGAAGGCTTGGCGCTGACGCCGAACAGTACCCCTGACGTACTCGCGATCGACCAGGCGCTGCGGACGTTGTCGAACCAGGATGCCCGCAAAGCCCGCATGATCGAACTGCGCTACTTCGGCGGCCTTACGGACCAGGAGATTGCCGAGGTGATGGAGGTGTCGCTTTCGACGGTGGGCCGGGACATCCGCTTCGGCCTCGCGCTGTTGAACCGGTCGCTGCAGTAGAGCGCCACCCCCATGCGCGATACCCTGGAACACCTGTTTCACCAGGCGATTGATCTGCCCACCGGGGAACGCCCGCGTTTCCTCGACACGGCGTGTCATGGTGATGCGCAGTTGCGGGCGGAACTGGAGAGCCTGCTGGGCTGCGCCAGCCAAGGCGATACGGGAATCCGCGGCGCCATTCACTCGGCGGCGGCGCGGCTCGTTCCGGAGAGCGGCGCACGAGTGGGACCCTATCGCCTGCTCGAGCCTATCGGCGAAGGCGGCATGGGTGTGGTGTTTCTCGCCGAGCGTGCCGATGGGCAGTATGAACAGCAAGTCGCGATCAAGTTCGTCCAGGGCGGAGCGGCCGCCATTGCGCGCTTCCAGCAGGAACAGCAGATCCTTGCCCGCCTGCGGCATCCAAACATCGCCCGGCTAATCGACGGGGGCCTCACCAGCGACGGCGCTCCGTACATGGTGATGGAGTACTTCCCCGGCGAACCGCTGGGGGCGTACTGTCGCAGCCGCCAGCTTTCGCTGGAGGACAAGCTGCGGCTGTTTCTGGAAATGTGCCGCGCGGTGGAATACGCGCACCGCAGCCTGATCATCCATCGCGACCTCAAGCCTTCCAACATCCTCGTCAACGCGCAGGGCGAGTTGAAGCTGCTGGACTTCGGCATTGCCAAGTTCCTCCACCGGCCCGCCGGCGAGCAGTACACGGCGCCGGGCTGCAGTTTCTTTACCCCAGACTACGCTAGTCCGGAGCAGATACGCGGCGAGCCGGTGACCACCGCCACCGATGTCTACTCGCTGGGCGCGGTGCTGTTCGAACTGCTGCGGGGCACGGGCCCGCACCGGCTGCAAACCTACAGCCCGGCCGAGATCACGCAGGTGGTGTGCCTTGACCCTCCACCGGAGCTCGGGCTGGGCAATGAGTTGGACCAGATTGTCCAAATGGCATTGCGCAAGGAGCCGGAGCGGCGTTATGCGTCGGTGGCGCAGTTGGCGGAGGATATCGAGCGGTTCCTGGCCAACCGCCCGGTGCTCGCCAAGGGCGACAGCTTCGGTTATCGCGCGCGCAAGTTTTTGCGGCGGAATGCGCTGGCGGTGGCGGCGGCGAGCCTGGCCTTGACCTCGCTGGTGGGAGGCTTGGGGGTCGCGGTATGGCAGGCGCAGGTGGCCCGGCGGGAGGCCGAACAAGCGCAGCGCCGCTTCCAGCAGGTACGCAAGCTGGCGCGCACGGTTCTGTTCGATCTCGACGACCAGGTGCGGTTGATCTCCGGTGCGATTGGGGCGCGGGAGTTGCTCGCCAAGACCGCGATCGAGTACCTGGATAGCCTCTATGCCGATGCCAAGTCCGATCCGACGTTGCCGCGGGAACTGGCGATCGCCTATGAGCGGATCGCCGATGTGCAGGGCTTGGCCGCGTCGCCGAACTTGGGCCAGCCCTACCAGGCCGTACGCAACTATAAGCGTTCGATGGAGCTGTGGGAGGGCCTGCCGGAAGGGCAACGGGATCCGCTGGCCTATCCCCGCGTGCTGCTGAAGATCGTCAATGAAGTAGGCGGCCCGCCGCTTCTGGCCCGCGCCCGGACGGCTGCCGAGCGGCTGCAACAGACCGCGCCGGATGCGCCGGAGACCTATGCGCTGCTGGTGCGGCTGGAGCGCGTAACGGCCAACGACAAAGTGCCCAAACTGCGTTTTGAAGAGGCGGTAACGCACCTTCACCGGGCACGGACCTTCGCCGAGAAGTGGCAGATACAGAAGCGGGACGCGGAGTCGCTGGACTATCTGGCAGGCGTGCTGGAGGGCCTTGGGCGGAACCAGCTTCGCGCCGGACAGTCGCAGGCGGCGCTGGAGAGCCTGGACCGGGTGCTGGCGATGCGCCGTAAGGCGTGGGCGGCAGAACCGCGCAATCCGCGGCTGGCCCTTTCGATGTTGCAGATTTTGGTGATGCGCGGCAATACGCTGGCGCATCCCGACTACCTGCATCTGAACCGGCCGACAGAAGCCGCGGCGGCTTATCGCGAGGCGATCGAGATTGGGGAGCGGATTATCCGCGAGGACGGCCGCAACGTTCGGGCGCGCACGGATCTGGCCGAGGCGCACTTAGGGCTGGCGGCGATCACGCTATCGCGGAACCCTGCCGCGGCGAAGGCGTTGCAGAGCAAAGCATTGGCCCTGGCCACCGAGGTGGTGAAAGGCGCGCCGACGCCGGGGTTACGAGCCGATGTGGGACGGGCGCATCTGGGACTGGCGGAGACCGCGTATCGCCAGCGCCGGTTTGCAGAAGCGGCAGCGCAATTGGAGACAACCCTGGCCCTGTTCCACCGAAAGGTGCACAGTCCGCAGTCGAGGTTCCGTGAGTTGGCGCCGTTGACGCTGCTGCTGCGCGTGCGGGTGGATGGGGGCAACGCGGCGGAGGCTAAGGAAGCTTACAAGAAACTGAAGGCAAGGCTGGCGACGGTGGAGGCGGACGGCGTGTCGCGGCACACGATGGCGGGGATCGCCGATGCTTACGCGGCGATGGGCGGATATCTGCGGCGCGGCGATGAGGCCATGGAGATGTATCGCAAGAGTTTGGAGTTATGGGATCGGCTGCTGGCGGAGGGTGCTTTGCCGGGAGTGATCCAGCCGCGGCGGGCGAAAGTGATGCGGGCGATGGCAGGCCTGTAGCCCCCAAAAACACGAAGGGCCTCCGTTTCCGGAAGCCCTCCTAATCATCCTATCCGCAGCCGCGTTAGCGCTTCTTCTTCCCGCCGCTCTTCTTCACCGGAGCAGCCTTCTTCACCGGAGCCGCCTGTACGGGCCAGCCCTGCAACTTCTCCTGCTCCACTTCAAAGGTCACCATGAACGGATCCTTGGTGAACTCCTTGGCGATGCCTTCAAACTGCAGTTCCGTGCCAACATCGGCCTTGCCGCGCAGCGGCTTGTCCAGCCGCAGCGTCACGTCGCCCGCGCCGCCCGGAGGATCATTCGGATCCATCTGCAGCACCAGTTCCTTCGGATTCGTCTCCGGCTTGGCCGACACCAGACGGCCCTTGAACGTGTTCAGGTCGGTGCCGTCGATCTTGCCCGGCAACGCCGCGTCCTTCATGCCGTCGAAGAAGGCTGGATTATCATCCAACTGCTTGCGCAGGTTGCGCCAGAAGTAGAACTGCGGCTGGCTCTTGCGGAGCTCCTCGTCCTGCTTCACATCGAGCGTGCCTTTGTCGGCAATCTCAAAACCGGCGGGCGGCTTGGGATTATCCACCGCCAGCTTCCGAAGCTCCGCCAAACCCGCGTCATCCTTGCCGTGATAGTTGGTGTATGCCTTGCCGAAAAAGTCGTCGATCTGCTTGCGCTGCGCGTCCGGCAGCCCGCCCTTATCCGCCGGAAGGTTCGCCGCCCGGGCCAGATAGAACAGCGCTTCCGAGTTGCGCTTCGGGTCCTTCTGGGCACGAATGGTCTGGTACAGCCAGTAGGTGGCCTCGCCGTCGTTCGGGAACTTGTCCAGGAACGCCTTAATGCGGGTCTCCGCGCCGGGGTTATCCTTCTTGGCGAGAGAAATCCAGCCCAGCGTCTTCAGCGCCAAACTCTCCATGTCCGTGCGAGCTTTTGTCCAGGCGGCTGCATCCACATTCGCCGGCTTCTTGTCAGCGGCAAAAATCTTGTCCAGGCAACCCAGCAATTGGGTGGCCTGCTTATCGCCCGCATCCAGCGATGCCGGATTCGGAGAGGTGGCGTTCATGGTGCGAACCAGGGTCACCTGCCAGTAGAGGGAGGTGAGGTCGCACGAGTCGAGGGCGAGAATTTCATTCGCCGTCGTGATCACTTCCGGAAACTTCTGCGTTTGCGCATAGGTGTTCAGGCGGAGCGTGATGCCTTCCTTTTTAAAAGCCGACTCGGGGTATTTCTCCTGCCAGGCCTTGATCTTCTCCAGCTTCTTGGCGGGATCGGTCTCTTTGACCATTTCCTGGAACATGTCGTATTCCTGGCGATCCTTCCACTGCTGCTGCTGGGCCGCGGCGCTGGAGACCATAAGCGCACAGGCCGCAACGATTGCCGTTACCTTCAACTTCACCTTAACCTCCTAACGGGCCGATGTCCGTCGGTTTTATTTCCCTCGATGTTTGTCGGCTTGGACAGAAAGCCCTTCCCGCACCGCTGGGCACGCTCTCGTCATCGCAAAAGCGGAGTATACCGGAATCCTTCGAAAGGGCGCAACCATAACCGGTTGTACGCTCTACCAATCCGCCGCTCCGTCCAACCGCGTCCTTCCTACAGCCGTTAGATGCCGTTAGGCAAAACACGGTTCCCGCCTTTGTTTCTCCAGGCGAGCAGGGCCAGCCAGGAAAGGCAGCCCGCCCATAGTAGCGCACTTACCGCCGCGAACCCTACCTTCGTCGCAGTGGGGCCGTACTGTAACTGAACGTCGATGATATCGCCGGGTTGCGGCTGGAACGTGATAAACCCCATCGCGTCGGGCTTCAGCGGGATGGGCTTCCCGCGCGCCTGCGCCGTCCAGCCAGTATCGTAACTGGTCATCCATTGCACCACCTGGCCCCCCATCGCCAGCGGACCGCGGATACGAACGCGGTCCGTGCCCTGCCATTCCACCTTCAACGCCGGCCGCGCCGGATCATTGAGCGCGGCGTTATACAGATCGTGAAACGCCGGATCCCACGACGCCGGCTGTTCGGTGAGTTGCAGCAGATGGGCCAGGGAACGGAACGGGACGCGGTACACCCGGTCGCCTCCGCTCTCGTACACTTTTTCGAACAGCGCCTCGAAGCGGCCGGGCTCCTTGATGTCGCGGTAGTACTCCTCGGACTCGGGACCGTGCACCACAACATACTCAACACCCATCGCCTGCAGGCTGCGCAGCGAATGTTCCCGCTCCTTGCCCGGCGTGGCCCCCACCATCGAACGGAAGCGGTAGTCGAAGTTCAGTGGCGCCCGATTGAGGAGGCCGGAATCGAAGGTCCCATTGGTTTGGGGTACGTTGAACCAGGAATTGAGCCGGAAGCGCAGCCCGCCCGAGACATGGACGCGGCCCTGGTAGTGGTGGCGGTCCAGCCACTCGGCCAGCTTCCACTCCACCGTGCTTTCCACCGGACGCAGCTGCCATTCCTGGTAGCCCACGGTGAGAAAGCGGCGCGCCTGGGGCAGGCCCTGCAGCACCAGCGGAGTCATCACCAGCAGTACACAGAAGCGGTTGACGCCGCCGCCGGCCTTCCAGCCCACACGAAGCCACTCGGCTACGGCCACCACCAGAAACAACTCCATTTCGAGGGCATACCTTCGGGCTTCGGGAATGGCGTCGGCGCCATAGGCGTAGTGGCTTTCGGCAAAGCCCGCGAAGACAACGAAACACATCGTCGCCCAGCACAGATACTGGTAGCGGGGAAACCGGCGGAAGGCCAGCCAGATGCCCAACGCCACCGCCACGATCAGCCCTAAGGCCAGGCGCTGTTTGGCCAACAGCTTGTAGCCAAAGGCGTCCTGGGGCCAGTTGAAGGCGACGGTTTTCACAAACTCAGGTGTCAACCAGAAGCACACCAGCCCGTAGCCGAGCACGCCCGCGGCGGCAATGTTCCAGAACCCGGCGCGATTGCTTACTAGCAGCAGCAGGCAGGCGATGGCCAGGGCGAAGGCGGCAATCCAATGCGTGACGGCCACCGCGGCCAGCCCCACCGCGCCCAGGAAGATTCGTGGGAAGCCGCCCTTGCGCGCCTCCATGACGCCGATCAGCGCCAGCGGGAACAGCATCAGGCCCATGTTATGCGGCCCTTCGCCGTACTTCAGCATGACGTGCAGCCGCCAGGGAATGGGCAATAGGCCGCGGTCGCGGTCAATGGTGGTGAACAGGTCGTAGGAAGGCGAGCAAAGCGAATACGCCAGCGCGGCTAGGAACGACCACAGCGGGCTTTGCGTCGCGTACCAGAGAAACAGAAACAACGTCACCGGGCCCAGGCAGGCGAAGATGCCGGTCACGGTACGGTAGGCCCGCAGGGCGGGCCATTGGGGTTTCGCCCACATGGCCGCCGCCACCGCATAGGGCGGTCCCGGCAGATAGGTATTGTGGGCCGCCAACCCACAATACATGTAAGGATTCCAACCCCATGGATTCGGATGATCGGCGAAGAAACGCGAGATGCCCGCGTACCCCGATTCGATCGATCCACGATACGGTTGCGCGCCATATTCGAAGATCCTGCGGTTCACCCAGAAGTTCAGAAGCAGCAGCGCCAACGCCAGCGCCAGACCCAGCCGGCGCCCTCTCACAATACCCTCCTCGGCCGCATCACCAGCAATCCCATCACGCCCAGGGTGCCAAGCGTCAGCACCCAGCCGATGCTATTCTCCAGCGGTTGGCCGAATACCAAGTCGATGGTGTGCTTGCCCGGCGGCAGGTCCAAGCGCATGAAGTTGAGTTGCGTTTTCGACAGCTTGTACTCGGCGTCGCCTTCGCGGGCCTGCCAGGGCCTGTTGAACGGCACCCAGACGAACAGCGTCTGCCCTTCACCTGTGGTTGCCTGGATGCGCAGGTGTTCGGTGCCGAGCCACTGCGTCTCGGTAGGCGCTTCCGGCCCCTTCTCCAGCAGATTAGCCAGCGTCCGCAGTTGGAATTCTTGCGGATCTTCCGGCAATGGACTCAAGGCGTCCAGCGCGGTCCGGTCCACTACGCGAGCCAGGCTGCGATACCGCCGCGGCACCTCGTAGACGATGTTGCCCTGCCCGTCATCGAAGATGGCCGGCATCCGGCCTATGAACTTCTTCGGATGGGTGACGTCGTGGTAATGCTCCTGGCTGCGTTCGTCATGCACGATGGCCACGTCCGTACCCGTGCACTGCAGCCAAAGCATACCCGCCTCGCCGCTCTCACCCATACCCAAATGCCAGGTGGCGGGTTGCACCACCGGATTCAGCAAGCCCTGCTCGGAGCCGCCACCCAGTTCGGCCAGGTCGAACCAGGCGTTGTACCAGAAACGCACCGTGCCGGTGGTGTAGGCTCGGGCATGCGGCCGGTTCTTGGCGAGCCATTCCGTGATGCGGTACTCCAGGCGGTCCTTTGGGTTCCCGCCATCCACGAAGATGTTCCAACTGCCCGTGGTGTAGCGTTTCACGGAGTAGAACGCCTTGGCTACGATCAGCACGACGACAATTTGCCGCGCCAGGCGCCAGTACAGCGGAGGTATCCGCAGCCGTGGCCATTCGAAGTGCCACAGCCAGCGCAGCAGTTCGCACGCCGCCAGCAGGTATACCAGGTCCAGTTCAGGCATCATGCGTCCGGGCTCGCCGATCACCCGGAACTGCAGATAACGGTTGCCGACCACATTCAGCGTGAAAACAATGCCGCCGCCAATGAGAAACACCACCCAGGCCCGGTCTTTGCGGCCCTTCGCCCAGGCCTCGGTCGCCTTGATGTACCCGATCAGCAGTACGATCAGCACCCACATCGACCAGCGATTCCCCCGCTCGCTGACGAATCGCATGTTCTCGATCGTTACATGGACATACGAAGGCACCAGCCAGAACGCCGTCAACCCGTAGCTGAGCGCGGCAACGAAAAACGCCCGGTAGAACATGCGCCAGTCCTGGTGCGTGATCCACCAACTCCAAAGTAGGATAGGGAAAAACATCGCCAGCGCCGTAGCGCCATAGAAGTTGTGGGAAACCACCAGCGCGCAGGCAACCGCCGCCGCCGCCAGCCATCCCCTCGATCCCTGGCGCAACGCCTGGATGGAAAACGCCAAAGCAAAGCCGAGCAGCGCCAGCGCCGACATATGCGGTCCTTCGCCATAGCGATGCAGGACGCCCAACCGCTGCGGCTCCGACCAGGAACCTTTGGCATCGGCCCGGATCTCGGGGAAGAACAGGAACGACGGCGAGATGGTCGCCACGGTGAAGGCCGCCAGCAGCGCGAACACCCGCGAACGGCCGCCGGTCCGTGCCAGCACGTAAACGCCGGCGATACCCAGGCAGTAGAGCAGCGCCACGTACTGGTGGTAGGCGCGGGCCGGGGTGGTGCTTGGGCTCAGCTTGGTCTGGACCGCCGTTCCGTAGCGCAAGGCGGGCGGGTAGATGTAATCGAAGCGGGTGCCGGTGTACCAGAGGGGCTGCCAGCGCGGGTGCGGCCAATGGTCGCGCAGGAAGCGGGCGTCGGAAATGAACGTCGCCTCAATCGAGGCCCACTTATCGGAGTACTCCAGACGAAACAGCGGCCAGATCAGGACGGCGGCGAATACGAACGCGATTGCCGCGTCGCCGATCCAACTGACAGCCGCCCGGTTTCTCACCTTCGGGAGTATACCAAGGAAGAAGCCGGTTTCCCTTGATTCCCAGCCGCTTCCCAGCCGCCAAAGCCTTGCCTCCCGGCCCGCGGAGAGGAACTTTCTTCATCTATTTGAAAAAAAGTGATAGACAAACGGCACCCGCCAACGTCAGATGTGCATACTGCGACTATACTAGGAAAGCAAGTGGAGGATTCCTCTCGATGAGTGTTTGTGCGTCCCAGTGCCGTCCTGCTGTGAAGGCACTCTTCTGCACGGTTCTTCTGACGGCCGTGCTCCCAGCCGCCCCTCCTTCCGCCAAGGACGGCGAAGATATCCAAAGCAGTTTGAGGACCTTTACTAAGGTCTTCGATATCGTCGAATCGAACTTCGCCGATAAGGTCGAAACCGAAAAAGCACTCTACGAGGGAGCCATCCCCGGCATGCTGCGGACGCTGGATCCGCACTCCAACTTTTATGACGCCAAAGAGTTGCAGCGCTTCCGCGAGAACCAGCGCGGGCAGTACTTCGGGGTCGGGATGCTGGTCGGCTACCGCGATGGCAACGTTACGGTGATGCACCCTTTTCTGGGGTCCCCGGCCAAGAAGGCCGGCCTGCGCCCAGGCGACCGCATCTTCCGCGTCAACGATAAGAACACGGAGAAATTCTCCGTCGAGCAGGTGGTGGAGATCCTGAAAGGGCCGCGCGGCACCCCCGTGCAGATCTCCGTTAAACGCGAGGGTCTCGACAAGCTGGTCACCTTCGACCTCATGCGCGACGCCGTCGACCGCCCGTCGGTGCCCACCGCCCTCTGGGTGAAGCCCGGCACGGCTTATATCCATATCGAGTCTTTCAATGAGAACACCAGCCGCGAGTTTGAAAACGAGTTGAAGCGGTTGGGCGAAGAGAAGGTAGACGGCCTGATCCTCGACATGCGCGAGAATCCGGGCGGACTGCTGACGGAAGCCGTCGCCATCACCGAGCGCTTCCTCGAAAAGGGACAGTCCATCGTCGCGCAGCGCGGGCGTTCGTCTACCGAGCGTTCGTTCACGGCTCGCCGCGGGAATACCGGACGCAAGTATCCGATTGTCGTCATGGTCAGCCGCGGGTCGGCGTCGGCGGCCGAGATTGTGTCCGGCGCGTTGCAGGATCACGACCGGGCCTGGATCTTCGGAGAGAACACCTTCGGCAAGGGTCTGGTGCAGGCGCCGTGGCCGCTCTCGGGCGACAACTCGCTGCTGCTGACCATTGCCCGGTTCTACACGCCGAGCGGCCGTCTGATCCAGCGCGACTACTCCCAGGGCACCTTCTACGACTACTACTACAAGCCCAACACCGCTACCCGCAACCTCCGCGACCAGAAGGTTACCGACTCGGGCCGCGTAGTTTTCGGCGGCGGCGGCATTGCGCCGGATGAGAAGTACGAGGCTCCGAAGCTGAACAAAACACAGCGCGTACTGTTAGGCCGCGGGGCGTTCTTCGGCTTTGCCGCGCAGTACTTCGGACCGAAGGCGGAGGCCGTGCTCCCGCAGGATTGGGACATGGACGAGGCCACTTGGAGCCAGTTCAAGTCGTATTTGAAGGATAAGAAGCTGGCGGTTGACGAGAAGGAATTCGCCAGTATCGAAGCGTGGGCCAAACGCCAGTTGCGTCTCGAAATGTATACGACGGCATTCGGGCGCGAGAAGTCGGTGGAACTGGCCGCGGCGACTGATCCGGAGGTGCTGCAAGCGGTGCAGAGTCTGCCGAAGGCGCGGGCGTTACTGGAGAAATCCAAGGAACTGCTAGCCAAAAAGCGCCGCTAGAGTCTTTTTAATGGAGGGCGGGTCCCCAGACCCGCGCGCGACGCCCACGTCGCGCCGAACCCGAACCAGGGGGTTCAGCGCGGGCCCGGGGGGCCGCACACCCACAACTAGTCCTGGCCTTGGTACTGAAGCTGATACAACTTCCAATAAATCCCCCGTTGCGCCAGCAGCTCCTGGTGCGTTCCCGTCTCCCGCAACTGTCCCTTATGCATCACAAAGATACGCGTGGCACGCTGTATAGTCGATAGCCGGTGCGCAATGATGAGGCTGGTCCGGCCTTCCACCAACCGGTCCAGCGCCGCCCGGATCTTCAGTTCCGTCTCCGTATCGACACTCGACGTAGCCTCATCCAGAATCAGAAACCGCGGGTTATGGGCGAGAGCCCGCGCAAAGCTGATCAACTGCTTCTGTCCGGTACTCAATCCCGCCCCGCGCTCCCGCACCTGGTAATCCAGCCCATCCGGTAGCGATTCCACAAAGGCCGAAAGATTCACCGCCTCGACGGCCTGGCGGATGCGGGCATCGGTAATGGAGGCGGTTCCGAGGCGGATGTTCTCTTTGAGCGATCCGGAGAACAAGAACGGGTCCTGCAACACCACCGCGAACCGCTCGCGCACCTGCTCCAGCGGCATCTGGCGGATGTCGGCGCCGTCGATCCGGATTGCGCCCCGCTGCAGGTCGTAAAACCGCAGTAGGAGGTTGGAGAGCGTCGTCTTCCCCGCCCCGGTATGTCCCACCACGGCGATGGTCTCGCCCGGCTCGATGCGGAAGCTGACATCGCGCAAAACCCAGTCTTCGTCCTTATAGGCGAACCACGCCCCATCGAACTCGATCGCGGCGGGCCCGGGCCCCGGCAAGACGCGGCGCTCCGCAGGCGCCGTGATTCCCGGCCGGGTATCGAGCAGTTGGAAGATGCGCTCGGCCGCCGTAACCGCCGCCTGCAGAATGTTGTACTTTTCGCTGAGATCCTGGATGGGACGGAAGAAGCGCATGCCGTACTGGAAAAACGCGACCAGGATGCCCAAGCTGAGGCCCGCCCCCTGCACGCGATACCCGCCATACGCCAGCAGCGAGGCCACCGTCAGCATGCCACAGAACTCAACCACCGGATAGAACCAGGCGTAAGCGACGATGGCCTCTTTGTAGGCGTCCATGTGTTCGCGGTTAGCCGCGGCGAACTCCGCCCGGCTGCGCTGTTCCCGGTTAAAGAGCTGCAGCACGGCCATACCGCCGAGGTGCTCCTGCAGGTACGAATTGATACGCGCCACCGCTGTCCGGATGCGGCGGTTGCTAGCCGTGACGCGCTTGCGGAAAACCACGGTCACCAGAATGACAACGGGCATGGCGGCCAGCAGCACCAACGTCAATTCCACGCTCATCCGCAGCATCACCACCAACACCAGCGACAGAGTCATCACGTCGCCCAACAGCGGAACCAGGCTGGATGTGAACAATTCGCTCAGGGCGTCGGCATCGCTGGTGACGCGGGTAAGCAGGCGCCCCATCGGCGTGCGGTCGTAGTAGGCGAGGTCCAGCCGCTGGAGGTGGGCCATGGTCTCCCGCCGCAGGTCCGCCAGCGCCCGCTGTCCGGCCGAGGTCATGAGAAAGCTCTGCGAGAACATGACAATCAGGATCGCCACCAGCACCGCCAGATACAGCCCCGCGATCTGCAGCATCCCGGTGGTGGGGTTCGCGCTCAGGTAGGGGTCCAGCCAAGTCGCCCCGGTCCGCGTCCGCGGCGCCAGGTAGTGGTCCACCGCCACCTTTGTGAGCCATGGCCCAGCCACCTCCAGCGCGGCGCCCGTCACCATGCAGACCACCGCCACCACCACGGACCAGCGGTATGGCAGCAGATAGCCCAGCAGCCGCCGTAGCAGCCGCCCGTCGTAAAGTTTGCCCTGAACCTGCTCTTCCAATCTATTAGGCTAGCCCAGCGCCGCCCGGCCGGCGAAACCTTATGCGGTTACGCGGTTCGAAGCTTATTCGCCGAACCGGTTCAAATTCCAATAAGCGTATAAATCCTGGATGAATTCTGGAAGTATCAATTGTAAACTAACGTGTTAACAATAGTTTCCGGAATGGCCCTTAGATTGCCACATCGTGAGTCATTGACAACGTAGCACCGAGCCGCGGAGCGTATCGGTGCGGGCTGTAACCGGCACGGATCCCGCCGGGCCGTGATGATCGGGAAGCGCATGGAAACATGTGCGGCAACAATAGGGAGATTGTAAAGTTGGTAAGGGCAAATATGCACATAAAGAATTCAGCGTTCCACTCACCTGGCAACATGATGGGGGCACTGCGCCGCAACTGGCACTGGACCCGATTCGCCGTCGCGGCGGTTGCAGCCCTGTTTCTCTTCCAGGGCGCAAGTTTCGGCCAAGTCACCGGCGACCTTGAGGTCAAGGTGCAGGACCCAAGCAACGCCGCAATCGCGGGAGCATCCATCACTCTGACGAGCCTGGACACCGGTACCGTGCGCCAGTCAAAGACGGACAACGCCGGCACGTCGCGCTTCACCCTGCTCAATGTCGGACGCTACGAGATCCGGGTGGATCAGGCTGGGTTTGACATTACCAAGACGCAGGCCGAAGTGAACACGGGAGCCGTGCGAACGGTGGTTTTGACGCTTGAAGTTCAGGCCACGCGCCAGGAAGTGGTAGTCGAGTCGTCATCGGTGGCCGTGAATACGGAACAGTCGCAGTTGCAGACAACGACATCCTCGAAGGCGCTCGCCGAACTGCCGCTGTTGGGCACCGGAGTCCTAGGGGTGGCGGGTACGACGCCCGGCGTGGTTCCAGTCACTCCGCGCAACCCGTTCCTTGGACTGGGCTCCTACAACTCCAACGGCGGCCGCGGACGCGGAAACAACATCACGGTGGATTCCGCCATCGCCTCCGACGTATCCACTACGGGCGGCGCTGGGCTGGGCACCGTGCCGCAGTTCCTGATCAAGGAAGTCAACGTCATCTCGAACAACTTCAGCGCGGAGTTCGGACGCAATTCCAGTTCCCAGTTTCAGATTCTGACCAAGAGCGGTACCAACGAATATCACGGGCAAGTGTGGGAGTTCCTGCGCAATAACGTCTTCAACTCCCGCGACTACTTTGATCGCACCGGTAAGGCGCCGACCCTGCGCGACAACCAGTTTGGCGCGTACTTCGGCGGTCCCATCGTCAAGAACAAGCTGTTCGCGATAGGCCACTGGGAACAGCAGAAGATCCGCGGCGTCGGAGCCGCCCGCATCGCCACCACCTGGACGCCGGCGGAAGTGGCGGCGATCACCGATCCCACCTCGCGGCGCTTGTTCGAGCAGGTGCAGGGGAGCCGGTTCACGTCCCCGAGCGGCACCTCCTCCAATACCTCGCCACTCGGCACGGATTCTATCGCCGGCTCCATCCGCATGGATTGGAATATCACCGACCGCGATACGCTTTTTGGCCGCTGGGGCATCCAGGACACCAAGAACCAGAACCCGGGGTTAACGTTTGTCTCCGGCAACCTACCGACGGTGGGAGCCAACAGCACGAATCGTCCCCAAAACGCCACGCTGAACTACACCCGCACCTTCTCACCGACGGTCGTCTGGAACTCGCTTGCGGCTTTCGGGCGCAGCCGCCCCGGTTTTCTGCCGCTGGAGAGCTTTGGCGGCCCGCAGATCACCATCAACGACAAAGCGGGCAGCGTGATGGGCATCTGGTCCGGCATTCCTCAAGGGCGCGTCCAGAACACCTACCAGTTCTACAACACCGTAACCATCGGCCGTGGCCGCCACACCTTGAAGGCCGGCTATGACGTGGGCCGCGTGCAGGCGAACAGCTACTTTGATTCCACCGTTCGCGGCGCCTGGACCTTCGCGACCTTCGCCGACTTCGCCGCCGGCCGTCCGCAACTCTACCAACAGCGCTTCGGCAACTCGGTACGCGGCAACCGCAATACCACCCACTCCGCCTTCTTCCAGGACGACTGGAAGGCGACCCGCACGCTGACGATCAACTTGGGCGTCCGGTTGGAGGTGGCCGAAGGCGTGACGGAAGTCAATGACCTCGTCTCCAACCTGAATATCAACCGCCAGGGCGCGCTGGGTTTGGCGGGCACGGGCCCGCTGGGCACGATCGACGTTGGCGGGAAGATCTTCAACAACAACTACAACTGGGGTCCGCGGCTCGGCTTCGCCTGGAACCCGGGCAGCGGCAAGACCGTGTTCCGCGGCGGCTTCGGCACGACGTACGACTTCATCTTCCTGAACCCGATCACCAACCTACGCTTCTTCCCCCCCTTCATGTACCTGTTCAGCACGACCAACTTTACCGGCAGCGATACTTACGCCAATCTGGTGGCTGGTTCCTCCGACTTCCAGCGCGCCGGAACGGCGACGGTGGGCACCTTCGGCACCACGGTTCGCAACTTCGGCGCCTACTCTCCGGTAGACCAGGGGTTGCGCAACCCGCAGGTGCACCAATGGAATTTCACGATCGAACGCGAAATGATGGGCCTGCTGTGGCGTGCCAGCTACATCGGGACGAAGGGCAACTTCCTGCAGCGCGGCCGCCCGATCAACACGCTGTCGCCGGCTAACGAGTTCGCCCGGCCCACCACGCCCGCCGAAGAGCAGGCGCTCATCGCCAGCGGCCGCCTAGCGGCGCTGAACGCAGGCCTTAACGCCGGCCCGACCGTGTTTGGGGCGCGCATCGATCCCCGCTTTAACGGCATGACGCTGGTGGAGAGTTCCGCGAATTCCAACTACCATGGCTTCCAGTTCTGGATCCAGCGGCGGTTCTCGCGCGGCTTTGGCTTCTCGGTCAGCTATACTCTGGGCAAGTCGATTGACGATAACTCCGACGTGCTCGGGGTGCTGGAACTCGACTCCTCGGCGCAGCAGAACCCCTTCAACAATAAGGACAACCGCGCGGTGTCCGCATTCGACGTGCCGCAACGGTTCGTGGTCACGCACAATTGGGAACTGCCCTTCTTCAAAGACACTTCCTCGCGCGTTCTGAAGCACACCCTGGGCGGCTGGTCGCTCAATGGTATCTTCCAGACTCAGGGCGGTATCCCCGTCCCATTCTTCAGCGGATCGCGTGTCGGTGCCGCGCAGTTCGTCGAGCCCCTGTTCATCGGCGGCGGCGGCGCCCTGCGTCCAAACCTGGTTGGACCGCTGAATGTCGCATTCGAGCCCGATCCGGGCGGCGGGGCGCGGAATCCCAACAAGATCCCCTCCTCCGGCCTGGCGCAACCCCTGCTCGGCAATTTCGGCACACTCGGCCGCAACGTTGTCCGGGCCAACGGTTT
>CAYLPH010000047.1:0-61769 GCA_964385495.1 uncultured Candidatus Solibacter sp.
ATGTCGAGCCGGGAACGTACTCGCTGACGGGGGAGAACTCCGGCTTCGGGCGTTTTGTGCAGGAGAATATCCAAGTTCTGGTGCGGTCGGACCTGACAATTAACGTCAGCCTGAAGGTCGGCGATGTGAATCAGACCGTCACCGTGTCGGACAACGCCGTGGAACTGCAGTTCAATACCACCACGTTATCCCAAACAATCGATGGAAAGATGCTGAAGGAGCTGCCGGTACTGGCGCGAAATCCCTTCACGCTGGCGCTGCTCGATCCGGCGGTAGTGAACCGCTACTCGGACGTCTCGAAGCGGAACCCGTTCTACCAGCTTTCGAGCACCGGCGTTGACGTAGGCGGCCAGACGAGTGGGCGCAATGAAGTGCAGATTGACGGTTCGCCGATCGGGGTAGGCTCGCGCGGGTCGTATGCGCCGCCGATGGATGCGGTCCAGGAGTTCACGGTGCAGCAGAACTCGGTGGACGCGGAGTCCGGCTTTTCGGCGGGCGGCGTCATGAATGTCGGCATGAAGGCCGGCACGAATGAGTATCATGGCAGCGCCTATTACTTCGGGCGGAATCCTTCGTTGAACGCGGTGTCGAATGCATTCACGCGGGCGCCGAACGTCGTGCGCAACCATGTGTATGGCGGCACGATCGGCGCGCCGATCGTGAAGAATAAGCTGTTCACCTTCGCCACTTTCGAGAAGTGGGATAACCGGCAGCCGTACACGCGCGTGATGACGCTGCCGACGGACCTGGAGCGCAATGGCGATTTCTCCCGCACATTGAATAAGGCGGGTGCCCTGCGGCCGATCTTCGACCCGTGGACGACGCAGACCAATACGGCTACCAATGCTGTGACGCGCCAGCCGTTCGCGGGGAACGTGATTCCGGCGTCGCGCATGGATCCAACCTCGCGGCTGTTCATGGCCGACATCTGGAAACCGAACGGTCCGGGCGACGATGCCACGGGCGTGAACAACTATCGCACCGGCTATGCGTGGTTCCTGAATTACTGGAACTTTTCCAACCGCACGGATTGGAACATCAGTTCGAAGTGGAAGGTGTTCGCGAGGTATAGCGTCATTCGCACCAGGTTGGACAACGATAACTACGGCAACAGCCCGGCGACGCCATCGGATAACGGCGGGCTGATGGACGCGCTGAACGCGGCCTTCGACAGCGTGTATACCTTGACGCCGCGGACGGTGCTGAACTTCCGCCTGGGCGTGGTGTACTCCGAGGATGAGTATGACTCCGAGTGGGCGAAGATCGGCGCGAGCGGGCTGGAAAAGTACTGGCCCGGGAACTCCTGGTACAAGCCCTATCTGGAGGACATGCCGGCGGTGTACTATCCCAACCTGAACATCGGCGGAGCGACCTTCGGCAAATCCAGTTGGTGGAGCTACCGGCCGCGAAAATACTCCTACCAGGGCAGCATGGGACATGACCGCGGGCGGCATTACATGAAGTTCGGCATGGCCTACCGGCATGCCTATGAGTATTCGCAATTGCCCAACCTGGGCACATTCCCCTTCACGGCGAACCTCACGGCCAACACGTTCGTGGCGCCGGATCTATTGAACTACGGCAGCGCCTGGGCGACGTTCCTGTTGGGCGCGGTCGACAATTCGCTACAGGCGAACTATGTGTCGCCGCGATGGCCGGTGCAGGACCAGTACGGCCTGTTCTTCCAGGATGACTTCAAGCTGTCGCGAAGGGTGACGTTGAATCTGGGTATGCGCTGGGAGTTCGAAACGGCGCCCTATGAACGTAGGGACCGGCTGGCACGGTACCTGGATCTGAACAATCCGATTCCGGAGTTTCAGGGAGCGAATGCGCCGGTGATGCCGTCGCAGGTGACGGCCATCCCCGGCGCGCCGAAGCCCACTTACAACGGAGCCTGGGTTTACACGGATAGCGACAACCGGCGCTTGTACAACGCGCCGAGAACGAACTTCCTGCCGAGGCTGGGGGTAGCGTTCCGCGCCAACGACCGCACGGCGATCCGGATCGGCTATGCGCGCTATGCGGTGCCTATCAATAGCATTCTGGGCTATGCGTGGCGGCTACCGTCGAGCGATGGATTCTCCATTACGTCTACGGGTCCGGTAGCGCTGCAGGGCGTACCGCAGGGCGTGCTGAGCAATCCGTTCCCGGCCTCGAATCCGCTGATCATGCCGGTAGGAAGGGGGAACGGGCGCAACACCAATCTGGGTGCCGGGGCAACCTGGACCCGGCAGGATCTGAAGACGCCGATGAATGATCGCTTCAACTTCACCGTGGAACGCGACCTGCTGGCGGGCATCAAGTTCGATGCCACGTTCTTCATGAACTTCGGACACAACATGGTGCCGGAAGGGCAGGGCGGGAACAACGGCTTCGGGCAAGCGTTGAACATGGTGAATCCGCAACTGACGTACGACTACAAGACCGCGCTGACGGCTCCGGTGACGAACCCGTTCTTCGGACTGCCGGCGAGCGTCATGCCCGGGCAGTTGCGCGGGCAGCGGACGGTGCCGCTATCGACTCTGCTGCGGCCGTATCCGCAGTACGGGGACCTGACGGAAGGCTTCATGCCGGGCGTGGAGAACCGCTACAAGGCGCTCCAGATGCGCCTGCAACGGCGTTTCGCGAATGGCTATAGCTTCGTGTGGGGCTATAACTACAATCGCGAATCGACGGGGGATTTCTTCAACGCGCCCGATCAGTACGCAAACAGGCTGACCATGATCCCGGCGGCAAGCCCGCGGCATCGCATGACGCTGGGGACGACGTGGGATGTGCCGTTCGGCAAGGGGCAGCGATTCGGCGCCGGCATGCATCCGGTGTTGAACGCGATCATCGGCGGCTGGTCCACCAGCCATATCTTCATGTGGAACTCGGGCAGCTTCCTGCGATTCGGACAGTTGGACGTGACCGGGGATCCGGGCAGCGCGACCAGGGACTGGTCCAAGTGGTTCAATACGAGCGTGTTCAAGCAAGCGACGCCATTTACGCCAAGGACGAATCCGTTCCAATACGGCGGGCTGACCGGCCCGAATTACTGGAACCTGGATTCGACGCTATCGAAGAACTTCCCGGTCACCGAGAGGTTCAAGCTGGAGTTGCGCTTGGAGGGCTACAACCTTACCAACAGCGTGATGCCGGGCAATCCAAATCTGAACGTGCTGAGCACGCAGTTCGGCGGGATAACATCGCAGGTGAATTACGGGCGTGAGGTGCAGTATACCTTGCGGCTGCACTTCTAGCGCGACGGGCTTAGGGTATCCAGGCCACCAACTCAATCTCGACCCTCGTGGCCGTATCCGGGAACTCGACACCGAAGGCGGAACGCGCGGGCGGATTGGTCTTGAAGAACTCGGCGTAAGCCTCGTTCATGGCGTTCTTCTCGGTCTTCACATCGGCCAGGAAGACGGTGACTTTGATGACGTGCTCCAGGGAAGACCCCAGCGATTCGAGATTCTTCTTGTGCTGGTTGAGGGTGTTACGTGTCTGCTCCTTGATGTCGCCACCGAAGGCCAGCGGATCCTTGCGGGCTTCCGGCCGGACACCGGTCAGGCCGGAGGAGTAATAGAGATTGCCGATACGCCAGCCGCCGGCGACCTTCACGGGCTTATTGTCGGCGGCGGCCAAGGGCAAGGCTGCTGCCAAGGGCAGGGCTGCTGCCGCGGCAGTCAGGGAAAAGAGGGCTCTGCGGTTCATGGGAGGTATGGTAACGCGACTCCCCTACCCTTTGTTCCGGCGATACCAGCGGATGAGACGGTTTGTGGAGGCATCGTGGGCGAGCGTGGGCTCTTCGGCGCTCTCCAGTTCCGGCAGGATGCGGTTCGCCAGCACCTTGCCCAGTTCCACGCCCCATTGATCGAACGGATTGATATCCCAGATGACGCCTTGCGTGTAGACGCTGTGTTCGTAGAGCGCGACGAGTTTGCCGAGCAACGCGGGTGTGAGCTTGAATGCCAGGATCGTGTTTGAGGGGCGATTGCCGTCAAAGACGCGATGCGGAACCAGCCAATCGGGCGTCCCTTCGGCCTGCACCTGTTCGGCGGTCTTGCCGAAGGCCAGCGCTTCGGCTTGGGCGAACACGTTCGCCATCAGCATGTCATGGTGGCGGCCGATGGGCTGTAGCGATTCGGCGAAGGCGAGGAAGTCGCAGGGGATCAGCTTGGTGCCCTGGTGAATGAGTTGATAGAAGGAGTGCTGGCCGTTGGTGCCGGGCTCGCCCCAGTAGATGGGGCTGGTCTGGTAGGTGACAGCCGCGCCGGCGCGAGTCACGCGCTTGCCGTTGCTTTCCATCGTCAGTTGCTGCAGATAGGCCGGGAAGCGCTTCAGGTATTGCTCATAGGGCAGCACGGCCACGGTGTCCGCATCAAAGAAGTTGGTGTACCAGACGGTAAGCAGGCCCATGAGAGCAGGCAGGTTCTGAGTAAAGGGGGCGGTGCGGAAATGCTCGTCCATTTCATGGAAGCCGGCAAGCATCGCGCGGAAGTTGTCCGGGCCCAGAGCGAGCATGGTGGAAAGGCCAATGGCCGAATCCATGGAATAACGGCCGCCCACCCAATCCCAGAACTCAAACATGTTGGCGGTATCGATGCCGAAGGCGGCGACCTTGGCGGCGTTCGTGGAGACGGCGACGAAATGGCGCGCGACGGCGGCGGGGTCGCCACCCAGGCCGGACAAGGCCCATTCGCGCGCGGTCTGGGCGTTGGTCATCGTCTCCTGCGTCGTGAAGGTCTTCGACGAGATGACGAACAGGGTTTCAGAGGGGTCCAGGCCTTGTACCGCTTCGGCGAAGTCGGCGCTATCGACATTGGAGACGAAGCGGAAGGTGAGGTCGCGCTGGCTGTAGGATTTCAGAGCTTCATACGCCATGACGGGGCCCAGGTCGGATCCGCCGATGCCGATGTTGACGATGCTACGAATAGGCTTGCCGGTATGGCCCAGCCACTCACCGCCGCGCACCTTCTGACAAAACGAAGCCATCTTATCGAGCACGGCGTGAACCTGCGGGACGACGTTCTCGCCATCCACGAGGATGGAGGCGTTCCGCGGCGCCCGCAGGGCGGTATGCAGCACGGCGCGCTTTTCCGTAAGGTTGATCTTCTCGCCGGAGAACATGGCGTCGATGCGGGCGCGCAGACCGCACTCCTCGGCCAGTTGCAGCAGCAGGCGTAGCGTTTCGTCGGTGATGCGATTCTTCGAGTAATCCAGCAGGAGGCCCACGGCTTCCAGGCTCATGCGCTCGGAGCGGGTGGGGTCCGCGGCGAAGAGGTCGCGCAGGTGCTGGGCACGGATCGTCTCATAGTGCTCTGCCAGGGCGTTCCAGGCAGGCTTCCGGGTCAGGGTTTCGGACTTCGTCGATGTCATGCTCTTGTTGCATCTTAGCGCTCAAGGGCAACCCGCGCGGACGATCCAGAAGGCCGCTGTCCGCCTTGGTGGGACGAAACACCCGCATTCGGAATAAACTAATGAGCTATGCGTGTGATTGCAGTTGCCCTTCTGGCGATTCCGCTGCTGGCGCAGCATGGCCGCTACTTGAGTGATTCGAACAACCCGGCAATCGGGGATCCGCGGGCGATCGCGGCGGGGGAGAAGCTGTTCATGGGCTCGTGCGCGGGCTGCCATGGGCCGGATGGCGGCGGCGGCGCGCGGGGACCCAACCTGGTGCGGCGTTCGCTGTGGCATCCACTGAGCGACGAGGCGATCTTCGGCGTGATTCGTAAGGGCGTGCCGGGAACCGACATGCCGCCGACCAAGCTTACCGATGAACAGACGTGGAACCTGGTGGCGTTCATCCATGCGCTGACGGGACCGGCGAGCACGAACCCCGTCCCCGGCAATGCCGACGCGGGCAAAGCGGTCTATTGGGGCGCGAAGGCGGGCTGCGGCAAGTGCCACGCGGTACGCGGAGAGGGCGGGCGCATGGGTCCGGATCTCAGCAACGTCGGCGGGAGCAGGCCGCTGGCGGTGATTCGCGAGTCGATTGTGGAGCCCGGCAAGGATCTTTTTTACCTGGGCAACGAGGCTGTGACCGTTGTTTTGAAGAACGGGCAGACGCTGAGCGGCGTCGCGAAGAACCGCAGCAACTATTCGCTGCAATTGGTGGATGGCGGCGGCAAGCTGCATCTGATCCAGATGAGCGGCGTGAAGGAAATGACGGTATCGGAGACCACGCCGATGCCCACCGATTACGCCAAAAGGCTGACGAAGGAAGAGCTGCGGGATCTGCTGGCATACCTGGCAAAGCAGGACATTCGGGCGGGTGAGCGGAAGGGAGCCAAGTGATGATGCGGCGAATCCTGGGATTGGGATTGCTGGCGCTGGCGGCAACGGCGCAGGTGAAGCAGGAAGACATTGCGAAGGGCGCGGGGGAGGACTGGCTGACCTATGCCGGCACGTTCTCCGGGTGGCGTTACAGCCCACTGAAACAGATCACGGCGGAGAACGCGAAGAATCTGGTGACCAAGTGGGTGTACCACGTGCCGGGGGCGCGCGGGCTGCGCAGTTCGCCCATCGTGTACCAGGGCGTTCTGTACATCACGAACACCAACTCGGTGTATGCCATTGATGCGCGGAGCGGACGGCTGGTGTGGCAGTATGCGGATCCGCGGGCGCAGAAGGGCGGCGTGAATCGCGGTGCGGCTATCTGGGGCGATAAGGTCTACTTCACAACCAGCGACAACTACCTGGTGGCGCTAGACCGGCATACCGGCGCGCTGCTGTTCAATAAGAAGTTCGCCGACATCGAGCAAGGGACGACGTCTACGTCGGCGCCCCTGATCGCCAAGGGTAAGGTGATCGTCGGCAGCGCGGGCGGAGATAGCGGCATGCGCGGCTTCATCATGGCACTATCGGCCGATACGGGCGAGACGTTGTGGAAGACGTACACGGTGCCGGCGAAGGGCGAGAAGGGATCGGACACCTGGGGCGATCTGATCGACTACGGCGGCGGCGCGGCGTGGCTGTCGGGCACCTACGATCCGGCGTTGAACACGCTGTATTGGACAACCGGCAATCCCTGGCCGGACTACAACGGCGGCGTACGCACGGGCGACAATCTCTATACCTGTTCGCTGCTGGCGCTGGATCTGGATAGCGGGAAGATGAAGTGGCACTTCCAGTTCACCCCGCACGACACCCACGATTGGGATGCGCAGAGCTGGCCGGTACTGGTTGATACCGAGATCCGGGGCCAGCCGCGCAAAGTAGTACTGCACGCCAATCGCAATGGCTTCTTCTATGCGCTGGACCGCGTCACGGGCGAGTTCCTACGAGCCACGCCGTTGATCGACAAGATCACCTGGGCTAAGGGTATCGACGACAAGGGGCGGCCGATGATGCTGCCCAATAGCGATCCGACGCCGCAGGGGAACTGGGTATGCCCCAGCGTGAAGGGGGCGACCAACTGGATGGGCCAATCCTATAATCCCGGCACCGGGCTGCTGTACGTACTGACGCTGGAGCAGTGCGGGATGTACTACCGCTCTTCGCAGGAGCCGGTGCCGATGAAGAACTTCTCCGGTGGCGGGGCGACCGAGGAAGGCGGCCAGGTCGTGTTGCGCGCGCTCGATCCGAAGACCGGCAAGCGTGTGTGGGAGTATCCCATGACCGGCTTGGGCCGCATGTGGACTGGCACGGTTTCCACCGCGGGCGGCGTAATCTTCAGCGGAGACGACGACGGGCATATGGTGGCGCTGGACGCCAGGAGCGGGAAGAACCTCTGGCATTTTAATATGGGCGAGCTGCTGACGGCGTCGCCGGTGACCTACTCGATTGACGGGAAGCAGTACGTGGCGATTGCCTCCGCAACCGCCGTGTTTTCCTTCGGGCTGTTCGAGCCGGCGGAGGGCGTGGAGCCGCCGGTGATCAAGGTGAAGAAGTAGCAGGGTAAGATTTGCCCCTATCTCTTCACGTATTGCTTGATGGCGCTGCAGGCCTCTTTAGTGGCGTTGCGCAGCAGACGGGCGCGGGTCGCGAACACCAGTTCGTCGTTCAGGCTGAACACGGCGACGCGGTTCGCTTTGACGAAGGGCGTGGTGGGATTGGGCTCATCGCGTTCCACGCGCAGAATCACGTCGGCGTTGTCGCGGCGCGTGGTCATCAGCGCCGACGGGCAGTTCGTACTGAACGTGCGCATCGACTCGATGTCGTAGGAAGGCGTGGACCGGGTCACATTGATCGCCCCCTTCGATTCGCCGAAACTGGCCTCACCCGTGATCTTTTCGGGCTCACTGCCGGCCAGGAAGACGCGGATCTTGGGGGTGGGGGTGTTTTGGGCGGCGAGGGGGAGCGTAAGCAGAACCAGCCAGGCAAGTCTCATGTCAGCCTCCGGCGGAGTTGACGCGGCCCGCCCGTTGCGGGTTTCCCATAACCCGGGGAACGGCAACGACGCTGGCCACGGCAAAGACATACGGCAGAACGTAGACCATGCGGGCCGGCGCCGGGCCGGGTCGCGAAGAGCTGCGATTCCGGAAGGCCTACCGGACCGCCATCGTCACCGTCGGGCTCACGCGATCATGCGCGCGCAGCACTACCGGAATCTCGTTGCCCGTAGGCGTGTCATTCGGAACCCGCACACGCACCTCATAGCGCCCGGAAACACCGGGGCTAAGCGTCGCCGAGACAATCGTAGCCGATCGCCCGCCAATAGTTACCTGCAGCGGCGCTACCACGCGTGGCCCCGGATTCGGAGCCGCCTCCCCCGCCGGGATTTCCGGCGTCACCGCCCCTAAGCCCGAGCAATAGATGATCACCTCGCTGCCGCGCGCGGCCGGGTTAGCCGTATCGGCCACGGTAGTGCCGTCGGGCTGCACGATAATCCCCTGCCCGAAGCCCTGCTGATTGACCGTGAAGATGCCAGGCTGCACGGCGGCAATGACGAACTTCTCCGGTACCGACAGCGTCACCCCGCGCCGTACGTAGAGTTGCTGTTCCGTATTGGCCGGCAGGTCATACGGCAACTGCGCGTTGATCTGCCCGGAACTGGTATACAGCAACGACAGACGCCGCCCGCCCAACAGCACCTCGGTATCGTTCAACGCCTGCGGTAAGGGCAGGCTACTCGCCGTCTCTTCCCGTTCCGCCAGCCCCGCGCCCAACAGACTAATCAGATGGCCGGGTGCGACCGGGACATCGGTCTGCAAGGTTGCCGAGTGGCGCAGGGCGCCGGAGCGCACCACCGGCATCGACCCGCCGGCCAGCACGCGGCCGGTCCGAAGCAGGATCTCGGCGGGCGTGCGCAGGTCGCCGGCCAGGATGGAGATCGCCACGGTGGCGGGCTCGCGGGCGGCGCGCGGGCGCCAGGTGCCGCGCCATTCCCCATTCTGCACGTGCACCAGGCGCACCTCATCGCCGGTGTCGGCATTCATGGACACCAGCGGATTGGGCGCGGTATCGGGCGTCAGCGGCGTGCCGCAATCGTCGATGACGCGGACGCGCACGTCAGTGGGCTCGCCGGCCACCGCTACGAAGGAGTTCTCCAAGGACAAGTGCTGCATCCGCAGGGTGGCGCCCGGACAGGAGCCCAGGAAACGCAAATTCTCCTTGTTGGCATTGGCGGTGCCGCGCGGGGCCACCACGCTGAGCACACGCACCGAGCGGGTTTCCCCCGTATCGGTAAACAGCAAGTTGATGGCGCCGGTGCGAACGCCTGGTCCCAAGGCGCGGTGTTCGGGCTGCACGACCATGCTGGCAGGCTCCTCCGTGGTAGTAGCGCCCACATCGGGCGAATAGCGCAGCCACGGGCCGCGGTCGGAAGTGAGCGGACCGGACACAAAGCCGGTATTGCCGCCCTTAAGATTCGTAACCCGGATGGTCTGCGAGCCGGGGTTGGTGCCTTCTTCGCTGATAAACACCAGACCCGCGGGACGTACTTCGGGCACCTGCGCCGACCCGGCCGGCAGCACCTTCAACAACACGGTGGCGATCTGGGGCGTGTTGTCGGCGGGCCCGGCCGTGACTTCCACCCGGCCATAGTATTCACCGGGGGCAAGGCCGCCGGGGTCTATGCCGACATCCAGGAACGCCACGTCGCGCAACGGGCGGTCGACGCGGCCGCTATCGGGAGTGACGCGCAGCCAGTCGCCGCCGCTCAGCGTGATACCGCGGGCGGCGAAGGTAAGTTCGCCGGCGCCTTCATTCAGAACGCCCAGGTTCTGCGGCTGCGGCGTACCGCCTTCCGCCACGGCTGTGAACGTATAGCCGGCTTGCGACAGCAGGATCCTCGCACGCCGCTGCTGGGTAACCTGCAACGTCACGCGCACCACTTGGTCCGGCAAACCCGCCGCGGTGATGACCACCGAGCCGGTCTGCGTGCCGGGGGCCAGGTTGCGCGTGTCGAACACGACAGGCACTTCCGAAGACTCCCCGGCGCCAAGAGTGACATTCACACCGCTGAGGCTGACGTTCATCCAACCGCCGGTGCCTTCGAATCTCGGCGCGGCGGCGAAGCGTAGCGTGCCGGACCCGGCGTTGGTCACGCGAATGCGCGCCTGGGCGGTGTTGGGGATTTCGAGGCTTTGCGTGATTTGCGGCGGGCTTACCGAGAGGCGCGGCGGCTGCGGCGCCGTGACGGTAAGAATGACGCCGACGGCGGCGGGTGCGGCCACGGTAGACGAAGCCTGGATGGTGCCGTTATAGGTGCCGGGCGCAAGCGAGCGGGCGCTCACCGTAAACTGCACACTGGCCGGCGCGGCGACGTTGCTGTCGTCGATCGTGATCCAGGGGGCGTTGGCGGCCAGCGTAACGGGAACGCCGGCGCGCGTGGCCGCCACGTGCAGATCCTGCGGGCCCGAAACGTCGCCCTGCGACAGAGTGAGACGGATAGGCTCCTGCGGCAGGCCGATGGCTGCGGCACTCTGTTCAATGACGCGCACGCGGGCCGAGCCCCAGTCGGAGACGAACACCCGCCCGCCGGGATCCACCGCGATGCCGAGTTGGAGATCCACGAAACTGGCATCGGTGGCTCGTCCGCCATCGCCCGCCAGCGCGCTACGTCCGGTGCCGGCGAACGTAGTGATGATCCCGGCGGTGTCGATACGCCGGACGCGGTTGTTGCCGCGGTCGATGAAGAAGATGTTGCCGCCCGCGTCAATCGCAATACTCCCCGGCGAATTGATACGCGCTTCGGTGGCGGGCCCGCCATCGCCGGAGAAGCCGAAGTTCGCCGTACCGGCAATCGTAGTGATCGTGCCGTCCGTCGCGATGCGGCGGATGCGGCTGTCCACCGTATCGGCCACCAGAATCGAGCCATCGGCGGTAATCGCGAGGCCTAAAGGCCGGCGGAAGCTGGCCGCGGTCGCTGGGCCGCGGTCGCCAAAGTAGCGGTCCTGACCGTCGCCGGCGATGGTACGAATGATGCCGTCCGGCCCAATGCGTCGGACGCGGCGGTTCCCGTAATCAGCGAACACGATGCCGCCTTCGGCATCAATGGCAATGTCGGAGGGCTGGCTGAGGCGGGCGCGCGAGGCCGGTCCGTCGTCGCCTGCGAATCCGGGCTGGCCGTCCCCGGCAATGGTGCGGATGACACCCTCGGTGTCGATGCGCCGGATGCGGTGGCCACTCCATTCGGAGATGTACATTTGCCCCAGCGCGTCAAAGGCAATCCCGCGCGGGCCGCTGAGCAGTCCTTCGCGAGCCGGGCGCCCGTCGAAACAGCAGCCGCCCGGAGGTAAGCCGGCATAACGCGTCAGCAAGCCGTCCGGGGCGATCCGGCTGACCGTAGCGCGGCCCGTATCGGCGACATAGAGGTTGCCGGAGGCGTCGAAGGTAAGTCCGGTGGGGACGGCGAAGTAGCCCAGCGTGGCAGGCGTGCCATCTTCCGTGTTGAGGTAGCCGGCGCCGCCCGCGTGCAACCGGATGCTGTCGCCCGCCACCTTGCCAATACATTCGCACTGCACATCGGTGTAGAGGATCTCGCCCGCGGGCGTGAGCAGCAAAGAGAGCGGCGCGCCGACCGGGCGCTGCAAGGCGGGGCCCTCCTGGGTGGGCAGCACCAGCGCCGTGCCGGCGATGTGGCGCAACGTGCCGGCTGGATCGACGCGAAGGATACGATAGCCATTGAACTCGCCGATGTAGAGGTTGCCGGCGGCATCGAGAGCAAGGCCAGCCGGGTCGCGCAGAGGCGATTCGATCGCGCGCACGTTGTTGCGCGAGTAGTCGCGCGTGCCGTTGCCGGCAATCGTGCTGATAACGCCATCGGGCGCGATGCGCCGGACGCGCTGGCCGCTGTACTCCGAGAAATAGAGCGAGCCGTCGGGGGCGGACAGCAAGGCAAATGGCCGGATCGCCGCCAGCGTGGCCGGGCCGCCGTCCCCCGAGGAGGCATCGCGCCCTAACCCGGCAATCGTGCGGATGAAGCCGTCGCGGCCAATGACGCGGATGCGGTAGTTATCGCGGTCGGCGATCAGCAACTGCCCGGCGCGTGTGTAGACCAGGCTGCCGGGATTACTGAGCACGGCACGGGCGGCCGGACCGCCATCGCCGCCGAAGCCCGCCGATCCCGTGCCGGCGTAGGTGGAGATGATACCGGCCGGAGTGACGCGCCGGATGCGATGCTGGGCGGCGTCGGCGATATAAAGGTTGCCGTCCTCATCGAAGGCGAGGCCGCGCGGGTTGTCGATCGAGGCGTTGCGCGCCGGGCCGCCATCGCCGGATGAGCCGGCAAAGCCATTGCCCGCCACCACTTCCAGGCGCCCGTCGCGGACGCGGAACACCATGTGGTTGGAGGCGTCGCCGAAATAGAGGTTTCCGCCGCGGTCATAGACCAGGCCATCCAGCCAGCCGAGCGGGGCGGGCAGTGCCGCCTTGCCATCCCCGGCGAAGATCCAGTCGCGGCCTGCATAGGTGGAGATAATCGATTGGCTGAAGGCGGGCACCGCGCCCGTCATCACCACTAGAGCCCAGACACCCAGATTCAAAACGACACCTCCGAACTTGGCTTCATCATACACGCACCGCTCCTGAAGGTGTACGCGTAAAATCGGGAGAGAATGCATCGCGCGGGCGGCGATTACCGGCTCTCCACCCAATCAAACGGCGTTGTCTGGTAGATTTCGTTCACCCAGTTTCCGAACAACAGGTGGGCCTGGCTGCGCCAGCGGTTCTCCGGCTTCCGCGCCGGATCGTTGTTAGGGAAGTAATTCCGCGGCACCGTGATTGCCGAACCGGCGTCGACGTCCCGATGGTATTCGGCGCCCAGCGTCGTGGAGTCATACTCCAGATGGTTGAACATATGCACGGCGCGGCACAGCGGATCGTCCACCAGGCACAGACCGGTTTCCTCGCCTTCGGCCAGCACTACCAGGCCGCGGCCTTCGGGCAGATCCTGGCGGCGCACTTCGGTCCAGCGCGACACCGGAACCCAGAACTCGTCGGAGAAGCCGCGTAGGTAGGGCGAAGCCGGCGCCAAGGTGCGATGGGTGAAGATGCCGAAGGCCTTTTCCGGCAGGTCGTGCTTGGGGACGCCGTGGAAATGGTGCAGCGCCGCCTGCGCGCCCCAACAAACGTTGAGCGAGCGGTGTACATGCGTCTGCGTCCAATCGAAGATACGGCGCAATTCGTCCCAGTAGCTTACCTGTTCGAAAGGCAGGTGCTCCACCGGCGCGCCCGTTACCAGGAAGCCGTCAAAACGCTCGTGCTGCACCTCTTCCCAGGGGCGATAGAAGGAAATGAGGTGCTCCATGGGCGTGTTGCGGGCAACGTGGTTGGTGATGCGGATGAGGCTCAACTCCACCTGCAGCGGCGTGGCGCCGATCAGTCGCGCAAACTGCGTCTCGGTGGCGATCTTGTCCGGCATGAGGTTGAGCAGACCGATGCGCAGCGGACGGATGTCCTGGCGCACGGCGTCGGTCTCGCGCATGACCATCACGCCTTCGGCCTCCAACACGGCGCGCGCGGGCAGGTTGTCGTGAATCTTAATCGGCAAGTCCTTCGGTCCTTCCCCAAAAGGGAACGAAAAGCTTCGATTGTGGCGGGTTCCGTTTCGTTGCCGGTCTTGGGCCACATCCTCCCTGACAGCAGGGAGCGCCACCTTGCGCGGAAAGCAGGTTGGCGTTGGGCAATCGTCCCCAACTCTTGATGCGATGCGCCACTATGCGAGCGGCGCGATCTCTTTCATCCTACCACTGTGCGATGGTCGGTGCGAAACGGAACTACTCGTAACGAATCGCAGCCAGCGGATCCACGCGGGAGGCGCGACGGGCGGGCAGCCAAGCCGAGAGCAGCGCTACTAGCGTTAGCACAACGGCAGCCGCGCCGATCGCCCCCGGGTCTGACGGCGCCAGCCCATACAGCCGCGTTTCGATCAGGCGTAGCGTAGCCCATGCCATCCCACCGCCCAGAGCCAGGCCGGCTACCACCAGCCACCCTGTCTCACGCAGGATCATCGATACCACCCGCGAATCCTGCGCGCCTAAGGCCTTCCGGATCCCAATCTCGCTGGTGCGCCGCGCTACGCCGTAGGAGAGCACGCCATAAAGGCCGACCGCGGTCAGCACCAGAGCCGCCGCGCCAAAGAGCAGGGCGAGCCGGGCCAAGAGGCGGTCCTGCCCGGTACGCTCCTCCACCAGTTCCTTAATGCCGCGGACCGCCGTGATGGGGAGTTCCGGGTCTTCGGAAAGGATCGCGGCGCGCAGGGTCTGGATCAGAGCGGGACTGGCCGTTGCGGCGCGCACCACCAGCGTGATGTCGTGCGGTACATCGATGGGCTGGGCGGCGGGCACGTAGTAGCGGTGTTCGATTTCCCCACGCAGCCCACGGCGGCGGGAGTTGGCCGCTACGCCCACCACCTCGAACGTGTTGCGCTGCGGCCCGTAGAGTTGGGTGACATGCAGGCCGATGGGATTCCGGTTGGCAAAGAAGCGTTTGGCGAAGGCTTCATTGATGACGCAGACCTTGGGGGCGCGGGCATGGTCCCGGTCTTCAATCTCGCGTCCGGCACGCAGCGGGACGCCGAGCGCGGAAAAGAAGCCGGGCCCCACATGTTCGTAGGCGGAGCCCCGATCGTTCCCGCCCGACCGCGTATAGCCCTCCACCAGCACCTCATCGCCGCTGTCGCCGCCGATCAACATGCCGTACTGCGAGTAGCTGGCGGCGAGCACACCGGGTACCGCCCGCACGCGGGCGTGGAGCCGCTCGAACAGCGCCTGGCGCCGTGGCTCGGCGTAGCCGGCGCGCCGCACATCCATGCGCAGTTGCAGCAAGTTGTCTTTCGCGTACCCAAGATCTACCTGCTGGAGATTGCGTAAGGTCTGGATTAGCAATCCCGCACCGATGAGCAAGGGCAGCGACAACGCCAGTTGTCCCACCACGACAACCTTGGCGGTGCGCACCCAGGCCGCCGAACCCGTGAGCCCCCGCCCCTGCTCCTTGATACCGGAGTAGGCATCCACATGGAGGGCGCGTAATGCCGGAAGCAGGCTCAACAGCAGACCCACCGCGATGGTCACGGCGAAAGCGAAGCCCGCCACGGCCGGTGAAAACGCCTGGGGAACCTGGATGTTGCCGGGAACCAAGGTGAGCAGACCCGCCCGCAGCAGCCAAGCTCCGCCGAGCCCCGCGATACCGCCGGCCAACGCCAGCAGCATGCTCTCGGTGATCATCTGACGGATGAGGCCGCCGCGGCCCGCCCCGAGTGCCAGCCGCACAGCAAGCTCTCGCGTGCGCGCCGTCGCCCGCGCCAAGAGCAGGTTTCCCAGGTTGGCGCAGGCGATCAACAGAACCAGCGCCGCCACCGCCAACAGGATGGTAAGCGGCTCGCCAAACTGGCGCCTGACGCTGGACGCCCCCGCGGCGGCCGGACGGAGCCGAAGCCGCTGCTCCAGAAACCGGCGGCGCATCTGCTCGTTTGGCGCAGAGGCATAAAACTCCTGCAGACCCTGCTGAAACAAAACGTTGACCGCCGATTGGGCCTGTTCCAAGGAAACCCCTGGCTTAACCCTGCCGAAGACGTGCAGCCACATGTTCTTGACCAACTGCGAGGGGGAGTCGTGCAGCCAGTCCCGTCCCGGTTGCACGACCGGCTGCAGATCCAGCGGGAGCCAGACGTCCGGCCGGGAGCCCACGGTTTCCCCGAAGAAGCCGGGCGGCATCACACCGGCAATGGTAAATACGCCGTCGCGGAGAACTAGGCGGCCGCCGATGGCTTCCCGCTGGCCTCCAAAACGGCGTTGCCAATAGTCGTGGCTAAGCACGGCAAGTGGCGCTTTGGCGCCGTCCAGGGGGCCAAACGTACGCCCGGCGATGGCCGGAACACCCAACGTCGGGAAGTACTCGGCCGAGACCATGCGGCTGCGAATCGTCTCCGGTTCCCGCCCGTTCACGCGTACCTGCAAGTCATCCAACCCGCTTTGCACCGCCATCACGGATTGGAACTCCTTCGCGCCGGTGCGCAGTTGCAGGAATTCCTCATAGGTCAGCAGGCTTCGTTCGCCTATCTCGCTCCCGGAGGACGACCCGGCCACGCCCGGATCCGTGAGCAGAACCAGTTCCTGTGGATCGCGCACGGGAAGCGACCGGAACTGGATTGCTTCCACCAGGCTATAGAGGGCGACGTTCGCCCCGATTCCCAGCGCAAGCGACACGATTACGACCGCGGTGAAGGTGGGCTGCGCGGCCAGCGCCCGCAGCGAGTAACGGACATCCTGTCTCAACACGTGATAATGCTCCTTTGGTGCGGCGCCCAACAGGTCTACGACGGCTCTCCAAATGACGCGGACCTGCGCCACTCGGCTGGCACCCGCCTCTCGCAGCTCGTCGCGAAAAGCAAGCTCCATCTCGGTGCCGAACTCGTGGCGGAAGGGAGCCGGCAGGGTCCACAACAACGCGCGAAAGAGGCGAGCGGCCAACATCGGCTTTCAGAGATTCTCCGGAATGAGCCCGGTCTGGCGGGCCTGGGCCAACATGGCGTGCAGACGCTGCGCCTCGGCGCGGGCGGTCTGGCGGCCAAAGTCCGTCAGCGTGTAATAGCGCCGCCGCTCGTCCTGGTTCCCCGGATCCGGACTGTCGCGCAGTTCGGCGATGAGTCCTTGCTCCAGCATGCGGCGAATGGAGCTGTAAAGGGTGGCGGCGCTCAACCGGACCTGGCCGCCGGTCCGGGCGGCGACATCCTGCATGATGGAGTACCCATGGCGGTCCCGGTCGGCAAGCGCGACGAGGATGTGGAAGGTGGCGGGAGGGAGAGGGAGGAGGGGGTGGGAAGGGGCGGACTGTATCGGCATCACGTCTAACCGACCTTGTTATACCATGTCACGATATATCCAGCAAGAGAATAGTGTCAGCTCGATTCTTGTTGACGGCCCCACTGGAAGGTGGTAGCTTGCCTAAGGAAAGGAGCACCGTGCGTCACTACTCACCCGAACCGCTAAACACAATCCGCAACGGCTTTGGCGCGGCACACGGTACGCTGCTTTCACCCTCCGTCACCCGCGTCTAATTTACTCAACCTAGGATAGTGTCAGTCGAGCCCGGGTATGGAAACCCGGACCCGCAACGTAGCGGGTAGCGTTCGCTGACATCACCCTCCAGCAACAAGAACCAGGCGTACAAGAACATCACGGTGGTGATCGAGGATCTGATTGGCGCCGGACTGATCGAGGTGGTGGCGGTGCTGAAGCCGCTGTTGACTTACAAGGTGCGGCGATGAGCGGCGAGATCTGGCTGCAGGTGAGCGCCGGTCAGGGCCCGGCGGAGTGCGCCTGGGCGGTGGTCAAAACCGTGGAGGAGATGGAGCGTGAGGCGGCGCCACTAGCCCTGGAGTTTCGTGCGGCCCTGGAACCGGGGCCGCGGCCAGGGACAGCGCAGTCGGCTCTGGTTTCGCTGGCAGGCGATCCGGCGGCGTTGGAGGCGTTCGCCGGTTCCTGGGAAGGCACGGTGCAGTGGGTCGCGCGCAGCCCATTCCGTCCGGAACACAAGCGGCGGAACTGGTTTGTCGGCGTAACGAAGCTGGATCCGGTGCGGGAAACGCGGTATCAGGCGGCGGAGTTGCACTGGGAGACCATGCGCGCGAGCGGCCCCGGCGGCCAGCATGTGAACCGGACCGAGTCGGCCGTGCGGGTGACGCATGTGCCGACCGGTGTGCAGGCCTCCGCGACCGAGGAACGCTCGCAGCATCGCAACCGCAAACTGGCGCTGGCGCGGCTGGCGAAGAAACTGCAGGAGTTAAACGCCGGGCGCGCGGCGGAGGCGCAGGCGGAGCGCTGGCGGGCGCACCAGCAGTTGAAGCGGGGCAACGCGGCGAGGGTGTTTCGCTACGGCTGACCGGCGACGGGCAGGCGGTCGGCGGCGTCGAGCAGGTCGAGCGCGGGACGGAGGGCCGCGCCATCGACCCGGGTGAACCGAAAAGCCTGGAAAAGGGTAAGGACCTGTTTGGCCGAGGTACTCTCCTTGGCGCGGTCGAATTTCTCGAGCATGGGGACGCGCCACTGTTCCGGGTAGCCCTTGCGGCAGATGAGGAAGGCGCTGATCATGCGCGGGGAAGCGTGGAGCGTTTTGAACTTCCGCGACAGTTGCGGGTTCAGTTCAAACATGGTTTCGAAGGTGCGGCGCGTGGCGAGGCAAGCGTCGGCCTGGCCGAAGAAGACCGGCAGGATGGCTTGATTGGGGCGTGGATGGCGGCTGATACGGGCCAGAACTTTTGACGGGTGGCCAAGGCCGGCGCGGGCCAGCGAGACCGACAGCCAGGCATCGGCCAAGACGGTGAACGTACTGTCCAGAATCAAGAGGGTGCGGCGCTCCAGGTCGGCGAGCCGGGTAATGCCGCTGTCCTCGCGCACCGCGATCCACAACTCGGCGCCACCGCCGGCCACCACCTGCCGGGCGTCGAGGTGTTCGTCGACGCGGCGATACTCGGGGATGGTGAGCAGGACGACATCGAGGGCGGCGGTTCGGACGCCGGCGAGGATCTGGCTGGAGGGCTGGAGCCAGGACTGCTGGGGCGCGAGTTTGAGGTCGACGGTGCGGGCCATCTCCTGCGCCCAGACCGAGATAGCGGCGGCGGCGTCATTACGGTTGACGCCGTGAACGGCGGATTCGGAGATGGCGATGCGGACGGGCGGGGCGTCCGGGGCCACGGCGGCTCGAAGCAAAGGGGAAACCGTGGGGAAGGCTGCCAGCGGACCGAGCGCCTGCCTGCGGGACAGGAGAGTCCGAAGGTTGGACGACACTCGCACAAGTAGCTTATCGGCCGGTGTGGTTCGAAGTCTGAGGCGCGTTTCCTTAAGGGGTTAAACCTTAGCTTGCCGGTTAGCGGAACTACATACCGGCACTTTCTCGTAGTTACCCAATAGAGGAAACAATGAAACTCGGTTTCAAAGTCGCAACGATTGCCGGACTGCTCTTTGTTGGCATGCTTGTCTTCAATCAGGGCCTCCGGCTTATGAATCAACCGAATGACCTGGCGGTAATGGGCGGGGTGGCTATCCTGCTCGGCTTGGTCGCGCTGGGAGTCGCCACGGGCCGTCTCTGTGTCAAGCGCATGACAGCTAAGCTGAAGCAATGGAACGGCGAAACGCCCCGTCATCTCAGCTCCCTGGCAGGCGTCTGCCTGCTGGCGGGCGGTATGCTCTTCAGCACCGGCTGCAACACCGTAATCGAGCCCGGTCACGTCGGCATCCTGGTGAACCAATCCGGCTCCGACCGCGGCGTACAGGACTTCCCGATCAAGACCGGGCGCGTCTTCTACAACCCCTGGACCGAAACGGTGTATGAGTACCCCACCTTCGTGCAGACCGCCAAGTGGACGAAGGATGTTCACGAAGGGAATCCGATTAACGAGGAGATCACGTTCACGAACAAGGATCAGATGCTGATCTCCGCCGATATCTCGCTCAGCTACAGCCTGAAGCCGGACAAGATCCCGGCCTTCTATGTGAAGTTTCGCAGCGACAAGATCGAGAACTTCACGCACGGGTTTCTGCGGAACACCGCGCGGGATATGTTCAACGAAACGGCGGGCAAGTATACGATCGAGCAGGTGATGGGCGACAACGGCCCGTTTCTGGCGGAAGTCCGCGACAAGCTGCAGAGGGCCGTCGAACCCGTCGGCGTGCAATTGGAGCAGTTCGGACTCATCGGCGCGCCCCGGCCGCCGCAGCAGGTCATCGATTCCATCAATATGAAGGCGCAGGCGATCCAGAATGCTTTACGAGTGGAGAACGAGATCCGGCAGTCGGAAGCCGAGGCGAAGAAACGCATCGCCCAGGCCGAAGGCGAGGCGAAGGCCAATCAAGCGCTGGCCAGTTCGATCACGCAAAACCTGGTGACGTGGCGGCAACTGGACCTGCAGGCGCAGGCTTTGAGTAAGTGGAATGGGGTACTGCCGACTTACACGGGCGGTAATGGCCCGATCCCATTTCTCCAGGTTCAGAAGTAAATCACTTGGCTCGGGTTGCTGTAACACCAGACAGTTGCACTGGAACAGGCGTTGCAGGGCAATCCGAGCCCTCGTATCAGCGGCACACAAAGATAACGCTCCGGGATGCGGCCGGGAACCGCGGAAACGGTTATACTGACCAGTCTAGAGGAAATACCTCATGGCCCGCTTACCCTATGAGCCGACAATCGCCGGGATGCAAGCGCCGCCTCCTTACGATGCAACGGACGTCAGGCTCTTCGGTTTCCCACTCGTCGCGGGCCTTCCCCAGATCCGCACCCTTTGCCGCCAGTTTCTGAACAGCGGCGGTGAGACCTTTGAGCCGGTGTCCAATACGGTGACGCTGGAGGTGTTGGACTATCGGGAACTGCGTGCGCGCACCCCGCCTTGGAACGTCCATGCGATTCCACAGCAGGAACTTCTTTTGGCGATTCCCGTTCGAAGATTCCGCAGAGGCATGTTTGTGGAATTTGGCGTCTTCATTCCGTTTATCTTCGTGGACGATCAGAGTTCGGCTTTCACTGGCAGGGAGGTTCTGGGCCTTCCCAAGATGCTTGGCCAATTCCTTCTTGATCGAGATTACCCGCTCACCGGACCGATCTCAATGTCTTTGCAGGCACGTGTGGCGGGCGGAACCAGTGTGACGGAGCTAATCCGCGTCAGGAGCACGGTTCCATTTGCGAAGCGACCGGAAAATAAGGCAACCATCATCCGGTTCTTCGGTCCACTGGAGTTATTCAAAGAGGCCAGCGATTACAAAGAAATCGAGAAACTGAGCCGGACAAACGAGATGATCGGTTTCTCTCCGCGGATTCTGATCGATCCGGGAACGCCTGACCGGGACGCGTATCGGTCAGTCCACCGCTGCAGATACGTAGAGGAGCGCATTTCCGCGAGCGCTCTGGGTCCGGCAGCCGTGATCCTGCGGACGTTCAAGGGGTTGGATATCGCAAGAGCACTAGGGCTAACGGTAGACCAGGACGGCGACAGGGTGTCGGCCTTGTCAGCTAGCCCGTACAGAATCGACTCGAATTTCACCCTTGGTGATGTGACAACGTTGTAGAATTTGTCCGCAATGCAGTGTCCTTGGGAGCGACAACGCTGACCTGAACGGTCCTGGATTCGCCAGTATCGCCGAACTGCAACGTGATGGCGCCAACGCGTACTCTTCTTCAGCGCGGCCGGAGAGGTTCTCGATGGGGAGCACCGCAATCGACTCGTTGGCGGGGACTAGCGCCGCCCGTTTATAAGTCAGGTAGGCCTACGGCAACGCGGCCACACCAGCCGCCAGGAACAGGCGCCGTGGCCGGTTCGTGCCCGGGTTGGCCGCGGAGGGCGAAGAGGCGACGGCAAGGTCCAGCGGCAGTTCGGGACGGTGCATCCATGGGCTCAACGGGGACCACGAATCGGTACCCGCGCTGCGGCAGAGTCTCGATACACCGCGGGTGCTCCGGATCGTCGCCCAACGCGTCCCGCAATCGATTGATGGCTTTGTTGAGTCCGCGCTCGGCGTCGGCCACCACGTAGTCCGGCCGCCACAGGCGAAGCTGCAACTCCTCGCGGGTCAGCACCTGGCTTGGTCTCTCGAGCCTGCGGCCCAGTGTAAGCGCAGCCGCTTACGGCCCAATTGCCATTGTCCAAGTATAGCCCGATCCGCTTTCGCAGCCCTGGGAACACCGGGCTAAGTCATTCCAACCATTAGGGAACACAGTCGCGCCACCCACGGCATCTGGCTGCGGGTGGGCGACCCCAAGTTCCTTGGCACCGGCTTCTTCTTGGGAACGACCCTCGCGATGACCCGCCTCAGTCCGGAGATTCCGGGAGACTTCGAGGAGTTCCAGAAGCGCCCTGTAAGCAATTCGTTTGAAAATTACGACGTCGATGGGCTGGCGAGTACCATAGCAGTGGGTTGGTCCAAAGCGAAGCTCGCAGTGGCATAGACAGACAGACTTGCCAAAGGCGATGGTACGTGCCATGTTGAAGTGGCATGACACTGAAAATGGATAAGGCCGGTCGCGTTATTTTGCCAAAGCCTGTCCGGGACCGGCTCGGTTTTCAAGAGGGCAGCGACCTCGAAGTCGAAGAAACGCCCGAAGGCATCATGCTCAAACCAGTCGAAGCCCGCCCGTCGATGGTTAAGAAACAGGGCCTCTGGGTTCATACCGGAAAGGTCCCGCCCCACTTCGATGTGTTGCAAGCCGTCCGCGACGATCGCGAAGACAGAATCCGGAAGTTGTCCGGCCTGTGAAAGTCTACATCGACACCAATGTCTTGGTAGCCGCCTCCGTTCAGGCGCACCCGCACCATGCCCAGTCTTTCGATCTGGTCAACAATGTCAAGGATGGACGCCTGCGGGGCTGCATCAGCACCCACGGCTTGGCCGAGTTCTATTCGGTGCTGACTCGCGCCCCGTTTAGTCCCCGTGTTCACCCAGCAGAGGCCGGTCGCTTTTTGGAAGACAACATCGCCCCACACTTCGAACTGGTGACCCTTTCGGGCGACGACTACAAGCAGGTTTTGAACGCCAGCGCTAAGGCGGGCTTGGTTGGCGGGGTGGTCTACGATGCCTTACACCTGCGCTGCGCCCGCAAGGCCGAATGTGACCGCATCTATACCTTCAACGTGAAAGACTTTAGAGCCATCGCCCCGGACGACATCCGGCGACAAAATTAGCGCTCCTTAGTTAGCTTTCGTTCGCTCCTACGATTCGAGTTCCGTTCGAGGCCGGGCTTACGCCAAGGTATTGATGGATCCCACCCGCTGCGCTTCAAACGCCGCGATGTGGGCTTCCTGTTGCTGGATATAGCCGAGTTCGTCAATCCCTTCTAATAAGCAGTGCCGGGAGAAGGGATCGACGCTGAAGGACAGCTTGCGGCCATCCGGCAAACCCACAGTCTGGGCAGCGAGATCAATGGTCAGCGTCCAATCCGGGTTGGCGAACAGCTCGGCATGCACTTCCCGCGGGACCACAATCGGCAGCAGCGCGTTCTTCAACGAGTTCTGCTTAAAGATATCCGCGAACGACGTGCTGATCACCGCCCGGAACCCATACTGCGTCAATGCCCACGGCGCATGCTCGCGCGACGAGCCGCAGCCGAAGTTATCGCCCGCCAGCAGGATCTGCTTGGTCTTCGATTCCGGCTTGTTCAAGATGAACTCCGGCTTGGGCGTGCCGTCGGCCTCATAGCGCCAGTCGTTGAACAACTGGTCGCCGAGGCCGGCCTTGGAAATCGTCTTCAGGAACCGCGCCGGGATGATCTGGTCGGTATCGATGTTGTCCACCGGCATCGACACGTACTGGCTGGAGAACGTAGTGAACTTAGTCATTAGAGCAGGGTCCTCACATCGGTTACGACGCCGTTGACGGCGCTGGCGGCGGCGGTCAGCGGGCTGGCGAGCAGCGTCCGGCCGCCCTTGCCCTGCCTGCCTTCGAAATTACGGTTGCTGGTGGAAACGCTGTACTGGCCCGGCGCCAACTGGTCGCCATTCATGGCAATGCACATGGAGCAGCCGGCCTCGCGCCACTCGGCGCCGGCTTCCTTGAAGATCCGGTCCAGACCCTCGGCTTGCGCCTGGCGCTTGATCTCCATCGAGCCGGGGACCACCATCACCCGCACGTTCGGATTCACCTTGCGGCCTTTGAGCACACTGGCGGCGGCGCGCAGGTCGCTCATGCGCGAGTTGGTGCAGCTTCCAATAAAGACCACGTCGATCTTCTGGCCGAGGATCGGCTTACCGGGTTGCAGATCCATGTAGCGCAGCGCCTTTGCCAGCGACTCGCGTTCCATGGGGTCCGACACGGCGCCGGGGTCCGGGATGGCTCCACTGATGGCCATACCCATGCCGGGGTTGGTGCCGAAAGTAATCATCGGTTCCAACGCGGCCCCGTCGATGGCGATGCTGTGGTCGTAGGTGGCGCCCTCGTCGGTACGCAGCGCGTTCCAGCGAGCCACGGCGGCATCCCACTCGGCACCCTTGGGGGCGAATTGGCGGCCGGCCAGGAACTGGTAGGTCTTCTCGTCGGGCGCAACCAGGCCGGCGCGGGCGCCGGCCTCAATCGACATGTTGCACACGGTCATGCGCTCTTCCATCGAAAGCGCGCTGATGGTGGAGCCGCGGTATTCGAAGACGCAGCCCGTGCCGCCGCCGACGCCGATCTTCGCACACAGGGCGAGAATGATGTCCTTGGCCGAGACGCCCGGCTTCAACGCGCCGTCCACCCGGACTTCGAAGGTCTTTGACGGACGCTGCAACAGGCACTGCGTGGCCAGCACATGTTCCACTTCACTGGTGCCGATGCCGAAGGCGAGCGCGCCGAAGGCGCCGTGGGTGGCGGTGTGGCTGTCGCCGCAGACTACGGTCTGGCCAGGTTGCGTGAGCCCCTTTTCCGGCCCGATCACGTGTACGATCCCCTGATCCTGGTGCTGGAAGCCGAGGCACGGAATGCCGAACTCCTTACAATTGGCTTCGAGTTGCTCCACCTGCGCCTTGGCGATGGTATCCACGATGGGCAGGCTGCGGGCGGTGGTGGGGATGCTATGGTCGACGGTGGCGAAGGTCAGGTCCGGGCGGCGCACCTTCAGACCCCGGCCGCGGAGGCCGGCGAAGGCCTGCGGCGAGGTGACCTCATGGACCAGGTGGAGGTCGATGAAAATCAGGCTGGGGCTGCCCTCCTGCTGGTGGACGACGTGGTTGTCCCAGATCTTCTCAATGATGGTTTTGGGCATGAATGCTTACAGAGCCTCACAGACGGCTTGGCCCACCTGCTCGGTGCTGAGCGGAGTGGTTTGGGGTTTCAGGTCGGCCGTGACTTTTCCGGCGTTTAGAACTTCTTCCACAGCGCGGTAAACCGCCTGCGCTTCCTTATTCAGACCGAAGCTGTATTCCAGCATGGCAGCCACCGAGCCGATGGCGCCGAGCGGGTTGGCTTTGTTTTGTCCGGCGATGTCCGGGGCCGAGCCGTGTACCGGTTCATAGAGGCCGGTCCAGGCGCCGGAGGGCTTCCTGTCGCCGAGCGAGGCGGAGGGCAGCATGCCGATGGAGCCGGCGAGCACCGCGCCTTCATCACTGAGGATATCGCCGAACATGTTCTCCATGACGACGACATCGAAGCGCTTGGGGTTGAGGACAAGCTGCATGGCGCAATTGTCCACCAGCAGGTGATCAAGTTCGACGTCGGGGTATTCAGCGGCGACTTCCACCACCACGCGGCGCCACAACTGCGACGTCTCCAGCACGTTCGACTTATCCACGCTGGTCAGTTTCTTCTTCCGCTGGCGGGCGAGGTTGAAGCCGACGCGGGTGACGCGGGCGATTTCGGCGCGCGTGTAGGTCATGGTGTTGGTGCCGCGCTCCTGGTCGCCGGAGCCGGAGATGCCGCGGGGCTCGCCGTAATAGATGCCGCCGTTCAGTTCGCGCACGATGATGAGGTCCGTGCCGTCGATGCGGTCGTTCTTCAGCGGGCTGGAGTTGAGCAGCGCCTTATAACTGCGCACGGGGCGCAGGTTGGCGAACACGCCCATGGTTTTGCGGATGCCGAGGAGTCCCTTTTCGGGACGCAGTTCGGGGGCCACGTTATCGAACTCCGGCAGGCCCACGGCGCCCATCAGCACCGCGTCGGCTTCCACCGATAGGCGGGCCGTTTCGGCGGGGAATGGGGTTCCGGTCTTGTGGATGGCGATTCCACCGAGGAGGGCTTCGCTCAACTTGGCCGTGTGTCCGAACTTATCGCACACAGCGTTCAGGACCCGGACGGCTTCGCGTGTTACTTCCACGCCAATGCCGTCGCCGGGCAGCGTAAGAATATTCAGTTGCATGTGATCTCTATATTGTACGGGCGGCGGCCTACTTGTTCGCGGCGGCCAGGGCCAGGCGTTCGACATTGCCGCGCACCACGCCGGCAATCTCTTCGTTGGTGAGGCCCTTCTTGCGGTCGGCGAGTTCGGTGAACCTATGGTAGACCAGGTTCAACTCGTCGTTGGTGAGCACGTAGCCCAGGTCTTCGCAGCGCTGCTTGAGCGCGTGGCGGCCGCTGTGCTTGCCGAGGACGAGCTTGGCTTCGGGGACGCCCACCGACTTCGGATCGATAATCTCGTAGGTCGACTTCTCCTTCAAATAGCCGTCCTGGTGGATGCCCGCCTCATGGGCAAACGCGTTGTCCCCCACGATGGCTTTGTTTGGTTGCGGGCCAAACGTGATGGTTGACGACAGCAGGCGGCTGGTGGCGTAGATGTGCTCCGGTACGATCGCGGTGTGGTATGGCAGACGGTCCTGGCGGACGCGCATGGCCATCACCACCTCTTCCAAGGAGCAGTTCCCTGCCCTTTCGCCGATGCCGTTGATGGTGCACTCGATCTGGCGGGCGCCGGCTTCGACGGCGGCGATCGAGTTGGCTACGGCGAGACCGAGGTCGTCGTGACAGTGTACGCTGACGATCACTTCCGGGCCCAGAGCCTTGACCATGCGGCGGATCAGTTCCGCGTATTCGCTGGGGACCGAGAAGCCGACCGTGTCCGGGAGGTTGACGCAGCGGGCGCCGGCTTCGACCACGGCGTGGCAGACCTGCTCCAGGTAATCCCAGTCGGTACGGGTGGCGTCTTCGGCGGAAAACTCCACGTCATCGGCGTATTGCCGGGCGAGTCGAATCGCGGAAGCTGCTTCTTCCAGAACCTGCTGGCGCGATTTCTTTAACTTATACTTGAGATGAATGTCGCTCGTCGCGATGAACGTGTGGATGCGGGGATTCTTGGCTGGCTGGAGCGCCGAGGCCGCCCGCTCGATATCGAGCTTGTTGGCGCGGGCAAGGGCCGCCACCTGGACATCGCGGAACTCGCGGCTGACGGCCTGGACCGCCTCCCAGTCCCCTTCCGAGGCGATAGGGAAGCCTGCCTCAAGCGTATCCACTCCCAGCTCGGTAAGCTTGTGCGCGAGGCGCATCTTTTCGCTTACCGTCATGCTGCATCCCGGCGATTGCTCGCCATCGCGTAAGGTCGTGTCAAAGATATAGACGCGAGTGCTTTGCGACATCATGGTCTCCGTTCGCTAGACTCCAGTAGATGGGTCCCAGCCGGGACAGCCAGTGACTCTGCCCGGTGAGATACATAGGATTATGCAGCATGGCTTAAGATTTGGCAAATTTATAGTTTTTGCGGGGAGGATAAGCGCGAGCGCTGTTGATTAGCGAGACAAATAGTACAGGGGTTCGGCATTAGCCAGAGCGTGTAATCCCGTACTGGTATGCTGTAAGCATGATGGTGCGCACCCAGATCCAGCTTACGGCGGAGCAGGCAGCGACGCTGCGGAAGATGTCGGCGGAGCGGGGAACGTCGGTGGCGGACCTTATCCGGCGGAGTGTGGATGAGTTTGTGGAGCGGAATAGGGAGGAGAACCGGGAGGCGCTGATTGAGGCGACCATGGCTGTTCTAGGACGCAAAGGTTCTGGGAAGTCTGACGTCAGCCGGAACCACGATGATTACTATGCGGCGACGGTTCTCGATTGATGACCTTCGTTGATACTTCGGCTCTCTACGCACTTGTGGATTTGGATGACGAGAACCATGGCTTAGCCAAGTCGATTTTGGTTCGGCTGCTGCGCGAGCGAAGCCATTTGTTCACCACAAATTATGTCGTTCTGGAAGCGAGCGCGCTTGTGCAGAACCGGTTTGGTTTCGACATCTTGACAGACCTCCATGAGCGTGTTTTGCCGTTTATAGAGATTCGCTGGGTGGATGCTCGTTTACACCACCAAGCGGTGGTTGGGCTGTTCGCGGCACGGCGCCGGAAGCTGAGTTTAGTGGATTGTTCCAGTTTCGCAACGATGCGGGCGGAAGGTTGCTCCACGGCGTTTGCTTTCGATAAGCATTTCGTAGAGGCAGGCTTCGAACTCCTGAAAGAGTAGTAGGGTGTATCGGCCCGCGCATACTGTCAGAACGACCGGACCTTATTCCAAAGTCCAACCTTCGCGGCCAGTTTCGGGAACCTGGGATCGGCGCGGAACGACTTCATCCAGGGCTCCGTCATGAGCCATGTCAGGCAAAGCGAGCGTTCGACCAGACTCCGTTCCATCCATTCGTAGGCTTCATCCATCTCTCCGAGAACGGAGTGAAGCGAGGCCACTTCGTAAGAGCAGATGTGGCGCCGCTCGCCGATTTTGTGCGCCTCGGCGAGAAACCGCCGCGCCCCGGACTTGTCGTTGTTTACAGCCCGCATCAGTCCCAGAAAGAGCGGCATCATCGGAATCTGATCGAACTTGGCGGCGTTCTCGAAGAAAGGAACTCCCAACTGGTGGTCGCCGCGCATCGCGAACGAACCACCGGTCCATAGATTCACCAGAGGAGCATCGGGGAAAAGTTGCAGGGCAGCGCGACCCACTTCCTCCACCTCCTGGTAGCGCCCGGCCACCAACAGGATCCACTGGAGCCAGGCATGCGAATTTGCGGAGAGAGGGTCGAGTTGCACGGCGCGGCGGGCTGCCGCCACCGCTTCATCGAAGCGCCCCATGGCTCCACACAGGACGGCGAACATGACATGGGCTTCCGCCGAATTCGGATTCAACGCCAGTGCCTTGCGTAGGTGGGTTTCGGCAGCTTGCGCGTCATGGTCGAGGAAGAGCGCCGTGGCGCCGCGGGCGGCCTGGGCGTCCGCCAGATAAGGGTCGATGCCAACCGCCTCCACCGCGGCAACTTTGGCCCGGGGAAGTGCTTCGGCTGGCGACATAAAGAAGTCGCTAAGGGTGACCAAGGCATGCGCCTGGCTGGATTTGGCCGATGCCAGTTGCGGATCCAGTGCCACCGCCTTGCTATACCACTCCAATCCTTGGCGGATGTCGGCTTCCGTTCCCCGGTTTGTCAGATGTCGTCCCTTGAGATAAGCAACGTAAGCTTCCGGGTGCGGGGCAGTGGGAGTCAATGGCGGTGGGTTGGCGCCAGGCTGGATCTGCGCCGACACCTGCCGGCCGAGGGCTCCCTGCAGACCGGCAAAATCACGATCGCCATGTTCCAGGGTCCTGCTCCAGAGATTCCGCTCCCGGTCTTTGGTCTCGATAAGATTCACATTCACGCGGATGTTATCGGACAGGCGGCTCATCGACCCCTCCACGAGCGCGTCCACCTTCAACTCGCGGGCGACGGCGGTGAGGGGTTTCTTCGAACCGGCGAAGGTCATGGAGGTCGTGCGCGAGATGACACGTAAGCCGGGAATCTTCCCGAGATCGGTGATCAACATGTCGGTGAGGCCATCGGCGAGGTAGTCCTGGGCCGGGTCGCCGGTGAGGTTGCGGAACGGGAGCACGGCAATGGCTTCAATCCGCGACGCTGGCGTTCTCCATAAGTTGCCCACCGCCATTGCCATCGCCACCGCCGCTACCAGGATCCCGGCAGCCACGCCAAACCTGACCCAAGGCCGGACCACGACCGCCGCCGGTGCCGGAGCCTCCGGTTTGGATTTGGGAAGAAACTCAACCGCATAACCTCCAGGCGGTACGGAGATGATGATCTCGTCGTGCTGGCCTTCGGCGGCGTAGTAGTCACGGAGCTTCCCGCGCAGACGGGACGCCTGTACGCGAACGATGCCATCGGTCTTCGGGTCAAACGCCGCACCCCGGCCGAACACCTCGGTCCCGACAGTCAATTCTTTAATGGTGCCGCCACGGCCTGCCAGGGTCTCCTCCACCAGATACCGCAGCAGATTGGACAGGCTTTCGGCCTGGTTGAAGTACTTCGACTGTAGCACTCGCCCAGCGGCCGCCCGCGCCAATTCTTCGTTAGTAACAACCATTCCAGCATCCCCCTGCGGAAGTATCCCCTACAAAACCGGCGGTTGCAACGCTAAAACGCGTTACCGTAACCGCTTCAAGACCCCTATTGACTCCTCAAACTGGACCGGGCGTAGCAATCTGTCCGTACGAAATCGAATTCCACTGGGAGCCGCCAGCTTCGGATTTATGGCGCAATAAACCCCAGTGATAGCCAAGGAGATAGGGAATGTCGCATTGGGACGGTTCCAGACGCAGTTTGTTGAAGGGTGGAGCTACGGCTTTGGCGGGACTTTCCGTCATGCAGGTGGCCGGCCCGCAACAGGCTTTTGGACAGACTTCCGGGGAGCTAGTGCCGTGGCTCGACCAGCCGCCGCCCAACCCCGCCCCTCCAGATGTAGTAGGAAAGCTGCTGGACTGGCAGACGCTGAACAGTTGGACGACGCCCGCGACTAACTTCTTCAATGTGGCGCATTACGGCGTGCCCTCGGGACTGAACGAAGCCACCTGGAAGTTGGAGATTGGCGGAATGGTGGCTCGTCCGCGGACTTTGACCATCGCCGACATCAAGGCGCGGCCGCTCCATGAGGTGGACTTTACTCTTGAGTGTTCCGGCAACACCGGAATTCCTTTCTTCATTGGGGGGATCGGGAACGCGAAATGGGGCGGCGCACGGCTGGCTCCTCTGTTGGAACAAGCGAACATTCTGGACGGGGCAACCGAAGTCATCTTCTGGGGAATGGATCGCGGGGAGGTCACCGTCGGTGACAACTCGGGAATTCTCAGCGGGGGGCAATCGGGGACGGTACAACCGGACGCCGGTGGCGGCCTGGACTTGAAGATCACCGAGCAGTTCGCCCGCAGCATGTCGCTTCAGGAGGCGTTGAGCCGCGAGAACCTCCTCTGTTACCGCATGAACAACGGGCCGCTGCCGGCCGATCATGGCTTTCCGCTACGCCTGATCGCGCCGGGCTGGTACGGCGTGGCGAACGTAAAGTGGCTGACTCGGATCGAAGTGACCGACCGCCGCTATACGGGACGCTTCATGGCCCGGGATTACGTCACGGTGAGGGAAGCACGCCGCGACGGGCAGGCAGTGTGGACGTTCACGACGGTTGGACGGGCGCGGTTGAAGTCGGCGCCGGCGAAGGTCACGCGGTCAGGCGGTAGATACACGATTATGGGCGCCGCCTGGGGTGCGCCGGTCGCGGCGGTGGAGGTTCAGATCGACAACGGTCCCTGGCAGCCGGCCGCGCTCGATAGCACGGTGACGCCGCAATCCCGGCGATTTGCCTGGCGGTTCTGGAATGTCGACTGGGGGACGCCCGCGGCCGGGGAACACACCATTCGCTCGCGCGCCATTGATCTGGAAGGCAATGTGCAGCCCGCTCCAGACGATCCGTTGCTGACCGGCAAGAGGACCTACTGGGAGAGCAACGGCCAGATCACCCGCCGGGTGCTGATTCCCTGATGCACGGGTGCGATCGGAGGAATAACGTGAAGCTACTGTTGACCGTGTTGATCGCACTCAGCCTGCAATCCCCGGCGGCTACCGCCGGCGGGGACGTATGGGCTTCTCTAATGACGGAAGTTTCCCGGCTCTCGACGAAAGGTGAGTTTCGGGCGGCCGTGCCATTGGCGATGCAGGCCGTGGAAGAGGCCCGGCGTTCGGTGGATGGAGATGAACGGCTGGCCGACAGTCTCAATGGGCTGGGATTTCTGCTTTGCCAAACTGGCGAGTATCTGCGGGCGGAGAAGGCACTCCGCGAGGCTCTGGCCCTTTCCAGCCGGCTGCCGGGCAGCCAACACCGGACAGCAATGACTCTGGACCGCCTGTCAATCCTCTACCAAGCTACACAAGGGCACACGGCGGAGTTGGAGGCTCTTCGGCGGAAGGCATTGGCGATGGCCGTGGACAGCTTCGGTCCTAAGGCGCCGGAGGTGGGAATGTTGCTATCGCGGCTGGCGGGAGTGCTGACCGAGCGCGGCAAGTTGGACGAAGCGGCGGCGATATTGGAGGGCGCTCTGCAACTTGCCGACGAGCGCAGCGTCCCGGCCCTGCGGGCCGATATGTATCTTATCGTTGGCGCGGTCGCCTACCGGAAACGACAGTATGCGGCCGCCCTCGATGCTTACGGCCACGCCGGGCGGTTGTACGCGCGAGTGGCCGGTCCCGATTGCGCGGGGCGAGTCCCGGAGCTCGTGGGAATCGCCGCGGTGTACAGCAAGACGAAACGCGAGGGAGAAGCGGATCGGGCGCTGGCCGAGGCGGAACGGATCGCCTCGCGCGTTTGGGGATCCGAGCATCAGATTCTGGCGCGGATTCTAGTGTCGCGCTCCGAGGTGCTGAAGAAGCTGGGGAAACGCGAGGAGGCCAAACAGGCCGGGGAGCGGGCACGGGAGATCTACGCCATGCGCCGGGTGGAAGCGAACGCCGTCAATGCGAAGGTCGACGCCTCGTTTCTCGGGCGGTGATGCGGCAGGCGCGGCAATCCTTAATAGAATGCTTGACCTAGCTGAAAATGCAGGTGGTCCCAATGGGCGCGCCGTCCGCCACGCCCCTCCGGCAGAGGGTAATCCGGATACTTAGTGACGCCAAGCTTCAACTGCGCACCGCCGCTCATGTCCGCGACGGAGCTATCGCCGCTGTTGTTGCACTCGGCGGCGATGAACTGGAACACGTCAAGGAAGAAGTCGCGGGCGCGAGGGTTCCAATACCGCTTGTCGGTTTTCAGCCGCTCCTCCACGTCCCTGGTCTTCCGCAGTCTGTAAGTGGTTCGGGTGGCATTTCCCCAAGCGTCGTTACCCTTCTTAGGGTGAAGCGAGCCATCGTTTGCATATACCGGTTGGGACGACCAATCGCGCGCAACATCGAAGACACCACCGCGTCCGGTTGTAGCGCCGTAGAAATCGACGCAATGGCCGCCAACGTGGCAATTTCTGCCGTCTCTTGCCCCGCCGATGCCGCCCCAGATAATCGTGGAAGTGGCCCAACGCGTTCTGAGCCACACGGCTAACCTGTAAAGCACGATCGCAAACTGCGGCGTGGGTTCAAACGATAGTGTCTTGGCTGGCGTCCCGGATCCCCACCGCAGCGAGTGGCCGGTATCGTCCTGCTGGAGGAACTGAACCTCGGCGAGAGAGGTGCCGACGCGCACGCGGTCCTCGTTTCCGTTTCCGAAGCCATTGACAAGGTTCATCTGCCCGTTAAAGACGTGGAACTCGATCAGAATCCAGGCCTCCGCGCGCGACAGGTCGCGGGCGGGCTTTTGCAGCAGGGGTTGTGCTGCCGCGGTAACCGCCTGGTAGCGCTGCCGCGCGGCGACTACAAAGGTGCTTGGTGGGCCCATCTATCTCTCCTTCGCTATCGAAAGCGGGATAAGCGAAGCGATTTAGATAGTTGGCGATTCCGTCAAGCTGGGAAAGAAAGTCGAGCCGGGGAGCAACCGGGACTCCCGGTTACTTACCAGGAGACGAACCATTTACCCAAAGCGCGCGAGACGTCCAGACGTCCCTGCCCCATCTGCACGGAGATGGGTATCGATTCGCGAAGGACATCGCGGGCCTGATTCTGATTTACGGGGCGGCCGCGATCCAGCAGCAAGGCCACCGTGCCCGCTACCATGGGGGCGCTGAACGAAGTCCCGGAAACCGCCGCATAGGTCCCGTTCGGGTACGTCGTCACCACCTGTTCGCCGGGGGCCGCCACCCACACCAGGCTGGGCCCATAGTTGGAGAAGGACGAGCGCTGGTCGAAATTGTTGGTGGAACCGACCCCGATCACCCCCGGCAGCGCGGCTGGATAGCTCGGCGCGCTGCTGTTGTTGTTGCCGGCCGAGGCCACCATCACCACGCCTTGCTGTTGTCCGTATTCCACCGCGCGGGCCAGTTCGGCGGAACTCGCCACGAAACTGAAGCTCATATTCACGATCTGGGCGTTGTTCTGCGTGGCATAGTAGATGCCGCGAAGCACATCGGAGAGGTAACCGGTGCCGTTGGGGCGAAAGGCCCGCAGCGGCAGCAGTTGGGCGCGCGGGGCAATCATGTGAATCACGCCCGCCACCGCGGTGCCGTGCCCGTAGGCTGCGTAGTTGGGGCCCGACAACGCCGAAAGCAGCGGCAAGCTCAGCACCGCAGCCATGGCGCTGTTCACCAAACCCGGCTGGCCGCCATCCAACACCGCAGCGGTGGATTGCTGCACGCCGCCCTCGGCGTCATTGGCTCCCGGACGGTTGGCCAGAAAGTCGTAGCCGGGCAGCACGGTGTTGCCGAAAGCGGGGTGGCTGCCGTCGATCCCCGTATCGATGACGGCTACGGTCCCCCGCCCCAGAGCGCCAAATTGGGCCCGCGCCTCCGCCAGGCGAATGATCGCCGCCGGAATCTGGTGGACGTAGCCACTCCAGACCGTCGCACCATGGAAATCCACCGGGACCTGCTGCAGCAATGCGTGCGGAATCTGGGAGAGCACCGCCGGAGCGCCGAGGCTAATCGAAAGATCCGGCTCCACGCTGACGATGTTGGCCAACAGCCGCAAGATCCGCGTCACCTGAATGGCCGGCAGGTCTACGACCGTTCGAACCAGGTACAGGTTTCCCAGCGAGCCATCCACCGCGCGCACCACACTGCACAGGCCAGTGAGCTGGCAGGCGCCGAGTAAACGATTCAGGCCATCGCCGGTGCGAACCAGGAATCGCGATTCGGCTACGGCGGTGAGAGCCGGCGCGGTAAGGAGGACCAGAAGAACAACTAATCGATTCATTACTGTATTCCTAAGCACCATTACTTGACGAATTGGTGCAGTTGTCAATAGCCGGGCCGGAGGCAAAACCACCGAGGACTGGGGGTAGTGTTTCTGCTTTAGGACTCGCCAACGGCAGGTACTGTCACGGCAATCGGCTTCCGGCCCTCTACGTCCATCACCAGCCACCCGGCGCGGTCCGGTTTTCCGTACAGCGAAAACTCCCCGTAGCGGCCAGTCTCCGTGTCCTGCGAGTCGGCATGATCTTGTATCAGAATCACTTGTGTGCCAGTGAAGTCGGCTTTCGGGTTCGCGGGATCGAAGATCTGGCCGCACAGGGAGACTTCGTCCTGAGCTGCATCGAGGGTAAGCGACACTTCGATGCGCAACCCATCGGCATGCGAGACCAAGAGGCGGCCGGCCGTGTTGGAGGAACGCACGCCAGCGGGGGCGGGCTGGAGCATCGAATCGTATAGAATCTCGGCCAGCCGGACGGGCCAACCGCGAAGCGGCAAGTGGTGCAGTTGGAACAACGCTTTGGCTTCCTGGACCGCCCGCTCGGGCGGCTGGTAAAGCGGTTCTCGTTGCGACTGCAAGGCGACGTTGCGCCAGACCCCTACCGTTTGCGAGCAGTGTGTGCAGCCTTCGCGCAGATGCGAGGCAAGGATTCCGGCGCGATCCGGCCGGAGCACGCCCCGAACGTAGTCGATCCATTCCTGCTGTTTGAAATGGTTATCCATGAGTGTCATCTTGTCTTGAAAGGCCAGCAAGAAGGCGATTTGATATACCCTGGCGCGGATTTTCCGGCGAAGGTTCAGCCGAAGCGTCGCCCGTTAACGCGAAGGAGCCCCAGCAGGCTGGATGCGGGAATTGGCCGCGGATAAGGATTTGGGCGCGGCGGAGGGCTTCGGCCTTGTCCAGGCCGGCGGCCAAGCCACGATAGAACTCCGGCAGCAGGACGGCCGAACAGGCATCGTGGACGTCCCACATGCTGAGCAGCACGGACCGTGCGCCGGCCAGCAGCAGCGCTCGCTCGATCCCCAGCCGCTCGTCGCCCTTAGCCAGGACATGGAGGGCCGTCCCGCAGCCGCTCAGGGTAACCAGGCCGGCATCGACGTTCAGCCGGTAGAGGTCGTGGACGTCCAGGTCGCCATCGCCCAACCGGACGCCCGAGAACATCGGGTTGTCTGGCCGGAAGTGGCCATGGGAGGCGATGTGGATATAGCGGCAACCGGGGCCGCGGCCGCGCAGGACCGCCGCGGTGGCATGCGGCCCGAGGTGGACTTCCGCGTCGCCCAAGAGGCTGGCCACCGCCTCTACTTCCTCGTCGATCCGCGGGGCCCGTCCATCGGCAACTCCGAGAACGAGAGACCGGGTTCGCGGCGGTCGAGGGCGTTGCGCGCCGAAGGCCAGCAGGCTGGCGCTTGGCACGTAGGAGACGGCATAGTCGTCCAACAGGTATCGCCCGGCGTTATATAGAGCGTGGAAAGGGACGGCATTCAGCAGGTCGTGGGGAACCAGAATGAGATGCCGGGCTCCTTGCAGGTGGGCGCGCAGCGGCTCAATCAGTTCGTCATGGAGCGTAGCCAAATGGGTCTGGGCGACAGCGAGCGAGGTAGCCTCCGCGGCGGCATCCGGCGCGCTCAGCCGCAGCCGGTCGAACTGAAAGCGCACGCACCGGAGGGCGTGGGTGACCGCCGCGGCATCGCCCACCGGAACGGTTACCACCGAGTTTGCGGTAACGGCGGCGGCGGTCCAGTGGCTGCCGGTGCGGAAGTAGGCGATCAACACGGAATGGGCGGGTAGGGCGGCCTGGGTCTCGGAGAGGGAAGCGACCCGGGAGGCAGCCAGGGAAGGCTCCCGCGAGGGATCTTCGCGCAGCAGGCGTAGCAGTTCCCGTTCGCGTTGCCGGGCTTGGCGGCGCAACTCCGCCAGCCGTTCGGGAGCGGCGGGGGCGTTCCCGAACTCCTCCTGTTCCAGGCGGGAGCGGTACCAATGCAGTTCCCGGCGCAACTCGCCCAGACTTTCCCCATATTCCGAGCCCGTCGGGGCATCGGAAGGCCCCGTCTTGGGGCCGTGGAGCAGGTCGAGAAGCGTCCGGCAACGCGCCTGCTCCATAAAGTGGAAGGCGCCTTCGGCGGGACTGGAGAAAGAGCCGGCGAGGCCGCCCGCCGCCAGCGCGACCAGCCGCTCGCAGACCTCGGTCTTGTTGGCGAGGAAGGCGATCTTCTGTTCTTCCGCCGCGAGCGAGGCGCGCAGAAGTTCGGTCTCGCGGCAGGCGGCTTCATACACCTCCCACGCTTCGGCGGCACGGCCGGAAGCCTCCAGAATACGGCCGAGCAGGGCATGGGACTGGTAGAGCAGGCTGGGCGAATCGAGTTGTATGGCGATCTCGAGCGCGTGACGGCAGGCCGTCTCCGCCCCTTGCCTATCGCCCGTTTCCAGTGCGGCGCGGGCCAGCAGCAACTGGCAGACAACCGCTTTGCCCAGCAGCGAGGCGTCGAGGAAGAAGGGCAGCGCCGATGAAGCCAGCAGGCGCGCCTCGTCCCAACGGCGGCAATCGGCGTGCAGCAGGGCCTGATAGAGGTCGATGAGGAAGTGCCAGGCGCGGTTCTGTTCGCGGGCGAAGCGCAGGCGGGCCTCCTCGAACAACTGGAGGGCAGCCGGATGCTTGCCCTTGCGGCCTAAGGCAATGGCCCGCTCCACCAGGCACTTGGCGGCCTCATAGCCCATCTCGAGGCGCTCGAAGTGCTGGAAGCCTTCCTCGGCGGCGCGCTCGGCGTCGGCGGGGAGATTCAGTTCCAAATAGATGCCGGCCAGGTCCAGCAGACACAACGCCTGGTGCTGCGTGTCGCCGTTGGCCTCGCACAGGCGGCGCGTCTGGTTCAGGCTGGCAATGGCGCGGCCATATTCCCCGCGCTGGTAGTACAGAGAAGCGATGTTATAGTCGGCCTGGAGTACCAGGAGCGGCATCTGGTGGGCCTGGCAGAAATCGCGGGCCTTCCCGTAGGTGGCCATTGCCTCGCGGAAGTCGTCGAGCGCGATCAGGCAGACCGCGATATTGTGCAGCACGACCGCGATCCCCTCGGTATCCTTGTCCGGCCAGAGCGTGTTCAGCGCGCTGCGATAGGCGGCCAAAGCCTCGACGAAGCGGTCCTGCCGGTGGAGGATGTTGGCGAAATTGATTTCGAGACGGGCCAGCCGGAGCGCGTCGCCCTGTCCGGAGAAGATCTCACGGGCGCGGCGGGCGTGGTCGAAGGCGCGGTCATAGAGGCCAAGCAGGGCCAGCGGCTGCAGCGAAGCACTCAGCGAGCGTCCCAGTTCCTCGCGGTTTCCAGCCTCTTCCAGCAGCGCGATGGCGCTATCGTGGAGGTTCACCGCGGCCTGGTTCTGCCCGAGCATATAAAGGGCGTTGGCTTTGGCGCGGGCGGCCAGAGCGCGGGCCGTGCGGTCTTCGGTGCGGCGAGCGATGGCGATCCCCGCTTCGGCAAGCCGTAAGGCCTGTTGTGTGTCCACCCGTACGTGCCTCCGCACTTCCTCGGCCAGCCGTACCACCACCGCCGGGTCGATCAGCCGGGCATGGCGGTCGACAAACGCCTCGCGGCTGGCGTCGGTGGCCAACCCGAGCAGATCGGCGATGGGGAGGTCTAAGGAGTCCACCATCTAGCGAAACCCCTTTTCATCCAGGCCGCGCTTCAGTTGGTCCAGGCACCGGAGCCGGGTGAAGCCAATCGAGCCAACCGCCAGCCCGAGCCGCGCCGCCACCTCCTGGTAGGGCACGGGCGGCGTTTCGTAGAAGAGCATCCGGATGAGCTCGATGCAACGCCGCGGCAAGCCGCCGATGGTATCCCGCAAGGTTTGCGCCTGTTCGAGGGCCTGTAGTTCGGCTTCCGGCAACGCCTTCCCATCGGCGGGCGCCGTATCGCCGTGGCCGTCGCCGGTCCATTCCACATAGCGGCGTTGCTGGCGCGACCAATGCAGGCATTTATGCCAGGCCGTATGCGCCAGCCAAGCCGGCAGCGCCCGTGGTTTCTCGATCGTCTTCATCTCGGTTAGCAGGCTGAAGCAAACCTCCTGAAAGACGTCGGTGGCGTCCTCGGGCGACAGCCCGAAGCGCACCGGCACCGAGTAGATCAGAGCCTTATACTTTTCCACCAGGGCATTCCAGGCCTCTGCGTTCCCGCGGCGGCATTCGTCGACCAACCGTTCGTCGGACCAACTGCTGCGCGGCTCTTCCGGATAGATACGGGACAACAATTGCATTTAGCGTTCCCCGGCGAGATAGAGTTCGGCGGCGTTCCACAGCGCATGGTCGCCCACCACGGCGGGACGGAAGTTCCCGAGGTTGGCGCGGGCCCCCACCAACACATGTGGGGCCACCAGGGGGAGTATGGGCAGGTGGGCGGCCACCAGTTCCTGCACACGGTCGTAGGCCTGCTTGCGCTTGGCCGGATCGGCCATCACCAGTTGCCGCCGCATGAGTTGGTCGATCTCGATCTCCCAAGGCTCGGTGGGGCCGCCGGCCCCGGCGGTGAGGTTCCAAAGATGCGTGCTGCCCCGCAAAGTCCAAACATTCATTTCCGCGTTCGGGTCGGCATCGCCGCCGGCCAGTGCCATGATGGCGGTGTCGTAGTCGAAGGTGCGGAAGACGCGGTCCAGCGCGGCGCGAGCTTCCAGCGGCACGGTCTGCACGCGCATCCCAAGTTGCTTCCAGTCTTGCTCGAGAATAGCCGCCATGCGCGCCCGCTGCGCGTTGCCCGCCGTGACGAGAATCGTGAACTCCACCGGCTCGCCCCGCGCATCCAGCAGCGCCCCATCCATGCTCCAGGAGAAGCCAGCCGCGGCCAGCTTGGCCCGGGCCGCTGGAATGTTCCGCTGCGTGGGCGCCAGTTTTCCGTTCAACCAGCGCGCGTTACCGGGGGTTACGTGAGACGCCAGCGCCGAGGCACGCCCTTGAAACACGAGCCTTACAATGGCGTCTTTATCGGAAGCGAGCCCAAGCGCCTGGCGAAAGGCGGGAATGCGAAACCATTTCTGACGCCTTTCGATCTGCGGCAAATTGCGTCCGCGCGTATCGTTGAGGTTAAAGACCAGGAAATGGTGCTCCAGGCCGGGACCAAGATCGGCCACGCGGTAGCCGCGCCGGGCGCCCTCCCGCTCCAGCGCCGTGTAGCTGGCCGGGCTGAAGCGGCTGACGACATCCGCCTCGCCCGCCTGAAAACCGCGCACCTGGCCGGCCTCGCTGCCGCTAAAGACGAAGACCAATTCCTCCAGGTAGGGCAGTCTGGCGCCACAGGCGTTGGTCGCCCAATAGTGTGGGTTCCTCCGCAGAACCAGACGCTGCCCCGGCAAATATTCTCCGAAAATGAAGGGACCCAGCCCCGGCACGGCGGCCAGCGCCGCCGAAAGTGTCCCCATCTCCGCCAGCCTCCCCTCCCGGTAGGCCGGCTCCAGGTAGTGTCGCGGCAGCATGGCAATACCGTCGAATAGCCGCGCCCCCGCGCCGTAGGGCTGGCTCAGATGAAACTCTACCGTATGGGAGTCTTTTTTCCTGACTTCGATCGGAACGCCTCCCACCAGCAGCAGATCCCGCTGCGGCGATCGGAGCGTCTCGTCCAGGTAAACCTGAAAGGAGAACACAACATCGCCGGCGGTGAACGGCGCCCCATCGGAGAACATCACGCCGCGCCGAAGTGAGAGTGTGTAGCGCTTCCCATCGCTTGAGGCAGCCCAGGACGTTGCGAGAGCCGGCATCACCTGCTGGGTATCGCGGGCAATTTGCAGCAGGCCGGCGGTGATTCTCTCGATTACGGAACGTGAGATCGCATCGAGCGCAGTGACGGGGTTCAGGGTTTTCGGCTCGGATCGCAGGGCTACCACCAGGCGGCCGCCGTGGGAGGCTTGGCCGCAGCGGGCGTTGGCCGCGCGTGCGGTTCGGGACATTGCACCGGCGGCGATTGCCAGCAGTCCGCGACGGGAGAGCCAATCAACGACAATTGCAGTATTTTCCGGACACATTGATTTACGTTTCCCCTAAAAATTGGAGATAAACCGTAGCGGATTACAAACTTCCCTAAACCTTTATGGATCTAAACGTACAGCTTTTGGAATGAACCAGAGGTACTGGAACCCGCCTTAGCCCATCGATACTAGCGCGGGGTACTAAACGGCGACAATGTACGGCTTTCTCCTGATTGTCTCCGTACTCCGCAGGTGCTAGTCTCACGTTGTTCTAGTACGTCCCAGGGGGTCCCGGTGCAGCCGATTCTCGAAACCACGGGCGTCTCGATCACCTACCCGCGCAGTGCGTCACCGGTTCTACGTGACATCCAATTGAGAGTTGGGTCCGCGGAAGCAGTGGCTCTATTGGGACCGTCCGGATGCGGAAAGTCGACATTAGCCTGGACGTTGCTGCAACTGCATCCGCCCGAAGTGAAGCAATCCGGCACAGTGCGGCTGCGCGGAAGACAGATCACCGGGCTAAGTGAGAGGGAATTACGGAAGATTCGCGGCCGTGAGATCGCGCTGCTGTGCCAGGAACCGGCTAGCGCGCTGCATCCTTTGCTGCGCGTCGAGGACCAGATTCGCGAAGTGTTGGCGGCACATTTCCATCTGACGGCCGCGGAAATGGAAAAGCGTGTCGCGCACATTCTGTCACAGTTGGGATTATCGCCCACGAAACGCAATCTGAGAGCGTATCCGCATCAGTTGAGTAGCGGGGAGCGGCAGCGGGCGGCGCTGGCGCAGGCCTTGGCGTGCGAGCCGGACATCCTGGTCGCCGATGAACCGACGAGCGCCCTCGACGTGCAACTGGAGCGGGAAGTCGTGCAGGTACTGCGCGATTGGAAAACCAGATTCGGCCGCTCCCTTTTGTTAATCACGCATAATCCAGCCTTAGTCGAACAACTAGCGGATCGCGTGATTGTGCTGTCGGACGGGGAGGTGGTGGAATCGGGCACGGTACGGGAAGTCTTCGGGCGGCCGCAGCGGCCATTCACGCAGCAAATGCTAGGGCATCAGCGGGGCGGCGCGCGTGCGTGTTTTTCCAGTCAGCAGGGGAAGGTGGTGTTGCGGGCCAGCGGGCTTGGCCGCACGTACACGAACAGGAGCGGGTTGTGGGGGCCTGCGCAGCGCGTGGCGGGACTGCGAGACATCGACGTTTCCATTCGGGAGGGAGAAGTGCTGGCGGTGGCCGGGCCCTCCGGCTCCGGCAAAAGCACGCTGGGGCGCTGTCTGGCTGGAATCGAGCAGCCCACCGAGGGACGCGTCGAGCGCTTTGGCCTGGACCCATTCGACGTGCAGTATGTATTTCCGGACGCCTTGCTTGCCATGAATCCGCGTCACACCGTGGCCGGGATTATTGGCGAGCCTTTGCAACTGCGCCGCTTCTCTAGCGGGGGTCCATCGGTGGCGGATTGGATGGAGACGGCCGGCATTTCCGCCGAACTGGCCGGCCGCTTTCCAGCCGAACTCAGTGGGGGGCAACGGCAGAGGGTAGCGATCGCCCGCGCTCTGGCCAGCCGCCCGCGGGTTCTCATTCTCGATGAGAGTTTGTCGTCCCTCGACCTGCCGGTGCAGCGGGAATTGCTATCCGTACTGCTGGCGGAGCGGCAGCGCACTGGAATGGCGCTGGTACTGCTTCTGCACGATCTTGGTATAGCCGAAGCGGTGGGCTGCCGCATGGTGTTTCTGGAGGCCGGACAGATGGGCACGGGCGGCGCACTGGCGAGAATCTCGTGAGAAGCGTGCTGGGCCGGCTACTCCACCTGCCACTGCTGGCTCTCGGCACGTCGCTACTTTGCTTCCTGTTTTTAGAGGCCGCGCCCGGGAATTACCTGACGGGCATCCAGGCCGGCACACAAATGAGCGCCGTATCCGTCCGTGCGGTGGGCGAGCAGTTCGACTTGGAGCGCCCTCTGCCGGTGCGTTACGGCAAGTGGCTGGGGGCGGTGGCCAACGGCACCTGGGGTACTTCGTTCCAATACGGACGCCCCGTCTCGGAACTATTGTGGGAACGCGCGGGAAACACGCTGCTGCTCACCGGCAGTGCGTTGCTGCTTACCTGGCCGGTGGCGGTGGCGGCGGGTGTGCTGGTTGCCGCCAGCCGCTCGCGATGGGTGCGAACGATCGGCGGACTGGCGCCGGCGCTGCTGCTGTCCCTACCCGATCTGCTGGTGGCTCTGCTTTTGTTGTCGCTCGCGGTGCGCACTGGACTGTTTCCCACTGGTGGAATGACTTCGATTGGATTTGAGAAGTTCACCGCGGCGGATAAACTGCGGGATCTGGCGGCGCACCTGCTTCCGCCGGCGGCGTGTCTGGCGCTGACCGCCTTTCCGGCGGTGTTTCTGCACGCACGCACGGCAATGGCGGACGCGCTGGAAGCGCGATTCCTGCAGGCGGCCAGGGCGAACGGCATCCCCCGCCGCCGGCTACTGTTTCGTTACGCGCTGCCGGCCGCGGCGAACGCGCTGCTATCGCTGTTCGGGCTCTCGCTGGGCAGCCTGCTGAGCAGTTCGCTGGTTGTGGAGGTGATTCTGGGTTGGCCGGGACTGGGAAGCCTGTTGGTGGACGCCATTCAGGCGCGGGACGCCGCCGTGGTGGTGGGCGCCACGGTGGTGTCGGCGATGGCGGCGGCGGGCGGGGGACTGGTGGGAGACATGCTGCTGCTGGGCGCCGATCCGCGCATCCGGACGGAGGCGCGATGAAGAGGCGGTACCCGTGGCTGGCGGTGACGTGGCTCGTAGTGGTGCACTTAGCGGCGTTGCTTGCGGGGTGGCTGGCGCCCTTCGACCCCACCGCGCAACATCGCGAGGCGGTTAACCAGGCCCCGGCCCTGTTGGGGACGGCAGGCGAGCCGCGATTCCTTCTTGGATCCGACGAGTTGGGGCGCGACCAACTGTCGCGGCTTTTGTTCGCGCTGCGATTTTCGCTGAGTTCCTCGCTGGCGGCGGCGGCACTGGCATTGGTCACGGGCACGGTGGCCGGCGTGCTGGCGGGCTGGGCGGGCGGTTGGGTGGACGCGGTATTCCTGCGGATGTCGGAGTTGTTTCTGTCGCTCCCCTGGCTCTATCTGCTGCTGGCGGCGCGGGCCTTTCTGCCACTGGATCTGCCGCCATGGCAGGCGGTGCTGCTCTTTGCCGGGTTCGCCGGCGCGGTGGGCTGGGCAAGGCCGGCGCGGTTGATTCGCGGCGCCATCCTGACGGCCAGGGAGCGGGAGTACGTCGAGGTGGCCAGGCGGCTGGGCGCGGGCCCGCTGTATCTGCTACGCAACCATGTCTTGCCGCAATTAGCGCCCCTATTTCGCGCCCAGACGATGCTCCTGCTCCCGAAATACGTCCTGGCCGAAGCGACGCTGTCTTTTCTTGGCTTGGGCATAAGCGGGGCAGTACCCAGCCTCGGGGGTATGCTGGCGGACTTGCAGCACTCCGCCACGTTTGGAGCCGCCTGGTGGATGTATCTGCCGGCAGCCGCCATGGTGAGCGTCTTCGCGGCCTGGCAGGCGGTCGCGCGGATCTCGGAATAACGTAAACAACCCCGCCGCAATTATTTTTGGAAATTTTTCTATTTCCGCTATTTTCCCGCTCGCGAGATGGACTTTTAGTCAAGCAGCCAGATGCTGCCAGACGAACAGTGAGAGGAGGACACGGGAATGCGGGCTCCCGCGAGTGGAACGTTTTCGATGCAAGCGAACATGGCCGTCCTACGAGGACGCCAGGAGGGAAGCGCCCTGGCGCGCCGGATAGGGCCGAACGAGCGGATCTGCCCGCATTGCCGTATACCGATGCCTGTCAGTCAAGCGTTCTATCCGGGGATGTCGTCGGACGCCAGGAACGAAGCGCCGGAACGCAAGCGCATCCTGGTCGTGAGCCGCGATCCCGAGGAGCGGAAGCACCTGTGCGAGGCGGCGTCAGGCTTCGGCGACCTGCTGCTGGCGGAAGACGGCACGGACACCGTCGCGTGGGCAACGCAGGTTCGCATTGATGTCATGGTGTTGGACGTTCGCGTGGGCCGGATCTCCGGCCGCGACATCCTTCGTCTGCTGGGATTGCCTCCACACATCAAGGTAATCCTGGTTGCCGACAGCACCGACAACGACCTCTATTGGCCCGGCGATCCGGATACGCCGGTGATCAATAAACAAGCCAGCACGGAGTACTTTCGCCTTGTACTGTCGGCCATGCTGGCTTCCACCGGGAGTACCGGGGAGGCGCCGGCCTGGCGCCATAGCGCCGCCTGCTAGCTGTAGCGGGCAGTTTGTGGCGGAGCCCGCTCCCTCGCGGCCGCGGCTCCGTAACGTGTTCACGGTACTCAGGCGCGCGAGCCTGCGATAGCGCGACGGCGGGCACGCACGGCGATTCGGTTCCCGAGCCCCCACTGTGGTCCTCGTAAGTTTAGTAGCTCTTTTGTCTTGAATCACTCTCGGAATTGGAGAATATGCATGCTGTTTCTGAAATCGATGCGTCTGCTGAGCCCGCTGGTAATGTGCTCGGCGGCATTTGCCACATCCTTCGGCGGCGGTCCCGCGGGGCCTTCGTTCGGGAGTAACTGTTCGATTGGAGTGAGCGCTTCGCTGCTGGGCGGCGGATCGAGCCCGACAACGAACGGAATGACCACCGGCGGCTCCGCGCTCAACGCGAGCGCCGCCGTAAACCTGGGAGGGCTGAACGCTTGCAGCCTCACCTGGACCAGCACCCGCGTGATGGCGGACGCGGCCGGCCAGTATTCCATGTCCAGTTCGCTCAGCGGGCAGGAATTGGCGGGGGTCAACCTCGCGCTACTGGGAGGTGCGACTCTTTCGGTGGATACGTACCTCCAGTCGCAGCCCTTGCTGGTGGCCACCGCCAGCTACACCTTCCCGCTGCTCACGCTTCTGAACAGCGTCAATGTTAGCAGCGGATCCGTGCCGGTGACTACCTCCGGAACGGACACCCTGACACAGGTGGTCCGGCTGCAGTTCGGCGGCTCGGCACTGCCTATCCTCGCCGCGTTGAACCCCACGCTGCTGACCTCGCCCAGCTTCGCCTCGAGCATCACGGCGGTCAACTCGGCGGTTCCGGAGCCCGGCACAACGCTAATGGCCGCACTCGGATTGGGGCTGCTCGCCATCTCCAAAATGCGGATTCAGAAATCAACTAAATAAGATCGGGAGGGCCACCGGCGAAATCTTAGTGAAAACCCAACGCAAAGTTCGAAAAAGCGCTCCAGGCGCGGCTCAGTAGAAAAACACGTTGCGGAGCCGCGACCACGAACGAGGGAGCGGTTTGCCAAAGTTTGCCACGGGCTGCCAAGTTGGATTTACGCCGGACACGGCGACGACCGGCAAGATACAATCGGAGGTTGAAGCGGCAGATTCCTGACAATGTGCCGTTTCACTAAATTGGGGGTGGTCATTGCCTTATGGCCGCTCCTAAAGGCGCCTTACCTCGCTGCCACCCGAGGGGGCGCCTTCTTTCTTTACTCGTCAGCGGGTGGGTGTTGCAAACGGAAGATCCATCGTCCAGATATCCGAAGGCCCATCGAGCAGGACCATGTAAAGGTGTTCACGGCTGGCGGTCATGGTGTTGAGAAGCAGCCCGGACAAGTTGCGGCCTTCAAACCGGTAGAACTCGGCGGGCTCGCCTTTGAAGCGGTTCTGGTCTTCCATCGCGACGCGCATGAGGCGGCTCAAGCCTTCGCTGGTGCGCAGGAAATAGAGGGAGCGGCCGTCCCGGGACCACACCGGATTCACGCCGTTCGGGGTCAGCATCCGCCACTCCGACTCCGGCACCGGCTGCGAGCCGCGGAAGGGCGCGACATAAAGATCGGGCGTATCCGCCAATTGCCCGGCGGCACTGAAAACCACCCACTTGCCGTCCGGCGAGAACCGTGGGGCGATTGCCAGCAATTTGTCGCTCTTGATGATCTCGGCGGCTTTTTGGGTGCTGAGGTCCAGCACGCCGACCAGGGATCGCGCGGGTTGCCGCCAAGTCAGCAGGAAACGCCCGTCGGGAGACCAGCCCCGGATACGGCCATAGGCGCCGCCCACCGGCTCGGGCTCGCCCCCCGTGGTGGGAACGACGAACGCCGGCCAGGTATCGCCGCCCCTGCCATAGGCGATCTTGGCGCCATCCGGGCTGAAGGTGGTGTAGGCGTTGTTGGCCTGCCCCACCACCACGGATCGCGTCACCCGGCGGCGCAGATCCATGAAGTAGACGCCGTGGCCGTTTTCGCCGCGCTCAATAAAAGCCATAGCGGAGCCGTCCGGCCGGACGTCGGGGAACTGCGAGTCGACACCTTCTCCGGTGACCCGCTCCAGAGCGCCGGTCACTTTGCCTTGGTCGAGATCCGCCGGGAGGCGAAAGATGGAGTTGGTGAGTTGCTGGTTGGCGAAGACGATGCGGTCGCGGGCGATGGAAGCGGCACAATTGTTTCCCACGCCGTTGGTGACTGGGATGGGAGCGCCGTCCGCCAGACGGCTCAGCGGCAGGCGGTACAGATTGGCCGCCGAGCCCATCGTGGAACAGAACAGAATCTCATCCCCGGGCAGCCAGGCGATCAGTTCCGTGATGTTGGATACAACCAGGTTGCGGGTGCGGAGGTTAGGAAGGAGGCCGGTGTCGACAGGAGGTGCGCCCGAAATGGGAAACCGGGAAATGTCGAAGCGAGAGTCGCCAAAGCCGCGGCCGCCGAGCAGTTGGGTGCTGTCGGGCGACCAGCGGAATCCCAGGCCGACGTTCCTGGCAAGCAATTTCTCCGGCCCGCCTTCGATGGATCTCAGCAGCAGCCGGCCATCTACGTTATAGGCTAGCCATTTCCCATCGGGCGAGGGCACGAGGCGATAGGCGTCGCGCACTACCAGCCGCGGCTCGCCTCCGGTAATGGAAACTTCATAGACGCCATAGGGCTTGGCGAGCGATGTGAAGTAGACACGGGATCTGTCGGCGGAAAACTGGGGGAAGAGTACCAGGCTGCCGAGATTGGTCAGGCGGACTTCGGCACCGCCGCGCACCGGTTGCAGGAACAGATCAGTGGCGCGAGGCGTGAAGGCGCCGGAATTGGCCCGCTCGCCGGCCTGGCGGGTGTAGGCGACGAGGTTGCCATCCGGGGATAGGGCCGGACTAAACGCGGGCCGGCCTGAGGTAAGCCGGGCGAGGCGGATGGGGCGAGCTTCGGGAACGGGCGTGGAGCGGCCCCAGAGGAGATAGGCGACACCCATGCTGGCGATGGCCACGGCAACGGCCGTGCGCGCTAACAGCGCGATGGGCCTTCTGGGCGCTTCCTGCTTTGCCGAAGCGATCGCGGGTACCGCCACCTGCAGCAGCAACCTCACGTCACCCAGGCTTTGCAGCCGCTTGTTTGGATCCTTCCGGAGGCAGGCCGTCACCAGCAGGTCGAGGCTTTGGGGGATGGCGGGTAGCGTTTGCGGGAGCGGGAGCGGCTCCTCGCGGAGAACGGCGGCCATGGTTGACGCCCCGGAATCGCCAGTGAAGGCGCGCCGGCCGGTGAGCATTTCGTAGACAACGGCGCCGTAGCTGAAGATGTCGGAACGGGAGTCGAGCGGTTTGCCTTCGGCTTGCTCGGGCGACATGTAGGCGACGGTGCCGATGATGGCGCCTTTGGCGGTGAGGGCTTTTCGGGTGGCGGCCTGGTCTTCGGACGAGTCGGAACCCGACGCCAGCTTCGCCAAGCCGAAGTCGACCACTTTGACGCGGCCTTCCGGCGTGATCATGATGTTGCCGGGTTTGAGGTCGCGGTGGATGAGGCCGATGCGGTGGGCGGCGGCTAACGCATCGGCGATCTGTCCGGCGTAGTCGATGGCGTCGGATACCTTCACGGGCCCACCCGCGCCGAGGATCTGCTCCAGCGTGTGGCCAGGGATGAACTCCATTACCAGGACGTCGGTGCCATCGTGTTCGAGGATGTCGTGGATCGTGACGATGTTGGGGTGGCCCAGCGAGGAGGCCGTGCGGGCCTCATTGAGAAACCGCTCCCGGCTTTCGCGCCGCTCACCGGCTCCGGGGGGCAACAGCTTCAGGGCGACGAACCGGCCAAGTTTGGTGTCCCGGGCTTTGTAGACGACGCCCATGCCGCCCTCGCCGAGCTTCTCTAAGATCTGGTACTGTCTGATGGTGGCGCCGGTCACTTTGGGTAGAGACTACTCTACACCGGGAGCTGGTCTCGATACCACACCGGCGATCCGCTCCTTTTCAGATCGGCGAGTGTCTCTGCGCAGGTCCGCCGTGGTGCAGTCGATCCTGGAGCGACGAGCGAGTATTTACGGTAATGTAAATACAGGTGCGGGTTGAATGGGATCGCGTCAAAGACAAGATCAACAAGAAGAAGCACGGCGTAGAATTCGAAACGGCTCAATTGGTATTCGACGATCCCTGCTGCGTTACCTTCGTTGAGCGTGTAACCGATGGAGAGCCGCGGTGGCACGCGATTGGCTCGATCGAGGAGGTAATCGTTCTGGTTGTCGTACATACATATCGGCTGGAAGGATCGGAGGAAGTAGTCCGCATTATCTCGGCTCGTCCTGCGACCCGGCATGAGAGGAAGTTATATGCCCAGGCTAACGACTGAGAAACGGAAGCAGCTTCAAGCGCTCGCGGCGAAAGCTGATCAGGACATCGATCTGACGGACATTCCCGAGATCCGCGAGATTCCATCCGACTCCGTGATCGGTAAGTTCTATCGTCCCAAAAAATCGACGGTGACGATTCGGCTGGATGCGGATGTGCTGGCTTGGCTACAGGCTTCCGGCGAAGGATACCAAACTCGAATCAACGCATACCTGCGGGAGATGATGCAGCGGGCTCGCCAGTAGCGTGAGCCGGCCTTAATACCAGACCGGCGTATCGTACTCGGTCACCATCCACTCGGCTTCCAGTTCCCAGATGTAATCCCGCAGTTCCTCGGCGAGGTCGTGGCTCTCGGCCATCTTCACTCTGGCTTCGTTCAGTTTCGCCTGGGCGCCGGTGCGGTACGGCAGGGTGGCGACGCGGGCGTCTTCCAGATCGGCCAGCGTCTTGCGCAGGTCCGCCATGGCTTTCTTCAACTGCGCCTGCTTGTTAGCGGCGCGTTTCTGGGTTGCCCAGGCTTCATCGAGGTCACACCAGACCCCCATCAGGTCGGCGATAGGCGAGGCGGCTCCCGCCACCTTCCCGGCCTTCTGGATGCGGGCGGCGGCGAGAGTTTTGGAATCCTTCATCTTGGTGTCGAAGCCCTCGATGGCCACCAGCGCGGGCCCTACCCCGATATCGAGGGCGGCATCCAGGTTCTCCATTCCCTGGGACGACTTGTCACCCCCTAAGGCGTTATCGATCACTGGCGCGGCCACCGCCGCCAGCGTCTTCACCGCGACACTCGCCATCCGCGCCGGCGGCAGCAGATTGGTCACCGCCGTCAGCAGCCCGGAACAGATCAATTGATAGCCGGCTTCCTTGGCGTCCTTTTCCAGATCCTTCAACTCCGCCTCCAGGACGGGGATCTGTTTGGTCAGCCGCTCCAGAGCCCCTGCGTACTTTGAGGTGGGGAGGATCTTCAGAAGTGTGACCAGGCCGGAACCGAACGCGCCGCAGAGGACCTCGTTTTCATGTTCGAGGACCGCAATGCTGCATTCGGCCAGTTCCCAATAGAGGAACGCCGTGGACATGTCGGTGGGGAGGCCGGCGGAGATGCGCTGCATTCCCTGACGCAGATGCTCCATGTAGCGGCGGGCTCGGGAGTAGTCGTCGTCCACGCGCGGATTATAAAAGGACGTGTTGCCTTTCCCGATCTGGGCCTGGTAGAACCGATAGCTCTTGCGCTGCTCCTCCCACCAATTCTCCGTGGCCCGGACGTCTACGTATCCCCAGCCCTGCTCCGAGAAAAACTCGTCGATCTTCTGTGAATTCATGTTGCTTCGATTGCCTCCGACCAACTACTGTGCCGACGTTCAAACGATTCGGTCACAGTCTCGAAAAATTTCTCTGCTTATCCAAGCGCGAATCAGCATAAACTTGATTTATCCCACTTCCATGGAACTATACCCTCTCAAGGTCTTCCTCACCGTAGCCAGTGAGAAGAGCTTCTCGCGCGCCGGCGAGAAGTTGCTGCGGACGCAACCGGCTATCTCCCTGGCGGTACAACGGCTGGAGACCCAGTTGGGAGAGAAGCTGATTGACCGGTCTGGGAAGGATCTGATCCTGACTGATGCCGGTAAGGTAGTGGCGGAATATGCGCGGCGGTTTGAGAACCTGGAGCAGGAACTGGCGACGGCGTTGACGGAGTTGCGGGACCATTCGGCAGGCCGTCTGATCGTCGGAGCAAACGAATCTACTTCTCTTTATTTGCTACAGCATATCGAAAAGTATCGAAGGTTGTACCCGAAGGTTAAAGTTCAAGTAAGACGTACACTCTCCAGCCGTATCCCGGCGCAGCTTATCGATGGGGATCTCGAGTTGGGTGTGCTCAGCTATGACCCGAACGATGAGCGGCTGACGGCGGTCACCATCTTCACCGATCATCTGGCGTTTGTGGTATCGCCGGAGCATCGCTTTGCCCGGCGGGAGGAAGTATCGATAACCGAACTCGGCATGGAGACTTTCGTCGCCCACAACGTGGTCTCTCCCTACCGCGAAGTGGTCATTCGGGAGTTCCAACGCCACAAGGTACCGCTCCACATGGATGTCGAGATGCCGACCGTGGAGACCATCCGCCTCATGGTGCAACGGAACGAAGGGGTGGCGTTTCTACCGCGCATGTGCGTAGAGCAGGATGTCCAGAAAGGGCTGCTGGCAGAGGTGGCGGTGGCGGAATTGAAGATGGAGCGCCACATCCGGCTGGTGTATCCAGCCAGGCGGGCGCTGAGTCATGCGGCTCGCGCCTTCCTGGAGGTGGTAGGGACGCAGCCGTGACCTTTCGATTCCACGCCTTCCGCTTCTACTTTCACGCGAAGGATTCCGTGCACTTCCCTGAAGGGAAAGCAGGTAACGTGTTTCGCGGCGCCTTCGGGCTCATCTTCCGTCAGATCGCCTGCGATGCCGCCTGCCCGGGCGCGCCGGCCTGCGAAATGCGTGACGCCTGTCCGTACGCCCGCATGTTCGAGCCGAGGCAAACGGAGGGTCCCAGCGGCTTCGCGGACCCGCCGCGTCCGTTTGTGCTGCGAGCGGCGCACCTGGACGGGCAGACCCTGGCGCCTGGAAGCCAGTTCTCTATTGATGTCCATGTATTCGCGCCGGAAGACCCACTGCTACAATATTTTACGCTGAGTTTCCTGCAGTTTTGCAGGACCGGACTAGGACCCGGCCGGGGACGCGTCGCTCTGATCAAGGTGGATGTTTTGGACGCGAATCGCCAGCCAGTTGCGTGCGCGTTCGACGGCAGCGGATTCGTACTGCCGGCGCTGCCGCCAGCGCAGGAAATCGGCATGACGGTCAGCGAAGGTCCGCCACTGGAACGGCTTTGCCTGGAGTTCGTGACACCCACGGAACTGAAAAGCGGCGGACAGATCCAGTCGGCGCTGCCGTTTGGAGTCCTCTTGGCGCGGTTGCGGGATCGCATCAGCACGTTGCGTGCGTTGTACGATGCGGGTCCGCTGGAAGTCGATTTTCGAGAACTTGCCGAACGAGCTCATGCTATCTCCATGGTTCGAAGCAGTTTACAAATTCAGGATGTCCTGCGCCGGAGCAGCCGCACGGGGCAGACACACTCAGTAGGCGGCTTCGTAGGCGAAGTGGAGTATACCGGCGATCTGCGGCCGTTTCTGCCCTATCTGCAAGCCGGCACCTGGACTGGCGTTGGCCGGCATACAGTCTGGGGCAATGGGGTCTATAAAATCCGGCCCGGCGGCGATTGATAGCCACCGGGCCGATTGGGTCAGGCCAGACTACCGTAACTGGCTGACCTGCGGTTCCACCGTAGCCGCCAAAGCCATGGAGGCCCAGGCTGTGCCGGCGACGGAAATCCATTGATCGTGGGCATAAGGGAACCCACTCTCAAAGTAAGGCTGGAACCAGATGGAGCGGGTCTTGACGTGCCAGGAGCCGTCGGCGGCCTGCATTTTGCGGAGCCACGCCACACCCTTCTGATAAGCCGGGTTGGAGGGCTCCACGCCGGCCAGGTGTAAGGCATAGAGGGATTGGCCGGTGGCGTAGGCGTCGGCACCCATGGCGGGCAGTTGGCTCCAACCGCCACCGGAGGTCTGCGTGGCCAGCACGGCTTTAGAAGCCTCGGCGATGGTCTGGCGGTCGGCGCCCGCCCACACCAGGCCCATTAGCCGGAAGGCCGTGTCCTGGTTGCCTGCGGGTTGGGCCTTGGCCAGCCACCCCGCAGCACGAGCGATTGCGCCTTTCTGATCAGCGGGTTGGCCGTAAGTCTTCAAGGTGTAGACTGCGAGTGCGGCGGCCTGGAAGGAGCCGGCTGACATCGGTGGGCGGCGGCTTTCGGTGACAAACCAACTGCCGTCGGCCATCTGCATGTTCCGGATGTACTGTGCCACGGCAGCCGTGTAGGCGTTCGGTTTGGCGCCGTTCATTCCAAGGTCAAACATCTCCCAGGCGACGCTGCCGACGCCGATCGCCCCGAGGTCGAGGATGCGGGCCGGGGAAGCTTCGACGGAGGCTGGCGGCAATTGCGGGATGGACTTGGGAGCGGGGATGCCTTTGGAGCGGGCGAGCGCCGCCGCAGCCGACGGCAGGTCCTGGCCATGGCAGGAGTTGCAGCCACCGATGCGGATGAAGTTATGGCTTTGTTTTTCCATTAGACCCAGCGCTTTGGTAAGGGCTTGCGGCACCGGCACCTCCGTTTTGGCTGGCTGGACGGCGGCAGTTTGGGCGACGGTGGCATCGGAAGGAACCGCGCCCAGGAGTTTGGCCACTGGGGTGACACCTCGCTTCAAAGCCAAGCTTTTAGCGGTTTCGCCTTCACCTTTTACTTTAGGATCGGCGCCTTTGGCGAGCAGCAGTTTAACCACACCCACAGGAATGCGGTCAGAGCCGGCGGCAAACATGAGCGGAGTGTAGCCGCGGTGGTCGGCGGCGTTGACATCGGCACCGGCTTCCAGCAGCAGGCGGACGGACTCCTCCGAGGCGGCCGTGGCGGCGTCGTGGAGGGCAGTTTCCTTCTTCTTGGTGGCGGCTTTGGCGTCGGCACCTTTGGAAAGGAGGAGCTTGACGGCGGCCGGGCTACCGCTGGTGGCGGCGGCCATGAGCGCGGTGGCGCCGGTTCCGGCCCGGGCATTCACGTCGGCGCCCTTCGCGAGCAGCGCCTGCATGACCTCAATTTTGGCGCGGCCGGCGGCTGCGATCAGCGGGGTGGAGCCCGTGATCATGGGGATGTTGGGGTCGGCACCCTTTTCCAGCAGCAGCTTAACGGTAGGAAGCGCGTTGCCCAGTGAGGCGGCTTGATAGAGCGGAGTGCGCTGTTCTACCTGTTGGGCGTTCAGCGGAGCGCCGCGATCCAGCAGCAGGCGGACCTTGGCTTCGTCTTGAACCGCCCAGTGCAGCGGAGTAGATTTGCGCCGGTTGGCAGCGGCGGCATCCGCGCCGTTGTCGAGCAGCAGTTTCATCATGTCGACCGAGCCGTAAGCCGCGGCGTAATGCAGCGCGGTGGCGCCGGAGGGATCGGCCTTTCTGGCGAGCGCCGGGTCGGTCGTGAGTTGCTGCCGCACGGCGTCGAGGTCCCCGGTCCGGACGGTGGTGAGGAAGGTGGTCACCTTCGGGTCGACCGGCGCAGGCGGGGGTGGCGGGGCATCCTCATTGACGTCGATGATCCACTCCGCGCCCTGGTCGATCCAGGCGCGGAGGATACCGATCTCCTCCGGCAGCAGGGCGCCGGTGGGAGGCATGACCATGCCGCCGTCGCCGTTCACCAGGCGTTTGATGAGCTTGCTGTCGGCGGAGCGGCCGGGGAGGATCACGGGGCCATAGTCGCCGCCACGGAGGGCGGCCTGGCGCGCGTCAAGCCGGAGACCGGATTGGCGTACCTGCTGGCCATGGCAGGAATAGCATTTGAGCGACAGTATCGGTTTCACGTCGCGGCGGTAATCGACTTTGCCGGCGTGGGGTGGCGGTAGGGTTTGCGCGGAGACGGCGAAGGTGAGAAGCAACCCGGCAAGAGCCGGATGGATTGATGTCATGAAAGGGACCTCCTCGAAGGGTGTGTTCGCTTCGGGACTGCTGCTATGCAGGTTGTCAACCGTCAAGGCGATTCCGCTTTTCAACAACTTACAGCTCCTCGCCCGCAAGTCCGCTATTCCATTGGTTAGCTATTCACCGACTGGATAATGCGTGGCAAGCCGAGGAGAGGCGCGTTAAGCAAACTTTCGCATGCGTATCGATCTACACCCGTAGTATGGTGGTAGGAAGACTCTTGGCCACCGCAAAGCCGAGTTCCCGGAGGATGCTAATGGCAAACTTAGAAAGCAGCGCTGCTCGCGCAATGAAAAAACTGGCTCGCGAACTACTGACCACTACTTGCTTGACGGCAGTTGCGGCAGGTGCAGGGCAGGCCGCCACCTTCAATGAGTCGACCCTGCCGGATTTCAACAATACGTTCGCCTCGGCGAATACGCTGCCGGGCGGCACCGACGTCGTTCTGGGCTCCATTAGCCCCTCCAGTGATAACGACTTCTTCCAGTTCACTGGCTTGCTTGGCGGAGGCACCTACACGCTCTCCGGAATCTACGAAGGCGCAGCCACGTACCAGATCCTCAACAGCGCGGGCGGCGTGCTGAACACGGCAGTGACCAATCCCGCCAGCTTCACAGGTACCATTCCTGGGGATGGCATCCTGGTGGTGGGCGTAACGCAGAATGAGCAAGTTGCGCTTTATGATCTGACTCTGAGCGCGCCGACGGCGGTGCCGGAGCCGTCGACTGCGGCCGCGGTGGCTCTGGCGCTTGCGGGCGGCCTTGCGCTTCGCCGCAAGCTGGCGAAGTAGCCTCCACTCTCCAACGTACAATCAAAGGAATGGACTTCCTGCTCGTTCCACTTCTGTCCCCCGAGGAAGTGGAACGTTTCGTTGCCGGCCTGGCGAGCGCAACGTTTGCCGACGGCGGGGCGACGGCATCGGGGGCGGCGAAGTCCGTGAAGAAAAACCTGCAGGTGCCGCGCAGCGGAATGGAATCCGGGCCGTTGGACGAGCTCTTCTTCCAGGCACTGCGCCGCAACCAGGAGTTCCAGCGCTTCGCTGTGCCAAAACGGGTGCTGCCACCCACGTACAGCCGCTACGAGCCGGGGATGCACTACGGCTCGCATGTCGATGGGGCGATCATGGGGAGCCCACATCCGCTTCGCACGGATCTGGCGATGACTCTGTTTCTATGTCCGCCGCATTCCTACGACGGAGGGGAACTGGTCATCGAGATGGGATTCGGCGAGCAGGAAATCAAGCTGGATGCGGGGGAAGCGGTTGTGTATCCGGCGACGACGATGCACCGCGTGGCGCCAGTGACGCGGGGCGTTCGCATGGTGGCCGTGAGTTGGATCCAAAGCGCGGTGGCCGACGACCGGTTGCGATCCATTCTCTCTGACCTCAGCAAAGCGACCGATCAGGCCGAAGCCGCGGGAGACAAGCATCTGTTGACAACGCTGTCGAAGTGCTACCACAACCTGCTGCGCTACGCCGCCCAGCCATAGGGATGCCATGGAACCACTGCTCGAAGTGATAGAGGGGCTGGCGCCGGCGGCGTTGTTCGAGGAGGCCTGCAAACTCTCCTCGGCGAAGGGCTGGTATTACGGGCACGCATCTAACGCGGGCGACGGGGGGCGGTTCTGGAAGATGGACCTGGACGGCATCGCGGTATTCGATGCGATCTGGAAGACCGCTCGCGAACGATGCGAAGCCATGGCGGGCGGGCCGCTGCAGGTCCTGCGGCAGTACGCCAACGGGCACACCTACGGGTTGGGCGGGCAACCGCACGTGGACGATGTGCGGCCCGGAAGCTTCACGCTGTTGTTCTACCCCTTGGCGGAATGGAAAGACGAGTGGGAGGGGGAGACCGTCTTCTACGACGAGCACGGCGAGATCGCGCTGAGCGTGCGCCCGCGCCCGAATCGCGCCGTGTTGTTTGACTCGCGTATTCTCCATGCGGGCCGGGCGCCTGGCCGCGCCTGTCCGGCACTGCGCGTCTCGATGGCCTACAAGCTACAGCGAGTGGAAGAGGAGGCCGTCCCCGCTCCGCCGACCGCCGGCGGCGGTGTCGAAAGAAGCTACGCGATACAGGTGACGAGCGCCGAATTCCAGCGCATGGTGGAAGAACATCTGACGCAACTGGGCGCCTCCTTGCGGCTTCCCGGCTTCCGGCCGGGCAAGATCCCGCCGCAGGTACTGGAGCAGCGTTACGGCGCCAGAGCGCGGGATGAGGCCGTTAAGCGGCTGGCGCTGGAGACGCCCCAACGAGTGGTCCCGGCCGGCAGCATCCTGAGTTCGGTGGAGGTGTCGCCAGACCGCGACGGCGTGGAGGTGCGGATTACGGCATTGCATCCGCCCTCGCTGCCGGAGCCTGACTTTTCGGGCGTGACCTTGACTCGCCTGACGGCTGGGCCGGAATGGACCGAGGCCCTGCGCGCCCATTTGAACCAGCAGATTCTGGACCATCTTGCCGCCAGTTACAACTTTGTGGCACCGGCATTGATGGTGGAGCGGGAGTTTGCGGCCATCCGGCAGGCCGTGGAACAGCAAGGGGCCGAAGGCGATGCCGCCGGGTTGCGTCAGATTGCGGAGCGGCGCGTGCGGTTGGGGATTGTGGTTGCGGAACTGGCACGGCGGCTTGGGTTTAGCGGGGCTGCCATTGAGGCGCAGGTCATCGAACAGTTGTTGACGCGCCCTACCGTGGAAGAGCGGCCCGCGACAGAAGAGGAACTGCAGGAACTGGCTTAGTTTTGTCCGGGCGCTGTTGTGGTAGACTATTAAACGAGTTGGCCGCAGGGCTGCCGGGCAGACCCTGAGGACAAGTATGCCTTCCCTTTGCTAAGCTGGTAAGGTTATCTACCCCGTCAGGAGTTTGCTATGCCTAAGGTATGCGCCGTCACCGGGAAAAAGCCGCAATATGGCAACCGTGTGTCGCACGCCAACAACCGCACCCGGCGCCGCTTCGAGCCGAATCTCCACGAAAAGCGGTTTTGGGTTCCGAGTGAAAATCGCTTCGTGAAGCTTAAGGTGTCCAGCCGCGGAATTAAAACCATCAACAAGCTCGGTATCGAGCGCGTGCTTGCCGACATGCGCGCCCGAGGGGAGAAAGTCTAAATGGCCCGCATTCTGATCAAACTCGTTTCCACCGCTGGGACGGGCCACTTCTACACGACGTCGAAGAACCCGAAGAAGACCACCGAAAAGCTGCAGATCGTCAAGTTCGACCCGGTGGTTCGCAAGCGCGTCCCCTACAAAGAACACAAGATCTGACCTTTTGCCGATTTGCGGGGTGACCTATAATCCTACCCATGGTCACCCCGATCTCTACCCCTTCCGTTCCCCCCAACAACAGCACCTATAGCCAAGCCGCCCGTCTGGGCAACCTCGTGTTTCTCTCGGGCCAGTTAGGTCTGGATCGCGCGAGCGGTCAGCCTTTGGATGGCATTGAAGCGCAGACGCGGCAGGCCATCGAGAACATCATTCAGGTTCTGGCCGATGCCGGCACGTCGCTGGGGAATGTAGCGAAGGTGAACCTCTTCATCACGGACTTCACGCTGCTGCCGCGTATGAATAGCGTCTACAGCCAGTACTTCACGCACCGGCCGGCGAAGACCACTGTCGAGATCAGCCGTCTGGACCGCGGCGCGCTTATCGAGATTGAAGTCGTGGCTGGGGTGTGAAGCTGCAATAGTCGGGCCGGTCGCCGGCGTCGCGATGGATGTAGCGCTGGGTGATCTTGCCGTCTTCCAACACGAACAGGCCGGGCATTTGGAAGCCGTCGCCCTGCAACTTGCCAACACCGTGGCCGTCCGCCATCGCCTGGAAGCCGCGCATCCAGAGGTTGGGGCCGAACAACTGCAGCAGGTTGCCGCGCCCCAGCCCGAAGGCTTGGTAGACGCGCTTCCGGGGATCGCTGATGTGGGCGACGCCAGTAAGGCCGTAGCCGGCCAGAAGCTGTTCGAACTCGCCGGCGGGGCTCATATGGACGAGGGCAATCCGCGTGCCGCGGCGCTCGATCTCGGCACGCTGGCGTCCGAGGTCGGCCAGGGCTTCGCGGCAGAAGGTGCATCCGGAGTGGCGCAGGAACACCAGCAGCACGGGCGAGCGGCGGCTCAGGGTGAGAAGCGACTCGCCAGAGGAAGTCAAGAAGTGGCTGAGGTCCGGAGCACTCATAAGCATCTGTGGGAAAAGATGCCCGCCAGCGCCCCGCGATGCAGAAAGGCGCCCATGCTAGGGTGAAGACATATGAGACCCGTAGCCGTAGTTGGCATTGGCAAAACCCCGTTCGGTGCCTGGCCGGACCGCGATATCCGCTCCCTGACCACGGAGGCGATCGCGAAGGCTTTGCGGGACGCCCACGCCACGCCCGCGCAGGTGGAGGCCTTCTATCTGGGCAACTTCGCCGGGCCGAGCTTTGTGGGACAGAATCATCTGGCGCCGTACGTGGCGTCGGCGGCGGGTATGAGCGGGATTCCGGCCACGCGGTTTGAAGCCGCATGCGCGTCGTCTGGGTCGGCATTCTTCCATGCTGTCTCGGCGGTGGCGGCCGGGATGTATGACTTGGCGCTGGTGGCGGGTGTCGAGGTGATGACGTCGCAGCCGACGCCGAAGGTGGCGGAGATCCTGGCGTCGGCGGGGGATCTGCACGGCGAGATCCGCGCCGGCGCCACCTTCCCTGCCCTGTTCGCCATGATCGCGCGGCGGCACATGCACGAGTTCGGCACCACGCGCGAGCAGTTGGCGGCGGTGGCCGTGAAGAACCACGCCGCGGGCTCGAAGAATCCCGACGCGCACTTGAAGAAGGTGATCACGCTGGAACAGGCGCTGAAGGGCAAGCCGGTGGCCGACCCCTTGACGATTTACGACTGTTCGCTGATCAGCGACGGCGCGGCGGCGGTGCTGCTGGCGCCTTTGGACCGCGTGCGCGAGTTCGGCGGCAGGGGCGCGCGGATTCTGGGGATTGCCCAGACTTCCGATCATCTGGCGCTGGACCAGAAGCAGGACATTACGACATTCGCCGCCGTACAGCGCGCGGGCGAGAAGGCCTACAAGATGGCGGGCATCACGGCGAAGCAGGTGGACTTCGCGGAATTGCACGATTGCTTCACCATCGCGGAGATCATCGCCAGTGAGGACCTGGGCTTCTGCGACCGCGGCCAGGGCGGGCCGTATGCGGAGGCGGGCTGCACATCGCTGACGGGCGCGCGGCCTATCAATACCAGCGGGGGATTGAAGTCGAAGGGGCACCCGGTGGGGGCGACGGGCGTGGCGCAGATCTGCGATATCGTGATGCAGTTGCGCGGCGATGCCGGCGAGCGGCAGGTGAAGCGGCACTCGATTGGGTTGGCGCAGAACCTGGGCGGCAGCGGCGCAACGTGCGTGGTGACGATTCTGGGAGGTGCGGCATGAACGGGACAGTCTACACGGAGACGGTAGTGCACTCGGCGCCGGAGCAATACGTGAACGAGGCGCCGTACCAGATTGCGATCATTGCGTTGGAGGACGGCACGCGGCTGACCGGGCGCATTGCCGGCGAGCGGGTACAGATTGGCGATGCGGTGAAATTAGTCGAACATCGCAACCAGGTTCCGGTATTCTCAAAAGGAACATGAAACTTGCCGAACGAATGGATCGCATCCTGGTAGAGGGTGCGTTCGCAGTCCTGCAAAAAGCCCGCGCGCTCGAAGCTCAAGGGCGCAGCATTATCCATTTGGAGATTGGGGAGCCGGATTTCGATACGCCGCGCCACATCATTGATGCCGGCAAGCAGGCGCTGGAGGAGGGCTGGACGCATTATGGCCCGACGCCGGGCTATCCGGAGTTCCGCCGCGTGATTGCGGAATATGTAAGCCGCACGCGGGGCATTCCGGTGGAGGCCGACCAGGTGTGCGTGGTGCCGGGTGGCAAGCCGATCATCTTCTTCCCGATGCTGGCGCTGCTGGAGCCGGGCGATGAGGTGATCTATCCGAATCCGGGGTTCCCGATTTACGAGTCGATGATCCAGTTTCTGGGGGCGACGCCGGTGCCGGTGCCGCTGTTGGAAGAACGCAGTTTCTCGTTCGACCTGAATATCTTCAAGGAGCGGCTGTCGGATCGCACGAAGATGGTGGTTCTGAACAGCCCGCAGAATCCGACCGGCGGGATGATTCCGGCCGAGGATATCCGCGAGATCGCGGGTCTGCTGGCGGACCGCGATGTGATTGTGCTGTCCGATGAGATCTATTCGCGCATTTACTTTACCGAAGAGGCGCCGCTGTCGATTGCCGCGCAGCCGGGCATGGCGGATAAGACGGTTATCCTGGACGGCTTTTCGAAGACCTACGCGATGACCGGGTGGCGGTTGGGGTACGGCGTGATGCCGGCGTGGCTGGCCGAGGCCGTGAACAAGCTCATGGTGAATTCCAATAGCTGCACCGCGAGTTTCACGCAGCGTGCGGGGATGGCGGCGTTGACCGGGCCGCAGGACGATGTGGATAAGATGGTGGCGGAGTTTCGCAAACGGCGGGATGTGTTTGTGGCGGGGTTGAACACGCTGCCGGGTTTCCGGTGCCAGGTGCCGGAGGGTGCGTTTTATGCGTTCCCGAATACGACGGGTACGGACCGGTCGTCGAAGGAGTTGGCCGAGGGGCTGCTGCACCAGGCGGGTGTGGCGTGTTTGAGCGGGACGGCGTTCGGTGGGTTCGGCGAGGGGTATCTGCGGTTCTCGATTGCCAATTCGCTGGAAAATTTGAATGAGGCGTTGGAGCGGATGCGGCGGTATTTGGCGAGTTAGTGTAGTGTCTATCATTTAGCTTGTAATAATTGATTGGAGAGCTTGCTTGGCC
>CAYLPH010000048.1:0-61433 GCA_964385495.1 uncultured Candidatus Solibacter sp.
ACGTAGAAGAGGCGCGACGTGGACGTCGCGCGCAGGCGTGAACGCCTGCCCCACTTGAAGAGATCAGGTCCTTGTTGGTTTGCGTCCCGGCGGAGCGGTTTAGTTCAATGCTCGCGAAGACCGCAAAGCCGGTGCTTCTTGGTATACTTGCTAAGCCAACGAGTACGCAATGCCTTATCGACTGGGCGACGACACCGACGATTACTGCATCAAGTGCAAGCGGGTGACCAACCACTCCATCGTTTCCCTTCTGAACGAGGATCCGGCCAAGGTACGTTGCCGCACCTGCTATAACGATCATGATTTCCGCCGCTGCGAGGTTCCGCCTTCTAAGAAGGACCTGAAGAAGGCGCAGTTGCTGCAGGAAGTTTTGGCGGGCGGAGGGCCCGCTCCGGCGGCTGAGGGAGAAGTCCCAGAAGTCCCGGTGGAAGGCGAGGTCCTGGTGGAAGGCGAAGTGGCCGCCGCCGAGCTGCCTAAGGCGAAAAAGGGCGCCCGCAAAGGCCGCACGGCCTGACACCCTTGGTCCACGCCTAGCGGGTGGCGGGCAGCGCCACGGGTTTCACCGGCTCATGGAGACCGAACGCGAAGATGGCAGTGGCCGAGGCAATGGCCACGTACTGTTTTCCATCCACGGCGTAGCTGATGGGTGAGGTGTTCAAGCCTTCTCCCATTTGGAAGTGCCAGAGGTGTCCGCCGGTTTTGGCGTCAACGCCCACCAGGTGGCCGTCGTCATCTCCGAAGAAGATAACGCCGCCGGCCGTGGACAGGGTACCGGCCCAGGATTCGGCGGGCCCGGTCATCGGGTACTCCCACACCTTGCCTCCGGTTTTCGGGTCGAAGGCGCGGAGGAAGAACTGGCCAATCTCGTTGGGCTTGGTGCTGGCACCTCCGCCGGAGAAGTTCTTGTTGGGCTCGGGCTTTTTGGCGGAACTGGTGAAGACATCGCACTGCTCGAGGGTGACTACGTAGAAGAGGCCGGTGGCGGGGTTGTAGGAGGGGGACATCCAATTGGTGGCTCCGCGAACGCCGGGGCAGGTGCGGTTTCCGGTGGGCGTCGGCTGCTTGCCGGGCACTTCGATGGGCCGCCCCTTGGCATCGATACCGCTGGCCCAGTCGAGCTTCTCGACTAATCTCGTGGAGCGCAGGTACTCGCCGGTGTTGCGGTCCAACATATAGAAGAAGCCATTGCGATTGGCATGCAGCACCACTTTGCGCGGCTTGCCCTGCCATGGCACTTCGAGCAGTACGGGCCAGGATTGCGCGTCCCAATCGTGGGTATCGCGGGGAGTGAACTGGAAATGCCATTTGCGCTTGCCGGTGTCGGCGTCGATGGCGAGCACGGAGCTGGCGTAGAGGTTGTCGCCGGGGCGGTCGCCGGCATAGAAGTCGGGCCAGGCATTGCCGGTGCACCAGAACAGAGTATTGGTATCGGGATCGTAGGTGCCGCTGAGCCAGGTGCCGGCGCCGCCGTACTCGATGTACTTGCCCCAGGTTTCCGAACCGGGCTCGCCTTTGGCGGGTACGGTGTACAGGCGCCAGAGTTCGCGGCCGTCCTCGGCGCTGAGGGCCGCCACGTAGCCGCGCATGCCGGTGTCGCCGCCCGCGACCCCAACGATGAGGCGGTCCTTCACGGCGAGCGGCGCGGCGGAGGCGAAAAGCCCGTCCTCGATGCGGCCGTACTGCTTCTGCCACAAGACGGCACCGGTGCGCCGGTCGAGCGCGGTGAGGTGGACATCGGCGGTGACGAAGAAGACGCGGTCGCCGAGAATAGCAGCGCCGCGGTTGACGGCATCCTTCTTGGAACGCGCGTCCTTGTATTCCCAGATGAGGCGGCCGGTGCGAGCGTCGAGGGCGCGGATCTCATTGCTGCCGGTGATGTACATGACGCCTGCGTGGACGATGGGGTTGGTACGCAGGCCGTTCGCTTTCGGCACGTGGTAGACCCACTTGGGCACCAGCGAGCCGGCGTTGGCCGTGGTGATGCCGGTAAGCGGGCTATGGCGCAATCCGCGATAGTCGCCGGCCACCGTCAGCCAGTTCTCGCCAGGGCCCTTGAGGATATCTTCGAACTTCACCTGGGCGGCGGCGGGAAGGCTGGCGGTAAACGCGAGGAGAGCAATGGTACGGATATTCATGGGGCGAGGGTCTCCCTTACTTGGCGGCCGAGCGCACGCTTTGACGGCTCAAAAACGCTACCAGGTTGTCGAGTTCTTCTTTGGTGAGGCGCTGTTTGAAGTCGCCGGGCATGGGCGAGGTCTTCGAGAACACCAGCACCTCCACGTCGCCCATGTGTAGCAGTTCCAGGTTGCCGTCCGGCTGCTGCACTTGAATGGAGTAGTTGGTGTGGTTGCGGGCGAGCCCCTTGAGGTTGCGGCCGTTCTTTAGTTTGACGGTGACGCCTCGGTAGCGTCCGAAGCCGTCGCCGGTGGGGTCGACGATAGCGGCGCGGATGTCCTCGGCGGCTTTAGTGGAGCCCACGTTACCGAGGTCCGGCCCGAAGCTGCCGCCTTTGCCGCGCACCGCATGGCAGCCGCCGCACTTGGCTTTGGTCCAGAAGACGGATTCGCCGGCGCCGGCATCGCCGGGGACATAGGTATCGATAGCCGGGGCCGTGAGGGAGCGTACGAAAGCGGCAATCTGCCACAACTGCTCGTCGGGCAGATTAAGGCTGGGCATGTCGGCGCCGGGAACGCCGCGCTTGATAGTGGCGAAGAGGGCGTCGTCATCGAGGGGATGCCACATGCCGCGCTGGCGGAGATTGGGCCCGCGGCCGCCTTCGGCGGTTGGGCCGTGGCAGCCGGTGCAGGAGGTGGCGTATAGCTTCTGGCCGGCGGCGATGGCCTTGGCGTCGCCCATGGCGGGGTGTTTGGGCTTGCCGTCCGCGGCGGCGTCATGCTGGGCCGCCAATGGCAACGCAGAGGCGGCGATTGCGATTAGGATGGGCCTCCAGTACGTTCGCATAGGTGTCCTATGCAATGTATCATTTCGCGTTTGGCGTGGGCGAGGCGCGGGCAAGGAGCTTCAGGTTTCGCGGACGACCGGGCGTTCCGAGATCATCTCGAGAATCGCCAGCGCCACGGACAGTACGGCCGGACCGATGAACAGACCGATGATGCCGAAGGCGCGCGTTCCCCCGAGCAAGGCGAAGAATACCAGCAGGGGATGCAGTTTGACCTGTCCGCTGATCACATAGGGCCGGATAACGTTATCGGCCAGGCCGATGACACCGGCTCCGAAGGCCGTGAGCATTGCCGCTTTGGCATATTGCCCGGTCACGGCAAGCAGAATCGCGGCGACCACCCACACCGACGAAGCGCCCACCAGCGGGATCATGCTGAACATGGCGGCGACCACGCTCCACAAGACGGGGTTGGGTAACTTGAGGAACCAGAACGCCAACCCGGTAAGGCCGCCCTGGGCGACGGCGACCACGACGACGCCATACATGTTGGCGACGACACTGCGATGGACGCGGTCGAAGAGGATCTCGACCACCTCGGGGCTCATGGGGAGCAGGGCCTTGACGCGGTCGCGGATGCGCGCGCCGTCGCGCAGCAGGAAGAACAAGGTAAACAGGATGATGACCAGATCGAGGACGCTGCCGGCGATATTGGTGATCACGCCGCGGGCCAGGCCGGCCAGCGTGGCGGCGGCGCGTTCGGCACCTTCGCGGAGGATCTGGCGGAGATCGAAGTCCGGATCGTTGCTGGAGATGCCGATCCAGGAGAGCGGCCTTTCGAGTATATGGAGGAGGTAGGGCTCCCAGCCGCCATCGGCGGAGCTGGCCTGGGCGAGGCGGCTGAACAGTTGCTTCAGCTCATTGAACGCGCCCAGGCCGAGAAAGACCAGCGGTACCACGATGAGGATCACCACGAGAACGACGCCAAGGGTAGCGGAAGTGGCGCGGCCCAGTCCCCATTTTTCGAACCGCAGCAGGATGGGTTGAAGGAGCACGGCAAACGCCAAGGCGGCGGCTCCGGGAAGAAGGAAGGGCCGGACGATGATGAAGCAACCGGCAAATGCGAGCAGGCCGAAGATGAGTAGAAAACCCTGTTGGATGCGCGCGCGCCGCGCCGTGGCGTCCATGCTGCTAACAATCCTAGCAGCGGTCAGCGGTCAGCGGTCAGCGGCTGGAGGCATCCGGCGGAAACCAGATCGGCGAGAACGGCGGCGAAGGCACGGGGATCCGTATCGGGGCGAATGTAACCCTGGGCGATGAGGCTGTCCACCAGTTGGCGGCCGGTGATTCGGCCGTCGCAGGCGGGCAAGAGCGCGGCGGCAAGCGGATCGACTTCGGTATCGGTGACGAAAGGTGTCTCGACGTGAAGGGAATGGCCGGTCACGCGCCACTCGCCTTGCTGGATCTCGCGGCGAATGCGTTGGGAAGCCGGGGCGGCAAGCAGTTTACCGGTGAGGATGAGGTCTACGTCCTGGCCTTTGGCGCGCAGGGTTTCCCAATCGAGCAGCCATTCGATGGCTCCGGAGGCGACGGCGGAAGGATCGAGGGTACGGCGGACGGTGAAGGGTTGGCGCGCCTGGTCGTGGCGTTGGATGACCAGCAGGAACGGCAGGAAGTGCACGATGCCGAGCCTGGCCACCTCCCGTTGCCACGCCGCTACGTCCTTGACGTCGATGTGACCGACGCTGACGCTGGGCATTATGAACTCCAGCGGCGATTCTTTCCGAAACACCAGCAGGAGAATATCGAAGGCGGCGTGGTGTTCGCCGAGCCAGCCGCGGACGCGGTCTTCGAAGGGCTGCTCGCGGCGGTCGTTTCCAACGGCTCGGCAGTAGAAGCGGCCGCCCGGCGCGAGGACATCGGGCAGCTTCTCGACGTGCAGGCCGGTGATGTGGGCCCCGTCGGGTCCGCCGGAGTAAAAGATCCAGTTGTGCCGTAGGGCGGGCACGCAGGGGGGATGGGCGACGACGCGGTCGAATAGCAGGCCTGCGGCGGGCTCATAGGTATTGCCGCAGCGGGATTCGAAATCGGCAACGCCACTGAGGCGGGCGCTAAAGGAGGAACAGAGGGTGGAGCGTTCGGTCAGATCGAAGCTATAGGCGCGGTTGGCGAAACGCTGGGCGGCAAGCAGGGCGGCGGGTCCGGCACCGCCACAGGCTTCGAGAAAGCGGTCACAAGGGGTGTGGGGGATGAACGAAAGAAACTCCAGCGTGCTGGTGAAATCGGGCGCCATGACGACGTCTTCGGCGGAGTTGCGGGTCAGGCGCGTGGGGTCCCAATGGTCGCTGACGAGGTACATGCCGTACATGGGGCGGATGCGCATGGGGGCGCGGACCATGCCGGCGGCGCCGGATTCCAGCAGGCCGAGTTCGGTCAGGTCGGCGAAGCCCCGCTCCCCAAGGGCGGCGAGTAATCGGGCTTGGGATGCCTTGCCGGCGCGCAGGAACAGGCCGATCAGGAGGCCCGCGGCGTCTGTCCCTTCGGGCACCAGGCCGTCTTCGTAATGAGGCAGCAGCGCGTCGTCAACGATGGCTTGCCGCTCCACCGAATCCTCATGGAAGCCCGCGCGCTGGAACAACTCACGCGCCCTGGTAAAGACTTCGTCCGCGGGAAAGCGAAGCGAGAGGGCAGCCATGGAACCCTCAGGCTTCCTCGTCGACGTGAACGCGCGGCGGCGCCGGCTCAAACCCGGCTACGCGGAGGAAGCCGCCGGAGACCAGTTCCGCCAGCACGGAAGCAAAGCGGCGCGGATCGGCATCGGGGCGGATGAGCCCCTCCTGGACAAAAGCGCGGAGCAGTTGCAGGCCGGTGATCTGGCCATTGCAGCGGGGCAGGAGGAACACGGCCATATGGTCGACATCCCACTCGCATTCATAGGGAAACTCGACACGCAGCTTTTGGCTGGCCATACGCCACTCGCCTTCCTGGATTTCGTTGCGAACCAGATGTACGGCGGGGGCGGCGGTGAGCGGACTCATAAGGATGGCCTGCTCGGCCTGGCCGGTGGCGCGGGCGGTTTCCCAGGTAAGCAGCCAATCCAACTCGCTGGGCCCGGTGTACTTGCCGCGGGTGCGGCGCACGGTGACGGGGACACGCGGCGAATCGTGGCGCTGGACGACCAGCCAGACGGCCAGGAAGCGCTGGATTTTGAGCGCCTCCATCTGCTTTTCCCAGAGCGGCAGATCGTCCAGCGACATGCGTTTCTGGAGCACGGCCTGCATGACGTTGGTCATGGGATCGAGCACGCGCTGCACCTGCAGGAAGACGTCGTAGCGATCGGCCTCGGCTCCCAGCCAGGCGCGGACGCGCTGTTCGAAGGGCTCGTTGAGGCGGTCGTTACCCATGCAGCGGCAATAGAGGCGGCCGCCCGGGGCCAGAACCTTGGGCAGCTCCTCGATGTGCTTGCGGGTGATGTGTTCGCCGTCGGGGCCGCCGGCCTGGTAGATCCAGGTGTGGCGGAGCACGGGGACGTAGGGCGGATGGGCGGCGATGCGGTCGAACTGCATGCCGGCGGCGGGCTCGAAGGTATCGCCACAGCGCGCCTCGAAGTCCGGGAGTCCGCTGAGGCGGGCGCTGAAGTTGGCGCAGACGGTGGAACGTTCGGTGATATCGAAGGAATAGGCCTTTTTGGCGTAGCGCTGGGCGGCTACCAGGGCCGCGGCTCCGGCGCCACCGCAGGCTTCCAGAAAGCGTTCGCAGGGTTTTAAAGGAAGGTAGGAAAGGTAGCTGAGGGTGTTGGCGTTGTCGGGCGGGAAGACCACATCGTCCGGCAGCCCGGCGTGGGAATCGGCCGTTACGTCCCACAGATCGCTGACTACCCAGAAGCCGTACATAGGCCGGATGCGCATGCTGGCGCGATACCAGTCCTCGTCTTCAGCGGGGGTGAGGAGGCCGAGTTCCAGCAGGTCGTCGAAGCCTTGCGGCCCTAGCGAGCCGCTGAGTTGGACCTTGGGGGCCTTGCCAGCGCGCAGGAACAAGCCGATGAGCGTATCGGCGGAATTGGCTCCGGCGGGGACACAACCGTCCGGGAAGACGTTGAAGAGCGAGTGGGCACCGCTACGCTGGGCTTCCACGGCATCCTCATTGAACTCGGAGCGGAGAAACAGGTCGCGGGTGCGGGCGAAGACCTCGTCGGAGGCTTGGCGAAGCGGGATTTGCGTCATGAATTCCTTACTTCAAGAGGGTGACGGCGGCGCCGATGAGGAGCAGCAGCACGATAACCGCAAAGGCGATGACCGGCCCTTTGGGAAATCCCTTGGCGGCGGCAACGGCGGCGGGAGCGGCAGCCGCTGGCGGGGGAGCCGGGATGGTGTTGCCGACGTTCATCATACGGGTGTAGTCGCTGGGGCCGGAAGGCGCGGCGGGTGAACCCTGGCCACCGCCGAACGCCTGGAAGGATTGGGTGGCGCCGAAGCCACCGCCCCCTCCAACGGAAGGGGAGGGGCCGCCCATGGGGGCAGCAGGCGCGGGAGCAACAGGCTTGTCGCCGCCGAACAGCTTCTGGTACTCGTCCTTCATGGTGGGTTGGGCGGGGGCGGCGAAGGGCCGGGCGGGGATGGCCCCGGCCTGCGGCTGGCCGAAACCGCCAGGAGCGGACGGAGGGGGCACTGGGGGCAGCGATTGTCCAAAGCCACCGGCATTCTGGAGGCCGGGCGGAGTAGAAATCATGGGCTTGGCGAGCGGGCTGGTCGGCGCGGCGAAGGGATTCGGCTCGGACATGGAAGGAGGCGGCGCGGCTACGGGCAGGGCCTGTTTGGGCGCGGGCGGGGCCTTGAAGATGGCGGTGAACTCGCCGGACCCCTGCGCGGCGGGCGCGGATGGGAACCCATGGGAGGCGGGGGAAGAGGGGGGCGGTGCCGCCAGCGGCGCCTCGCCTAACGGCTGGGCGGGCGATGCGGCGAACATTTGGGTAAAGCTGCCGGGACTCGCGCTGGGCGGCGGCACGTTTGGCGCGGCAGGCTTGGGAGCCTGCGCCGGTGCGGGCATCGGCTGCGGGCCGGTCTGGAACATGCTGGTGAAATCGCCGGGAGCGGGCGTTGGCGGCGGGGGGGCGGGCGTGGAGGGAGCGGGGGGCGTCCCGAAGGCGGGCGAGGTGAACGCCATGGTGAAATCGCCGGCCATCGGTTCCTTGCGGGCGGGAGGCGGCGGGGCCGCGGGGGCGGGGGGCACGGAGGCCACCGGAGGGGCGGCGGCGGGGTTGTGCGCGGTCTGGAACATCTGGGTAAAGTCGCCGGGCGACTCGGGTTTGGGCGGCGGTGGCGGCGTGGGGTTGGGCGCCGGTGGGTCCGGCGGCTTGGGGGCGGGCGGCTGGGGGGTAATATCGGGCTTGCGGGTCACGGGCAGGCCGGTGGAGATGGGCTGCGGCCCGGTTTTGAACATCTGGGTGAAGCCGGCGGTGTCATCCAGGTGGGAGGGTGGAGGGGCGACGGGCGTGGGCACGGCCGGCGCCTGGAACATCTGGGTAAAGGTGGGTTCGGGAGCGGCGGCCGAGGGGGGAGGGGTTGGCGGGGGAGCGGGAACGGGCGGCTTAGCCTCCACCGGGGGCACCTGGAACATCTGGGTGAACGTCGGTTCGGCTTTGGGAGCGTCGTTGACAGGTTCCGGAGTAGGGACCGGCGGCGGCGCGGCGGGCGGAGCCTGGAACATTTGGGTGAAGCTGGGTTCGGCCTTGGGCAGGGGAGGGCCGGGTTCGGCGAAATCCAGCATCTCATTGAGATTGAGCGTGGGTTCGGGCTCCGGGCGGGAGGGTTTAGCGGCGGGAGCGGGAGGGGGCGCGGACAGCACGGGCGGGGGTGCGGGGGGGACCTGGAAGAGGCTGGTTATGGATGGCTCGGGGGCAGCCGGCGGCGGGGGCGGTGGGGGCGGCGCGGACGGAGCGGGTGCGGGCGCCTTGCCCGTGTTCTGGGTCTTGGCCAGCACCTCCGCGGTGCTGAACATACGGGTGATGTCGGGGGTGGTTTCGGGCTCTCGCGGCGGGCGAACCGTCTTGGGGGCGGGCGGGTTGACGATCACGGACATGGGGGTGACGGTGGGGGGCTCGCCCAGCCCTGAAGGCACACGCCAGCGCCCGACGCGAATCAGCGGATCGTAGGCCGGCTTAGGGGGGGCCGGGCTGACGGCCTGCACCCAATCGCGAAAGCCGTGGAACCCGTCGAGCGGCAGGGTGACTACATAAGGAGTCCCCATGTGTTCGCCGATTTCGAGCAGGCGTTGACGGTTGTTATCAGGCAGGGCGCGCAACTGCTCTAAGAGTTCGAATGGCGGCTCACTCTTGCCCGGCTGCCCGACGATCAGGTGAACCTGCACGGAACGCCCGGATTCGATCTCGCGAGCCTGGAAGGTCTTCACACCGTCGTCCCGCAGAACTTCCACCAGCTCAAACTTTTTGTAAAAGCTCATCGCCGCTCCTACTCTACACTACACCTTACCCAGTGATAGCGAAATTCGCCGCGGAATCCCATCATCGGCGACCATTTTTTTCGGGCGAATACGCTTTCCTTAAGTGAGGGTATCGTGGGGATCGCTCTATGGTAGAGTATGGGTTGCCCGGTAGCGGCTTGGCTGCCGCCGCGGTTATCTTTAGCGGAACTCCCTTTGCTATGAAGAACCTCTCCCGGGTCGTCTGGTCCGAGGGTATGTACCTCGGCCCGCATCACTTCCAGGTGCAGAACCGGTATTTCGAGGACTCCATCCGTTTTCTCACGGCGCAGCTTTGGTTTGAGAGCTACGGCCTGATCGGAGTCCATTTCGACGCCGAAGCGCTGCGGAACGGGACGGTGTCGTTGATCCATGCCCGCGGGATCTTTCCGGACGGCATGCCGTTTCACATGCCGGACTCCGATCCGCTGCCTCCGCCGCGCCCGGTGGCCGAGGTTTTCCCGCCCACGCGCGACCGGCTGGTGGTGCTGCTGGCGGTGCCGCCGCGGCGGCATAACGGGGTGAACTGCGTACCGGTGGAAGAGTCGGGACTCAACCCCGCCGCGCGCTACTGGGCCGAAGGCCAGAGCCTGTTTGACGAGACCACGGGCCGCGACGAGAAAGTCGTGCATTTGGGCCGGAAGAACATCCGAATTCTGTTGGATACCGAAGTCACGGGGGAAGAGGTGGCGGTACCGGCGGCGCGCATCATGCGGGACGGGGCCGGCAACTTTGTTTTCGACCCGGACTTCATTCCGCCCTGCGTCGACATTGCGGCCAGTGAGCGGCTGATGTTCCTCACCAAGCGGCTGTTGGACATTCTGGAGGACAAGAGCCGTGCCTTGGGGGCCAGCAAGCGGGCTGGGGGCAAGGGCTGGGCCGAATACTCCACCACCGACATCGCACGCTTCTGGATGCTGCATTCGGTACACGAAGCGCTGCCCGAGATCCGGCACATGCTGCAAACGCGGCGCGGCCACCCCGAGGAGTTGTACCGGGAGTTGGCGCGGCTGGCCGGGGCGCTGTGTACGTTCGCCATCGACTCGCACCCCAGCAGCGTTCCGCTGTACGACCATCGCAATCTGGACCGCACCTTCCACGGCCTGGATGAACACATCCGGCGGCACCTGGAAACCATCGTGCCGACCAATTGCATCGAGATTCCGCTGACGCCAGCGGCGCCCTATTTCTATACGGGCGACATCACCGACCAGCGGGTGCTGGATAAGGCGCGCTGGGTGCTATCCATTTATTCGGGGATCGGCGAGGCGGAGATCATCACACGCACGCCGAACCTGGTGAAGCTGTGTTCGCAGAAGTTTGTCGCCGAGCTGGTGAGGCGAGCCCTGCCAGGGCTGACGCTGACGCATCTGAAGGTGCCGCCTTCGGCGATTTCGGCCCGCGCCGACACGCAATATTTTGGAGTGAGCCGTGCGGGTCCCTGCTGGGATAGCATGGTCACGACCCGCAAGGTTGGCCTGTATGTTCCAGGCGATCTGCCCGACCCGCGTATCGAGCTGCTGGTGGTTTTAGACTGAGCCGCCGGCACGCTTTTCCACTCCGGCTTTTTTGAAATCAGACGAGAGGCCTTATGGTGCAAACCCCAACCGCCGCAGCCGGCCAGAACCCGGCGGGCGCCCGCCGTCCGGAAAATCTGGCCTGGGTATTCCAGGAACTAATCACGGTGATCGAGCGCATGCGTTCGAACCGGCAGCCTGTGTCCGATGCCGTGTCCTTCCGCCAACAGGTGCGGGAAGCGCTGAAGGTAGCGGATCAGGAAGCGCGCCGTCGCGGCTACACGGCCGAAGACATCCAACTGGCGATCTTTGCCGCGGTGGCCTTCCTGGATGAGACCATTCTGAACCTGCGCTGGCCGGCGTTCGCCGATTGGCCGCGGCAGCCGCTACAGGAAGAGCTGTTCGGACACCACATCGCCGGTGAGATCTTCTTTCAAAATCTGCAGGCGCTGCTGGGCCGCAACGACTCGCAGGAATTGGCCGACCTGCTGGAGGTTTACCAGACGGCGCTGCTGCTCGGCTTTGCCGGGCGGTACAGCATTGGGGGGCGGGCCGAGTTGCGCGCCATCATCGAACAGACGGGCCTGAAGATCCGGCGCATCCGGCAGACGGGCCCGGAGCTATCGCCGCGCTGGCGGCTGCCGCTGGAGAACTTCTCCTTCACCGCCGTGGATGCGTGGGTGAAGCGGCTGCTCTATGGCGCGGGCGGGCTATTCGCGCTGGCGGTGATATTGTTCATTATCTACAAGGTCAGCCTGCGCAGCGGGGTTTCGACGCTGGCGTCACTGACCGGATCGGTCCGGTAGGGAGTCATCCATGCGCGTCAACTGGCAACACGCACTGTTCATGGTGTTCTGGACGGCCTCGGCTGGAGTGGCCACGCAGGTCTACAATGTCGGCGGCGACAAGGCAACGATGTTGTTCTACTGGCTGGCCGCGCTTGGGCTGACCAGCACCGCGTTCTGGGGCTATCTGAGCCAGAAATGGTACGAACGCAAGCAGAAGGCACAGGAGACGGCACAGAGCCTGGTCAGCGGCGGTGGCACGGGCGCGGCGGCGGCTCCGGCGGCGGGGGAAGGCGGCGGTGACGTCGATACGCTTCTCAAGGACGCCGAAAAGAAGATGGCAGCGTCCAAGATCGCACCTAATGGCAAGCTGAGCGAACTGCCCGTCATCTTCCTGGTGGGGGACAAGGGTTCCACCAAGACTACCGTGCTGATGAACTCCGGCATGGAGCCGGAGTTGCTGAGCGGCCATGTCTTCACGCAGGACAACACCATTGTCCCGACGCGCGCCGCCAACTTCTGGTTCGCCAAAAAAGCCGTGTTCGCCGAGGCGGGCGGCGGGCTGTGGGGCGACGGCGAAGGCTGGAAGCAGTTGTTGAAGAAGCTGGCTCCCGGCAAGTTGAAGTCGGTATTCGGCGGTAAGGGATCGGCGCCGCGCGCGGCGGTGTTGTGCGTCGATACGGAACGCTTTCTGCAACAGGGCGCGTCCGACGCCATGGCCAGCGTGGCTCGTATTGTGCAATCGCGCCTGCAGGAGTTTTCCAATCAGTTCGGCGTCAGCTTTCCGGTCTATGTGCTGTTCACCAAAGTGGACCGCGTGCCGTTCTTCCATGATTTCGTGCGCAACCTGAGCACGGAAGAATCGACGCAGGTGTTCGGGGTAACGCTACCCATGCGGCGTACCGGCGGCGGTGTTTATGCCGAAGAGGAAACGCAGCGGCTGAACCAGATGTTCAACGAGTTGGTGTACTCGCTGTGCGACAAGCGCATCGAGTTCCTGCCGCGTGAGAATGACGCGGACAAGCTGCCCGGCTGCTACGAATTTCCCCGCGAGTTTCGCAAGCTTCGCCAGAACCTGGTGCAGTTTTTGGTGGACGTGGGACGTCCCAGCCAATTGAGCACCAGCGCCTTCCTGCGCGGCTTCTATTTCACCGGGGTGCGTCCGGTGTTTGTGAACGACGTGCCGTCGACGCCGATGTTCCAACAGAAGTCGCAATCGGCGTTCGACGTGGGCGGCGGCGCCACGCGCATGTTCAACCTGAAGGATGTGCAGGCGGCGCAGGGCGGGTTGGGCCAGCCGATGGTCAGCCAGCAGCAGAGCGGCCGCAAGGTGCCGCAGTGGGTCTTCCTGAGCCATCTGTTCAACGACATTCTGTTGGAAGACAAGGCGGCCTTCGGGGCGAGTGAAGCCAGCACGAAGACCAGCTTCCTGCAAAGGGTGTTATTGGGGGCGCTGGCGGTGGCTTCGATTTTCTTTACGATCGGCGCGACGGTATCGTTCTTCAAGAACCGCGCGCTGGAATCGGAAGTGATCGAAGCGACGCAGCAGATCAAGAATGTGCGCATGGCTCCGGGGTCGGTGCCGTCCACCGAGGATCTGAAGCGGCTGGAAGGGCTTCGCCAGAAGCTGTTCCAACTCACCGATTGGAAGCGCGAAGGCGCGCCGTGGAGCTATCGTTTCGGGCTGTATGTCGGCAACGACATGCTGCCGCTGGTGCGCCAAGCTTACTACAACAGCTTTAACATTCTGTTGTTCAGCGATACGCAGCAGAGGATGACCAGCTTCCTGCGCTCGCGTCCGGCGAAGGCCAAGGAAGAAGACGACTACAGCTATGCGTACAACACGCTGCGCGCGCATCTGATGACTACATCGGAATGGAAGCGCAGCGAAGGCCAGGGAGAAGACAAGTTCCTGGGCGATACGCTGCTGGCGCGCTGGATGGAGGGCAAGGAATCGACGGTTGGCGACGAACGCAAGGGCCTGTCCGACTTGCAGTTCCGCTTCTACGGCGGCGATCTGAAGAACGGCAATCCCTTCTCGACGCGGGAGGACGCCGACGGCACGGACAAGACACGTGTGTACCTGGCGTCCTTCAGCGGCTTCGACCGCATGTACAATGCGCTGCTGGCCGAAGCCGATAAGAAGAACGTAGCGGTGAACTATAACCAGAAGTTCCCGGGCTCGGCCGTGGTGGTGATCAACAACAAGACCGTGCGCGGCGCGTTCACCCGTCCCGGCTGGAAGTACATGCAGGATCTGTTCAAGAACCGGAACCGTAACTTCGGCGGGGAAGAATGGGTGCTGCTGAGTTCGCGGTACAAGAGCGCGGCGTCTATCCCGGAGAACCTGGACCAGCTTTTGCGGGACCGCTATACCAGCGACTACATCAAGATTTGGCGCGAGTATTACTTTAATACGAGCGTCGTTCCCTTCAAGTACGGCAGTGCGCGGAACGCCGCGGATAAGCTGGCCCTGCACACCGGTCCGCTGGCGCCCGTGCTGGCGCTGATCGGCCTGGGCAGCTTCCACACCAATGTGGAAGGCGCGGACAGCTATGCCGAGAAGGTGCGCAAAGCCTTCCTGTGGCCCGCCGTGGTGGTGCCGCCAAAGGGCGAAACGCAGTTCCTGGCCGACAACAACCGGCCGTATTTGACCGGTCTGAGCGAATTGGGGTTCGCGGCAAATGTGGCCGCCGGCGAACAGCCCGCGATCTCGGCCATCACTTCGGCGACGGTGCAGCAGAAGATGGTTTCGGCGCTCGGATCCGTGCGTAGCGTCGCGGCCTTCCCGGGACCGGACCTGGAAGGTAAGCTGGATGCCCGCGTGATCAAGATCATGGAGGATCCCATCAAGGCGCTGGAAGGATGGGATGATCCGACAGCCGCCATTAATGCCGCAGGCGCTGGCTTCTGTCAGGAGTTCAACCCCATCACGCGCAAATTCCCCTTCGATCCCGCATCCACACCCGAGGTGACGGTGGACGAGTTGAACGGCTTGCTGATGCCAAATAGCGGCAGGTTCTGGAAGTTCTACCAGGACACGTTAGCCCAGTACCTGGATGAGAACGGCAACACCAAGCCCGGTTCGAGGCTGCGGATTAATCCGCAGTACGCAACCTTCTTCCAACAAGTGATACGCATGTCCCGTGCGTTCTATGCTGGGGGCGCGCAGTCACCTTCGCTGAATTACTCGATCACGATGACCGGTGTCGATATGTTACTCAACAATTCGCAGGCACGCTCGGGCAGCATCACCATCGATGGCAAGCCTGCGAAGATGGGCGGCGGCGCGGTCGCTTATCGCTGGACCGGGGCGCCAAGTCACTCGGTTCTGTTCGAATACAATGACACGCCGGCGTTCAACCGCCAGGGGGTCTGGGCAATCTTCCGCTTCTTTGTCGATGCTCAGGTGAGTTCCCAGGGCACGACCTACTTGCTGGTGGCACCGATACGATTCGGTCAAGGCAACAATTTGATCGCGAACGCAAAGTTCGTGGCAGACCTCAGCGGCGCACCCGCTGTGTTCGACAAACGCTTCTTCGCCGGTCTGCGCTGCGTATCGCAAATCGCGATCAAGTAAGAAGGAGTAGAATCGAGAAGTGATGGATCTTCCAGCCAGGATCGGAAAATACGAACTGCAGGAGTTCCTCGGCGGGGGCATGTCGCACGTTTACCGGGCACAAGACACCGTGCTGGGCAGAACGGTCGCGGTCAAGATCCTGACCGACTCCGGATGCAAGGACGCGGAGACGAAAGCCCGCTTCCTGCAGGAGGCTCGCACCGCCGGCGGCTTCGCGCACGACAACATCATCAGCGTTTTCGACTTTGGTGAAGACCAGGGACGGCCGTTCATCATCATGGAATTCCTGCGGGGCCAGAGCCTGCGGGACGCCATCAAAACCAACAGCACGGGCGATACGCGCAACAAGCTCCGGCTGGCGCTGCAAACGGCACGCGCCCTCGAGTACATCCACTCCCGCCGCATCATCCATCGCGACATCAAGCCCGACAACGTCCACATGGACGGGCAGGGCCGCATCAAGTTAATGGACTTCGGGATTGCCAAATCGCATAACGTGGCGCTGACGCGCGTTGGCTTTACCCTGGGCACGCCCTATTACATGGCGCCCGAACAGGTGCTGGGCCAGCAGGTAACGCCGCTGGTGGACGTCTATGCGTTCGGCATCCTCATGTTCGAATTGTTTACCGGCCGGAAACCCATCCTCGGCGATTCCATCGAAAAGGTTTTTCAACAGATCCTGAATGAGCCGCTAAACTTGCAGCCGCTCAAGGAAACCAACGTGCCGCAGCCGGTCATCGACATGATCGAGCGCTGCACGCAGAAGGCTCCCCAGGCGCGCATGCAGGGCTTCGGCGCCATTTGCGTGGAACTGGAACGGATGCTGGAGGAGCCGGCAGCACCCGTAGCGACACTGGAGACTACTGGCGTTACCCAGACCCCCTACAGTTCGGGGCGGCTTTCGGTCCCCCTCACCAACGTGCCGCAACAGGATCCGCTGCCCGGCTTCATGCAGTATCTGCCCGAGAGCCTGCGCACGCAGGAGTGGTTTATCGGCATTGTGGCGGTGGGCGTGATTGTCGGCATGACCATCGCCGTGCTTATTCTGCGCGAGATTTTCCGTGCCTTCTAATTCGCTACTGCATCTACCCGCCCGCTTCGGCAAATACGAGTTACAGAAGTTCCTGGGTGGGGGCATGTCGCATGTCTACCAGGCGGTGGACACCGTGATCGGCCGCAAGGTAGCGGTGAAACTGCTCACCGACCAGGGCTGCCTGGATGAGGAGACGAAGGCGCGATTCCTGAGCGAAGCGCAGATCTCCGGTAATATCGTCCACGACAACATCATCCGCATCCACGACTACGGGGAGATCGACGGGCGGCCGTATATCGTGATGGAGTTTCTGACCGGCAACGACCTGCGGGGCGTGATCGACAAGAGCCTGGCGCCGGACCTCAAGTCGCAGGTGAACCTTGCCCTGCAGGGCGCGCGGGCCCTGCAGTATGTGCATAAGCAGGGGATACTGCATCGCGATATCAAGCCGGATAACCTGCACGTGGACGAAAGCGGGCGCGTGCGGTTGATGGACTTCGGCATCGCCAAATCGCAGGCCGTCAACCTTAACCTGACGCGCGAAGGGTTCGCGCTGGGTACCCCATACTACATGGCGCCGGAGCAGGTGCTGGGCAAGCCGATGACCCCGGCGGCCGACGTGTACGCCTTCGGCATCATGATGTATGAACTGATGACGGGCGTGCGTCCGGTGATGGGCGATACGGTGGAGCGGCTGTTCTATCTGATCCTGCATCAGGCCCTGGATCCGGAGCCGCTGCGCGCCAAGGGCGTGCCGGCGGAATTGATCGGCCTGATCGAACGCACGACGGCGAAGAAGCCGGAAGAACGAGTGCAGAGCTTCGACGCGATTGTGACGGAGTTGGAGAACGCGCTGCGGCGGTTGGAAGGCGGGACGGTCGCCTCGCCGCTGCCCGGCCCGGCACCCTTCCACAACGCGCCGACCGTAGCGTCGCCCACCACTCCAGGTAAGCCCGCGCCGAGCCAGAAGATGCCGATGCTCGCGGCCGTTGGTACGGGCGTGCTGGTGTTGGCCATCGCCGCCTATCTGGCGATGAAGCCATCGCCCGAACCGGCGCCGGATCCGGTGTTGAAGAAAGATGTGCCGGAAGGTCCAGCGGCGCGGATCCAGGATGCCTACGGGGAGATGATCCTGCTGCCCGAGGGCTCCTTCCTTTACGGCCTGCAAAGCGAAGTGCGCCGGACGCCGGCCTTCTATATCGACAAACGCGAGGTCAGCGCCGGCGACTACAACAAGTTCGCGGCGGCAAGCGGCAAAACGGCGCTGGACGGCGCGGCTGAGCTGCCGGCGGCAAACGTCAATTTCGAAGAGGCGGCCGGGTATTGCACCTGGGCGGGCAAGCACATCCCCACGGGCGAAGAGTGGGAGAGGGCGGCTCGCGGCTCCACCGGGCGCGCTTATCCTTGGGGCAATGAGCCCGATGCGTCGAAAGGCAACTTCAAAGGCAATCCGAACTCCGCGGGCAAGGCAATGCCGGTCGATTCCATGCCGGAGAGCGCGACGCCGGAAGGGCTGCTGCACGTCGCGGGAAACGTCTGGGAGTGGACTCGCGATCCGCAGACGCCCAGCGCCGAGGTATTGCGTGCCTTCCAATCGCTGAAGGTGGGCCAGAACGATTCCTGGATGGCCATTCGCGGCGGCGGTTTCGACTTCGACATCCGCGCGGCGGCCGGCTATGAGAAGAACACGGTGCCGGCGGCGCTGAAGAGCCTTTCCGTCGGCTTCCGCTGCGCCAAGGAAGTCAAGTAACTCAGGCGATCTTGAGAAACGCCATCGTTTCCCGAATGGCTTTCTTCGCTTCCTCGTCGAAGTAAGCGCCCTTGGAGCCGGAGCGGCAGATGGAATTTTCGAACACGCCGCGCACTTCCAGAATGTATTTCAAGGAAGGAATACCATAGGTGGTCACCTGGGTGACCACCAACATCACCTTCGAGAAATGCTCCATGGCCGCCGTGCGGTCGCCGGCCTGCCAGGCATCCCACACCTTGCGGTATAGGTCCACGAAACCCGCGGCCGGCATGGTGCCAGCCGAACCGCGCATCATCTCGTCGATGAGCGTCTTGCCGTGCCCGCCCGTGAACACCCCCTTGATCAGACCCTGATTTCCACGGCGATACTCCGACAGCCGCGCCAGCGTGTGGCCCGCCTCATCCTTCACGTAGCGGAAGTTGGGAATCGCGCTGGCCATATGCATCACAAACTCCACGGGCATGTCGCCGATGGTCTGCGCGAACAGCGGGCGGGTGGCGCTATCGCCAATCGCCTTGTAATAGGCCAGCACCTTCTGGCGTTCGCTCGCGTCTTTGGGCGGCAGCGCGATGATGGCATCCGGGCCAAGCTTTTCCGCATACTTTACGTACTGGAGGGCAGTGGCCAGATCCGCGCCCTGCACTCCCAACACCACGGCGCATTTTCCCGATGCCCCCGCCTGCGCTACGACTTCCATGCCCGCCATCCGTTCATCCATGGTCAGATCGGAATACTCGCTGGCCAGTTGCGGCCAGACCACGCCGTGCGCCCCAGCCTTATCGCAAAAGCGCACCTGCGCCGCCAGCGCCTTGGTGTCCAGCTTGTTATCGCCGGTGAAGGGCGTTTGCAGGATGGGGAAGATGCCCGTCAGCGGCTTGGGCGTTTTAGCACCCAGCAACGTAGCAACGGGGAATAGCGAGAGGCAGGCGCGGCGAGTGAGCATCAGATTCCTTTCTTGAAGAAGCGGTCGATCCCTTCCTGGCAGTCGGGCGTGAGGCGGGCGATGGCGTTCACCTGGGCGCCGGCCTCAATGGCGTTAGCATATGACATTCCGTCCATCTGGTACAGCAGCCGCTTTGTTAGTTGCACCGCAGACGCCGAGCGCGAAGCCAGTTCCCCGGCCAGTTCCTCCGACGCGGTTTCCAAGTCCCCATCGGCGACAATGCGATTCACCAGGCCCACTTCAAAGGCCTCGCGAGCCGTCAGGATGCGGCCGGTGGTCAGCATATCGAACGCGATCTTCTCCGGAACCGACCGCCGCAGAATCGCCATGACCATGGCCGGCACGAAGCCGATGCGGGTTTCCGGATAGCCGAACTGGGCGATATCGCTGGCGACGATCAGGTCGCAGGCCGTGGCCAGGCCGCAGCCGCCCGCCAATGCCCGTCCGCGGACGGACGCGACGATCGGCAGCGGATGCTGGCGCATGGCCAGAAACAATTCGCCTAATTCGCGTGCGTCGGCCAGATTCTCCAGCACCGAGGCGTGGCGGATGCGCTTCAACTCGCTGAGGTCGGCGCCGGAGCAGAAGTCGGGGCCTTGCGCGGTCAGGAGGATAACCCGGCTCTTGGGCTCCAAGGCAGCTTCCTCGAGAGCCGCCCGCAGGCGGCGGACGGTGTCGCGGTCGAGAGCATTGCGCTTTTCGGGGCGCTTCAGTTCTATCCGCACGATGCCGTTCATACGAGGGGCATCATACCGTGAATCTCTCACTGTTGGTGCCGGACTAAGCCGTTCAGCGCGACGCCGGCACAGCCTGCATCAGCAATGCCAACGCCTTCCGGAAGCTTCCGCCGCCAACGGCGCTGCCTTTGAAGTGGCCCAACCGGACCACCACCAGGTCATGCGAAGGGATGATGAGCGTGGTCTGCCCGCCGGCGCCCGCCATGTAGTAAGCCTCCTTCGGCACGGGGAACGTTCCGTTGCCGTTGATCCAGAAGAAGCCGCCGTAGATGGGGCGCTCGTCCGCTTTCCAAGCCGGGGCCAGGGTGCTGACAAACTTCACGAAGCCCTCGGGCAGGATCCGCTCGCCGTTCCAGACGCCATCCTGGAGATACAAGTTGCCCAGGCGGGCCCAATCGCGGCCGGAGGCGAACTCGTAGCCCTGGGTGAGAAAGTTGCCGTAGGGGTCCGTCTCCATGACCATAGTGCGGATGCCGAGTTCGTCGAAGAGGCGCGTTGGGGGAAAGAAAGATACTCCTCGCCGCGCTTTTCGACGCCGAGCCGCACTAAGTAGTTCGCTAACACCGGATCGGTGTTGCGATACCGGCCTACGGTACCTACGGGCCATTGCTGTGGCCGGGTGGCCGCGTAGTGGAACGAGTTCACGCCACCTGTATATAAGTAAAGATGGTCGGGGTAAGTGCCGGTTGGGTCATAATCGGGATCCTGCGGGGCGCGAATCCGCAGGCCGCTGGACATTTGCAGGATGTCGGCGATGCGGATCTTGGCCCGCGGATCACCGGGCTGGCTCCACTCGGGAAAGGGCGCGGGCTGGGTCAGCGTGTAGACGCCCTGACGGATCAGAATGCCGAGCAGCGTGGCGGAGAGGCTCTTGCCCATCGACCAGCTTTCCAGCGGGGTGGAGGGGGTGATGCCGGGAGCGTAGCGTTCGGCAAGCAGGCGTCCTTTATGGGTCACCACGAAGGCGGCCGTCATCGCGGCATCGGGAGCAAAGGCGGCCTCCACCGCCGCGCGCAGCTTCTCCTCGTCGATGCCTTTCGGAACCGCCGGAGCCACCCGGTCGCCCATCGGCCAGGGTGTCGTGGCGGCATCGGGTAACTTGCGCGGGATTCGGATGGGCTGGAAGTGCAGTTTCTCCGTACCTTTTGGGTAAGTGACGCAGCCCTGATCGCCCGTATAGACGGCCGTCCGCGTTACGCCGTTGGGCAGGTGGACGTGGACCAGCTTCTTCGTACGGTCCAGTTCGGGCTTGAGCTTCGAACGCTGCGGGTAAGGAGCGGTAAAGTAGCCGACGTTCTCGGCGGCGAAGTCCAGATCCAAGCCGGTGACGAACACCGCCGAGCAGAGGATTTTGGCATAGCCGGCGGCGTGATGCTCAAGCGGGTCGCCTAGCGGCGGCACGTAGGAGGTGGGCAGTTCCAGGCGCTTGGCGCGCTCGATGAGGGCCTTGCGCGGCGGCCCCTGCGGTTCCTGTCCCCAGGCGAGTGACAGCGCCAACACCAGCGAAGTAAGCATGTCTCATCCTACAACTCGACTTACTTACTTGCCAGGTACCCCCGCCATCCGCCGAACTCCGTGATCTCACGCGAGCCGGCTACCGCATAGGGCTCGCAGATGAAGCACTTGACCCACTCGCCGTCTTCCATCTTCGCGTTGCCGATACCCAGGGGCGCCGGAACGCCCGCCACAAAGCTGCCGAACTTATCGGAAGGCACGGCCCAGATCTCGACCTCGATGCCGGGGCCTTGGAAAGCGGGCTCCCAGACCAATCCCGGCTTAGGCGGCACGGTGTCTTTGAGGTGATAGAAGCGGTAAGCGCGATCCGTTTTGCAAGTTTTTACCAAGCGCGCCCCACGTTCGGTTAACTCGCGGTTTAGGGGCTGCCCGGTAAGATGAGCGCCCACCACCGCGACCTCGATGCAGCCGGTGGCCGGGCGCAACGTAGCGGGCTCGCCGCTGAAGCGCGCCGCCAGTTTGAGCAGAGCCGCGTCGGAGAAAGCGGGCCCGATGAACGTGACGCCAAACGGCAACCCATTGGGACGGCGGCCGGCGGGGACGGCGATGGCCGCCAGATCCATGAGGTTCACGAAGTTGGTGTAATAGCCGAGATTGGAATTCAGCCGGACGGGGTCGGCCTCGACCTCCGCGATCGTGTAAGTAGTGCCGGTTGTCGGCAGTAACATCACATCCATGCGGGTCCAATCGGCCTCGGCCTGGCGCCGTAGCTCGCCTAACCGGTACTGCGCCTTGTAAGCGTCGGCGGCCGAATATTTCGCCGCTCCCGTGATGATCTGGCGCACCACCGTATGCATGTCGCCGGCGTGATCCTTTAAGAAGCTTTCGATGGCCGCATACCGCTCCGCCACCCACGGCCCGGCATACAGCAGACTTGCCGCCTGCTGGTAGAGCGCATAATCGATCTCGACGGGTACGCCGCCAATGGCCTTCGCCTGCTCCACCGCGGCCGTGAATAACTTCGCCGCCTCATCATCGCCGAAAAACTCTAACTGGGAATCCTTTGGGACGCCGAAGCGGAACGCCGCGCCACTTACCCAGGGGGACGCGCCATCGCCCGGAGCCGCCGTGCGGGAACTGTAGTCGGCGGCGTCATACCCCTGCGCCACCTGCCAGACGGCGGCCGCATCGGCGGCGGTACTGGCGAACACCGAGACGCAATCCAAAGACCGGCACGCCGGCACGACGCCGGACATGCTGAAGACGCCGCGGGTCGGCTTCATGCCTACCAAGCCGTTGAAGGCCGCCGGCACCCGGCCCGACCCAGCCGTATCGGTGCCCAAGGAAAAACAGGCCAACCCGCGCGCCACCGCGACCGCCGAGCCAGAACTCGAACCGCCCGAGATGTAGCGCTGATCGAACACGCTGGAACAGGCGCCATAAGGAGACCGCACACCGACCAGGCCTGTCGCGAACTGATCGAGATTGGTCTTTCCCATGACGATGGCGCCGGCTGCCGTGAGCCGCTCGACCACCGTGGCGCTGCGCTCCGGGGTGTACGCATAAGCGGGACAACCGGCGGTAGTGGGCACGCCGGCGACGTCGATGTTATCCTTCACGGCGAACGGAACGCCGTAGAGCGGCAGTTTGCGGTTATCGGGATTGACTTCTAACTCCGCCGCGCGCTTTTGTAACTCGGAAACCGGCGTCGTGGATATCCAAACGGGCCGCTCGCCGGCATGGCGGATCTCCTCGGCCAGACGCTGGACCACGGTGGACGGCCTGGTCTCGCCGCTGCGATAGGCAGCCAACAACCGCCCTAATGCGAGGTTCATGCCGCCGCTCCTTCTTCCAGCCGTAGGGTTACCAGGCTCTGGCCGGCCGTCACGAAGCCGCCAGGCGTGCAACGCAGTTCCTGCACGACACCGGACTTGTGCGCCACTACCGCGACTTCCATCTTCATCGCCTCCAGCACCAGTAACTTCTGTCCGGCTTCCACGGGTTGGCCCGGCTCGACATTCACCTGCCAAACGCTGGCCGTGATGGGAGACCGCACCGCTTCACAACCCTCTGGGGCATCCTCGTCGACGGGCGCCTGCGAGGCCAGATCGGGCGGCTCGACAAACTCGGCCTGCCCGCTGGCGGCCCAGCGTTCGCGCTCAGCCAGGAAGGCCTCGCGTTGCTTGGTTTGGAAGGCGCGAGCTTCGTTTTCAATCGACTTCAGGAATGCCCGGTACTCCGATAAACGGAACTCGCTTGGCTCGATCCGCAGTTGGAACTTACCGTGGGGGAAGGCGTCGCGCATCTCGAGTAACTCGGCGGCGCCTACGGGATAGAAACGAATCTCGTCGAAGAAACGCAGCAGCCACGGCGTACCGGCTTCAAACTCGCGGGTCACCTTGTGCGTATTCCACACCTGGACGGTGCGGCCGACGAACTGGTACCCGCCCGGACCCTCCATGCCGTAGATACACATGTAGGCCCCACCGATGCCAACGGAGTTTTGGGCCGTCCAGGTACGGGCGGGGTTGTACTTCGTCGTTACCAGGCGGTGGCGCGGGTCAATGGGCGTGGCCACGGGCGCCCCAAGATAGACGTCGCCCAACCCCATGGTCAGGTAACTTGCCGAGAACACCGTGCGGTAGACGTCGTCCATGCTATCCAGGCCGTTGATCCGGCGGATGAATTCGATGTTACTCGGGCACCATGGCGCATCGGGACGTACCGACTGCATGTACTTGCGGATGGCCAATTGCGTCGCGGGATCGTCCCAGGACAACGGCATATGCACCACGCGCGACGGCAACCGGAGATCGGCTTGTGGCGGCACATTCTTTTCGGCGGCATCCACGGCATCGAGCAGCGCGTCGCGCGACAGCACGCGGCTGTCATAGTGAATCTGCAAGGAGCGGATGCCTGGGGTGACGTCGACAATCCCGCGCAACGCCATGCCACGCAATTCGCATTCGAGCGCATACACGCGGGCCCGCAGATTGAGGTCCAGCATGTTCTCGCCCAATTCGATCAACAGGTACTTGTCCCCCGACGGCCGGCAGACGACATCGCCGCGCTTGTGGATAACGGCGGGCTGCTCGATGCCATGTTCGGGGAGGCCGGGCAGCGGAGCCGCGAGCGTCTCCAAGGCTCGCTCGACCCGCTCCTCCATGGCGCTGGCCTGCCCCGACGAGATGCGATGAAAACGCACTGTATCGCCGGACTTCAACTGGCCCATCTTCCATAACTCGGCTTGGACAATGGTCGCCGGACAGACAAAGCCGCCTAAGCTGGGGCCATCGGGCCCCAGTAAGACGGGCATATCTCCGGTGAAGTCCATGGTACCGATAGCGTAGGCGTTGTCATGCAAGTTAGAAGGATGCAGTCCGGCCTCGCCGCCGTCTTTTCGCGCCCACTTGGGCTTGGGCCCAATCAGGCGAACACCGGTTCGGTCGGAGTTATAGTGCACTTTCCAGGAAGTGCTGAAGATCGTCTCGATATCTTCGGGAAGGAAAAAGTCGGGCGCGCCATGAGGTCCATATAACACCCCAATGTCCCAGTGCGACCCATACTGTGGCACGCACGGCGGCACATCGCGATGCGGCACGCCCGAGATGCGTTTTCCCCAACGCAGGACGTCTCCGGGACGCAGGACACGGCCCGCGTGCCCGCCGAATTGTCCCAGAATGAAGGTGGCGCGGCTGCCGAGGTATTGCGGCACATCCAAGCCCCCGCGAACGGCCAGATAGGCCCGCGCGCCGGCGCCTTGGACGTGGCCCATCCGCAGAACCGCGCCTTCGGGTACATCGATAGCCTGCCAGCATGGCAGCGGTTCGCCGTTCAACGTAGCGCCCATATCCGCGCCGGTCAAAGCAATGACGGCGGCCTTATGGAAGCGGAGCGAAGGCCCGGTGATCGTGCACTCCAAAGCCGCGTCGCCGTCAGTGTTGCCCACCAAGCGATTGGCTAAGCGGAACGCCAGCCAATCCATCGGCCCCGACGGCGGCACACCGACATGCCAGTAACCCAAACGCCCGGGGTAATCCTGTACGGTGGTCTGCGTACCGGGCTCCAAGACCTCCACGGCTTCTAAGTGGTAATCGAAGGTCTTCAGATAGGCCGTCGTGATCCCGCCGGAGCGGAACGCCGGGTCGTCGCAGATCTGGCGCAGATAGGAGAGATTCGTTTCGATGCCGTCGAACGCCGATTCTTCGAGCGCCAACCGCATCTTACTGACCGCGTCGGCGCGCGTCTCGCCGTGGACGATGATCTTGGCGAGCATCGGGTCATAGAACGGAGTTACTTCCGTGCCGGTCTCGACCCAGGTTTCACAGCGGACGGGCGGCAGCAGCACACGCGAGAGCAGGCCCGACGACGGCTGGAAGTTCTTCGCCGGGTCCTCCGCATAAAGCCGCACCTGGATGGAATGCCCACGGGGTTGCACGGCTATCGCCGAAAGCGGGCCCAATTCCCCGGCGGCCTGGCGCACCATCAGTTCAACGATGTCGATGCCGGTGACTTCTTCCGTCACGCCATGCTCCACTTGCAGCCGCGTGTTCACTTCCAGGAAGAAGAACTCCTGGGTGACGCCGTCGAATAGGAACTCAACCGTCCCGGCGGAACGATAGGAGACAGCCTTGCCGAGGGCCACCGCGGATGACAGTAACTTCTCCCTGACATCCGGGCGCAACCCGGGGGCGGGTGTCTCTTCGATCACCTTCTGGTTGCGCCGCTGGGCGGAACAATCGCGCTCGCCTAGAGCGATGATTTCGCCCTTGCCATCGCCGAAGATCTGCACCTCGACATGCCGGGCCTGCTCGACGAAGCGCTCGAGGTAAACGCCCGATTGGCCGAAGTTCGCCTTGCCTAAGCGATCCACGACAGCATAGGCTTCGGCCAGTTCCTCCGCGCCCCGGCAGACGCGCATGCCGATGCCGCCGCCGCCCGCGGTGCTCTTCAGAATCACCGGATATCCAACGCGCTCCGCCGCGGATAAGGCCTCTTCCACCGAAGGCAGCAGATCCGTACCCGGCAACATGGGGACGCCTTGCAGACCCGCCAACTCGCGGGCCGTATGCTTTAAACCGAAGGCGCGCATCTGCTCCGGCGACGGCCCTATGAACACGATGCCCGCCGCTTCGCAGCGCTCGGCGAAGGCCGCGTTTTCACTGAGGAAGCCGTAGCCGGGATGGATTGCCTCCGCGCCGGTACGCCTGGCCGCATCGAGGATCTTGTCGATATCCAGATAGCTTTGCGCGGCCGGCGAGGGGCCGATGGCCACCGCCTCATCGGCCTGCGCGACATGCAGCGAATGGCGGTCCGCTTCGGAGTACACCGCCACTCCGGCGATGCCCATTCGCTTCAACGTCCGCAGGATACGGCACGCGATGGCGCCGCGGTTGGCAATCAGAACTTTGCGAAACATCAACCTTTAACCCCATCCCAGATCAGCACCCGCACCGGCGTTGGGTTGTACGCATTGCATGGATTGTTTAACTGCGGGCAGTTCGAGATAACGGCCAGCACATCCATTTCCGCGCGCATTTCCACGTACTTTCCCGGGCCGGAGACACCATCGTCGAACTTCAACCCGCCCTCGGGAGTCACGGGAACGTTCATAAAGAAGTTGATGTTGTGGCCGATGTCGCGCTTGCTCAGGTTGCGGTCGTATTCGGTGACGGCTTTTACGAAGCTCTGGCGGCAGGCATGCATGTAGCGCTTCTCAATGGCGTAGCGGACCATGTTGCTCTCCATGGCACAGGCGCCGCCCAGGGTATCGTGACGGCCGCAGGTATCGGCGACAATCGTCAGCAGCGCGTTGCCTTCCGTCGAAAGAAGCCTGGTGTCCGTCGTCAGATAGATGTTGCCTTGCGCGCGAATCGTATCCTGCGCGCTGTAGCGGTCCTCATAGTCGTGGGCGTTGTAGAAGAAGGTGTCGGCGGCCTGGTTGCCTTCCACGTCTTCAATGCGAAAGATCTGGCCTTGCTTGACGACGCCGATCCATGGCTCGCCCGCCAGCACCACGGCGTCCACAACAGCCGTCGACGGATGGAGCGTGCTCTCTTTCAGATTCTTTCCTTTATGCATGGCCATGGCTCCTTATAGGTGGTAGCGCTCGGTGAGGGTGAAGCCGCGCCCGTTCTCCGGCCGCGACAGGCGGCAGAGATCGTCCGGGCCCGGAGGCGGCACCCGGCGCACCTGCAGCATTACCGGCTTGGGCGTGTATTGCGGATTCGGATCCAGCGGATGCGGGCAGGTGTTCATCACCACCAGGGTGTTCATCTCGGCGCGAAGGTCGAGGAAATCGCCGGCCTTGGAATTGCCGGGGATGAAGGTCATGGCGCCGCCGTCGTCGACCACTACTTTGCTGAAGAAGTTGATTACGGCCGTCATGTCGCGCGGCGTCATGCCGTACTTGGCGATTTCAACCCGGAACAGCGTTAGCGCGGCCTTGTAGTAGTCGTTGCGATGGTGTTGGTAGCGCGCTTCGCCATACTTGGAGGCCACCAGTTTCTCGTCCGCGCAGCCGCTAAGGGGATCGTGCCAGCCTACCGAGTCGGCGGTGAGGGAGCAGAGGATGCGGCCCATGTCGGTGAACAGGACGTTGCCGGTAGTCAGTTTGGCGACGTGCTGCGCCTTGAGGGTATCGGGCATGTTGTAGCGCTCGGCGAAATTCTCCCAGTTATAGAAGAGCGCGCCGCAGTTGGCGCCGCCTTCCACGTCGGTGATGCGCAGAGCGGTTCCGCGCTTCAGGACGTGCGACCAGGGGGCGCCGGCGGGCAGGAGTTCTTCAAACAACACGTCGCTCATTGGGGTTCCTCCTTGGAGAACCGGACACCACGCCGGCAGAGTACACCGCTGGCGGGCTTTTTGCAGGCAGATTGCAGATTTTTCGAGGAAGGTTAAAAACGGGGCGGGCCGCAGCAGACGTCCATCGCCGTGAGCCGTAGGTACACGCCGAGCGCGATAAGCGCCCGCGAAGCCCGGCTCCGGCTGACTATGGACATACCGCCACTATCGCATCGGGCGGCGCCGCTTTCAAGAAGAATAATTGATCGCCCGCATAACAAATATTTAGCCCGTCCCCGCGCGACCGCCGTTAGAATGAGAATCTCAGGCCACGCTTCGCCTGCCGTTTCCCCCCGTCGCGAAATCCCGAACCTGTTTTAGTCGAGGCTTCCAGCATGACGGTCATGTTTTGGCCGGTGGTCGTGTTCATGGCGATCTCGCTCGCCATCGGTCTGTATACCTTCACGAAGGTCCAGGGCTCCAGCCACAACTTCACGGTGTGTGGCAAGGCGATGCCCTTCTTCATTATCGGTACTGCGTTAACGGCGCAGGCCGTGGACGGTAACGCTACCTTAGGCAACACTTCTCTTACTTACTCGGCGGGCATGTGGACCGGGGTTATGATACCCATGGGCTTGGCCATCAGCTTATTTGTGGTGGGCACGTTTCTGGCGGGCCCGTTGCATAAGATGAACCTTTTGACGCTGCCGGAGTATTTCTACCGCCGCTATGACAAGCGGACCGAACTGTTGGTCTCCGTGTTGACCATTGTTTGCTTTACTGTTCTAATCGCCGGCAACCTTGCCGCGGTGGGATGGATTCTCTCGGTTGCCTGCGGCATCAGCTATCTGTCCGGCCTGCTCTGGGGCACCGCGGTGATCGCGGCCTACACTATGGCCGGCGGCCTGTTCTCGGCTATCTGGACGGATCTATTTCAAATTCATGTGGCGCTGGTGGGGTTCATCGCGTCGGCCGGTTGGATTATCCATACGCGCGGCTTCTCGAACATTTTGGCCGCGGTGCCGGTGGACAAACTGGACACAACAGGCCTATTGAGCATTGGCGGCGGCGCCCTGACGAATTGGGCGGGCCTGATCTCGCTGGCGCTGGGCAACGCGATGGCGTTGGACTTCATGGAGCGCGTCTTTGCCGCCGACAGTCCTAACACCGCCCGGCGCGGTTGTTACTACGCCGGGGTATTGACCATCGTCATCGGCGCCTGCGCCACCATCCTGGGCCTTGCGGCGATTCCTACTCTGCCCAACATCGGCGATACGCGGATGGTGCTGCCCACTTTCGCCACCAACCACCTGCCGTTCTGGATGGGGATGATGGTGTTTCTGGGCGTATTGGGCGCTTCGATGTCGACGGCAAACGGCGCTATTCTGGTGATTTCGGTAGTACTGGCGCGTAACATCGTGCAGCGGTGGACGCCGCGCAATTTCACGGACCGCGAGTTACTCAATCTATCCCGCTTCATGGCGATTCCAACCTCGATCGCGGCGGCGGCGATGGCGTGGTGGAAGCCGGAGCCGGGGATCCTGTTAGTGGTCGCCTTCGACATTGTGTTTGCCGGGTGCGTGGTGCCGCTGTTCCTGGGCGTGTATTGGAAGAAGGCCACCAGCCTCTCGGCGATCGTAGCGGTACTGGCCGGCACCACCTGCCGGGCCATCGCCTACTTCATCACGCCCGCCCCCCTGGCCGGCCTCGATACGCTGCTTCCTCCGCTGGTCAGCCTGGCGGCCTTCCTCATCACCGCGAAACTTACCGCCAAAGGCTCGGAAGCCGAAGCGACTGCCGGCGTGCTCGCCGCCGAAGGAGCCAACTAAGTCTCATGCGTCATTTCCTTTTATTGGCGTGCCTGGCTGGAGCCACTTACTTGGCGGCGCAATCGGCGCCGGCCGAAGGCACCGCGCCCGCTCCTGGTAAAAAGGGTGGCTTCAAGCGGCCGGAAAGGCCTGGGATCAAAGAGCCCGGCGTCCAGAGCCCGATGACGGATCTCAAGCCGGACGCGGTCTTTCCGGTACCCGGCGTGCCGGATTGGACGGTAGTCACCGAGGATGCGGTGTGGGTTTCGAATAAGCCGAAAGGCACGGTTCATCGCATGGACATTCGCAGTAACACGGTCACGGCGAATATCGAAGTGGGCAAGCAGCCGTGCTCGGGGCTGGCCGCGGGCTTCGGTAGCATCTGGGTACCGTTGTGCGGAGATAAGGCCCTGGCGCGCGTCTCGATCAAGGACAACAAGCTGGAAACTACCATTCCGGTGGGTCCCGCGAACACCGAAGGCGGCCTGGCCACCAGCAAAGATGCCGTTTGGATGACCAGCGACATGGCCGGGGTGCTCTCGCGCATCAGCCCGAAGACGAATAAGGTGGAAGCCGAGATCAAGGTGCCGAAGGGGTCGGTGTCCTGCGTCTTCGGCGACAACGCGATCTGGGTCGTCAGCAATGAAGAGAGTGTGATCACGCGGGTGGACGCGAAGAAGAACAAGGTCACCGATACCATTCCCGTGGGCCCCAATCCGCGTTTCGTGACTTTCGGCGCGGGCTCGGTTTGGACCCTCAACCAGGGCGACGGAACCATCTCACGGGTCGACGCCAAAACTCGCAAAGTCGTCGCGACCATTCCGGCGGGGATTCCGGGCGGTGGCGGCGAAATATCTTACGGGGAGGGACATGTCTGGATTACTGTCTTTCAAATACCCATTACCAAGATTGATGCTTCCACGAACAAGGTGGTGCGCCAATGGATTGGAGCCGGCGGCGATGCCATCCGCTACGGCCACGGCTCCGTATGGCTTTCCAATCTGCGGGAGCAAAACGTGTGGCGCCTGTCTCCGCCGAAATAAGCAAGGGGGGAACGCGTGGAACGTATTTCGCTAGAAGTCGACCTGCAGGCCCATGTCGCCCTGTTTCATACCATCAGCAAGATCGTCAGTTCGAATCTGAATTTGGATCAGATCCTTTCCGAGTTGATCGCCCTGGTGGTGGATGTCTCCAAGTGCGACGCCTGCCTGGTTTACCTCTACGAATCGACGACGGGGGAACTGGTGCTGCGGGCTTCGCAGTTACCGCACGAGGATGAGATCGGACATATCCGGATGCGCCTTGGGGAGGGCGTGACGGGTTGGGTGGCCGATCACAAGAGCGTTGTCGCGCTGGGCTCGAATGCCAGCCAGGATCCGCGGTTCAAGCGGTTCCCCGGCCTTGCCGAAGATAGTTACGAAGCGTTCTTATCGGTGCCGTTGATCACCACCGGCGAGTTTATCGGGGTGCTCAACGTGCATCATCGTAAGGCGCACAAGCATACGCCCGAAGAGGTGGGATCGCTGACGTTTCTGGGCGAGCAGTTGGGTATCGCAATCGCCCGTGCGCGCATGGCGCAGGATATCGCAACGCTTAAGGCGCACGCCGAGGAACTGAAGTCGCAGTTGGAAACGCGTAAGTTGGTGGAGCGTGCGAAGGGCATTCTCCAACGCAGCCAGAAGCTGACGGAAGAGCAGGCCTACATGGTGCTGCGCAATGAGAGCCGCCGCATGCGGAGGCCGATGAAGGAACTTGCCCAGGCGATTATCCTGGCGCAGGAGGTTTCCAAGTTGGCCGGTGGACCAGGACCCGGCACGAACGGCGGCGGCCCAATAAGGCCGCCGATTCTGACGGATGATTTCGACGATGGTTTGTAGAGGAGGCCGATAAAGGGAGTTTGCCGCGTCCGCTTTACACTGTAGGGGATGCCGCCGCTGTTCCCGAACGAATCCGCGCCGCCTTCCCAGGAGCAATTGGAAGACGGCGCCTGGCTGCTGCGCGGCTTTGCTACACCCGATGTACCCGCGCTCATTACGGAGATCGCGTATATCAACGAAGTATCTCCCTTCCGGCAGTTAGTAACTCCGAGCGGGCATACCATGTCGGTGGCCATGACGAATTGCGGCCGATGCGGCTGGGTCAGCGATCGCAGCGGCTATCGCTATGACCCCATCGACCCCGATACCGGCAAGCCCTGGCCTCCCTTCCCTGCCCTGTTCCTCGATCTCGCCGCCCGCGCCGCCGCCGCGGCCGGCTTTCCTAACTACGTACCCGATGCCTGCCTGATCAATCGCTATGTCCCATCGGCGAAACTCAGCCTGCACCAGGATAAAGATGAAAACGACCCATACGCACCGATCGTTTCGGTGTCGATTGGGCTGCCCGCCACCTTTCAATGGGGTGGGCGGAAGCGCGGTGACCCGGTGCGCCGCATGCTACTCGAAAGCGGCGATATCGTGGTCTGGGGCGGCCCGGCGCGCTTCGTGTATCATGGCGTCTCCCCGCTGAAGCCCGGCGAACATCCGCTGACTGGCCCCACGCGGCTGAACCTGACGTTCCGAAAGGTGTACTGATATGCGATGCTGGCTTCTCATCATGTCGTCCATCCTCACGTTAGGCGAAGAAGTCTGGGCGCAGAGCAATGCCGGCGACCCGACATGGCGCCCTGTCGTCATGGGAAAGAACGGCATCGTCGCCGCCGAGCATCCGTTGCAGGCCCTGGCCGGCATGCGCGTGCTACAGGACGGCGGCAATGCGATTGACGCGGCGTTGGCTGTCTTCTATATGACGGCGGTTACGGAACCAAGTGAAGCGGGATTGGGCGGCGACGGCTTCCTGCTGGCCTACATCAAGGCTATCGGCAAGGTGGTGCTGGTCAATGGTAGCGGCGGCGCGCCGAAGTTAGCCACCGCCGATTACTACCGGGGTAAGGTGGGCGGCGTGCCACCCGACGGGCCGTATTCCACCGCCGTGCCCGGCGCGGTGGGCGGCTTCGACCTGCTGCATAGAAAATACGGCACCAAGCCCTACCGCGCGCTGCTGGCCGATGCGATCCGCACCGCCAAGGACGGCTATGCCGTGAGCGCGTGGGGCGCCGGCAACTTCCGCCGCTCGTTCGATCTGTTGCGCCGGTACGATAGCAGCGCCGCCGTGTTCCTGCCCGGTGGAAAGCCGCCCGCCATTGGCGACTGGCTGGTGCAGCCGGACCTGGCGAAATCCATCGCGCTCATCGCCGAACAAGGCGCGGACGCTTTCTACAAAGGGGACCTCGCCCGCCTCACCGCTCTCTATCACGAGAAGAATGGCGGACTGCTGCGCTATGAAGATCTGGCGTCGTTCACGGCGGAGCAGGCTGAGCCCATTCGCGTCAACTATCGCGGCTATGACGTCCATCAATCGCCGCCGAACTCGGGCGGTATCGTCATGCTCCAGGCGCTGAACATACTGGAAGGCTTTGATCTGAAGGCGCTCGGCCACAATTCGCCGGAGTACCTGCATGTGCTCACCGAAGCCTTCAAGTTGGCGTTCGCTGATCGCTATCCCTACATCACCGATCCGCGCTTTGCTCCCGATGCGCCCATCGCCCAACTGTTGTCGAAGCCCTACGCCGCACTCCGCCGCGGGTTGATCAAGATGGATCGCGCCATCGCCGGGGTTGCCCCGCCCGGCGATCCCGTGGGCAACAAGGCGATCCTCGACGGGCATACGATTCGCTATCACCAACCGGGACAGACAGCGGCGGCGGCCCCTACCCGCGATCTGCGCGGCGATGGGGAGCAGACATCTTCCTTCTCCGTGACCGATAAGTTCGGCAACGTGGTCAGCGTCACGCATTCGGTGAATGGCGGCTTCGGCAGTGGGATGGTGGTGGAGGGGGCGGGCTTCGTGCTCAACAATCGCGGCAGCTACTTCGGCCTGGATGCGAAGGACATCAACGCCATCGCACCCGGCAAGCGCACCAGACAGGGCGCGATTCCCGCCATGGCGTTGAAAGACGGCAAGCCGTTCCTGGCCTGGAACACGCCCGGCGGCGACACGATCCCGCAAACCATGACGCAGGCGTTCCTCAATGTGGTCGAGTTCGGGATGAACGTACAACAGGCGGCCGAGGCTCCGGCGGCGATGACGTCGAACTTTCGTGTGTCGATGTATCCGCAGAGTCCCGGCGATGGGCTGGCCATGCCGCGGGTGCTGGCCGACAACGTGGCCGCGAAGTTACGGGCGTTGGGCCATCCGGTGATTGCCTCGCCGACGCAGCCGCCGTATGGATCGCCCTCGGGGCCTGGGGCCGTGAAGATGATTCTGATCCACCCCACCACGGGCGTGATGTACGGGGGCGCCAGCCCGGGCAAGGACAACTACGTACTGGGCTGGTAGGTTCAGCGCGGCTTCGCATTCTTGCGAATGTATTCCTCCGCGGGCGAAGGCTCGGGGCCGATGTAGTGGTAGGCCTCGGCGTACTGCAAGCCATGCTTCTTGCCCAACTCCGCATCGCGCGCCAGCACCAGGTGCTTGATGTAGTTGCGATTGGCGGTGTTGTCATCGGGCTCCAGGATGTCGAGCTTCTTGCCTTCCCGCGCCAGTTGCGCCCGCACCTTCGATCCATTGATACCAGCCGGCCCTTGCGCCACGTTGACCAGATTCGACTCCACCTTCTTATCCATGAATGCCGAGATATCGACGATGCGGTTCACCTGCTGCGGGCCGCGCGCGAAGTAATACTTCTCCCGCACGCTATGCGGCTGGATACCGGCTTCGAAATGCTCGGGGTAATCCTTGCTGCCGCCGGCCATCCAGCACGCGGCTTCCACGCTGGAGGCGGTGACGTAGTGATCGGGATTCTCTTCGTAGTGGCCCCAAGGATCGTAACAGATGACGGTGTCCACCTTCATCAGCCGGAAAATAAAGATGAGCCGCTCGCGGATCTCCGTGCGGGCTTCCTTGTCCATCTGGTGGTTGGCGTAGTTGAGGTTGAAAACCTTGTGGAGGCCGAGCACGCGGGCCACGGCGTCGTTGTCCTTCTCGTTGGCCAGGACGGTGTCGCCGATGGTGCCCGGACCAGCCATATCGTCATTGGTCATGCGAATGAGGATGCCGCGGTAGCCTTCGTCGATGAGCTTGGCCACGGTACCCGCGGCGAAGATCGGGATGTCGTCGGAGTGCGGCTGGATGACCGCGATGGTCTTCCCGCGGTGGGGTTGGCCGGATTGGCGCCGTTCGATTACTATCTCCGCCGAATGCAGACCGCCAAGAACCTGGGCGTGCGCCGCCGTGCCTGCCAGAGTGGAAAGGAATACCCGCCGCGGAATCGCTAAAGAACTCATCGATGTGATTGTAACGCTGCCCTTACTTGCGTTCGAACCCGTAGCGGCGATTCCCGGCGGCCAGGCGGACGATGTCCGCGATGCGTTTGGCGCGCGTCTCGGGGCGCTTGGCGGCGCGCACCTGATCGAGGATGCCCTTACGTGCCGATTTGGGGAAGGCGTCGAAGTTGGCTTGTGCCGTGGGATTGGCGGCGAGCGCCGCGGCAAGGTCGGCAGGCATGACCATGGCTTCCACTTCATCGAGCAGGGACCAGGCGCCGCTCTGTTTGGCGGCATCGATGACGGCAAGGCCGGCCGGTGTCATCAGGCCATCGGCGATGAGCCGCTCGACGCGATCCTTGTTCAGCTTCGACCAACCGCTTCTGGGTTTGCGGGGGCAGAACCAGAGCTTGGCGCGAAGCTTGTCGACCTTGCCGGAGACGCTGTCGATCCAACCGAAGCAGAGCGCTTCCTCGACGGCTTCGTCGTAACCGACGCGGCCGCGGCCGGAGTCTTTCTTAAAGGTGACGAGCCAGGCGCCGGAGCAGGTATCGTGATTGGCGGCAAGCCAGGCGCGCCACTGGGCGCGCGTTTCGACTTCGATGTGCGCAGCGGCGGATTGTTCAGAGGGCATCGCGGGCACGGAGGGCGGTGGCGGCGGCTTCTTCGGCGGTGTTGGCCAGCGCGGTGAGGTGGCCCATCTTACGGCCGGGGCGGGCTTCCATCTTGCCGTAGAGGTGGATCTTCACGTTGGGGATGGCGGCGGCGGCTTCCCAGTTGGGCTCGCCCTTGGCCCAGACGTCGCCAAGCAGGTTGGCCATGGCGGCGGGGCGGAGGAGTTCGGTGGAGCCGAGCGGGAGTCCGCAAACGGCGCGGAGCTGCTGTTCGAACTGGCTGGTGAGCGAGGCATCGAAGGTGAGGTGGCCGGAGTTGTGGGGCCGCGGGGCGAGTTCGTTGACGAGCAGGCCGTCGCCGGAGGTGAGGAAGAGCTCGACGCAGAGGACACCGGCGACGTTCAGTTTGTCGAGGATGGTGCGGGCAAGTTCGACGGCTTGCTGGTGGACCTGGTTGCTGACGCGGGCCGGGGCGATGGAGAGGTCGAGGATGTGGCGGCGGTGGTCGTTCTCGATGACGCCCCAGTGGGCGAAGTCGCCGGTGACGGAGCGCGCCGCGACGACGCTGACCTCCTTGGTGAAACTGACGAAGGCTTCGAGGACGGACTCCTGTTGGCCGACGGCCTGCCACGCCTGCTCGACCTGATCGGGGGTGTTGATGCGGAACTGGCCTTTGCCGTCGTAGCCGAAGCCGGCGGTTTTGAGGATGGCGGGATAGCCGAGTTCACCGAGAGCCGCACAGAGCGAGTGCAGGCTGTCCACAATGCGGAAGGGCGTCACCGGAATACCGGCGTTGGAGAGGAACGTCTTCTCGCGGAGGCGGTGCTGGGTGGTGTGGAGGACGAAGCCATCGGGGCGGACGGGGGCGCACTCGGCGGCGGCGGCGGCGGTGGCGGCGGGGACGTTCTCGAACTCGAAGGTGACGACGGAGACCTTGCTGGCGAAGGCGCGGACGCGGTCAAGGTCTTCGTAGGGGGCGCAGACTTCCTCGTCGCTGATTTGGCCGGTGGGCGTGTCGGTTTCGGGCGAGTAAGTGTGGACGCGATAGCCCATGCGGCGGGCGGCGATGGCGAACATACGTCCGAGTTGGCCGGAGCCGAGGACGCCGACGGTGGAGCCGGGGAGGATGGGTTTCGTCATGAGAGGGAAGTGGCGAGAACGGTGGCGGTCTGCTGGGCGCGGAAGTCGTGGAGCTTGCGGCGAAGGCCGGGGCGGGAGTTGGCGAGGATCGCGATGGCGAGGAGGGCGGCGTTGGTGGCTCCCGCTTTGCCGATGGCGAGGGTGCCGACGGGGATGCCGCCGGGCATCTGGACGATGGAGAGCAGGGAGTCCATGCCTTTGAGGGCGTGGCTTTCGACGGGGACGCCGAGGACGGGGAGAACGGTTTGGGCGGCGACCATGCCGGGGAGGTGGGCGGCCCCGCCAGCGCCGGCGATGATGACTTCCAGGCCACGCGCTTCGGCTTCGGCGGCGTATTCAGCGAGCAGTTGCGGCGTGCGATGGGCGGAGACGATGCGGGACTCCTGCGACACGCCGAAGGTGTCGAGCATTTCGACGGCGTGGCGCATGGTTTCCCAATCGGACTTACTGCCCATGATGACTCCCACGAGGGGCGTGGACGATGGCATATCGAACTATTATCGTATGGCGCTTGGTATTATCATCCAGATGCTTGGCGCTACCTTGGGCCACTATAAGATCCTGGAAGCTCTCGGAGAGGGCGGGATGGGTGTGGTGTACAAGGCGCGTGACCAGAAGCTGGAACGCACGGTGGCGATCAAGGTTCTGGCGCCGGACAAGGCTGGGGACGGGGACCGCAAGCAGCGCTTTCTGCTGGAAGCGCGGGCGGCCAGCGCGCTCAATCATCCGAACATTATTGTGATTCACGAGATCGCCGAGCAAGCGGGTGTGGATTACATCGTGATGGAGTACGTGGCGGGGCGGACGCTGGAACAGGCGATCCCGCCGCGGGGCATGCGGGTGCCGGAGACGCTGCGGTATGCCACACAGATCGCGGCGGCGCTGGCGGCGGCGCACGAGGCGGGCATCACGCACCGCGATCTGAAGCCGGGCAATCTGATGGTGACCGAGAAGGGCGTGGTCAAGGTGCTTGACTTTGGGTTGGCGAAGCTATACGACCGGGCGGTACCCAGTTCCGACGCCAGCACGATCAAGGAACGGCCGGTCACCGAGAAGGGCACGATTCTCGGAACTGTGGCGTACATGAGTCCGGAGCAGGCCGAAGGGAAAGCGGTGGATGCGAGGAGCGACATCTTCTCCTTCGGGTCGGTGCTGTACGAGATGTGCACGGGGCGCCCTCCGTTTGGGGGCGAGACGAAGATGTCGATGCTGTCGTCGATTCTGCGCGATGAGCCGAAGCCGGTGCGGCAGACGAACGGCGAGGTGCCGGCGGAGTTGGAGCGGATCATCCATCGCTGTTTGAAGAAGAATCCGGCAAGACGGTTCCAGAGTACCGCGGACCTGCAGATCGCGCTGGAGGAGTTGCGGGAGGAGAGCGACTCGGGGCGGCTGGCGGCTCCGATGGCAGCGGCGGGCGTTGCGGGCAAGAGTCGATGGGGACTGTGGGCGGCGGTCGTTGGCGGGCTTGCGGTAGTGGGAGTTGGTGGGATGTGGATGGTGGGGCGGCCGCGAACGGAGGCGGTGAAGAGCGGCGCCACTTTGACTCAGCTTACGTTTGACGCCGGGCTGACGACGGAGCCGTCCTACTGGGCGCAGGGGAACCTGATCGCCTATGCGTCGGACCGCGCGACCGAGGGCGAGAACCTGGACATCTGGATCCAGCAGTTGAACGGCGGGGAGGCGCGGCGGTTGACCACGAACGCGGCCGACGACCGGACGCCGGACATCGCGCCGGACGGGAGCCGGATCGTGTTTCGCTCGGAGCGCGATGGCGGCGGGTTGTACGTGGTTCCGACGATTGGCGGAGCGGAGCGGAAGATCGCTTCGGATGGGTATGATCCGAAGTTCTCGCCCGATGGGCAGTGGATCGCGTATTGGACGGGAGATCCTGTGCCTGGCCCGTTTTTTGCATCCGCGACGCGAGAGTGCCGCATACTGCTGATCCCAGCGTCAGGCGGATCACCTAAACCGGCGTTTGCGGAGAAGGCGGCGATTCGCCCGTTTTGGTCGCCCGATGGCAAGCACCTCATATTTGCGTGGGCGAAGCCCCAAGCCGGGGATTGGTATGTAGTTCCGGTGGGCGGTGGCGAGGCGAAGCGCACTGGCTTGTGGGGGTTGTTGGCCAAGGCGAAGTTGGAAGTGGTGGGAACGACCATGCGCTGGGCGTCCAACGCAATCTACTTCAATGCCGCGTCGGGGGACAGCGTGAACACCTGGAAGGCTGGCATCGATCCGGCGAAGCTTGAGCTCTCCGGAGAGATATCCCGCGTGACCTCTTCGAGTGGAACCGAGTCGGACATCACGGTGGCGGGCAACACAATGGTCTACGCGAACACGCTGAACAACGACGATGTATATGTGATGCCGCTGGATACGAACGCGGGGAAGGCTACAGGGGAGCCCGTGCGGCTGATGCGGAACGTGGGGCCGGAATATGCGGCCACGATCTCGCATGATGGCAAACGGGTAGGCTATGCCTCGCTGATGGGCGGAAAGTTCTTCATCGCCATTCGAGACCTGGAGACCGGCGTGGACACAAGGGTCGCTTCGATCGAGGGGAGAGGCTCTGCATCCATAGTGATCAGCCCGGACGGTAAGCGGATCGCGTGGTCGGAAGCAAGAGCGCCGAACCAGTTCGAGATCCACGTTGGCGGGCTGGAGAGCACGTCGAACCGGTTACCAGTGGGTGGGCAGGTGCGGTCATGGGGTGGAGATCCGTCGCGGCTGCTGGTAACGAGACCGGCAGGGGCGTACCTGATGGATCCCGACTCGGGCGCCGAATGGAAGATCAGCGAGCGGCTTCCCAGCTTCTCGGGCATTCACCTGTCGATGGATGCCCGTTGTCTTGTACTTTATCGGGGACGGAAGATCCAGTTGCTGGAAATCTCGCCCAATCGTGTGGCCACGGAGCAAGACCTCATCGACATCACAGATGGACACTTCAGCGATGCGCTGCCGGAGATTTCGCCGAACAACCGGCTGATTTACTTCTATTCCAACCGCGATGGCAAACAGTGTCTGTATGCGCGGCGGTTCAACCCGGAGAGCCGGAAGCCGGAAGGAGAGCCGTTCGTGGTACGGCACTTTCATTCGGCGCGAGTGTCGCCGGCGTATGTCGGGTCGGGACGGCGGCGGCTGGATACGGCGCGGGATAAGATCGCGTTCACGATGGCCGAGCGGACGGGCAATATTTGGAAGGTGGACCTGGGGCAGTAGCGCTTGCCCCAGGTCGAGTATCGCAGCGGTTACTGGCCTTGCCCGAGCGAGAAGCCGGGTTGGCCGTCGAAGGTCCAGAGCGTTTCGGTTTTGACGAACTCGAAGCCGCTGGCGGTGGCGCGGCTGAGCAGGTCGATGATTTGTTGGCGGGTGACTGCGGCGCCGTTGGGGGATTGGAAGCGGCAGCGCCAGGTGTCGCAGGTGGTGGTGTCCTTGAAGCCGCCGGGGTAGACTTTGACGCCGCGGTTGCTGATCATGACGAGGTTGAGGTTGTTGCCGTTCAACGTTTCGACGAGCGGGCCGAACTCCGCGGCGGACTTGCCCCATTGGTGGAGGAAGACGTCGACGCCGACCAGTTCCTTGACCTCCGGGGTGCGGGCGATGCCCACTGTGGCGTTGACGGTCTGGCTGGGAGCGGCGCTATAGGTGACGGCTTTGAGTTTTTCGGGCTTCTGGCCGAGGCGGGCGACGACGGCGGCGGCGAATTCCTTCGTACCGACCTTTTCCTTGGAAACACCCTCTTCAAAGATGTCGTAAGTATGGACGCCGTCTTCGATGGTGCGGAGCCAGGCGTTGTGGACGCGTTCGGCGATGTCGGGCTGGTTGATGTGAACCATCATCATGACGGCGCCGAGGAGGAGGCCGGAGGGGTTGGCGAGGTTCTGGCCGGCGCGGCGCGGCGCGGAGCCGTGGATGGCTTCGAACATGGCGTACTTTTCACCGATGTTGGCGGAGCCGGCGAGTCCCACGGAGCCCGCGATCTGGGCAGCGACGTCGGAGAGAATATCGCCGTAGAGATTGGGCATGACGATGACGTCGAAAGCCTCGGGCGTATCGGCGAGTTTGGCCGCGCCGATGTCGACGATCCAATGTTCGTTGGCGAGGTCGGGGTACTCGGCGGCGATCTCATCGAAGACCTTATGGAAGAGGCCGTCGGTGAGCTTCATGATGTTGTCCTTGGTGAAGCACGTGACCTTCTTGCGGTTGTTGCGCCGCGCGTATTCGAAGGCATAGCGGACGATGCGCTCGCAGCCGGGGCGGGTGATGATCTTCAGGCACTGGTAGACCTGATCGGTCTGGCGGTGCTCGATGCCGGCGTAGAGGTCCTCTTCGTTTTCACGCACGATGACGGTGTCCATCACCGGGTGCTTGGTGTCGACGAAGGGGTGGTAGGAGACGCACGGGCGCACGTTGGCATAGAGGCCGAGCATCTTGCGGGTGGTCACGTTGAGGCTTTTGAAGCCGCCACCCTGGGGCGTCGTGATGGGGGCCTTGAGGAAGACGCGGGTGCGTTCGAGCGACTCCCAGGCACTGGGCTCGATGCCGGCGGAGAGGCCACGGAGGTAGACCTTTTCGCCGATTTCGATTTCGTCGATGTCGAGGCGGGCGCCGGCCTCTTTGAGGATGTGGAGGGTGGCGTCCATGATCTCGGGGCCGATCCCGTCTCCGCGAGCGACTGTGATGGCAGTGTTAGGCATAGTTTGGGTTGTAAGAGGGGCTCCTGGGGAGGAGGTACTCTTGCCAGGATAGCGATCCTGGGAGGCATAGGCAAATACAAAATATGAGTGTTTTGCATCGGTTTTATCGAATTGCGACGCGGGGCGTTGCGGCGGCTCCGGGTGCGCTGTGGCGATGGCCGGGAGCAGGGCCAGGAGGAATAGGACCGCGGCCAGGAATGGGATCCAGCAGTATTCTCAGGAATTCCAGGTTCCCAGCAGGTGCAGGGGGTGGACCTTGCCGCGGCTTCCGGAGGCATGGGGTTCGGCGAAGACCACCCGTACGCTCTCGGTCTGCACCCAAACCCAGCGGGCCATGGACCCGGCCCAGAGGCCTTTGATCTCGTCTAGAAAGTAGCGCTTGATTTCGTCGCCGGGCGCGGCGTTCAGGCGGGGATGGACGCGTAATTCGATCTCGGTCTGATTGGTCCCCTCGCGCTCCACCAATTGGTAATCGCCGGGCAATCCGCCGAAACGGGCCGGCAGCTTCTGTTCGAGGATGTTCAGCAGGTCGGCGCTGAGCAGCGTGGTTCCCTGCCCCGTGAGTTTTCCATAGCTGTAGATGCGGTCGATTTGCTGGTTGAAGCCGAGTTGGGTGAGGGGGCAGCCACAGGTAGCCGGACCCAGTATGCCGGCGTCGTCCATCTCGAGATTGATGGCGACATGCGGAGCGAAGGGGAGCAGGGTGGTGAACAGGAGGGAGTCGACTTCGACGTCGGACAAGGGGGCGACGCGGCGGCGGGTGATGACGGCGATCTGGTCGCGGCAGACGTGGACGCAGTTGCCGGTCATATGCGGGCAGGAGAGTCCGGCGCGGCCGAACTCGGAGATGGTGTAGCGGGCGTTGGCGTGGCAGCCGGCGGCTACGATGAGGGCGCGCTTGGTATCGGTGAGGGCTTCGCCTCCGACAAGGAAGCGGGTACCGGCAATATCGAGTTTCCGCGCGGCGGCGGCGGAGACGATGCGCACGCCGCGGCTGACACCGGTATGGACCAGCGTCGCGACGCCTTGCCTCTTGCGTTCGGCAATCCAGCGGGCGACGGGGGAGAAGTCGTTATGGGGCAGGTACTCGGGGAAGACTACCGGGTAGCCGAGCAGCCGGAGTTCGGCTAACAGGAAGCCGGTAACGAAGCGGTAATGACCGGCCGATCGCCAATCGCCGCCCACGGCGAACCACTTGCCGGCCGGTTCGCGGCGGCGGGCGCCGTCGACGACACGGCGGATGCCACCGATGGCGGGGAGGATATTGGCGAGGAAGACGAGATGGCGGCCTTCGGCATCGAACTCGGCCATGAGGACGCGGCCCTGGGCCTCGCGATAGGCCTGGAACTCGAGGCTGACGCCAGTGACGACGGCCTGTCCGCGGCTGCCGCTGGAGGTATTGAGCAGAACCGGCTCATGGGTAAGATTGGCGAGGGCGGTGGCTTCGGTTTGCAGCTCGCGGCCTCCGCGTCGCACCGGCACCTTGCCCTTGAATTCGTCGTGAGTCAGGTAGATGCCTTCCCGGAGGAGGGAGTGGAGGCTGGCGTCCAGCCCCTCGCGGCGGACCAGGCGTTCGAGATCGCCGAAGGAGCACCCAGCCCATTGGAACATGGCGTGGTAGGGGGTATGCGGATTGGCAAAGACGGCGGTGCGCGCCAGGTGAAGGAAATTGTCCTCGCGATGGGCGAGGTTATGGGCGACGGCGGCGTGGGGGTCGGCCACCAAGGGCGTGCGAGCCCAGGCCGGCAGCCGTGCCGCCATGCGCAGGTAGTAAGCTGCTTCTTTTTTCAAGTGCCTCCGCTTTCCGCAAGGATAACGCGGTTCGGCAGGGGAACATGTTAATCTGTACAAACTTGTGTTGTCGGAGCGATGTCCGCGGGTTAGTGTCTTGGTGTGCCTGTACAACGGTGAGGAGTACCTTGCCGAAACAGTGAAGTCGGCACTGGCACAAACGTTCACCGATTTTGAGCTGATCGCGGTGGACGATGGGTCCACCGATGGGTCGGTGAAGGTGCTGGAGGGGTTTACGGATGCGCGCATCCGGCTGGTACGCCAGCGGAACCAGGGCACCGCGGGCGCGATCCAAACGGGGCTGCGGGAAGCGCGTGGGGAACTGATCGCGTTTCTCGATCAGGATGATATCTGGGAGCCCGAGAGCCTGGCCACACAGGTGGAGTTTCTACGAACGCATCCGGAGATCGATCTTAGTTTCTCGTGGTTCCGCATCATTGACGCCAACGGGCACGATATGGGGGTGCGGTCGGCGCGCTATGAGGGCACCATCGGGTTCCGGGAATTGCTGCAGGATTTCGTGATCGGTGGGAATTCGAATGTGGTGGCGCGGCGTAAGGCGATCGACGACGCGGGCGGCGTGGATACGGAGTTACGAATCTTCTTCAACATGGACATGGCGCTGCGGATCAGCCTGCTGCGCCGGGAGAATAACGTCTCGGCCCTGCCCCGCGACCTGATGCGTTACCGGCGGCACCCCAGCCAGCTTTCGAAGAAGGTGGATGGGTTGAAGGCGGAATGGCTGGTGGCGTTGGCGAAACTGGAGCGGCTGGCGCCGGAGCCGGTGGCGGCGGTGAAGGCAGTGACGGAGTTGAACTTCCTGCGGTACCTGGCGCGAGTGCATTATGAAGCGGGGCGATTTGGGGCTGCGCTGGGAGAGTTGCGGGAAGGGTTTGGGAAAGCGCCCGCGGCATTCTGCGGCGATGTACGGAATTGGTTGACGCTGGGCGCCTGTTTCGCGGGTCTCGCGTTGCCCCGGCAATGGCATCGGGGATTGGAACGGATGGCGGGATTGCGGAGGTGATTGGCGGATGAGCGAAGCGAGCATACGGATTCCGGCGTGCCGGCCCGCGATTGGGGCCGGGGAGCTGGAAGCGGTGCGCGAGGTATTCGAGAGCGGGTGGCTCAGCGTAGGCCGGCAGACCGAACAGTTTGAGAATGAACTGGCGGCGCTACTGGCGGTGAAACACGTGGTGGCGGTGATGACGGGCACGGCGGCGCTGGCGCTGGCGCTGGACGTATTGGATCTGCAGCCGGGCGATGAGGTGATTGTCCCTTCGTTGACCTTCGCGGCAACCATCCAGGCGATTGTGCAGGCGGGTGGCCGGCCGGTGTTCTGCGAGGTGGAGGCGGCGACGCTGAACATGGATCCGGAGGACGTGGCGCGGCGAATCACGAAGCGGACGCGTGCGCTGCTGCCGGTGCATTACAGCGGGTATGCGTGCCGGATGCGCGAGTTGTGCCGGTTGGCGGCACGGCACGGGCTGGCCATTGTGGAGGATGCCGCGCATGCCTTCGGGTCGGCGTATGAAGGGCGGCCGATCGGCTCACTCGGCCATATGACGTGTTTCAGCTTCAACCCCGTGAAGAACATCACCTGTGGGGAAGGGGGGGCGATCGCGACGCCATTCGACGAAGAGGCCGAGCGGTTGCGGCGGATGCGGAACCTGGGGATTGGAAGGCCGACGTGGGACCGGATGGGAGAAGCGCGGTTCTGGGAGTACGAGGTAACGGGTAAGGGGCAGCGCTGCGCGATGGCCAATATCAATGCCGCGATCGGGCTGGTGCAGTTGCGGCGGCGGCAGGCCTTTCTGGAGAACAAACGGCGTGCGGTGCGGGCATATGACGCGGCGTTTGCGGGGATGGCTGGGGTGCGGTTGATTGAGAAGGATGTGGACCAGGCATTCCCCTACTCGTATGTGCTGCGGGTGGAGAATGGACGGCGCAATGCGCTGATCGCGCACTTGCGGGGATGTGGGATTGGGAGCACGGTGCACTATACACCGAACCACCGCCAGCCGGCGTTCGCGGGGGAGGCGGTACGGCTACCGGTGACCGAGCAGGCGTATGAGGAGATCGTGGCGCTGCCGTTGTACTCAGAGATTGGGGCGGCGGAGGTGGCGGAGGTGATCGAAGGGGTACGGGATTACTTCCGCGCTACGGACGCTTGATTTCTTTCATCATGTCCAGTCCGGCCTCGTAGGAGAGGTAGAGTGCGCCCACCATGGATAGGGCGAGCACGGCGTTGGTGAACCAGCCGTTGACGTACTCGCCCATGATGCGGCGGCTGGCGGTCATACGCAGGACCAGCAAGGACATCAACGGCAGGGTTGCCATGCTGAGCAGGCCCATGATGAGGATCACGGCGACGGGAGACCAGCCGGTGGCGAAGACGTACAAGGGAGAGAGGCTGACGTAGACGATGAGCCAGCGGTAGGCGGGCATGTCGCCGGGAGTGCGCGCGTTTTCGAGGAGGAGCGGCGACGGGCGTACGAAGCGGTGGTAGAGGTCCGAAACGATGATGCCGTTGGCGGAGGAACTGCTAAGGTGCTGTGCGAAGATGATGCACCAGAGCATGACGCCGAAGACGATGCGGCCGGCATCGCCGAGGACCGCACCGAATAACGGCACCAGGTCGTCGATCTTTTTGATCTGAGCGCCGTGAGGTTGGAGCGCGCCGGCGGCGGCCATCTGGACCAGCAGGAGCATGACAAGCATGCCGGCCATGCTGGCGGCGAGATCGAGGCGCTGGGTGCGCAGGAAGCTGGTCGAGCGCCAGCCCTTTTCATGAACCACCGCCGAATATTTGAGGTTGCTGAAGGAGCCGACGGCTCCGGAGATGACGGCGATCAGCACGAGCCAGGGGCTGTGCCCGGCCTCTTCGGGCGGGATGGTGGGATGGAAGACGCTAGCCGCGAAGGCGCCGACATCCGGCTTCGATAGGATGGCGGCGAGCAGCATCAGCACACCAAGCAGCGCCGATATCCACTTGCTGAAGCCTTCGACAGCTTTGTAGCGGCCCCAATAGAGAAGGAGGAAGGCGGCGGTCCAGGAGGCGATGCCCCAGATGGCGGTGCTGTGGCGTGTGGGAAGCGGCAGCACGACATGGGCCGCCGTGCCGAGCAGCAGCAGGCGCACCAGAGACTGGGTGTGACGGCGGAGAAGAGCCACTGGCAGGTACAGCCAGGTCATCCAGCGGCTTTTCTCCCCGATGCCGCCAAGCAGGCTTTTGCCGGTGACGAGCACGTAGCGGCCAGAGGCATCGAGCAGGACGTAGCGGGTCAGGAAGGCAAGCAGCAGAGCCCAGAAGACGCCGCCGCCGGAACTGGCGCCGGCAATGGAATTGGAGACGAGATCGCGCGCGCCGAGGGTGCCCAGGACGAACACCAGGCCAGGTCCCAGGGAAGAAGGAATTTGACGCCACCAGGTGAGCGGCGGCGATTTGGCGGGCGCGGCGGCTTGGGTGGCCATCGAGTCTCCTTAAAAGCGTACCTTGAGGCCAAACTGAATCTCGCGGCTCGGGCCGGCGGACGTGATGCGGCTAAAGTCCTCACGAACGGTGGTGGGGCTGGTGAAGGTTTCCATGCGTTCCACGGTGGGCAGGTCGAAGTTGGCGTGGTTGAAGAGATTGAAGAACTCGAAGCGCAGGTCGAGCGTGGCCTGGTCTCCGAGTTTGGGCAGTGGGATGCGCTTGACGGCGGAAAAATCGACGTTGCGGAGATTAGGGCCGGGGAGCGTGTTGCGGCCGAGGTTGCCGAGGTAGCCGGGTTGGGGAGCGCGGAAAGCTGTGATGTCTACCCAGCGTTCCGGCAAGCCGAGGACCACGTCGCGGGCGTTCGGCGCCAGGTCCGGACGCTGGCCGATAGAACTGGCGCCCTGATGCGAACGCGAGCGGGCGGCATCATAGGCGAGCCAGGCGGTGGTGGGAATGCCGGAGTTGAGGCTGACGATAGACGCGGCCTGCCAGCCGCCAAACAGGGTGCGCCAACCGGGGCCATGGCGCAGCGGAAGCTCCCAGATGGCGTTGGCGCTGAAGGCGTGGCGGACGTCGTGGCCGGAGAGGCCGCGGTCGATTTTCGGATTACCGGAGACGGCAAGCAGGCCGCGGTTGGAGGACTCGCTGGAAGTGAAGAAGTTCGAACTGTCGTCGATGCTTTTCGCCCAGGTGTAGTTGATCTGCGTTTGCAGGCCGGTACGGAGGCGGCGCTGGAAGGAGGTCTGCAGGCCATGGTAGAAGGAGTGAGCGTCGAAGATGCGGTTGCGGATTTGCCCGAACGCCGGATTGATTTGGACACCGCTGGCGGGGAAGAAGATGCGGCCATCGGGTTGGAGGATGTGGGGGGCGAGGTTGGCGTCGGCCTCAATGGCGGAGAGGTTGACGCCGTGGGAGCCCGCATAGGCGGCACGGAAGAGAGTAGTGGGGTCGAGCGCGTACTCGAGATTGAGATTCCACTGCTGCACGTAGGGCTGTTTGAGGTCGCGCGGGAGGCGTTCGACCGCTGTCTCGACGATGGGATTGCCGACCAGGGTGGGATAGCCGCCCTTGGGGAAGGCGCCCTGCGGCAGAACGCGGACCTCGCCGCGAGTGAAGAAAGGAGGGTTCCGCGAGCCGGAGAAGGTGATGTAGGGGGTGAGGATGAGGTCGGCGTAGATCCCGTAGCCGGCGCGCAGCAGAAGTTTGCCGTTACCGAGGGTGTCGAAAGCCAGGCCCGCGCGGGGGAGGAAATTGCGGAGCGAGGGGTTATCAAACAGCGGGTCGCCAATGCGCACGCGGGTGTCGGTGAGGCGGTCGAGGTTGGCGACTTTGCCGTGCTTTTCGGTGGGCACGCTGGCGGCCTCCCAGCGCACGCCGAGGTCGAAGGTGAGCCTGGGGTTGAGGCGGAAGGAGTCCTGGAAATAGACAGCCCCGATCCATTGCCGCTGGGTGCGGACAGTATCGGAGCCGGGGAGCTGGGCACGAAAGCGATTCGGGAGGTTGCGCAGCAACTGGCTGACGCCGGCGAAGCGGAAGTCGCCGTGAGGGCGGTTCTGGCTGTCGGAGTTGAAGTGCGTGCGTTCTACCCGTGCGCCAAACTTGAGCGAGTGGCGGCCCTGGGTAAAGGTGGCGTCGTCACTAAGCTGGTAGGAATTGAGGACCTGCTGGTCGTTACTGCCGGCGTTGGTGCCGCCGGGGAAGTCGTTGAGGCCGGTCACGATCAGGACGGGCATGACGCCGCTGCCCGGGACGGCGGCGAGGGCGGGATCATCCAGGCCGGGTACGAGGGCTTGGGTAGCGCCATCGCGGGTGATGGTGCGGAGGAAGCCGGCGCGGACGGCGTTGAGCAGGCGCGGCGAGAAGATGTGGGTGGCCTCCAACACCGTGGAGTGGTTACGAGTGGTATTGTGGCGGCGGCCGGCGGCGTAGTCGGTGAAGTTGTCCCGCGAGGCGCCGTCCCACGTGTGCCGAAGGAAGAGGCGGTCGAAGTCGGAAAGGTTATGGTCAATGCGGGTGGTGACGAAGTTCTGGTTACTGACAACGGGGTTGGCGAAGCTGAAGATGCCGGTGTCGCCGAAGACTTCGCCGTTGGGAAGAGGATAAAAGGCGAGGATACGGGCGATGTTAGGATCGACCGTGATGGGGCCGGAAGACAGTTGGCCGCGGCGGGCGTTGGCGCTGACGGTGGTGTTAAGGGTGGTGACGCCGCGCTGTTCCCGAAGGGCTTCGTAATTGGTGAAGAAGAAAGTGCGGTTGCGCCGGATGGGGCCGCCCAGGGAGGCGCCGAACTGATGGCGGCGGAACTCGGGTTTGGAGGCGCCGTCGAAGAAGTTGCGGGCATCCAGGTTGTCGTTGCGATGGAAGTAGAAGGCGGTACCGTGCAGCTCGTTGGTGCCGGATTTGGTGACGACGTTGATGAGGCCGCCGCCGGCCTGCCCGTATTGGGCCCCGTGGGCGCTGCCATGGACGCTGAACTCGGCGGTGGCATCGACACCCATGTTCAGGCCGTTGATGCTGGCGGGCGTAGTGCCGTTGTAGGTGGTCAGGACCAGGCCGTCGACGCGGACGCTGTTCTGGAAGGGGCGGGAACCGGAGATGCTCAGTTGGACGCCGTACCCCGTGTCGACGTCGCGGTCGGAGGCGCGGGCGATGACGACGCCGGCCTGGAGCGTGGCGAGTTGGATGTAATCGCGGCCGTCGAGGGGCAGATTTTCGATAGTGCGGCGGTCGACGAGGCTGGTGAGCGCGGAGGCGGTGGCTTCAATCTGTCTGGCTTCACCGGTGACGACGACGCTTTCGCGGAGATCGCCGGGGACGAGGTGGAAGTCGACGATGGCGGCACGGTCCAACTGCAGCAGGACGTCCGGGTGGCGGCTGGACTTAAAGCCATCCCTGGCGGCGAGGACCTGGTAGGTGCCAATGGCAAGGCGCTGGAAGACGTAGCGGCCGTCGCGGAGGGTGGCGGTGGCCGCCTCTTCGCCGGTACCGGTGTGGCGGGCGGTGACCTTCGCGTCCGCGATCACGGCGCCGGAAAGATCGCGAACGATTCCCGATATCGTGCCGCTGTAATCCTGCGCCACCAGAGGCAGGAGAGACACCATAGCCCAAACCAGACAAAACAAAGCCATCCAGTCCCCCGATGGTGCGGCACACGAACAGAGCGCCCGCCGGACGAGGGCAGAGAGCCTAACGTAGAAATCGCACGAGTTCGTCCTATTTTACACGCTTGGGGGTACCCGCTCCCCCGAGCAAGGTGGAGAAATTGTGGCGGAGACTGGCAAGTTCACGGCGGCCAAGCAGGGACATGGCTGCCGCGTAGATAACGGCGCCAATGAGGACCGAAAGAACCAGGGCCGGCAAGGGATCCAATCGAGCCCCGGCATTGTGCTGGAAGGCGAGCACCGCCCCGGCCATCAGCAGCGTCGACAGGAAAGGACCGCGCCCGGAGCGCAGTTGCCACGCCACGCCCATCCCGGAGACCTTACGCACGAACACCATTGCGACCGGCCAACTTAGGAACGCGGCGGCCAGGATGGAGACGCAGATGCCGGGCGCGCCCCAAGGCAGAAAGATGGGGATGAGGACCAGGAGGACGATGGTGCGCGTGATGGAGGCGGCCAGCAGCAGGGCGGGCCGGCCCAATCCGCGTAGTAAGGCGCCATTCCAGACATGAAAGACCTGGCGGATGGAGGCGATGACGAGGAGTTGGAGAAGCACGACGGATGGCTGCCAATCGGGGCCGGCTAGTAAAAGCACGAGGTACGGCGCGACCAGGGCGATACCCGCGCTGGCGGGAAGGATGGCGCTGGCTGTGAGAGCGGTGCCTTCGGCGTAGGTGCGGCGCACGCGGTCGAGGTCGGTTTGGATGGCGGCGAAGGTGCTGATGGCGGCGACGCGGATGGGCGCATTGAAGAGTTGGACGGTGTTCTCGGCAATGCGGCGCGCAAAGATGAAGTAGCCGAGTTCGACCGCCCCCGCCACCCGGCCAAGGACGATGCGCGGCACCTGCTGATCGAGGAAGCCGAGCATGCCGTCCAGACCGCGGCTGGCACTGAACTGCCAGACGTCGGCGAGCGCGGCGCGGGAGAAGCGCCATTGAGGCCGATAACGGGCCTGGACCAGCAGTACGCCCGCTTGTACGGCGGAGGCGGTGATGCGCTGCAGGACCAGCGCCCACGGTCCGGCACCGGAGAGGGCGGCGGTGATGCCGGTGAATCCCGCGGCGAATTCCGAGGCGACGCTGGCGGTGGCGGTGTCGCGGAAGCCGAACCGGCGCGCCAATAAGGCGGCGGGAACAAGGCCGGTGGCCTGGAAGTAGAGGGCGAGCGAGGCGGCGCGCAGTAGCGGCGGTAAGGCGGACTGGTGGAAGAAGCCTCCGGCGAAGGAACTGAGGGCGAGGGTAGCGGCTATCAACAGCAGTGCGGTGAGTTGCAGGGACCAGAAGAGCGTGTCGGCGTGTTCGTCGCGGATCTCGGGCATCTGGATGAGGGGCTCGGACAGGCCGCTGGTCATGAGGCGCTGACTGAAGGCGAGCGTGACCTCGATCATGGCGAGCAAGCCGTAGGCTTCGGGGCCGAGGATGCGGGAGAGCACGAGGAAGCTGACGAGGCCGGCCAGGGAGGCACCAGCGGCGCCCGCGGCAGCCCACGCCCCGCCCCGCAGGCTGCGGGCGCGGAGGTCGCCGGTAGGGTTTGGCCGGATCATCGAGTGCTCTTTCAGACTCGCACAGCGGGCGGGGGCAGGCGCAGGCCGATGGGGGGCGTGGAGGCTTGGATTAGCAGATGTGGGCGCCGCGCGTCTGCACGTAGACCGAATAGAGGGACTGGCTGGCGGTGAGGAATAGCCGGTTGCGCCGTGGGCCGCCGAAGCAGACGTTGGCGCAATTTTCGGGTAGGCGGATCATGCCGATGCGCTCGCCGGCCGGTGTCAGGATCTGGACGCCGGGCCTGGCGCCGCCCCAGATGTTGCCGTCGATATCGCAGCGGATGCCATCGAAGGCGGTGGGGGTGCCTGCGCCCGGGATCTCGAGTTTGGCGAGTTGTTTGGGATTGCGGAGCGCGGCGCCGTCGATGTCCCAGACCTTGAGGTCGCGGCCCTCGGCGCCGGTGTCGGCCACATAGAGGCGTTTGTAATCGGGGGAAAAGCAGATGCCGTTGGGTCCGCTGACGGCATCGCTCAGCTTGGTGATGCGGCCGGTTTTATCGACGCGGTATACGGCTTCGTGGAGTTCCTTCTCGGCCTTGAAACCCTCATAGTCGCCATTGATGCCGTAGGGCGGGTCGGTGAACCAGATGCTGCCGTCGGGGTGGACGACGAGGTCGTTGGGCGAGTTCAGGCGTTTGCCCTCGAAGCGTTCGGCGATAACAGTGACGTCGCCGTTGGGCTCATAGCGAACGACTCGCCGGCCGCCATGCTCACAGGACAGTTGATGGCCTTCGAAATCGAAGGTGTTGCCGTTGCTGAAGCCGGCGGGATTGCGGAAGACGGTGACGCGGCCGTCGTCGGCAATCCAGCGGAGTTGGACGTTGTTGGGAATGTCGCTCCAGACGAGGTAGCGCCCGACGCCATTCCAGGCGGGGCCCTCGGCCCACTGGGTGCCGGTATGCAGGCGTTTGATGCTCGTGTTGCCGATGACGTATTTGCGGAAGCGGGGATCGAGGGCGACTATGTCGGGGTCGGGGTATTGGATGGGCTGGACGCCGGTCCAGTCGCGGGGGGTGGGGACGGGGGAGACGGCGGGTTGGCTCTGGGCGAAGGTGGGTACGGCGGCGGTGCCAAGAGTGGCGGCGCGGAGCCAATTGCGGCGGGTGAGTGGGAGCGTCATAGTGACAGTGTAGATGGAAGCGCGGAATCTGGTCGTCTTGGAAGCGACGCTGTTCTTTTCGGCGCTTTGCTGGATGCAGGCGGCGGTGCTGGCGGCTCCGTTTGGGGTGGCGGTGGATCGTGGGCAGCGGGATGCTGGGGGTTTGGCTGCCGGTGGTGGTGTCAGTGACTTTGGCGGCGGTGGCAATACAGGCCGGGGCGGAGATGCGCTGGATGCCGAGTCTATCTCACGGGATTCACTGGGGGTTTTCCGCGGCCGGGGTGGGTTGGACGGCGTTGGGGCCCGCGGTGGTGAGCGGGTTGGCGTTGCGGGATGTGGTTGGGGGATGGTGGAGGTTACAGCGAAGAAAGCCATTCTAGGACTCGGTGTTGGGTGGTGCGGGTGAAGCGGTTGAAATCCTCCGGCGTTTCGAGGGTGAGGCTGGGGAACTTCATGGTTTGCACCTGGCGGCGGACGTCTTCGACGCGGGCGTAGCGGTCCAGCGTGCCGGAGATCAGCAGAACCTTTCTGGGGGCGATCAGGCTGAGGGCGGTATCGAAGTCGAACGGCAGGCGGTCTTCGTGGCCTTCGAAGAAACCGAGTCTGGGCAATAGGCCGTGGATGCGGGCGTAGTGGGCGATGCCTTCGACTCCCTTTTCTTTGGTAGACAGCGAGAGGGGGTCGTAGCCGCCTACGGCTGCCAAGGCAGTCACACGCGGGTCCAGGGCCGCGGTGAGGAGGCCGATTTTGGCGCCTAGGGAATAGCCCATCAGGTAGACTCGCGCGGGATCGAGGTTGCCCGTATTGGGGATGGCATCCAGCAGGCCCCTGGTATCGGCGACCATCTTCCCCATCAGCGACCATTTCGGATACCGGCGGTAGAAGTCCTTGGCGTCCTTCACTCTCGTGCCGAAGCCGATCTGGTCGAAGGTGACCACCGCAAAACCGGCCTTGATCAAGTCCGGGAACGAGGGGCGCTGATCCAGGCGGTAATCGGCGCCGCTGGCTTTCCACGGATCGGCGATGGACCACCCGTATTGGTAGCTATAGCCGTGCAGGTAGACGACGACGGGCAGGCGTTTGCCTTCGGGGGCATCGGCGGGGGTGAAAACATCGGCGGCCAGGCCTTCGCCGAACGGGATCTGGGTCCACTTCATGCCGGGCGGGTCGGACTTGGGGCGGCCGAACATGCCTTGTAGCCAGCCGCCGGCGTTCTGGGCTTCGAGCGGGAAGTGCTCGAGTTGGTGGTTGGGGGCTCCGGGCGGCTCTTCGCCGAGCACCCATTCGATTTCCTTCCGGGCCTTGGCGCGCGCGGCGGCGGTTCTCGGCGCCTGGAAGCTGCGGCGCGGGAACGAGTCTGCGTTTAGCGACTCGCCGGACGTGCGCTGCCAGTCCTCGAAGGTATAGCCGTGGATGAAGGTTTCGGTCTTGGCGCGCGGCTTCCGGTCAAACACAGCATCGAAGAAATCGACGAAGTTTTCGATGTCGCCGGAGGTGGTGCCGTGTTCGCCTTCCCTTAAATGCAGCCAGATGTTCTCTTCGCGGCCCAGGAACTTGTAGACACGCTGGGCGTCGCGGTAAGCCTGTTCGAAGCCAACGGGGTTGCCTGCCGATTCGGCATAACCCGCGTACATCATCAGCCCGCGGGGCGCCACCAAGGCCATCAACGTGTTCTGGTCAACCGGGAGTTTATCTTCACGGCCCGAGAAGAAGCGCAGCCGGGGCGAGAACCAATGCGACTGCACGCCGGCCAGCAGTTCAATGCTTTCGTTGGCGAAGGGCTCGGTGGTGTAGCGCCAGGGGTCGCATTCTCCGGAGTTGCCGCTGGAGGGGATCACCGCGCCGATGCGCTCATCGAAAGCCGCGGCAAGCAGCGCCATCTTGCCATTGCGGGAGTGGCCGGTGAGGCCGATTTTGGCCTTGTCGACCTCGGGCAGGGTGACCAGGTAATCGATGGTGCGGCTGGCGGCCCAGGCCCAGCGGGCGAGCACGGGGAAATCGATGTCCGGCCAGATGTCGACCCAGCGGTCGGAGTCGTCTCCGTTGAAGTAGTGGGGGTCGGTGGCGTGGTAGATGGCGGCAATGTAACCGCGGCGGACGGCGGTATAGATCCAGGGCCGATTGCGGGCGTGGTTGGTGAGGAAGACGGGGAACGGGCCTTTGCCCTCGGGGATGACAAGTTCGACGCGCAGTTTGGCGCGGTGACTGGGGCCGAAGTTGAGTTCGACAAAGCGGAGGGTGACACGGCCATCCTTCTTTTCGTCGATGACGGTGGCGCGGAGGTTGTCGGGGGTAGGCGGGAAGTCGCCGAAGATGTAGCGGGAGACGAGGCCGCGCAGATGCTTCTTTTGGGTTTCCCATTCGGCTTTGGTGCGCACGGAAGTGCCGGCGGGGGTGAGGAGCGGATCGGGGAGGTGGGGGATGGAGGGAAGGGCGTCGAAGTCGGGCGGGAGTTCGCCGGTGCGGCGGAGCCAGTCTTCCCAGGTTTTGTCCTTGTTGTTGAGGCGCCCGTCGGCGGGGATGCGCGATGGTTTCAGGACGCGGAGGAGCTGGTCGAGGTAGGCTTTGCGGCGGGCGGTGACGGCGGGATCTTCGGGTGTTGGCGTGGTGGAGGTTTGGGCGGGGGCGAGGAGGGCCATCATGAGCAGGAGGATGACGGGGCGCATTGGTAGGTAGTGTATCCCGATCAGGAGAGGATTGAGCGGAATGCAACGCGTTGGTCACGACAATGCAATGTTGGCCGGGCAGGGTTTAGGGATGCTCCATTTCCTGGGAATCCTGATAGGACTGGCGGGGGTTTGGCCGGCGGCGGCGGCGACGGTGGGAGAAACGGACCGCTTCATTCCGCTGGCTCACGACGGAGGCGGCTGGACAACGGAGCTGACGATTGTGAATCTCTCGAACAAGCCGGCGCAAGTGCAGGCGATATTCTCGACGGCGAAGGGGTATGCCGAGCCTTGGAAGCTGGAGTTGCGGGCGAGCAAGGGAAGGGTTCGGGACAGTTCGGTGGAGGCGTCGCTGGAAGTGGGAGCGGCGCTAGTGGTGGAGACCGGCGGGACGGCGGCGGAGTTGACGCGGGGGTACGTGGAGATCGTGGAATTCCACGAACAGCCGGTCGGGGCGGCGGCGCGGCTGGTGCGGCGGAGGGAGGGTGTGATCGTGCAGAGCATCGTGGTACCGCTGTCGCCGGCGCACGAGAGCCGTTCGGTGGTGCCCTTGCGGATGGCGGAAGGGGGGCCGGCGGTGGAGTTGGTGCTGGTATCGCCGACCAGTTGGACGATGTTGGACATCCGGTTCCGGGATCTGGAAGGGGTGGAGGTGTGGAGCGACCGGATGCAGTTCCAGGGGGTTTCGCAAATGATTGTGGACGTGGGGGAGGCATGGCCCCAATTGCGGACTTTTCGCGGGACGATGGAGTGGGTGGTGTCGTTTCCGGGAGCGGATCGCTATGAAGAGCGCTTTCTTTCGAGCCTGATTCTGGAGCGAAGCGGTGGCCAGTGGTGGGCCGCCAAGCCGTCGATGACGATGCCGGGCGATCAACGGAAGACGAGCCCTTATTGAGCGAAGGAGGGCCGGTATGGTTACCGGCCCCGGTCCTGGAGGAGTCATGGCTCCTTTAGCGGTTGGGGGCGAGGTACATTTCCTCTTCCAGGCCCTCGGGCTGGTAGGACAGGAAGTAAGCGCGAGCGACGTCGCGGCATTCGGCCGGGAACGGGACTTCAGCAACGCGGCGTGCACCAGCGGGAAAGATTCGAATCTCGATTCGAGGTCATGGTGCTTCATAGCGCTGGAGAGTTGGGATACGGGGTGTGGGGTCCGAGAGCGGTGTTGGGAGGATCGCTCGCCTATCTGTGTGCTCAGCATTTTCAGCCCCATGCCGTAGTCCCTCCCGAAGACAGTCTTCGATGCATCACCTCCTTTCAGGGTGTGTTACTGTTTGATTACAATCCATGGTTCGTGTCGCGTTTTGGTGGTTATGGATGGTTGGGGTGGCGCTCGCCGGCGAGCCTGCGAAACGGCCGGTCGCGGCGGAATCGAAGCCTGCCGGAACGGCTTCCGAGACGGCGCCGGGGGTGACGGCGCGTAGTGATCTGAACCTGCTGGGGCGCACCAATACGCAGTCGGGCGAAAGCCGCCGCAACGAGAACGTCCAGTTCAACCTGATCGATAACAATGTCCTGAAAGAGTTGAACATCCGGCTGGGCACGACAGCGACTCTTGTCACGGAATTCAAGGCCGAGCGGCAGTACTACGGGGTGGAGTTCGGGAATCAGCCGCCGGGGCTGCTACACGTGGCGCCGGCGCGGGTAACCGGGACGCACGGGCTGCTCTATTACACGCATCTGAACAGCCTGTTCAGCGCGCGTAGCTTTTTCCAGGTGGGCTCGGTTCGGCCCGCGCGGGAGAACAACTACGGCACGAACTTCGTGGCGCCTCTGTGGAAGAAGACTTGGCTGACGCTGGATGGGTCGCAGAACAAGATTCGCGGCAATGTGAACGGGAATGTGTTGGTGCCGCGGGCGGAGGAGCGGAGCGCGCTGGCTACGGATCCGGCGGCGCGGGCGCTGATCACGCGCTGGCTGGCGGCCTATCCGCTGGAGGCGCCGAACCGAACCGATATCGATCCACGGGCGCGGAACGCGAATGCGCCGCAGCGCATCAACACGGATACGGCGAGCGCGCGCGTGGACCAGACGCTTTCCGCGAAGGATAAGCTGGTGGCGCGGCATGCCTGGACGGCGCAGACCGTGGATGCCTTCCAGTTGGTGGCGGGGCAGAATCCGGACACCACGACGAAGAGCCACAATGCACGGCTAAGCTGGCAGCGGACGTGGTCGGCGGCGACGGTGAGCGAGTTTACCTTAGGGTTTGACCGGGTGCGCTCGCTGCTAATGCCGGAGCCGAACGCGGTGGGGCCTCAGGTGCAGATTGGGACGGCCTACAGCACGTTAGGGCCCGGTTCGAACGTGCCGCTGGACCGCGTGCAGAACCGCTTCCGGCAGGCGGCGATGGTGACGTCGCGGCGCGGCTCGCACCGGCTGGTGTTCGGTGGGGAGTTGGCGCGGCAACAGTTCAATGGGCGGGAGGCGTCGTCGAATCGCGGCAATTTCTACTTTCGCAACGATTTCGGACGCGATGCGATTACGAACTTCCGGCTGGGGATTCCGAGCCGTTTTTCGACGGGGTTGGGGGAGTTGGATCGCGGCTTCCGGCGATGGGAGCAGCAGGTGTTTGCGGGCAATACATGGCAGGCGCGGCCGGGTCTGACGCTGACATTGGCGGTACGGTATGAGCCGGCTCGGCCGCCGTCGGAAGTGAACGGGCGGACGAGGATAACGGCTCGCTGCGACTGCAATAATGTGGGGCCGAGTTTTGGGTTTGCGCAACGGCTTCCGGGGGAGTGGGGCGTACTGCGCGGGGCGTATGGCCTGCACTACGGCGAGCTTTTCGCGGTGACGTATCAGCAATTGCGATGGAATGTGCCGGAATTTCAGAAAATTGAGACTCTGGCGCCGCCGCTGCTGGATCCGCTGCGGAACGCGGTGATCGGGCGGGACGCGCGGAGTACGTTCTTTTCCGTCCCGGACGATTTGAAGACGCCGTATTCGCATCAGTACAACTTCAGTTGGGAGGCGCAGGTGGCGCGGCAGTGGCGGGTGCAGGTGGGCTATGTCGGGAGCCGGACGCACAAACTGCTGATGCTGAATCATCTGAACCGCGCGGTGCCGGTTGTAGGGGTGCCGTTCACCACGGCCACGATTTCGGAACGGCGGCCGGATGCGCGTTACTTCGAAGTGCGCGAGATCCAGAACGCCTCGCGGGCGTTCTTCGACGCCGGACGGGTGACGCTGGTGATGCCGGAGTGGCGGGGACTGACGGTGGACGCTTCCTATTGGTTCAGTAAGGCGATCGACTTTGGGGCGGCGTACACGAATACGGCGGCGGGCGACGATGCGCGTCAGGCGTACAGTCAGAGCCAAAACCTGGTGGCGCGGGATTTGAAGGGACCGAGCGTGTTCGACCAGTCGCATGCGGGCCTGTTCCGCGTTCGCTATGCGCTGCCGGGGCTGGGACCGAAGCTGTTGTCGAAGTGGGCGCTGTCGGTGGTATGGCTGGCGAAGACCGGGATGCCGTTCACGGTGATCTCGGGGTCGGATTCACCGGGCTTTGGGAATGTGGACGGGACGAATGGGGACCGGCCGGATGTGGTGGACCCAGCGGTGTTGGGGCGCACGATCGGGCATCCGGATACGGCGGTGGCGTTGCTGCCGCGATCGGCATTCGCCTATATGGCGCTGGGCGCCGAACGGGGGAACCTGGGGAGGAATACCTTCCGGCGGGCGGGCTTTCAGAATCTGAATGCGTCGCTGGGGCGAACGTTTCAACTAGCGGGGGAACGGACACTAACGTTCCGGGCGGAGTCTGTGAATTTTACGAATTCGCCACAATTTGCCGAACCGAACGCAGATTTGAGTTCGCCGGCGTTTGGAAAGATTACGAATACTTTGAATGATGGGCGGACGTTTCAGTTTACGTTGCAGGCGCGGTTTTAGCGGCTTTCTTTCCAGTATCATCTAACCATGGCCGGCAAGCCACGGTTCGCGGAGCGTGCCGCTCCCATCGCTCTGCGCGCGGCGGGATGCGCTACGGCGTTCTTTCTGGGCGGTCCCATGGCGGCGGCCATGGCAGCTTACGGCGGGGACGCGTTATTGCAGTTCCTGGAAGTCAGCGGGGAGGAGAACCTCAAGAAGTTCCCCGAGGCGATCGCCGGAAATCTGGGGAATGTGATCGCCGGTGCGGCGTATGACCAGATCAAGGGCGCGGTAGGAGGATCCTTACGGGCAGTTTTCCGCGACGCTTTGCGGGCGACGCTGCAAGGCATCCGGGCGGAGTTTGTTCCGGGCTTAGCGCCAGAGGAACGGGACTACTACGAGGGGTGGTTTGATCGGTGGGACGAGCGCTTGCGGAAGGACGGCCTGCCGGAGTTCACGGACCGCGCTCTGTTGACGCGATTCATGCGGGCCGATGGAGATACGGCGGAAGAGGCGGTCGGCCCGGTATTGATCGCGATACTGCTGCGGCTGGATGCGAAGGGGTTCTTGCAATTGGAACAGCCCCGGATCGATCCAAAGCTGGAGGCGGCACTGCTCCAGGGATTGCCGGTGCATGTACCGCTGCAGTTGTCGATCGCCCTCGCGGATCAGGACAAGATTTGGCGATTGGTACAGGATCAAAGAAGCATGGGACAGGATCGGAAGCTCGATCTAATCCTTCGCATGCTGGAGGCGATGGTCCCGGACGCGGCGGCTCCACCGGTGCGGCTGTTGCGGGCGGATTCTGCGGCATTGCTGCCGCGGCAACTGGTGTACGTGGGAAGCCGGCAGCCGGCTGAGGAGTTGGCGGCACGCCTGGCTGATGCCAGTGGGGAGTTGTTGTATGTGTATGGCGCCCCTGGGATAGGCAAGACCACCCTTTGCCAGGAGGCCTTACGGGTCTTCTTGGCGAGTGAGCCGGGTCGCGCGGGCTTGTACGTTCCGTTGCAAGCGGCGGTGGACCTTAACGGCGTGGTGGCGGCATGCGCGGAGGCACTCGCCGAACCTACGCTGAAGAGCGAGGCGGAAGCCAGGCAGCGCCTCGCGTCACTGGCGCAGGATGGGCCCCGGCTCCTGGCGCTGTACCTGGATAACTTCGAGAGTGTGGCGAAAGCCGATGGCGTGCTGGCGTTTGTTCGCAGCCTGACGCGCATGGACGGCGTTCGGGTGCTGTGTTCCACGCGGCAGGATCTGTCGGCGGGGATTGGCCGCGGCGTGGCGGCGCCGCGGATCGATTTGGCAGCGGCAGTGGAGTTGTTTCTGTCGGTATGGCACCGCAACGAGCGGGCGCCCCGGATTCAGGCGACGCCGCTGTTGGAGCGGTTCCTGGAGCGGCAACTGTCGCGGCATCCGCTCTCGATTGTGCTGGCCGCGGCGCAGGGCGCGCCGGTGCGTTCCGTTGAACGGCTGGTCGAGGCATGGGAGGCGAAGGGTCCGCGCGTGGCGATTACGGAGGAAGAAAGCCTGCATGCCAGTCTGCTGCTGTCGTGGAACCGGCTGACGGCGGAGGAACGGCAGTTGTTGCTGCTGCTGTCGTTGTTTCCGGAGGGCATCGGCGAGGCAACGTGGACGAACCTGGAAGGCCGGCTGGAGGGCGCATGGGAACAGCGTGCCCGGCTGGCGGAGTCGAGTTTGATCGAAGAAGCGCGAGAGGGTTCAGGGCTATCGATGCTGGCGCCGATTCGGGAGTTCGTGCTGGGAGAAGGTCGGGCCACGGCCGGGGAGTCTTGGGCGGAGGCCGCGGCGGAGGGCGATCCGGTGCCACAACTGCGGGAGGCGTTTCAGATCGCCCTGCGCTATTACAGGGATCTTGCTTCTGTCGCAGGCCGGGTTCGGGAAGATGCCGATGTCGTCCGGTCGCGACGGCAGCTATCCGCCGAGTTCCTGAATCTGACTGGGCTTCTCCGGTCCATGAAGGACGGCTGGGCCATTGCCTTCGAGGGGGACTTAGAAGGCCTCGCCCGGGATTTAGGAAACGTCTACGGGTTCAACCCTTTGGCGGGGTTGGGGGCAGCGAAAGAGATGCTGCGGCTAACCATCGCGGCGGGCTCGCGTTTCGGCCAGGCCAACACCCTCCGCAATCTCGGCGAACTCGAATTCCTTCTCAGCAACAACGAGCAAGCCCGCAAGCTCTGGAACCAAGCCCTGCCTCTGTTCGAATCCTCGGGGGCTCCCTTGGGCCAGGCCAACACCCTCCGCAATCTCGGCGAACTCGAATTCCGTCTCAGCAACAACGAGCAAGCCCGCAAGCTC
>CAYLPH010000049.1:0-60976 GCA_964385495.1 uncultured Candidatus Solibacter sp.
TATCCGCAATCACCACGTGGGCCGCACCTTTATCGAGCCCAAGCAGGCCGACCGTGATTTCGGCGTCAAACTCAAGCTCAATCCCGTTCGCCACCTGATTGAGGGGAAACGGGTCGTACTGGTCGACGATTCCATCGTCCGCGGCACCACCTCCGCCAAGATCGTCCGCATGGTGCGCAGCGCCGGCGCTACCGAGGTGCACATGCGCATCTCCTGCCCGCCCACCATTTCACCGTGCTACTACGGCGTCGATACCCCCGATCAGGAGCAGTTGATCGCCGCCCGCAAGACCATCGACGAGATCCGCGACTTCATCGGGGCCGACACCCTGGAATTCCTGTCCATTGAGAACCTGCGCCGCGCGGTGGTCGACACCAGTAAAGAGTTCTGCTACGCCTGCTATACGGGTAGGTATCCAACCGATATCGTGCCGGCGGAAAGTCTGCTGGCCGCCCGCTAACCACCCTAAAGCTACCCTGCCCTGCCATCCGATAGAACGTGTGTCTCGGGGGGCGGCCGCGTCTGCCGGCCTGCTACCCTGGAGGGCGCCGCCTCTCCGATTCGTGGGGAGGAATCGCTTTCATGCCATCGCTCGCCGTTCGCGGCGCACCCGCCGGAACTGCTGTTCTTCCGCTTCTGGCTGAGTTCTGGCCTACCCGCCAATGGCATCCGCGTTTCCGCGAAAGCTACCTCCGCCGCGTGGAGCGATGGAGGCTCTGTTAAGGCGGCATGCCTACCCCAGTCCCAACCCGCTCACTCCGGCTCAGTTTCCTCTGGGCGCTGTCCGGCAACGTCGTGACTGCCGCGGCGCAATGGGCCTTCGTCATTCTCCTGGCCCGCCTGGCGGGAGTGGATGATGTCGGACGTTACGCCCTCGCATTGGGCATCACCTCGCCGCTGCTGAATTTCACGAACCTGCAACTGCGCGCTGTCCAGGCCACGCAGACCGGCAGCGACTTCCACTTCGGCCACTTCGCCGCCCTGCGCCTGGCAACCAGCTTTCTTTTCGTGGCCGCCATCGCTTTTTGCTTCCTCCTCGCGCCACTTCCGGATCGGACCGCCTGGGTTCTGCTGGCGGTTGCCTTCTCGCGTCTGCCGGAGGCTGCCAGTGACCTCATCTATGGCCACCTCCAGCATCGGGAACGCATGGATCGCATCGCGCAGTCCCAGATCGTTCGGGCCATCGCGACACTCACGGCGTTGACGTATGGCATGGCCACCGTGGGATCCCCGCTTGCGGCGATCCTGCTCTCCGGGCTCGCCGCATGGGCCAGCGTCCTGTTCTTCGACCTTCCGGTGGCGGTGGCGGTCTGTGGCCCGGCCGCCCTGCGCCCGGTCTTCCAGCGCGCGGTGTTGCGGAATCTGGCCTGGGTCGCGCTCCCACTTGGTTTCACCCAGATCCTCAACTCCACCCTCGCCAACCTCCCTCGCTACCTGCTGGAACACTGGCACGGCGCTCATGCGGTGGGCCTCTTCTCCGCCCAGGCGTACGCCATTCTCGCCGCCAATATTCTCGTCGTTGCCCTTGGCCAGACTGTCGTCCCGCGGGCGGCCCGCGCCTTCGACACCGACCTGCCGCGTTATTTTCATCTTGCGACGCGCCTTCTGCTACTTGCCGCCCTGCTTGCCGCCGGCGGGATGGCCTTCGTCGCCTTTTTCGGTCCCGCCACCCTGGCCCGGCTTTACGGACCGGCGTACGGCGCTAATCCCAAGGCCCTCCAGCTTCTCATGGCCGCCGGCGGGCTTTCTTATCTCTCGGCCGCGATGGGCTGCTGCCTCACCGCCGCCCGCCAGTTCCTGCCGCAGATGCGGATACTGGCCATCGCCAACGGCGTCACTCTGCTTTCCGGTCTGCTCCTGGTTCCCTCCTCCGCCATCGAAGGAGCCGCCATTGCCCAGGCCCTCGGGTACGCCAGCCAGTGCGCGGCTTCCGTTTACTACTTGCGCGCCGCGATCGCTTTACGACGCCAGCGCCACGCTTCTCCACCTACGCTACAATCGAGCCTTCGCCCCGCATGTCTCGAATCCTGATGGTCGCCTCCGAAGCCACGCCGTTTGCCAAAACCGGCGGCTTAGCGGATGTCCTCGGCGCCCTTCCCGCCGCCCTCGTCGAACAGGGCGAGGAAGTCGCCGTCGTCCTCCCGTTCTACCGCTCGGTGCAGGTCCCGGACGCTCGCCTTGTCCTCGAAGGCCAGCCGCTGTGGATCGGTCCCGGCCGCTACACCTGCGGCATCTTCGAAGTCGTCCGCCGCGGCGTCCGTTACTTCCTCGTTGCCAATAGCGAGTTCTTTGATCGCAGCGGAATCTATGGCGATGCGGGCGGTGAATACTGGGATAACGATACCCGCTACGCCGGCCTCTGCCACGCCGCGCTCGCCGTCGCCCGCCACCTGTTCCGCCCCCACATCTTCCACTGCCATGACTGGCAAACCGGGCTCCTTCCCGTTTACCTCCGGCAGTTCTTTTCCTCCGACCCTACGTTTTTCGGCGTCCGCACGGTCTTCACCATCCACAACCTCGGCTACCAGGGCCGCTACCCGAAGAAGAACCTCTACTGGCTCGGCCTGCCTGAGTGGTTGTTCCGCTCCGACCTGCTGGAATACTATGGCGAGATTAATCTCTTGAAGGCCGGCCTGGTGTACTCCGACGCCCTCACCACGGTCAGCCCCACCTACGCGGCCGAGATCCAGACTCCCGAACAGGGCTTTGGCCTGGATGGCCTGCTGCGCGCCCGATCCGATGTTCTTGCCGGAATCCTAAACGGCGTCGACTATAGCGTCTGGAACCCCGAAACCGACACGGCCATCGCCGCCAACTACTCCGCCTCGGACCTCTCCGGCAAACAGACCTGCAAACTCGACCTGCTCCAACATGCCGGACTTCCCACGGACCGTACGGAGGTCCCCATTATTGGAATCGTGTCCCGCCTCGCTTCCCAGAAGGGGTTCGACCTGCTCGCCCAGGTCGCCTATGACCTTGTGAATTGGGACATCCGCATGGTCATCCTCGGCTCTGGAGAAAGCCAGTATGAAAGCCTGTTCCGGTCCCTTGCCGAGGCGCGGCCCGATAAGTTTTCCGTCCGTATTGCTTATGACGATAAGTTCGCCCATAAGATCGAGGCCGGCTCCGACATCTTCCTGATGCCCAGCCGCTATGAGCCCTGCGGCCTCAACCAGATGTACAGCCTCCGCTACGGCACCGTGCCGGTCGTCCACGCCACCGGAGGCCTCGATGATACGATAGAAGCTAGCACAGGATTCAAGTTCCGCCCGTATACGGCAGATGCCATGCTCGGCGCCCTGCGCGAGGCGCTGACCCGCTACTGGGTGGACCGCGAACGTTGGAACGGCATGATCCGCGACGGAATGAGCCGGGACTATTCCTGGGCGGCGTCCGCCTCGCGCTACATCGATCTGTACCGTTCGCTGCGGAGCTGAAACTTTCGCAGGCTGCAAATCATCCTAAGTCTGGAGCGATACGAAATGGCTGGAAACAATACTTTGACCTTCACGGACGCATCCTGGGACAGCGACGTCCTGCGCTCGGATAAGCCCGTCCTGGTGGATTTTTGGGCCGAGTGGTGCGGGCCGTGCCGCATGATGAGCCCCACGATTGATGCGGTGGCCGACGATAACACCGAAAAAGTGAAGATCGGCAAGTTGAACGTCGACGAGAACCCCGGTAGCGCCATGCGCTACAACATCCGTGGCATCCCCACCCTCCTGCTGTTCAAGAATGGCGAAGTCGTCGAACAGCGTGTTGGCGCCACCGGCAAGGCCGATATTCAGAAGATGATCGATTCCCACCTCTAAACCTAGAAGCGACTGGAAACTCGAACGAACGCCCCGGATTCCTCCCCGGGGCGTTTCCGTTTCTCCCCATGGCTGACGACGAGTCCTTCATGCGCCGCGCGCTCCAGCTAGCCCGCCAGGGTGGCGGCTCCGGCGAAGTGCCGGTTGGCGCCGTCCTCGTCCGCGACGGGGAGATGCTGGCTAGCGCCTACAACCAGCCTATTGCGGCCACCGATCCCACCGCCCACGCTGAAATTCTCGCCCTTCGGCAAGCCGCGCGGGCCATCGGCAACTACCGCCTCGAAGGCGCCACGCTCTACTGCACCCTCGAACCCTGCCCGATGTGCGCCGGCGCGCTGGTTCACGCCCGCATCGCCCGCCTGGTGTTCGGAGCGCGCGACCTTCGCTTTGGCGGAGTCCGCGCCAAGTTTCAAATTGCCGATTCGGATTTATTGAATCACCGGGTGGAAATCGTAGAGGGGGTTCTGGCCGCCGAATGCACGGCATTACTACGGGAATTCTTCGAGCCAAGGCGCACGCGCTGAGCCGGCGCCAAACAAAAAAGGACGCAACCACGCCGTTCAGGGGGCGGGTTGCGTCCATGCGGCTCCCTCGGGAAGGTCCCTAACAACGTCTTCCCGACTGGGCCGTTCGCGAATCGAATGGGGTCGCTCAGGCCGCCTGTTCTTCGGCGCCGTCCTGCTCCGTCTTCAGCAGCGGAGCGCGCACCGGAACAACGCGCCGGAACGGCAGGACCTTACCCTTGAACCGCATGTTCATCAAATCATTGGTTCGCTGGGCGGACTGCGGCGTCGGCAGGACCGGTTCGTCCTGATACAGCGTGCCCCCAAAGTACTCATCCAACGGATAGAGCGCATAGGGCTTCAATTCGCGGAACACGCGGCCCAACCGCTGTTCCATCCGGTAGACGTGATGGAAGAAGGTCCCTCGATCCAACTTCAGCCGCAGACAGCACAGCCGCCAATCCGCCCCTAACAAAAAGTGAAATCGAAAGATATCCCACTCGAGTCCTTCCAGATTGCGGCGGCTGACGAGAAAGAAATCCGCGGCATATTCTTCTTCTTTCCGGCCCCAAACGTAGCGGGTCGACTTGCCGCCCATGCCTACTTCGAGCGTGGTACGCGCAATGTGCTTGTCCTTATCCGCGCAGTAGCGAAACCGGTTATAGCAAAGCCGGAAGATGCCCCGCAGCACGCAATTGCAGGGACGCTTGTTCCTCTTGTTCTCGACCATGCCAAGCCCTTCACAGGTGGCGCAATCCTCGAGAGCGAGAGCGAGTGTTTCAGACCGTGTCCAGTCCTTCATCGGGTGCCTTCTTATTTTCTGGATCGGCTCGCCGTGCTTGCTATCTTCGGCGGCCGTGTTATTTGGTACATTTCCATACTAATTTCTTCTGAGAATTAGTCAAGGAAATTTTCACTAATTTGAGGGGGATTTCTCCCTGCAAATGGGGGATACGCCATCTCAAACTAATGACCAAAAGGCACTTAGATGTTATAAGAATAGAGGGAAAATATTTCCCCGATAGGACTATTTCCCAGACCGATCCAAGCCCACCACCCGAAATCCAGCCGCTTCCCGCCGCAGGTAGACGGTCACCCGGTGAGGATTGCCGGTCGCGGTAACCGTCGCCGCCAGGTACTCGCCCGGTGCCATCCCGGCCGCCGCCGCTGGGATGGCGGTGCCGCCGGTTCCTTCGGGAGCAGGCGCCATTTGCCCGGCCGCGTTGTCGAAGCGCGCCCAGGCCACCCGGTATTCGCGCTTCGCCGCCGTCCCGTACCTCACCCCTAAATCCTCGAATTCCAAACGGTTATCCGCTACCCGGAAGCGGTCGAGCGGCAAGACCCGCTCCAGAAACACCTTCCCCACCTTATCCCGCCGCTCGATCAACGTCCGGGTCAGATACTCGGCCGCCTTCGGATCGGTGTACTGGCCCTGCTCAACGACCGCGCGAATCTCTTCGTCGGTGAAGTGCACCACCTGCTTCGCGGCCCAGAATTCATCCTCCGGGAGGCGATTAAAGTAAGCCGGATTTGGGTATTCGGGGCGGTATTGATCGGGCCGGTAGACCTTCGATTCCAGCCGCCCGATGGACGGCATATCCGGGAAGTCCGCGTAAGCCCAATACGGCGGCGCTAACCCTAAAGTGAGAAACTGCTTTGCTGCGGGACGCCAGCTAAACAGGTAATCATGCCCGGAGCGGGCGCTATTGGGCCCCGAACTGGCGCTGCCCAGCAGGGATCCAAAATCGATCAGGTAATGCCGCACATGTGGCACGCCGCCATCCTCCACGATCATGTCCAGCGAGTTGATGGCCCGCGAGTCGTCATGCCCCAGCCAACTGGCGAACACGTAAAGTCCGCGCAGATCCCGCCGGTGTTCGTGCGGCACGATATCGTTAGGGTCGTCACTGCGGGTACCGTAGAAGCGGCGTTCACCGACCGGCTGCCCTTTCAAAAACAGACTAGCCGCCCCGCGATACTTGCCGTTGCCGTCACGCGGCACGCTCCGCATCACCTCGAAAACGTCCTTCTGCGTCATCGGCCGTTTCTTTCCGAAGGAGTCGATGAAGGTCGTTTTCGGATCCAGCACTAAGCGCTCCGGTGGGAAGTAGACGATGTAATTCTCCGGTACGTGGTATCCGAGCGCGTAGAAGAAATGGCTGCCGATGCGGTCGGCCGCCGACGCTAACTCCGGGTTCTTGGGAGGGTCGAACTTCAACAAGTAGCGCACGCCCCGGCTATCCACAATGGTGAACCCCGGGGTGATGCCCTGGGTTTTTGCGCCGACAATGCGCCAGGTCCCGTCCGGCGAGGGGGGATTGGGCGCATCGGGGCCGCGCCGCAACTCGTCCAAACTCATCCGCCGCGCATAGTGGCGATTCACATACCAGGGCCCGTCCGGCACCTCTCCCAGCGTATTCACTCCCTGCGCCGGCACCACCTTGCCGTTCCGGTTCAACTCCCCCGGCAACGCGAAGATATGACTGAAGAAGTCGTAGTAGTCATTGACCTTCCGCGACTTCATCTTCTCCACGGGCAAAGGCTTCGGATCGCGCTCCAGCGGGTCGTCGTCGTAAAAACGCCGCCCCTCGGCCGATACGGCCGCCATGGCCACCAATCCCGCCAGTGCCGTCCAGCGCAGTTTAGAAGACATTGTTGAACTTCACCCAGGTCTGAAATCCCTCGTGGCTAAACCCGACATCCACGCGCATGAACACTCCGTTTCGCACGTTGAACCGCAACCCGAATCCCGCGCTGCCCTCCAGATTGTTGAGCTTCCAACGGTCCCGTGAGGAGGTCACCTTGCCGGCGTCGAAGAACACCGCCATATCCAAGCCGCTGAACGTTTCCCAGCGGTACTCGGCGTTGAACACCATGGCGTTATTGTCATAGAAGCGGAACGGCCGGAAGCCGCGCAGATCGTCCGATCCGCCCAGCGTCGGCTGCAAATAGAACGGCACCACCTGCCCCGCCCGCGTGTCGGTAATGGAATTGCGCGCCCGCAGAGCAATGACGCGGCGCTCATTCAAAAAGGGAATGTACTGCTGCGCCTCGAAATCCACGCGCCGGAAGTCGTGTAGATTCAACGTTCGGTCGGAGTATTGCGTTACCTTCACATAGTAATTCCCGCCGCGTCTGGGTCCGAAGGGATGATCGCGCCAGTCCACCTGTGCCATGACCCCGCCGCGCAGAAAGTCCGGCTGCCGCTGGATGCCGGGCGCCTGCGCCGGCGTGTAGATCCGGTCGGCGGAGATGATCCCGTTCTGATCGCCGGGCCCAACATTTACATTCAGATAGCCGAAATCGCCGGACAGCCGGAGCGGGCCCGCGATCCGCCATTGGGCCGCAACGTCGAACAGCGTATCTTCCAGTCGAAACGCGCTACGCCCGGTCTTCTTCGAATCCGGCCCCGGACCGTAGTAATTGATGCCGGCGAAATTGCGATACTGGGCGAGGAAGTCCAGCCGCAACCGCTCGTTCGCCAATTTGGGCAGGGTGAGTTGCAGATCGTGCAGTTGCCATCCCTGAGCGCTGGCCGCGGCCGATCCGCGAAACATCACGTTGCCGCCCGCCAAATCCCGCCGCAAATACTCCGGCCCGAGGGCGAATCCGGACCCCGTCGCCAAACCGCCAAACTTCAAGCGGAATCCGGCGACTCCCGCCGTAACCCGCTCCAGTATCTTCTCCCGTTGGAAATAAGCCAGACCGCGCTCGACACTCGATGGCGTGTCGGGCTGCAATTTCACGGATTTGGCCCGGCGCGCCTGTTCAATCTCCTCCGAGCGCGAGGAGGGTGTCTGTTGCGCCTGAGCCAAATGGGCCGATAGAAGGCCCAGAGCGAGCAACCAGATTCTCATGCAGTATTTTCCAGCACCCCGTAGAATGGCTGCCGGTGCAGTTTGTTACTGTTTTCCTTCCCGAGCTAGCCGGACGCGGGCATTCTCCATTTTCTTCTGAATCTTCGCGATCTCCTGGGAATCCTGCTCGCTGGCCGGGGTCAACTGCCATTCCTGCAGCGACTTTTGCCAGTGGGTGATCGCTTCCTTCACCTTACCCTGCTTGAAGTACACATCCGCCAGGTGGTCGTGCACCGTCGGATCCTTGGCCGTTTTCTCGACGGCCCGCTTCAAATAGTTCTCCGCCTCGGAAAGCTTGCCCTGGCGGTAGAGAACCCAACCCAGGCTGTCGAGGTAGGCGCCGTTGTTGGGTTCCTGGTCCAGCGCCTTCTTGATCATGTCGTAGGCTTCATTCAACTTGACGTTGCGGTCCGCCAGCATGTAGCCCAAATAGTTGAGGGCCGATGCCGAATTCGGGCTGCCCACCAGCACCTTGCGGAACTCCGCTTCGGCGGCATCGTGCTTCTTCTGCTTCTCCAGCATGGCGCCGCGCATGAAGTAGACGCCTTCCTTCTCTTCCTTGCTTTCCGAAAGCTTCTCGGCCTCGTCCAGCGCCCTGCTCATCTCGCCGTAGTTCTTTGTCCGCTCGTAGACCTGCGCCAGCGTTATCCACGATTCACGGTCTTTCTTATCCTTGAACAGTTCCTTCACCGTGCGCTCGGCCTCGGCGCCCTTGCCCGCATCGGCGGCCATGAAGGCGTACATCGACTGCACGGCCCGATCCTTGGGGTACTTGTCCTTGGCAGCCTTGGCTTCCTCGAACGCCTTGTTCACGTCCCGCGCCAGCCGGTGCGTCTCGATGACGTGCACGGCCGCCCGCGGCGCGGCTTCTTCGTCCAACTGCTGCATCTGCTTGAAGGACTCGATCGCTTCCAGATAGTACTCCCCGGAACGCTGCAGATAACCCAGCCGCTCCAGCAGGATGGCCCGGTTGCTCCGCTCGCCCGTGCTGTAGTTCCGTTTGGAAGTGGTCGAAAGGATATTCTTCATCACCTCGATCGCTTCGTCGGTCTTTCCTTCGGCCTCCAGCAGGCTTACTTCGTTGTATCGAATCTCGATGGAGTTCGGATCCAGGTCGGAAGCTTTCTTGGCCGCCGCCCGCGCCAAGTCATACTTGCGCTGCTGCCGGTAGATCTGCGAAATCCGCAATTGCGACTGCGCATCCTTCGGATCTTCCTCGGCAATTTCCTGGAACAGCTTCAGCGCCTCGTCGAAGTTCTCGGCCATGAGCAGGTTCTGCGCCAACCCACGCTTGATCTCCGGATTCTGCGGCTGCAGATCGAGAGCCTTGCGCAGGGTCGCCGCGGCGTTTATGTGATCCCGCAACTGCTCATAGGCGGCCGCCAACGCCACCAGCGTGCGGATGGACGGGCTCTTCTCGCTGGCCTTCCGCAGTAGCTCCGCCGCCGCCTTGGTGTCGCCCACATCGGCGTACACCATCGCCAGCCCAGTCAGGGCTTCGTCGTTATCCGGATTGATTTCAAGCGCCTTCTTATAGGACTTTTCCGATTCAGGCGAGTTCTGCGATACCTTATAAAGCCGCCCCAGCATCATCCACGCCGTGCCGTCCTGAGGGCTCTTTTCGACGATCTTCGTGTACTGCTCGATCGCCTTCTTGAGCATCTCTTCGTTCACGCGGTTATTCTGGGTGTCCCCGATCAGCCGAACATAGATGCGGCCCAACAACCGGCGCAGGTTCAGGTCGTCCGGGTTATTCCGAATGCCCTCTTCGATCTCGACGACCGCGTCGCGCAGCTTACCGGACTGGATGTACAGTTCCGACAGCTCTTCAATCAGCATCCCCGCGCTCGGGTCGGCCTTGATCGCCGCCTTGTAATGGTCGATGGCTTTCGTCAGGTACTCGCCGCGGTTGCCGTAGTTCGCGGCCAGTTCCGCGTACAGGTGCCCCATGGCAAAGTTGTAGTAGGCGGCGGCTTTGTCCGCCTTCTTGTCGGCGGCCGTCTGCGCGAATGTCGGCAGCGCGCCGAGCAGCGCGACCAGCAGGGACAGGGTGAAGTGTTTCATTTCCCCAGACTTTCTAAATCCCCGCGCGGGCGCAAAACTCCCGCGGGCGGAGGACAATCTTCAGCTTCGAGTATAGCGCCGCGACCGCCTGGCGGGAGGTTATGGTGATAATAGCGTGCCTCCCCCATCGCCTCTCCTGGCCGTCGTCGGGCCTACCGGGTCCGGTAAGAGCGCCCTTGCCCTGTTCCTCGCCCAAGTGTTCGACGCGGAGATCCTCAATTGCGATTCGCTGCAAGTGTATCGTTATCTCGATATCGGTACGGCAAAGGCGTCGCCCGAGGAAATGTGTGGCATTCCGCACCATCTAATGAACGTCGTGGACCCGGACGAACCGTACACCGCCGGGCAGTTTGCACGCGATGCCCGGCGGATAGCCGCGGAGGTTGCCGCTCGAAACCGCCTTCCCATCGTGGTCGGGGGAACCGGCTTCTACCTGCGCGCCATGCTCGACGGATTGTCCCCAACGCCTTCCCGCGACGAAGCGCTCCGGCAAAAACTGCGACCGCGGGAGCGGTGCCGCCCGGGCTCCCTTCACCGCCTGTTACACCGCCTGGACCCGGCTGCCGCCCGGCGCATCCACTCCCGAGACATAAATAAGATAATCCGCGCTCTGGAGATTCGCATTCTCAGCCGCCGCCCCGCCGCCGAGGTTTTCGCGGAGGGTGGCACTCCGCCGCTGGAAGGATTCGATCCCATCCTGATCGGGCTGGACCCGCCGCGCCAGCCACTCTACGACCGCTTGAATGCCCGCTGCGAGCACATGTTCGCCGCCGGTCTGGAAGCCGAAGTGAGCAACCTGTTAACTCGTTACGAACCGCAATGTAAGCCTTTCGAGTCCCTTGGTTATAAACAGACGGTACAGTTGTTACAAAAAACCGTTACCTTCCCCGAAGCGTTGGAAGACATGCAGAAGCAGACGCGGCACTACGCCAAGCGCCAGTGGACGTGGTTCAAACGGGACACTCGAGTGTCCTGGATTCCCGGATTCGGACACTCCCCCGAAACCCAACAAATCGCTTTGGAAACAATTCGAAACAAAAGCCCGCACAGCCAAAATTTTCTTCGCGCCTCTCGGAACAAAACGGCTCCTGCCACGTATTAGTGTGTGAAGCGCACGGCAGCCGGACCGGATGAGACAAGAAACATCCCGCCGAAAAAAAGATAGCCGGAAGCTGATCTACTTAGTCCGCCAATTTCGCCTGACTAAGTGAAGAGTATAAGAAGAGAACCGAGGAGACAGACACCACCATGAAGAAGATGATTTTTGGTTTCGCCGTGATGACTCTGGCCGTTGCGAGCGCCGCGGATACCTACCGCGTAACCCTGTTCCAGCCCTCCGTCGTGAACGGCAAGGAACTGAAGCCGGGCGACTACAAGCTCACCATTGACGGCAACAAGGCCATCATCAAGCAGGGCAAGGACCAAGTGGAAGCCCAGGTGAAGGTGGAATCCACCGAGAACAAGTTCAACGCGACGTCCGTTCGCTACAACAACGGCGACGGTAAATTCAAGGTGCAGGAAATCCGCCTCGGCAACACCAAGACCAAGGTCGTGTTCCCCAGCGACGGCCAGGGCACTGCTGCCGGGCTTTAATTACTGATTCCGTTATGGAGCCGCGACCGCAACGAAGCGGGTTTCTCGCGGCTCTGTTCCCTTCCTTCGCGGCACTCCGGCAAGAACCCGTACGTTTTCTGTACTTAAACCCTAACGTGCCGGCCTAAAATTGCTTGCGATGCTAGGGCCCGAAATCCCCAAACGCCTTCTGCCCGGCAACCTCCGAGCCGGGCAGCCCCAGCGCTGCGTTACCCCAACGCGGCGCTTTTTGCTTTAAACTTCCACTGACTTCCCACCGCCTTCCAGCAGACAATGGAATACTGGAGGCTTCCCATGGCTAGCTCTACCCGAACGTCTTCCCTGCTCGAACGGCTCGGCATCCGCGCCACAAACTCCGGCGCCTGCGGCGTCAAATGGATCAAGGATCCAGGCGGCGAGGATCTGGTCTCCTACAACCCCGCCGACGCTTCGCCGATCGCCACCGTACGCATGGCCATCGAAGAGGACTACGACGAAGTTACCTACGAAGCGGCCAAGGTCGCCGACCGCTGGAAGGCGCACCCCGCCCCTCTGCGCGGGCAGATCGTCCGCGAAATCGGTGAGGCGCTCCGCGAACATAAGGACCACCTCGGCGCGCTCGTCACGCTCGAAGCCGGAAAAATCCTAGCCGAGGGGCGGGGCGAAGTCCAGGAAATGATCGACATCGCCGACTTCGCCGTCGGCCTCTCGCGCCAGCTCTACGGGCTGACGATGCCCAGCGAACGGCCCGGCCATCGCATGTACGAACAGTGGCACCCGCTTGGCATGATCGGCGTGATCACGGCGTTCAACTTCCCCGTTGCCGTGTGGGCCTGGAACGCGCTGATCGCCGCCGTCTGCGGCGACACCGTGGTCTGGAAGCCGTCGCCGAAGACCCCGCTCACCGCCATCGCCGTCCAGAACATCGTCAACAAAGTGCTCGACAAACATGGGTGGCGTGGCGTCTTCAACCTGATCATCGGCCCCGACGACACCATTGGTACGCGTCTGATCGAGGACAAGCGACTCGCCCTCATCAGTGCCACCGGATCCACCGCCATGGGCCGCCACGTTGGACAAGTCGTGCAGGCCCGCTTCGGCAAGACGCTGCTCGAGTTGGGCGGCAACAATGCCGTCATCGTCATGGACGACGCTAACCTCGACCTCGCCCTGCGTGCCGTCGTCTTTGGCGCCGTCGGCACCGCGGGCCAGCGGTGCACCACCATCCGCCGTCTTTTCCTACAGCAGGGTATCGCCGAGAAGTTCATCGAACGCCTGCTACAGGCTTATCGCCAAGTGCGAGTGGGCGACCCCTCCGACCCCGCCACCCTGATGGGCCCGCTCATCGACGAAAAGGCCGTCGACGCCTTCAAGTACGGCCTGTCCAGAGTAGAGGACCACGGCGGCGAAGTCCTGATTGGCGGCCAGCGCCTCAATACTCCCGGCCACTTCGTCGAACCCACCATCGTCCGCGGCGGCCCGCATATGGGCATCCTCAAGGAGGAGATCTTCGCGCCCATCCTCTACGTGATGGACTTTGAAACCCTGGACGAGGTCATCGCCTACCACAACAATGTCCCCCAGGGCCTCAGTTCGGCCGTCTTTACCAACAACCTGAAACACGCCGAGCAGTTCCTGGGCCCGCGCGGCAGCGACTGCGGCATCGCCAACGTCAACATCGGCACCAGCGGCGCGGAGATCGGCGGCGCCTTTGGAGGCGAGAAGGAGACCGGCGGCGGGCGTGAGTCGGGATCGGATGCCTGGAAGGCCTACATGCGCCGGCAAACCGTCACCGTGAACTATTCCGACCACTTGCCGCTAGCGCAAGGGATCGTGTTCGAGCTATAAGGGTAGGGTCTCTTGGCTATCTATACTTGTTTGGACATGATCAGGGACTGCCGGGCCAATGTTGCCGCCGGCTGGTCCTACCTCGTTCGCACCTATCTGCCCGTCACCCGCTGGCTGCTCGACCATTACCAGCAGCAGCGGCCACTGGAAACCGTCGTGGAGCAACTGCATGACCCGAAACTGCCTTTATGGGCGGCCCCCGGTCCACTGACCGAGCGCGATTTCGTGGTGCAACTGCGGCTGCAGATCATCCCCGACCCGGAGGTCGCCGGCAACCCGCTGGATCTGGAGATTCTTACCAAGGCTTTCGAGCCGCTGACGGCGATTGAACGCCAGTTCGTCTGGTTCGACACGATGGCATACGACAGTGGAAAGACCGCCGTCGTCATGAATGTCGAGACCACCACGGTGGAAGGCGCGCGGAACCGGGCCGACGAGATGCTGCGCGGCAACATGGACAACTGGTCCCGAGGTCTGCTTCGGAAACATGGCTGGGCGCTGGGTCACGCCGCACGGGGGACGCAGACTGCGGATTGCCTGCCGCACCTGGCGTTTTTGGACATGATCGACGGCCGCATTACCTGGGGCCGTAAGAAGGACATCGAGTTCCACCTGATGAAGTGCTGGTATTGCGTGGACCACTTCTGCCGGATCCGGGAAGCCGATTATGCCCTGCATGCCGTCAGCCCGCTGGGTGACGAAGAAGTGGCCCGCTTCCGCAAGCTGCTGAACCTGCCGGAGGAGAAGAAGCCGCTCCTGGCCCGTCTGTTCGGACGTTAATGGCCTCAACTTCCGAGCGCGGTACCGCGGCGTTCGTGTAGACTGAGTGGTTCTCCCGATCCACTATGGACGCCGCACGTTGGCAACGGATCAGCGATGCGTTCTCCGCGGCCTGCGATGCCGCTCCGGCCGACAGGAAACGGATCCTGGAGCAACACTGCCCGGACGACGCCTTGCTGCGGGCCGAGGTAGAATCCCTGCTCCGCCGCCACGAACAAAGCAGTAACGCCGTCGACCAGTTGCGCTCCGCGATGGCTGGTCTGCATCGCGACGATAAGCCGGCGGCGCGCCTCACGCCCGGTACCCGGCTGGCCAATCGGTTCCGCGTCACCCGCCTGCTCGGCGCCGGCGGCATGGGAGAGGTTTACGAGGCCTTCGATGAGGAACTCGACTCCACTGTCGCGCTTAAACTGATCGGCGACATTCTCAGCGGCGATCCGCAAGCCCAGGAGCGCTTCAAGCGCGAAGTGCACATGGCCAGGCGCGTCAGCCATCCCAATGTCTGCCGCGTCTACGATGTCTTCCGGCACCACGATCCAGCGACCGCGGACAGTTTCACGTTCCTGACCATGGAGCGGATTGAAGGCGAGACGCTGGCCGCGCGTCTGGCCCAAACCGGCGCACTGCCGCTGGACGAAGCGGCGATGATCGCCGGTCAGATCGCCGCCGGACTGGCCGCCGCGCACGCCAGCGGCATCGTGCATCGCGACCTCAAGCCAGGCAACATCATGTTGGCGCCAACGCCAGAAGGACCGCCACGCGCCGTCATCCTGGACTTTGGCCTGGCCAAGACGCCCCCAGCCTTGGAAGGCCACGATACCCTCTCGGCCTCGCACCAGGCCATTGGCACGCCCTCCTACATGGCGCCGGAGCAGATCGAAAACCAGCCGGTCAGTCCGCGTACCGATATCTACGCCTTCGGTGTCGTACTGTTCGAGATGGTGACCGGCCGCGTACCGTTCCCTGACAAATCGCCGCTGGCCCAAGCCGCGCGGAAGGTGAAGGAGGCGCCGCCGTCTCCGCGCGATTTCCGCTCCACCCTGCCCGAGTCCTGGGAAGCCGCCATCCTCCGCTGCTTGCGCACGAACCCGCGGGAGCGCTTCGCTTCCGCCAACGAGGTGATGGCGGCCATCGCGCAAAGCCGTACGTTCCGAGTTCCAAGTGCCGGCATCCGCGCGCGGTGGGGCGCGGTCGCGTTTCTGGCGGTGGGGATTGCCGGTTCGCTGTGGTTCGCCTATCAACACCGGGGTCTGCCGAAACCCTCCGCGGAAGCGGAACGCTGGTATCGCCAGGGCCTGGACGCCTTCCACGACGGTTCCTACCTGGCCGCGGAACGCCAGTTCCAAACCGCCATCGCCAAGGACAGCCGCTTCGTCCTCGCGCAGGCCCGCCGGGCGCAAACGCTGGTGGAGATTGACGACCTCGACGGCGCCCGCGATGCCATGCTCCAGGTGAACGCCGCCGTGCCCAATCGGGACAACCTGCCGGCAACCCAGCGGCTCACTCTCGCCGCCGCACAACACGCCGTAAGCCGCAACTTCGCCGAGGCTGCCAACCAATACCTCGCTCTTGCCGAAGAAGCCTCGGAGGGGGACGAGCGGCTCGGTGCGTTGCTCGATGCGGGGCATTACTTCCGTAGGGCCGGGCTGCCGGCCGATGCCCGGAACGCTACCACAGGCGTGCTCGCTTTGCGCAACGATCACCCGGCGGCGCATCTGCGTGCCGGGATGTTGGACGCACAGGGCCGGCGGATGAAAGAGGCCATGCAATCTTTCAACGCTGCCTATGCCGGCTATACGACTCTCGGCCGCTTCGAAGGGCTGACCGAAGTAGAACTGCAGCGCGCCGAAGCATTGCGCAACGACAGCCGCTTCGCCGATGCCGAGGCCGCCTACAACCGCGCCGCCCGCCGTGCCGAATCCAACGACGATGCCACCCGCGGCGTGCGCGTACTGTTTGGACGCAGCGCCCTCCGTCAGGCCCAGGGCGACATGGAAGCCGCCGGCATGCTCTCGGCGCAAGGGGTCGCCATCGCCCGCGACAAGCGTCTCGAATGGCTATCCTCTTCCGGCCTGAATGACCTCGCCTTCGCCCGCATTACGCAATACAAGTTTAGAGAGGCAGAACCGCTCCTGCGCGAGGCCCTCGAACTGGCCCGCTCGGCGCGCAATCGCCAGGCCGAGGCGCGAGGAAAGTTGTTGATGGCTACCGTCGCTTATCACCTGGCTCGCCACGATGAGGCGGAACGTCTCGCTTCCGGGATTCTCCCTTTCTACGACAACGCTGGCATGCGCTCCAATCTGGGCCAGGTAAGAGCCTTGCTCGCCCGTATCGCCGTCGGAAAGAACGACTACGAAAGCGCGGCCAAACAGTGGACGGAGGTGCGCCAGTTGAGCGTCGGCCTGCGGGACGACAAGCTGCAAACCCTGGCCGAGGAGGGATTGGCGAACGTGGCCAACCTGCGCGGCGACTACCCGCGAGCCCGCGAGCATTACCGCGCGAGTGCCGCCATCCATCGCAGAATCGGCCGTAAGTCCGACTTAGCCTACGCCCTCATGAACCAGGCCGACCAGTTATGGCAGATGGGCCGGTATAACGAGGCCGGGGACCTGCTGGATGCAGCCGCAAACGCGGGCGAAGGCGATCCCCGGGTACGCGGCCGCATCGAGATCACGAGGGCGGAAATGGCGGCGAGCCGGAAGGATCGCGCAGCCGTGGCCCGCCACCTGAACGAAGCAAGCCGCCTGGCGCCGCAACAAAGCGCCACTGGCGAAGCCCGTCTGCTGGCGCTGCAAGCGTACGCCGAGCGCTCCGCCGCCAAGTGCGGAAAGGCGGTCGGCCAGGCACGCAAAGCCGGTTCCACCCTGTGGGCTTCCCTGGCCCTGCGCTGCGAGGAGCAGGCGGCCATCCCACGGATTCTCACCGATCCACAGACTCGCATCAACCCCGATCTGACCCTGCGTGCCAACGCCTGGCTCGGGAATCATACTGCTGTCCAAATCAATAAATCAGAACTGGAGAAACAATGGGACAAGGAAGTAGTAAAGACCTATTTAGCCCGGCCCGACGTATCGGCCCTGCTGTCATCGCCGCCGCGGCGCTGATGACCCTGACCGGCTGCCCGCAGCCGCCCAAACCGCCGGATCCGCCAGCGCTCTACGCCTTCAAGCTGGCCAATGGCGCCATTACGACCTGCGGTCAAGTCATGAAGGCCCTGGGGGATCACGAGCCACCCATAGGCGGTGGCGAAGGCTCCTTCCGCCTCTACTTCCCCGTCTCCGCCGACCTGTTGGGAACAGCCAATAACGAAGTGAAAGCTTGCAGCCACGAAAGCGATCATACCGGCGTCTACTATCTATCCGCCGCGACCTGGCTGAAGAATGGCCAGAGTATCCAGTCGGTTGTAAACCTGGACGTGACGAAGACCCTGTCCTCCGGAAAGTCCATCAAGTTCCACGTTGCGCAGGATGCCAGCGGCGCTTCGCTGGCGCAGGTCTCGCTGAGCCGGAAGACGGATCCCAACTACGGATCGGCGTGGGTTTTGTCGTCGCCTTCCGCTCCCCTCACAAAGGTCACCCCGAATAACCCCAGTCATTGGACCGTTACGTCGGTGCCGGGGGTCGCCAACGCTACCGTGCGGCTTCTCCGGATTGAGGTAGAGGGAGATGGAACCGCTCCGCCGGCGATCATCGAACTCGGCTCCCAGTTAGGTACCAACGTGGGGCAGTCCGCTTACCGCATCTGCCACACCCACGACGACGGCGATCCCAACACCCCTATCGACGCGGCGACCCTCGCCAAGGATAAGTGCGATCCCTTGGCGAACCCCTACGTGAATCAGGTGGTCAACAAGCCATTCCCGTCCGAGCTACTCGTGAAATAGCCAGGGCTACAGCCCCGACTGCAACTCGAATCCATGCTGCTTGCGATGGTGCGGGCCGTCGAATGTCTTGGTCGACTTGAACAACTCATGCCGGCCGTCGCTCGCCTCGTCCTTCACCTTCGCGAGCAGCGCGTTCTTCTCCGCCTCGGTCATCGGCTTAAAGCCACGGGCCATCGCGACATCGGCCTTTAACTGCGCCATCGTCGTAATGCCCACCACCTGCGAGGCAATCGGCAGACTCAGGCAATAGCGGAAGCACTGGTCCGCGGTCAGCCCCATCTTCTCGATGAGCCGCCCCGTGCCGCCCGCCAGTCCTTTCATCCCAATCACGCCTACGCCCTTCTGCTGCGCCACCGGCACCACCTGCTTCTGGAAGCTGCGGTAGAAGTAATCGCAGACATTGATCGGCATCTGCGCGCTGTCCCACGGATGCGGCTTCGCCAGCATCTTCAGATGAATCTGCGGATCCTTGTGGCCGGTGAAGCCGATAAAGCGCACCTTGCCTGCCTTCTTCGCCTCCAGCGCCGCCTTCAGCCCGCCTTTCTCGAATACCCAATCCGGGTCATTGTCATAGACCATTTCGTGGAACTGCCAGAGGTCGATGCGATCCGTCTTCATGCGCCGCAGGCTATCCTCCAGGTCCTTCATGGACCCGGCATAGTCGCGCTCGCAGTTCTTGGTCATGAGGAACACCTTGTCCCGCTTGCCGCCCGCCAGCGCGCGGCCCATCCGCTCCTCCGACCCGCCATCGTGATAATCCCAGGCGTTATCGAAGAACGTCAGACCTTCGTCGATGGCCGCGTGCATGATGCGAACGGCTTCGGCTTCGTCCTTGATCGAGCCGATGTGCCAGCCGCCAAGGGCCAGTACCGAAACTTGCTGCCCGGTCTTGCCGAGCGGCCGCGTGGGCATCCCCGTCGCCGACGCACTGCGCGTCTGGGCAATCACGTCTTCAGCAATCGCAGCCGCGGCTGCGGTGAGCAGAAACTCTCTTCTTGTGTCCATAATCGGCGCCTCCCTGGGCTATCGCCGACTATTCTCTCTCACTTCACACCAGATCGGCGAAGCCCTTGCGCAAGCGGGAGAACCATCCGTAACCTCCGAAGAACGCCGCCAGTGCCATCAGCCACAACTTGGCGAAGACATAGGGAGTCAGGAGTTGGCCCTCCAGCAACAGCGCCCGATAGCCGCGTACCACAATGTACATAGGGTTCTGGATCAACACCGGCAGCAACGGCGCGGGGATGCTCGTCTCCGGATAGCAAATGGGAGTAAGGAAGAACCAAAGCGTGAGCAGGAAGCCGATGATCTGCGCCAAGTCCCGCAGAAAGATGCCCAGGCAGGCCAGGAACCAACACAGTCCCAGCGTGAACAGCACCTGCGGTACCACTAACAAAGGCAGGGCCAGCGCCGTCACGGGCAGCCCGCGCAGCGCGGCCAGGGCAATCAGATAAAGGCCCAGCGCGATGGCGCCGGTCACCAACCCAGACGCCACCAGATTCACGGGCAATATCGTTACCGGGAACACCAGCTTCTTCACGAAATTGCGATGTTCGAGAATCACGTAGGGCGACCGTCCCACCGGCTCGCTGAACGCCAGCCACGGAATCATGCCTGCCAGGAAGTACAAGGCAAAGCCCGTCTCGCTGGGATCATTGGCGAACCGGCTCCGCAGCACCACGCCGAAGACGAAGAAGTAGGTGGCCATCAGCAACAGCGGATGCAGCACCGTCCAGGCGATATCGCCGAAGGAGCCGCGATAGCGCGCCAGCACCTCGCGCCGCACCATGCTTCGCACCAGCGCCGCATGCCGCAGGGTGAGAGTGAACGGCTCGGTCAGCAAGCGCCGCAGCGCCGGGCCTACCCCCGCCCAATGCAAGCGGCGCAGCGTCGTGATCTGCGTCGCCTTGCTATGCACATGCCCGCCGCTCACTTCAGCGTCGACAATCAGCAGCGGCCCGCCATCCACATACAACCAGCGCCCATCGGCACTGCGCGGCGAGACATACACCCGGTACGCGCCATCCGCCTCCGGCAATTGCAGCGCTAAGTCCAGCGTCGCCGAACTGCCGCGCCCCACTTCACGCCCCAGGTCCAGCCACTCGCCTTCCTGGATGAATAGCCCGGTCTCCGGATCGTAGATCTGGTAGCCGATCACCTGAAACGGCTCGCCCTGATTTTCGAGCGTGCAGGACAGGCGCAGAGCCCCGCCGGTTGCAACCGACGACGCCGCTGGCTCCAGGTAGCGCACCATAACTCTAGCTATACAACCATCCGGGGTAGCGTTCCTTCACCGGACCCGTCTTGCGCCCCACGGCATAGATGCCATCGCCGCGCAGATCCGTGGGGCACAGGTAGCGTTCCAGCAAATGCAGCACCCAATGCTCCTCCGGCTTCGGCACGTCGCGGAACGGTCCGGTCTCCAGCAGGGTCATCTCGAAGCCGGCATCCAGCATCAGCAGCACGATCTCCTTCGGCGTGTACTCCCGTGCATGGCGCGCTTCGTCGCTGTTCTCCGGCTTCAGATAAGCCTGGAAAAAGCCGGGGTGGTAGCCCTGTAGGATCGCTCCGATCGCCCGCATCGACGCGATATTCGGCGTGGTCAAAACGAAGTGCCCGCCGGGCTTCAGGATGCGGTTCACCTCACTCATGAGGAACATCGGATCCTCCGCCAAATGCTCGATCAGCTCGCAACAGAGCACGGTGGAGAAGTGCCCGCCGGGGTAGGGAAAGACATCTTTCTCCGCATTGAACAGATCAATCTGGCAGATGAACGTTTCGCCGTCATTGGAGGTGACACTCTTAGACTCCACCGTCCCCAGCGGCCCCAGATAGCAGCCACGCACCTCACCATACCCTAACTTCGATTGCAGCGCCGGCGTGATCTGCATGTAGGCGCCCATCTCCAGCACCCGATCCTCCGGCCCACCGGGGGGTGTGATCTCCAACGTCCGCCGCAGCCGGGTCAAATGAATATCCAGGTATTCCTCCGACCCCTTCGTAGTAGCCCAAGTTTTCAAATACTCCTCAGCCGCTACAACCTCAATGGAGGGCGGGTCCCCAGACCCGCGGGCGACGCCCACGTCGCCCAGCTCAGTCGCCGCGCTAATCACCGGAGACTCCCGCACCTCCGTCCAAACCCCACCCTCGCCAACCGCCTTCACAAACGCCAGGTACTGCGACGCCACCCGGTCCCAACTGCACTCCGCCTTTACCCACTCCCGCGCCCGCGCTCCCAGACTACGAGCCATCTCCGGCCGCGACACCAGCGCATTCAGATACTCGAAGATCAGATCCTCTTCGTGCGCATCCACCGGCACCTTCAAGACCACATCGTCGGGATACTCGCGGAAAGAGCCGACATCGCTCACCAGAACGCTTTTCCCCAACCCCAGCGCGCGCAGCAGCGTCCCCGAACTCTCGCCCACCGTCGGATAGCGCAGGTTCAACACCACATCGCAGGCGTCCAGATATCCCATGAAATCGTCGATGGGCGTAAAACCCAGCACCCGCACATGAGGCTCCAAACCCAGGCTCCGAATCAGCGAGCCCAGCGCGAACTCCGGATGCGGCTCGCCCACCAGAATCATCTTGGCGTCTGGCACCACCCGCACCAATCGGCGGAACGCCCGTAAAGACTCGGCAATACGCTTATAAGGCTTGAGAAAGCCAAAGGTGCCCACCAGCGGCGTAGTCTCATCCAACCCCAAGCGCTGCCGGAACGGCATCCGCCCGGTGGACTCCGGCAGCCAGGCCCCATGCGGAATCACCGCGACTGGCCCGGTATACCCCGCCTGCCGCACTTCCCCGGCAACAAACCGGCTATGGACCACCACGCCCTTGGCCGTCTCCAGCACACGCCGCAGCATCGGCAGGCCATCGTAATCCGGCCCTACCTCCAGCGCCCGCACGCGCAGGGCAAACTCCCGCGCCGCTGCGCCGCCGTTATACTCGCACTCGGCAACATACCCGTCCCAATCCTTCCGCCGAATGGTCAAATCGCAGATCAGGTGATGCAGATTCGCCTCATGCAGCACCACCACGCCAGGATGCCGCAGTGCCGTCTCATACGCATGCAGATGGTACTGGTTGTTGCCGATCTGGTAGACGGGCATGTCGAAGTGCGACGGATCGTAGGCGCCATCCTCGAAGACCGTCACCGCAGTCAGCTTGTTCAGTTCGGGAACCAGCGCCGCGCTATAGTCGGCAATCCCGCTCTTGGCGGGGGGCATTGGGGAAAAGAAGGCGATTCGCATCGCGCTAGCGCACCAACTCGACCGAGAAGGTCGCCAACCCCAGGGGGATCTTGGCCATCAGCGGCGTGCGCGCCGCGTCCTTGCCGAAGTACATCTCTACCGTCAAATCCGACGCCGGACCCTTGATGTACGTCATCACGCGGTCGGCATCCAGGATCTCTTCCCCCACGCGCACCTTCTGCGTGCCTTTAAACTCCATCTTCACGCGGTAGGCCGACCCATAGTGCACATCCTGGGATCCGGGAATCCGTCCCTGCGCGAGTTCCCGCCGTACGAAGTAGAGGTAAGCCAGCGCATCGCGGGCGCAGCTATTCACTTCGCGCTGGCTCTTGCCGCCCTTATCGGTCTGGCGGGTGAGCATGCCGTCCTTGAACTCCAACGTCTCTTTGTTCCGGCGCCGCCCATGCTGCATGTCCTTGACGAAGGTGGTGGAGCAGCCCGCTCCGGACACCGAAGAGGTGAACTTATCCAGGATGGCGAACGCCGGCACCCCGGCCTCGAACTGCAACTCGTAGGTCCAGCCCTGGTTGTCGCGCGTGGCCAGCATCCGGCCTTCGCCCAAACTGAGCCCGCTCGGCCAGTTGATGCTGTAGCGCAGGCTCTCGCCCGAGGCCACTGCGTCGGCCGCGCGTAGCGCGCATGCCCCTAGAACGAACAGCAGAGTCAGTTTCATCGCGCGGCTTTTAAAGCACTTCTTTCCGTGCGGCGAGCCTTCGCGCCCGCCACCTCGTAGTACACATCCAGCGTGTTGCGGGCCGCGCGCTCCCAACTGAAGGCCGCAGCCCGCGCCTGCCCCAGGCGGGAGAGACGCCCGCGCAGTTCCGCATCGCCCACCAGATCCTGCAGCGCCTTCGTCATCGACGCGGTGGAGTGCGGATCGAAGAAGATCGCCGCCCCATCGGCCACTTCCGGCATAGCCGAGCGGTCCGAACACGCCACCGGACAGCCGCAGGCCATCGCCTCCAGAATCGGTATCCCGAAGCCTTCGTAGAAGGATGGGAACACGAAGCATTCGCAGGCGTTGTACAACAGCCGCAACTGTTCATCAGTGACATAGCCGGTGAAGTGAATGCGATCCGCGACCCGGCTGGACTCCGCCGCCTGGCGTACCAGCGGCGCTTCCCATTTACTCTGCCCCACCAGCACCAACCGGTGCGGCAGCTTCGGATTGCTCCGCAGCAGATCCTCGAATGCCCGAATCAGGCCGACCTGGTTCTTGCGCGGCTGGAGGTCGCCTACGTTCAGAACAAACGGCGCGCCGATGCCGAACTCGGCCCGCACCCGCTGCCGGGCCTGATCGCCATCCATTGGCCGCAAGTGAGGGGAGACGGCATTGTGTACCACCGTGACTTTCCCGCGGGCTTCCGGGTAGTGCTGCTCGATTCTCTTTTGGGAAAACTCGCTTGGCGTCAGGATCCGTGCCGCATGCCGCACGGTGTGCGCGACGGTACGGCGCAACTGCATGACCCGCGCACGGGAGAAGAACTCGGGATGTTCCAGGAAGCTGACGTCGTGCACCGTTACCACCACCGGCACGGGACAGGCCAGCGGCGCCGTATACTGCACGTGTAGCAGGTTCGGGCGATCCTTGCGCATATGCGCCGACAGCTCCCAGCCCAGCCGGGCCCAGGGACTGGAGGACACCCAACGGGTGGTCACTCGCTCCGGAACATCGAATTCCGCTCCAGGCGTCGCCAAATAAGCAAAGAACTCGGCATCGGAGTCAATCCCGCAAAACAGCCGCAGCAGATTCCGAATATATACTTCGTTCCCCGTTAGATGCTGCCCGATTGCGTGAGCATCTATTGCAAAGCGCATCCGCGTCTCTTCAGTATAGACGTTCATGGATGCTGGAACTCTCTGTCTAATTGCCGCCACGCCGCATCCCATGTGTAGCTGTTCTCATACAAGCTCCTCCCGGCCAGCGCCAGCCGCCTGGAGAGGTCCGGCGACGCCAGTAATCGAGTGATGGACGCGGAAAACTCGGCGGGGGTGTCCGCCAAGAGCAGGTGTTTGCCAGGTTCGGCATCCAGACCCTCCGCGCCGATTGTCGTAGCGACCACGGGGAGTTCAGCCGCCCAAGCTTCTAGTATTTTAACGCGCGTTCCGCTTCCGGCGAGTACAGGAACGACGGCGATTTGCGACCGCGCCAACACTTTCACCGCATCCTCCACGGGTCCGGTGCATTCGATTTGTGCCCTGTTCGGGAGCAAATGCACGATGGCCCGCGGGTTCTTGCCGACGATTCGCCATACCAGTTCCGAATGGCGGGACCGCAGCAACGGCCAAACTTGGCGGGCAAAGAAGGCGATGGCCTGCTGATTCGGCGCGTATTCCAGGTTGCCGGAGAAGGCAATGGAGTAGTCCTTATCTTCCTGCGGCACGGGTTGGCGGGGTACGGCGTTGGGGTACACCACGACACGGCGCGGATGTATCATGCCGGCCTCCCGCGTCGAGGGGACGAGAGCCCCGTCGAACTGGGGAATCCAATGGTTCTCCTGCTTCCGGTAGGCCTGCGCAAAGCGCCGGTGACCGGCACGGAGGAGCGGCGTTCCGGCCTGCCCCAACCGGCTGTGCCATTCTGATTCGATATTGTGCAGATCGAGCCAGACCTGCCGGGCGTGTCGCCGCACCACCGGCAGGTAGGGAGCGGTCCAGAAATGTTCCAGAATGGCCAAGTCGTATTCTTTGCCTGCAAGCGCGGCCTCCAAGCCCTGCTCGCAGCCCGAGAATCGATCCAGCAACGGGGGTATCCCTCGCGCCAGGCGAACCGTGTTTCGGAGTACCCTTGCGGGTAGCGCCTTCGAGTGCGCGGGGAGCGGCAGTTTTGTCACCGAGCGCACTAGCCCGGAGGGAATCGCCGCAGCCGGATCGCTGGCACCCTGCACAGCGAATAGAGCCACATCCACCCGGTAGCGTTTCGCCAGCCATCCTAATATACCCGCCGTACGTAACGCGCCGCCCCCAGCGAGGGGATACGGCGGCTCCGGCGAGACTAGTAGCGCCCTCATCCGTGGTACCGCCGCTGTGCGGTTATGTATACTTCGCGCGTCAACTGCGCGGTCCGGTCCCAGGAAAACTGCGCGGCTCGACGCAATCCCCTCTCGCGCAGTTCCGCTCGTAGACCCGCGTCCTCCGCCACCCGGCGCATTGCCTCCCGCAGGCTGGCGTCCGGCACGGAGAGCGCCGCATCCCCCGCCGTTTCCAGAATGGCCAGATCGCGCGAGGTGATCACCGGGGCGCCGCACTGCATGGCTTCGAGCACTGGGATGCCAAAGCCCTCATATTGAGAGGCGTAGATGGCGGCGATGGCGCCGGAGTACAGCCCGGCAAGCTCGGTTTCCGGCACTTCGCCTAACAGATGTAGGCCTGGACGCGGGGAGATCGCAAACCCCGGCCGGGGCCGCCCGGCAAGCATTAGATCGGTGCCTTTCAACCCCGCCCACGCTTCGACGACCCCCTCCAGGTTCTTGCGCCGTTCGAGTGCACCAACGTACAGGAAATAAGGGCTTTGCCCCGGTTTCGGGGTGACGGGACGCAAATGGCGCGGGGCCGCGAGGGGTACCGCGCGTACCTCCTCCGGCGATAGGGGAAAGCTGGCCAGCAGTTCCCGGCGGATAGCCTCACTGGGCGTGATGATCATCGTCGCCAACCCGAACCGCAGCAGCCAAGGCATCCGCCGCCGCACCCGCGCCGAGCCTTCGGGAAACCGCCATGGGGATAAGTCGTGTACCGTCATCACGGCCGGCCGCACCGGCAGATAGGGAACGGAGAAATCCGTGCCATGGAAAACATCGATCCGCTCCCGCCGCAGCCATCCGGGCAGGCCCGCCGACCACCAGCGTCCCGCCGCCACCCGTTCTTGCCGGATGCTGCCGTCCCCAGCAGGCTGGTAAGCTTGATCGGAGACCAGCCGCACCTCATCCTCCGGATAGTTGCGGGCCAGGGCCTGCGCCAGTTCCACCGTGTACCGGCGAATGCCTCCGGCGGGCTCGGCCAGCGGGGTGGCATCGAGAGCCACTTTCATCGAGTACGAGTGTAGCGAACCCTATATGCTTTGGACCAATGACCAGGAACTGTTCGCCTTAGCCAGGCGTGAACTCTTTGTCGCCGTTGTGGGCGATGTGATGGATACTCTCGGCCTGCAGCGCCAGTTCTTGCCGCCCCAGATCCAACCGCTGACGCGCGACACGGTTACGATCGGCCGCGCCATGCCCGTGCTGGAAGAGGACTGCGGCCCCACCGGCAAACCCTTCGGGCTGATGATGGACGCCCTGGACGACCTCAAAACAAACGAAATCTACCTCTGCACCGGCGGTTCACCGAACTATGCGCTCTGGGGGGAACTGATGTCCACCCGTGCCATGCGTTGCGGCGCCGTAGGGGCGATCCTGAACGGCTATACCCGAGACCTCCGGGGCATCCTTGCGTTAGAGTTTCCGGTGTTCTGCTTCGGCTCCTACGCCCAGGATCAGGCCCCGCGCGGGCGCGTCTCCGACTTCCGCTGTACCGTGCACATCGGCGAATCCATCATCCATCCCGGCGATATCCTCTTCGGCGATTGCGACGGTGTCTGTGTCATCCCCCAGCCTGCGGAGCGCGACGTCTTCCACGCCGCGCTGGAGAAGGCGCGGGGCGAGAAGCACGTCCGAACGGAAATCGAGAACGGCATGCCCGCCAAGGAAGCCTTCGCCAAGTACGGTATCCTTTGACCGATGCAACTGGAAGGGAAATCGGCAATCGTAACCGGAGCGGCTTCCGGATTAGGAGCCGCCACCGCCCGTATGCTCGTGGAACACGGCGCGCAGGTCACGCTGCTCGATCGCAGTGAGGCTGCCGCGCAACAGGTTGCCGAATCCATCGGCAAAGGCTGCCGGGTGGCCGTCGCCGACGTTACCAGCGCCGAACAGATGGAAGCCGCCGTGCAATCGGCCGGTGCTGTCCATGTTCTGGTGAACTGCGCCGGTATCGGCGACCCGATGCGGGTGATCGGCAAAGAAGGGCCGGCGTCACTCGACCGCTTTGCACGCGTGGTGCAGGTGAACCTGATAGGAAGTTTCAACGCTATCCGGCTGGCGGCCTGGGCGATGAGCAGGAATCCGCCGGAAGCGACCGGAGAACGCGGCGTTATCGTCAATACCGCCTCGATCGCGGCCTTCGATGGCCAGATCGGCCAGGTGTCTTACTCCGCTTCAAAAGGCGGTATCGCCGGCATGACGTTACCGCTGGCCCGTGATCTGTCCCGCCATGGCATTCGCGTCATGACGATCGCTCCGGGCATCTTCGACACGCCCATGCTGGCTGAGTTGAGCGACGACGTTCGGGCATCGCTGGGAGCGCAAGTGCCGTTCCCGCCGCGCCTCGGCAATCCCGCCGAATACGGCCGCCTGGTTCGCGATATCATCGAGAACCCCATGTTGAACGGCGAAGTGATCCGCCTGGACGGCGCGCTGAGAATGGCTCCCAGGTAGCGGCGGCGCTACCGGTGCCACTCAAAGCTTTCCGATACCGATACTCTTTCCTTGGTATAGACCTCGAGTCGAAACCGCACAGCGTCGGACACGTTGCGGTAGTACACCGTCGGGTTCTGCAATTGGATGGCGTCCAGGTCCACCTTCTTCTCGTATCCGCTTTCGGTAATCGTTAAGACCCCCCGTTGCGCGGTGCGCACGGCTTGACTATGCCGGTCCCACCGGACATGCAGATAATCGCCTGACCGGCTAACCGCTAGCGTCATCGAGAAAGGATCACTCAACACGCCGGCCGCCTGCGCCGGCTTATACGACAACGCCGCCTGGAAGCCGACCAGTACACCCAGGAGCAGGAAGATAAAGGATAGCGGAATCCACACGTTTGTCTTTCGAAACTTCGTTACCGAAATCTCCTCCGCGCTGGGATCGGTCGAATCGGCCCCATACTCCTCCTCGACGGTGCTCGGGTAGTAGGGCCGCTCGTCGTACTCGGCGAATTCCACCGGAGGCGTATCCGTCCCGCCTGCCGGACCTGCCGCCGGCGCGGTGAACCCGGTTGTGGCCGAAGCCATACCAGCCGCCGCCCCTGGGGACTCGCGATAGCGCCCCGCGGGAGAAGCCCCGCCGCCCAACTCCCGGCGCCGGAACGGAAACTCCAGGTACGTCGATTCGGTGTGAACCAGATCCCCTTCGCGGAAGAAAAAGCCCGCTACGCTGACCCGCGTCGCGTAAGGCTTCACCAGCAGGAAAATGCCGTGGGGCTCCGGGAAGTAGCTGTCGAACACCTTCAAATCCTCGGCGGACATGCCCATGCCTTCGCGCGTGTGGCTGCGATAACCGCCGACCGCGTACAGCCGCTTGTCCGGCGTGTGCCGGTGCCGCTGCAGCGTATCTTCATAGCGATTGGTATCGGCTTCCGAAAGCAAGTACGAGGGCCCGCGGCGGTGCTCGCAAGCGACCACCTCAAAATCTTCCACGCGGACGATGGTCTTGCCACCGGACCTCTCGGCGCGACCCAGCAGAATGCCACCGACTTCCGCGCCGCGCCGGGGGATGGCGCCGAATCCGCGCATCACCTCGATCAGCAGCCGGTCCACGACGCCAAAGTCGAGATGGATAACCGTATTCTTTTCGGGAACTTCCCAAACGTAATAGGTAGAGGTCGACGAGCCCTGCTCGGGTTTCACTAGTGTGTCCATCGGTAGCGTCCTGCCAAGGAATGCGGGCTGGCACCGCCAGTTGGCTTATGCGCTACACAGCCATGGTAGACCGCGGCACTCCGCCAACTCAACTTCTCTATCGGCAGGTTTCCCGAAAAGCTACACACGGTACCCGAAGATGATCGATCATAGGCCTTAGCCATGCCCGGTACTCTCTACGTAGTCGCGACGCCCATCGGTAACCTGGAGGACCTCTCCCCGCGCGCCGTCCGCATCCTCACCGAAGTGTCCGTCATCGCCTGCGAAGATACCCGCCACACCCGTAAGCTGTTGGAACACTTCGGGATCAAGACACACCTGGTCTCCTACCACGACCATAACGAACGCGACCGCTCGGACGAACTGGCGGCCCGCCTCACCTCCGGAGAATCGCTGGCGCTGGTCTCGGACGCCGGCACGCCGCTGATCTCGGATCCCGGTTATCGGTTAGTCGACGCGGCGCTCTCCGCAGGTGCCGCCGTGGTTCCCATCCCCGGCGCGAACGCCGCCATCGCCGCGCTCTCGGCCGCCGGCCTTCCCACCGATGCCTTCTACTTCGGCGGCTTCCTCGCGCCGAAGGAGGGTCAGCGGCGCCGTCAACTCGAACAGGCCGCGCCACTCCCCGCCACCCTCATTTTCTATGAGGCGCCGCACCGCATCGTCGAAACGCTGGCGGAGATTGAGGCGATCTGCCCGCACCGCCCCGTAGTCCTGGCCCGCGAACTCACCAAGCTGCACGAGGAGTTCCTCCGGGGAAACGCCGCCGAAGTCCGCGCGACGCTCGCCGCCCGGCCCGCCATCAAAGGCGAGTTCACCATCCTTCTCGGTAAAGCCGTAGAACCCGAGACGCCGCCAGACAGCCGCCCAATCCCGGAAGCCGTGGCCGATCTGGAAAAGCAGGGTCTCTCCCGCATGGACGCCATCAAACGCGTTGCCCGCGAGCGAGGCCTGCCCAAACGCGATGTCTACAATCAGGTGGAAGGCCGGTGATGGCTTCCCGAAAGCGAACCGTCAAGGCACGACGATGAGCTTCGCCTGCTGCAAGGTGAGATGAACGTTGCAGACGATGTAGTAGGTGCCGGGCTCCAAACGAAATTCGACGCTATGACGCGCCGGACCCGACCCGCCGGGTGTTCCGGCAACAACCTCCGACGCCCGCAGATTGGTTCCCGTCGCATTCCGGTAAACCACCGCGTTGTGTTCGAAGGGCACTGGATTCTGATTGTCGTAAACCAGCGTCAGGGTTCCGGCCCGTGCATAGACAGTATCGAAGCCGAAACTGAGGTCCGGCGCCGGCATACCCGCCCCTTCCGGAACTGCCCGTGCCGCCAGTTCGATGACCGTAACCGGATTCCCGGCCGAGCCGAGCACTCTGCCCGTGCTCAGGTTGAGTTCCGGAGCACCGGTGTCCGCCCCGCAGTTCATCGAAAGGCGAACGGCGGAGCCGGTTTGCCGTGCGATCGCATCCATGGCGCAATTGGACTGCTGCAGCCGCGCCCGCAGCGCCCCGATTTCGGGTGTCCGGTACACGTGACTACGATCCGAGGCGCGGGCGTCGGCGGGAGTTTGGTCGACGATCCAATGGTTCACGCGATTCCGGGACTCGAGAATCTGCAGCATCTCATAGTGCTCGGTGGCCACTACGTCCGGAGGCAGCAATCCGGCTATTTCGTTGACGGCGCGGCGCGTTTCCCGCACCTCCTGGCGCAGAAGGTCCCGCGCCGAAAGATTGGGATCGAAAGGACCCGGTTGCGCTGTGTCCATCGGCGGCAACGCCGCCACGATGTTTCGAAAGGACGACAGGCGGTTGAAGTACTCCTGGATGGTAACGCGCTCCAGCGGCGGCAGATCGTCGCCGCCCGCCCCCATTTGCCCATGGGATAGCGGCGATAGCAAAAGCAGGGTGGCGAACGCAGAAAGAATGTATTTCATAGGCTTACGGACATGGACGGGAAGCCACCGTAAGCCGCTTCTTAAGGTTTGTAAAGGCGAACCCGCCAGCGGGCGGAACCTGGATCCCCCCGGCGCTGTCCTAACTGAACCAGCGCCGGTCCCGCCGCAAAAACGCCGGTACATCCACGTCTTCCTGCACCTTCGACGGCTCATCATGCATGGCGTGGCTGGCCAGAGACCCGCCATTCGAAGACGCCATTGCCGCGGCCATCGCCGGCATGGGAGTGGAAACCTGCGGCTCCGCCTGAATATCCACCACCTCGGCATCCATCCCCACGGGCGCCAGCGTCGGCGGAGTAAAGAAGCCTACCCGATTCGGCGGCGCGATCTCATACGACCGCGCCTGCGAGATAGGCTCCAATTGCATCATCTTCTGGAAGCCCGTGGCAATCACCGCGACCTTCACTTCGTCCTTCAGCTTCTCATCCAGCACAATGCCGAAGTTCACCTGCACTTCTTCATTGCCCGTAGCCGAGCGAATCAGCGAACACGCCTCATGGATATCGTGCAGCGAAATCGCCGACGACGCCGTGATGTTAATCAGAACACTGCGCGCGCCCTTGATGTCGTCGCCTTCCAACATGGGGCAGCGGATAGCCTTGCGGGCCGCCTCCATGGCCGCCTTCTCGCCCGTGGCCGACGCGGTGCCCAGAATCGCGTGCCCCATCCCCTGCAACGTAGCGCGGATGTCGGCAAAGTCGCGGTTGATCAAGCCCGGCGTATTCATAATGTCCGAGATACCCACCACCGCCTGGCGTAGCACATCGTCGGTGGCGCGGAAGGAGTCCAACAGAGACGTTCCCTTCGGCATCAACGTGGTCAGCCGCTCGTTCGGAATCTGGATCAGCGTATCCACCGTCATCGCCAAATCTTCGATCCCCTTATCGGCCACCTTCATTCGCTTCACGCCTTCAAACGCAAACGGCTTCGTCACGATGGCGACCGTCAACGCATTCAACTCTTTGGCGAGCGAGGCAACCACCGGCGCCGCTCCCGTACCCGTGCCGCCGCCCAAGCCAGCCGCCACGAAGACCATGTCCGCCCCGTCCAGGATCTCAATGATCCGTTCCGTATCTTCAAGCGCAGCCTCCTTACCCACGTTCGGATCGGCTCCCGCACCCAAACCACCGGTGACCTTCTGGCCGATCAGCAGTTTATTCGGAATCGGCGACGCCGCCAGCGCCTGCCGGTCTGTATTCAGCGCATAGAACTCCACGCCCTGCACCCCATCGGCGTACATACGCCCGGCGGCATCGCAGCCGCCGCCACCCACACCAATCACCTTGATGCGGGTGCCCGCCGGACGGTCGTCTTCTATCTCAAACTTCAACGCGTCCATCTTCGCCGGCGGCATAAACGCTTCCTCTTTCTTCACCACAATCACCGCCGGTTCGGCTTCCGTGCCGGCCAGCTTTAGCGGCTCGGCGGCCCGGTTGTCCCCGTCACTGAGATCTTCGAATAGCATTGGCTTCGTTTTGCTCCCTGTCCTACTTGAACACCAGGTCCATCAGGCTCGGCACCCGCTTGCGCGGCTCCTTCTGCGTCTTCAGGCGCGCCGAAAACATGGCCAGTCCCGCGGCCGTGGTCCACGCCGGCGTATCCACGTCTTCCGGCCAGCCTTCAACCCCCAACACCAGTCCGTTCCGCGCCGGACAGTTCAAAACCGCCTCGGCGATGTCGCACATCCCGTTCAACTGCGCCCCGCCGCCGGTGAGGATCAACCCCTCCATCAGCGATTGCTCCATCCCGGCCTTCGTAATCTCGTTCCGCACGTTATAGAACAACTCGCCGGCGCGCGCCTCCAGAATCTCGTTCAGCAACTTACGCGGCGCCTCCCGCGGCGGACGCCCCTCCTGCGAGGGAATCTCGATTAGCGTGGAATCCGGCGTCAAACCCAGAATCGCGCATCCATATTCTTCCTTCAATTGCTGGGCGTCTTCGTACATCACCTTCAACACGTGGGACAGGTCGCGCGTAAAGTGGTCCCCGCCGATATTGAGCCCAATCGCCCGCAGCAGCGCATCGCCGTCAAACACCACCGCCGCCGACCCATGCGACCCGATGTCCATCAACACCACGCCCCGGCGCCGGTCCTCCGGCAATACGGCCGCGTAGGCCGCCGCCACCGGCTCAAACACGGTATCTTCCACCGCCAGATGCGCCTGGTGGATCGCGCCAATCAGCGCCTGGTGCTCGCTGAGGGAACAGGTCACTACATACACATTGGCTTCGAGCCGCGCGCACACGGCGCCCTTCGGATTGCGGAAGCCGGCGCGCCCATCAATTGTGAAATCCATGGGCAGCATCTGCAGCACGAAGCGGTCGTCCTCGAGCCGCACCCGCGACGCCAGGTGCACCGCATAACTCAGGTCGCCCTGCTCCACATGCCGCGGTCTGCCGAACTCGTAGACCCCGCGGCTCGAAAAGCCCTGCACCGACGCCCCGCCGATGCCGGCCGTCACGGTTTCCACCGTCACCTTGGCCATCCGCTCGGCATCGCGCACGGCGTATTGGATGGAATTGGCGATGGCGCCCGCATCGGCCACGCGGCCCTTCACCCAACCCTTGGCCGGGGCCTGCCCATAGCCCGCGAAGCGCACTTGGCCTTCATCCACGCGCAGAATCACGCAGCGCGTCCACATGCTGCCGGTGTCCAAGCCGGCGGCGTACAAGCCCTTCGGATTATTCGCCATGGCTGGCACCCTCCACGGCAATCACACGGTCGCCCATCCGCAGATCGAAAAAGCGCGCCTCCGGACGGGACGCGTGAATCTCCGGGAAGCGCTTCACAAACCGGCGCAGTTTCCGTCCCAGATCGTCCGATCCCAGCCGCACCGTAATCACCGCGGTATCCAACTTCAACACGGCCCGCAAATCGCCAGGATCCGCCGCATTCACTTCCGTTACATAGCCGGCCAGCGCCGCCGCTTCCTTTAAGAAATGCATCGACTGCTGCACACGCACCCTGCGCGACGCCTCCGGCTCCTGTTCGCTCATCCCCCGCAGCACCACAAAGTTCTCGAATTTTTCGCCCTTGGGAATGGGCAGCAGGACGCCCTCTTCATCGATCAGGTAGAACCGGGACGACCCATCCCGGTGTTCCGTCTGGACAAAGGCCACCGGCGTCCGCTCCCAAATGCGCACCGACACTTTATTGGGCCAGCGCCGCGACACCGCCGCTTCCTTCACCCAATCCACGGCCAGCAGGTTCCGGCGCCGCTCGGCCACGGGGAATAAGTAGAGGCTGCGATTCAAATCCGCCTCGAACACACGCAATAACTCGGGCTTGGACGCGCGCACCTGTCCGTCAATACGAATCCCCTCCGGATCCGCGCCGTAATCCGCCGGCCCGCGCACGGCAAACCGCGCATCGCGAATGAGGAAGGCTTCCACCTGGTGAAAGCCGAACACCATGAGAAAGGTAGCCAACAGGCCAGCCACCGGAATCAGCCAGTACATCCACCGAATCGGCCGCTTCGGGCCCGACTCTTTCCTCGACGTACGGGGCTTACGCCGCACCGCACGCTCCGCGTCACCAGCCGCGGCCGGTTCCGTTAACTCTAACTCCGCCTCGTCGACTCCCCTGCGCGCCATACCTTACTTCCTTTGTTGAACTGCAAACTGCTCCAGAATCTTTTCTCCGGCCTGCGAAACACTGCCCGCGCCCAGCGTGATCACCAGATCCCCGGGCCGCGCCGATTCGACAATCCTAAGCATCCCTTCCGCCATTCCGCCCACGTACTCCGCGCCGCGATGTCCGTAGTCCTGCAACCGGCTCACCAGCACTTCGGCGGTCACGCCCTCAATCGGCGGCTCGCTGGCGGCATAAATGTCCATCACAAACACGCAGTCGGCCTGGTGGAAGCTGCGCGCGAAGTCATCCAATAGAGTTGCCGTGCGGGTATACCGGTGCGGCTGGAACAGCACCAGCACGCGCTCGAACTGGCAGACGCGCGCCGTCGCCAGCGTCGCCCGGATCTCGGTGGGATGGTGGCCGTAGTCGTCCACTACCGTCACACCATCCACCACGCCCTTGATCTGAAACCGCCGGTCGACGCCGCTGAACCCCGCCAGCCCGGCGCGGATCTTTTCGACAGGCACTTCCAACTCCAGTGCCACGGCTACCGTCGCCGTCGCATTCAAGACGTTATGCGGCCCGGGCACACCCACGCGAAACGTGCCCAGATCCTCGCCCCGCAGGCGCAGGGAAAATTCGCTTTCCGCCGGACCACTGCGCGACGAGGTAATAAACAGGTCCGCCTGGGGGCTCACTCCGTAGGTCAAGGTCCGCCGCTGCACGCGCGGCAGGATGCTCTGGACGTTTTCATCGTCCAGACACAGAATCGCAGCGCCATAGAACGGCACCTTGTTCACGAACTCGGTGAAGGCCTCCAGAATGCGCTCGAAGGAGTGGTAGTGATCCATGTGCTCCCGGTCGATGTTCGTCACCACCGCCAGAATCGGCGCCAGCTTTAAAAAGGACCCGTCGCTCTCATCGCTCTCGACCACCAGAAACTCACTGCGGCCGACGCGCGCGTTGCTGCCGCCCATGCCCTTTACGCGGCCGCCCACCACCACAGTCGGATCCAGCCCGGCTTCGGACAGCACGGCGGCGGCCATCGACGTGGTGGTGGTTTTGCCATGGCTGCCGGCAATGGCGATGCCATACTTGATCCGCATCAGTTCCGCCAGCAACTCACCACGCGGGATGATGGGAATCTGCAGGCGCCTGGCTTCCAGCAACTCCGGGTTCTTCGGATCGATGGCCGAACTCACCACCAGCGCCTTGGCGCCCACCACGTTCGATCCGTCGTGCCCTTCGCTGATCTTCGCGCCCAGCCCAGCCAGCCGTTCCGTGATCGGCGACAGCTTTACATCCGATCCGGTGACCTCATAGCCAAGGTTCAGCAGCACCTCCGCGATGCCGCTCATCCCGATGCCGCCGATCCCCGTGAAGTGCAGCCGTTGCGGCTTAAAAAACATTTTTATCCCTGATTGTTGCGGCTTCCGCTGTTCGTGTCAACTCTTTTTCTAGGCCCGTTTCCGGCGCATTCCTTCCCGCTCGAGTACTTCCACCGCGCGTATCGCGGCACCCGGTTTCGCGAACTGCCGGGCCGCCTCTCCCATACGTTCCAGCTGGTCCGGATCGGCGGCTAAATCCCGTATGTTGTGAAACAGTTCCTCCCCGTTCAAAGTCGCATCCAGGACCAGCCGCGCGGCCCCGGCGCGCGACATCGCCTCCGCATTCTTCAATTGATGCTGATCGGCGGCGTAGGGAAACGGCACCAATATGGAGGGCTTGCCGGCTGCGGCCAACTCCGAAACGGCCCCCGCCCCGGAACGGCACACCACCAGGTCCGCGGTTCCGAATACCTGGGGCATGTTCTCGATAAACGGCACCACCTGCCCTTCGGCCCCGCTCTCGGCAAAGGCCGAAGCCATCTCCGCGTAGTCCGCCGTGCCGGTCTGGTGAATCCATCGCACCCGCACCTGGCTTTCCTGGAACAGCCTCCAACTGGCCCGCCCCGCTTCGTTCAATCTCCGCGACCCACGACTGCCGCCCGTCACCAATACCGTCAGCACGTCACCCGGCTTGCGATGCGGCAAACGGAAGAATTCCGCCCGCACCGGCAGGCCCGTAATCTCGGCGCGACCCTTGGGAAAGAAGTGCTGCGCTTCGGGAAAACTCAACAGCGCCCGGCGCGCGATGCGGGCCAGGTTGCGATTCACCATGCCGGGAATCGCATTCGGCTCCATCAGCACCACCGGCTTGCGCAGCAGCCACGCCGCAATCACCGGCGGCCCCGCGACAAACCCGCCCAGGCAGAACACGGCGTGCGGCTTATGCTGGCGGATCAACGCCATGGACTTCCACACCGCCGCCGGTAGTTGCAGCAGGGTACGCAACGTCTGCCGCCAGCCCACGCGCTGCAGCCCGCCAATCTTGATAAAGGCAATCGGCATGTTCTCGGGCGGCACCAGGCGGCTCTCCAACCCTTCCTGCGTTCCGATGAAGAAGACCTCATGCCCGCGCTTCCGCAACTCCCGCGCCACCGCGATCAGTGGGATAACATGTCCGCCCGTACCTCCGCCCGTCATCAGGAACGTCTGCCGCTGCAACGGCGTAGCGCTCGTGACCTCCGGAGTGTCGATGCGGATCTTCAACTTCATTGCCTAGCCGGCGTGGTCGCTCACGCTCATCAGAATCCCTAACGAAGACAGCGAACTCAGCAGCGAACTGCCCCCGTAGCTGATCAGCGGCAACGGGAAGCCCTTGGTAGGCGCCATGTCCAGCACCACGCTCATGTTCATCAATGCCTGCACCACCATGGCGGTACTTATTCCTAACGCCAGATAACGCCCGAAGTCATCGGGCACGACAAAGTACAGCCGGTACCCTCGCCAGAGAATGACGAAGTAGCCGGCGATCACCAGCAGCGCGCCAGCCAGCCCTAACTCTTCTCCAATCACCGCATAGATAAAGTCGTTATGGGCCTCCGGCAGGAACAGCACCTTCTGCTTGCCCTCGGTAATCCCCAGCCCCGTCACCCCGCCGGTGGCTACCGCGATCACCGATTGCCGTGCCTGATAGGTGGAGTCCTGCGTGTTCGACCGCTTCGCCCGCTCCTTCAACTTCCCTTCCGGATCCACCCAATCGAGCAGCTTGTGATCGGGATCCAGAAAGGAGAAGAACTCGATCATGCGCAGCAGCCGGTAGGGTTTCGCCACGATCGCCAGCGGCACCACCAGCAGGCCCGCGCAAACCGCCGCGAGGAAGTAGCGCCGCTCTAACCCCGCCACATAGAACATCGCCGCGGCCGTGCACACCAGCACGGCGGCGGTCCCCAGATCGGCAATGATCACCGCGCCTGCCAGCACCCCCAGACAGAGCGCCGCCGGGGCCAGCGTGTACCGTGTGTTGATGGCATGCGCGCGGCGAGTGACAAACCACGCCAGGAAGACGATCATCGCCGGCTTGGCAAACTCCGCCGGCTGGATGCCCACGGTGCCTATCTTCAACCAGCGATGCGCCCGCGCGTCCAGAAAGTACACGGCCACCAGCATCGCCGTCACCACGCCGAGCGGCGCGAAGGCCCACGTCGAATCGGCCAGCCGGTGATAGTCCTTCCGCTTAAAGAACATGAGCGCGATAAACGACACCGCCACCCAGCCCAACTGCCGCAGCACCACGTAATTGGCGTCCTTATACTTCACCGCTGCCATCGCGCTGGAGGCGCTGTACACCATCACCAACCCGAAACACACCATCCCTACGATGGTGAGAAACAGAACCCAATCCGTCTTGATCCGCTGTGCCATATACTCCTCCGGCCCGGATTTGATTTAAACAAGTCTAGCAACAAATGTTTTGAACGCCCGGCCCCGCTCTTCGAAGTTGTTGAATTGGTCATAGCTCGCGCAAGCGGGCGCCAACAGCACCGTATCGCCGGGTTTTGCACGGGACGCCGCGATTTCCACAGCGTTTTCCAGAAATCCACAGCGCTCTGTTGATAACGCACCGCCGAGCTGCGTGGCGATCTTCTCCGAAGCCGCGCCAATCAGCAGCACGGCGCACGCCTTCTTTTGAAGCGGCGCACTCAAGGGCGTATAGTCGCTGCCTTTATCCTTGCCGCCGAGGATGATCCACAGACCGCCATCAAAACCATCAATAGCCTTCAGCGTGGCATCGACGCTCGTGGCCTTCGAGTCGTTGTAATACTGCACGCCGTGCAACTCGCGAACAAACTCGATGCGATGCTCCACCCCGGGAAACGTCTCCACCGCCGCGCCGATCCCGTCCAAGGGCGCTCCGGCACGATACGCGCACGCCGCCGCGGCCATTACGTTCTCCACGTTATGCAAGCCGCGCAGCGGAATCTGCCGCCGCTCCATCACCGCCCGGCCATCGTACGAAACACGCGAGCCATCGAACCACCAGCCGCGCGACAGGGGCCGGTCCGCGCGGCTGAACCACTCGATCTCGCCCTTTGCTGCATAAGCCAGGCTCGCCGATACCGGATCGCTCGCGTTCAACACGGTCACCGAACCGGCGGGCTGCGTCTCCAGCAACCGCCGCTTCGCCGCCACATAGCTCTCAAACGTATGATGCCGGTCCAGATGGTTTTGCGTAATGTTCAAAACGGCGGCGATATCGGCGTGGAAGCGGTCCACCGTCTCCAATTGGAAACTCGACAACTCCAGCACGTTCACCCGGCCCGCGGCGGATGCCTTCACCATCGCCGTCGGCGGCAGCCCGATATTCCCGCCCACCTGCGCATCCACACCGCAATTCTTCAGAATGTGTCCGGTCAGCGCCGTAGTAGTCGTTTTGCCGTTCGACGCCGTAATGCCGATCACCGGCCCTTTCAGAAACCACGACGCCAGTTCCACTTCGCCGATGATCTTCACACCGGCCTGCCGCGCCGCGGCTACCTCCGGCAGATCCAACGGCACCCCCGGCGACATCACCACCAACTGCGCGCCCGCGAAGCTCTCCGCCGAAAATGGCACATACGGCACGCCTAAGCGATCCAGCACGGGACCGGCCCCTACCACTTGTTCCAGTGGCTTCGCGTCGGTCCCGCGCACGGATGCGCCCTCCTCGACCAGGAGTTCGATAGCGGACAGGCCCGATTTGCCTAAGCCCGCCACGAGTACTACACAGCTCTTCAGATCCATGGCGCCGCGTCTACCTCAACTTCAACGTCGTCAGCGCGAACAGCGCCATCACCAAACCCGCGATCCAGAAGCGCACGATGACCTTCGATTCATGCCACCCGATCGCTTCAAAATGATGATGCAGCGGCGCCATCTTAAAGATGCGCTTGCCCCGCAGCTTGAAGCTCCCCACCTGCAACATCACCGATAAAGTCTCAATCACGAACACGCCGCCCACAAACAAAAGCAGGATCTCCTGTTTGATCAGCACCGCCACCGTTCCCAGGCTTCCGCCCAGCGCCAGCGACCCGACGTCGCCCATGAACACTTCCGCCGGATGCGCGTTGTAGTAAAGAAACGCCAGCGACGCCCCCGTCAACGCCCCGCAGAAGATCGTCAATTCAGCCGCGCCGGGCAGGCGCGCCAGGTCCAGATAATTGGCAAACTGCGCGTGCCCGCTCATGTACGTCAACACTGTCATGGCTCCGGAGGCGATGATCATCAGCCCGATCGCCAGCCCATCCAAACCATCGGCCAGGTTCACGCCATTCGCCGAACCGACAATCACGACAATCAGAAATCCGAAGAAGCCCACAAACGCCAGCGGATACGTCCAAGTGTTGTGCAGGAAGATATCGATTAGCAGGTCCGGACGAAAGTCTTTGAAGAACGGTACATTCATGGCCGTCGAATACTGGTTGCGCGCATGCAACAACAGCAGAAACCAGCCGATGAGCAGCGCGGCCGCCACCTGCAGCCACCACTTCTGCCGTGCCGTCAATCCAAGGTTCCGCATCTTCTTCACCTTGGTGTAGTCGTCGTAGAAGCCGATGGCCCCGAAGCCCACCATGGCGAACAGCGCCACCCACACATACGGGTTGGTCAGATTCGTAAACAGCAGCGTGGGCGCCAGCACCGACACCACGATCAATAACCCGCCCATGGTCGGCGTACCCGCCTTCTTCTGATGCGACTTCGGCCCGTCTTCTCTGATATGTTGGCCGATCTGCAGATCCTTCAGCTTCTGGATCATCCACGGCCCCAGTACAATCCCCAGCAGCAGCGCCGTCAAACTGGCCAGCGCCGTTCGAAACGTCACATACCCAAACAGACGCAGCACGCCCATATGCGGCGAAGCCACTTCGTACAAGAGCCAGTAGAGCATCCGCTTACCCGAGGAACCTTTCCAGAGCCTGTTCCACGCGTGTTCCGCGGGACCCTTTCCAGAGAATCGCATCCCCCGGATGAGCCTGCCCTTTTAACCAGTCGCCTGCCTCGCCGGGTGTTGCAAAAAAGTACGCGGCGCCGCCTGAGATGTCTGCTTCCACTGCTCCATCCACAGCATGCTTGGCGGCGCCGCGTATCCCAACGAGCACATCGATCCCCGCGCGGGCGGCATAGGCGCCCAATTCGCGGTGAAGCTCTTCCGACCAACCGCCCAGTTCCAGCATCTCCCCCAATACGGCGATGCGGCGGCGCGCCGGCGTGTCCGCCAGCAGATCCACCATGGCCCGGGCGGCATCCGGATTGCTGTTGTAGCAGTCGTCGATATGGACAATTCCGTCCCGTACGAACCGCCGGCCGCGCATCGGGCCCGGTTCCAGGGCTCGTATGGCATCGCGTAGATCCGTTGCCGCGATGCCATACAGCCCCGCTACTGCAATCCCGCAAAGTACGTTCAAAACGCCATGCCTGCCGGGGAGCCCGCTTTCGAGTTGCACGCCATCCACCACGAACCGCGCGCCGGTTTCGGTATAGGTGACATCGGTGGCGCGCACATCGGCGCCTTCGCTTAATCCGAACGTCACTACCTCGCCGGCGAACATCTCGCGGAAGCGCGACACACGCACATCATCGGCATTCAACACCGCCACCCCGTTATCCGGCAGCGCGTCGATCAACTCCCGCTTCGCCGAGGCAATCCCCTCAATCGAGTCGAAGTTCTCAATGTGCGCGTAGCCCACGTTGGTCACCACGCCCACCCGCGGCTTGGCCACGTTCGCCAGGTGCGCGATCTCCCCGGCGTGGTTCATCCCCATCTCCAGCACCGCCACTTCCAGGTCTTCCTCCAGCCGCAGCAGGGACAACGGCACACCCAGATGATTGTTCAGATTGCCGCCGTTCTTACCCGTCCGTAGCTTGGCCGACAGCAGCGCGGCGATGGTCTCCTTGCTGGTGGTCTTGCCCGCGCTGCCCGTCAGCCCGATGATGTCCGCCCGCAGCTTGGTCCGCGCCCAACGCCCCAACTTCTCCAACGCCCGCTCGGTATCGTTCACCAGCAGCAGCGGCCATGATGGATCCGCCCCCTGCGGAACATGATCCACAACAGCCGCCGCCGCGCCCCGCCCAATCACGTCACCGGCATACCGGTGCCCATCGTGATTTGGCCCCCGCAATGCAAAAAAGAGGTCTCCTGGAGACAGCGTGCGCGAGTCGATACTCCACCCGGTCACCTCCCCCGGAGGCACCGGCTGTGCCAGCCCCAACGCCGCCGCTATCTGTGTGACCGCCGCCTTCACCTATTTGCCTTTCCCGAATCCCACTTCGCGCAATACCGTCCGGGCTACTTCCCGATCATCGAAATGAATCGTCTCGTCCTTCAGAACCTGGTAGGTCTCGTGCCCTTTCCCTGCGATCAGCACCAGGTCTCCCGTACGCGCCTGCCGCACCGCCTTCAATACGGCTTTGGTCCGGTCTACTTCCACCGCATAGGGCGTATCGTGGCGCTGCAGGCCCACCATCGCATCCGTCAAGATATGCAGCGGATCCTCCGACCGCGGATTGTCCGAAGTCAGCACGACGTAGTCGCTCAACTCCGCCGCCGCCGAGCCCATCAACGGGCGCTTCGACCGGTCGCGATCTCCGCCGCAGCCAAACACCGTGATGACCCGCTTCGGCTTCAACGAGCGAGCCACCCCAATCGCATTGCGCAGCGCGTCCGGCGTATGCGCGTAATCCACCACCACAAGAAACGGCTGCCCTTCATCCACGCGCTCAAAGCGCCCCGGCACAGCCTCGCAAGTCCCAATCCCAGCAGCAATCATGTCCAGTGAAAACCCATGCGCAATCCCAGCGGCACAGGCCGCCAGGGTGTTATAGACGTTGATTTCGCCCACCAAGGGCGAGTGCACCCGCACGGACTTGCCCCGCCACCTCAACGTATAGGTGACGCCTTCAAAGCCCAGCGAGATATCGGCGGCCCGCACCGTCGCGCCTTCGCTCAATCCATAGGTAATGAGCTCCGTCGATGCGGCAGGCTTAATCCGGCGTCCGTACGCATCGTCGAAGTTCGTTACCGCGAACTTCGGAGCCGCCGCGCCGTTCGAGCCGAATAGCTTGTTCTTGGAGCCGAAGTAATGCTCCATGTCCGGATGAAAGTCCAGGTGATCCTGGGTGAGATTCGTGAACACCGCGGCATGGAAGGCAAGCCCATGCACGCGCCCCAACGCCAGCGCATGCGAGGACACCTCCATCACAACATCGGTGCCCCGCTTCGCCTTCAGCCGCTCGAACAGCTTGTACAGGTCCACCGACTCCGGCGTCGTGTTCACGGTGGGCTCGAACTCGCCCACCAGCACGTTGCCGATCGTTCCCAGAATGCCCACGCGGCGCCCACAGGCGCGCAGCAGGCCTTCCATCACATAGGTAAATGTGGTCTTTCCATTGGTTCCGGTAACCCCGGTAAGAGCCAGTTGCGTTTCCGGAGCCCCGTAGAAATTGCGGCATGCCATCGCGAGCGCCGCACGCCCCTGCTCCACTTGAATCCAAGCACCCGCAAACCCCTCTGGCGCTTCCTGCTCACTAAGGATTGCCAGCGCACCACGTTCCAGAGCTTGTCCCGCATACCGCCTCCCATCCGTCCTCGCCCCCGGGAACGCCGCGAACACGTATCCCGATTCCACCCTACGCGAATCATACGCTAATCCGCGCACCTCGGCTGCCCCTAAAACGGGCGTCAGCCCGCCGCGTACTCCGGCGTTGCTTAGAACCTGATCGAGCCGCATAGAGTCCTAGCGCGCAAACTCCAACAGGATCCGTTCGCCCGGCTGCAGCGGCGCGCCCGGCGCGGGGTTCTGGCGGCGTACAATGCCGCTCCCCCTCGTGTCCACCAATATCCCCGCCGCCGCCGTCTCGCTCAGCACCACCGGCAGCGTCTTGCCCATCAGGTTCGGCGCCGGATTCAGGTACGCCAGATGGTCCGCCGTGATCACTTCCACCGGCGGCGGCACCGCCGCGTCGTTCATCGCCTCCACCTCTAGCGGCTTCGGCTTCTCCAATTCGTTGTCCGTTAGCATCGGCAGATCGTAGTCGCGCCGCACATCCATTAACCGCAGCGACGCCGCCGCAATCTCGTGAAACACCGGCGCGCCCACCACGCCGCCATACAACGCCGACCCGTTCAACGTCACCACAATCACCAACTGCGGCTTGTTCAGGGGCACCATACCCAGGAACGACGCGTTGTACTTGTGCGAGTAGTTGCGCGCCTTCTGATCCCAGATCTGCGCCGATCCGGTCTTGCCGCCCACCTCGTAGCCATCCACCGCGGCCGCCGTGCCCGTGCCACCTTTCCTCACCACATCGCCCATCATTTCGCGCATGCGGGCAGCCGTACGCTGGTTGATCACCTGCTGGCCCATCACCACCGGCGCAATCTCCAGCGGCTCGCCTTCCCGCTTCTTCCGCAGCACAATCCGCGGCCGCACCAAACGCCCGTTGTTGGCGATCACCGCCGCGGCCTGCGCCAACTGCAGCGTCGTGGCCGTCACTTCGTGGCCCATCGCAATCGACCCGATCGACGTCCCGCTCCACTTGCGCGGCGGATGCACCACGCCCGGATCCTCGGCCGGCAATTCGATGCCGGTTTTCTTCGAGAAGCCAAAGCGCTGGATGTAATCGTAGATCGCCTCATTGCCCGCCCGCCGCTGCACTTCCAACGCCACCTGGATGGCGCCAACATTGCTAGACTTAGCCAGCACCGTGCGCATCGGGATGTAGCCGAAGCCGTTCTTCGCCTCGTGAATTGTCCGCCCATGCAGCGTGATGGTTCCGCCCAGACAGTTGATCGGCGTATCCGGCCCCAGATTGGTCTTCTCCAACCCGGTCGCCAGCGTGATCACCTTCCACACGCTCCCCGGCTCAAAGGGCGCCGAGATGGCATTGTTCAAGCGCGGCGACAGGTCGCCCTCCAGCTTTAAAGTCTCGTTAGGGTTATAGGTTGGATAGCTGGCCATCGCCAGCACGTCGCCATTACGCGGGTCCATCACCACCACGCTGCCCGTCTTGCACTTGCAGCCTTCGGCCGCTTTCGCCAACGCCTGCTCCGCCACGTACTGGATGCGCTCGTCAATCGTCAGCCATAGCGATTTACCCGGCTGCGGACGCGTCTCGACCGTCGACGAATACGAGTGATCCTTGGGGTCCAGCAGCATCTGCACCGAACCGGGAATGCCTTCCAGTTCTTCGTCCAGCGCCAACTCCACCCCGCCATTGCCCTTCTCTTCGTGGTTGACGCCGCCCAGCACGTGCGCCGCCGTTGCGCCCTTCGGGTAGAAGCGCGCCGATTCGTCCCTCCACTCCACGCCCACCAGCCGCAGGTTCTTCACCCGCTCCAGTTCCGTGCTGCTCACCAGCCGCTTCACCCAGAGAAAGCCGCGCCGGTGCTTGCGCGCATCGTCGATTCTTGCTTGCAGTTCATTGGCGGGAATGTCCAGCACGCCCGCCAGCAGCCCCGCGGTGAATTCCGTACTCTTCACCAGCATCGGGTTCACCACAATGCTAGGCATCGCCGTGCTCATCGCCAGCGTCTCGCCGTTACGCGTATAAATGGTGCCGCGCGGCGCGTGCACTTCCAGCACTCGCTCCTGCTGCGATTTGGCGGTCTCCAGATAGTTGTCGCGGGATAAAACTTGCAGTTGAATCAGCCGGAGCACAATCGCTACCGCCCAAAACAGGCCGAACCGTATCAGGTTCCGCATGCGGCGGATTGTCTTGGCGTCGAGGTGTGGCTCCTGCGGTCCCCAGGAGTAGGGCGTCCCTGTCTGCATGGTAGTGCCGGGCGCGCCGCTGGGGGAAGGCGGCGCGCCCGCTTTCGCTTACTGAGGGATCTCCACCGATGTCCCGGCGTCCACAGCCGGCTCGGCGGTCGTTTGCGGCGTAACGGGAGCCGCCGGACGCATCACAACCGGCGCGGGGGTCGCCGGGGTACGCCGCATGGCTACCGTCAAATCGGTCTTCTCGCTCAAGTGCACGATCCGGCTCGGATGCGGATCGACAAATTCCTGCATGTCGGCCAACTGCGCCAGCCGTTCCGGACTCAGCAGCTTGGCTTCCTGCAGTTCCAGCTCGGCCTTCGAACGCTCCAGCTTCTCGCGCTCGTTCTTCAACTCTTCAATCTGGTAACCCGCCATCAGCCGGTACCCGCTCGGCAGCATCATGCAAATCAGCAAGGCCGCCGACGCACTGGCGCCGCCAATCATCTTCCAGCAGGTGCTTGGCGCCTGCGGGTCTTCCTGCCGGATCACCCGGCTGTTGTCTATCCGTTTCGTGAAGAAATGGACGTCCTCGTTCGGGAAGGGTCGCAGCCGGTAATCGCTCGCGCGCCGTGCTTCGGCCTCCGCCATTTGTCCGGCATGCGCCTCGACGCCGCTCTTCCCCAACAAGCGGTCATACCATGTTGCCGACGTAGCCATGTCGTTCCTTTCTCTCTCGCAAACAACCGCATCCCCACGGGTGGCAATCCGCGGAAACGCCCCCTATTCCCCTACCGGCTCCGCTTCCTCCGAAACCATCTCGATGCACCGCAACTTCGCGCTACGGCTTAACGGGTTGGCGCGGGTCTCGTCGTCATCCGGCGTCACCACATGCTTGGTGAGGATCCGCGCCTTGCCTTCCTTCGCCAGGCGCTGGAACCCCTGCTTTACCTGCCTATCTTCGAGTGACATGAACGTCAGGATCACGCAACGGCCACCCGATTCCACCCACTGCGGCAAGCCCCGCAGCAAACTCTCCAATTCCTCTACCTCGTCATTGACGGCACGGCGTATGGCCATGAAAGTTAACGTCGCCGGATGTAACTTCCCCACCCTCGGCGCAGCCTCTTCAATCACACGAGCGGCATGCCCGGTAGACCGCAGCGGCCGCGCCCGGATGAGGGCTCTAGTGATCCGTCGTGCCCTCCTTTCTTCTCCAAGCTGATATATCAAATCAGCCAGTTCTCTCTCGGACGAGTAGTTCAAAAGATCGGCAGCCGAAGTCCCCGAGGTGCGATCCATTCGCATGTCCAAGGGCCCGTCCGACTGCAGGGAGAAGCCCCTCTCTGCTTCGGTCAACTGGTAACGGCTCACTCCCAAATCCGCCAGCAATCCACTAACTTTCGCGATCCCATTCACGGCCAGCGCCTCTCCCAGGCGCGAGAACGGTCCGTGGTGATACCAGATGCGATCGGCCCACTGGCGCGTATTCTCCTTCGCCAGCTCCAACGATTCCGCATCCCGGTCATTGGCGATCACATGGCCCGTTGTCAGTCGCTGCGCAACTTGAGCAACATGGCCCCCGAGTCCCGCGGTACAGTCCAGGAATACCTTCTCCGGCCGCACCGCAATGTGCTCCAACACCTGCCTGCTAAGCACGGGTACATGAAATGGCGCCATCCCATCTCCCCTAAGTCAACAGGTCCGCGATCAGATCCAACTTCTCTTCGTAATTCGCTTCCGCTTCCGCCAACCGCTCCGCCATTGATGTTTCCGTGTACACTGTAAGCACACCGTCGTCGGTGGCCACCAAATGCACCGGGCAGCTTTCCAGGCCCAACTTGCGCCGCATCTCGGTCGGCAAAGTCACGCGCCCTGCCTTGATCTCCACGTCCTCGCCCAAATGCTGCGTCATGTGGATCACGTCCGCGACCGCCTTCTTCTGGGCGGCTCCAACTGCACCTTCGACCAATTTCTTCTTCCGCGCTTCCCACGCGGGCAGAGTCCAAATCTGCGCGTGCTTCTTGTCCAGACAGCTCACGAACACCGTCGTGGCCTGCAAGCCCGTCAGATACCCCAGCAGCTTCGCCGGGATGAACAACCGGCCCGCACTGTCCACGCTCCCTTTGTGCGTCCCATTCGGGACCGGGGGAGCACAGATGGGGGCGGCGATTGTCATTTTCTGTCAGAACTTTGCAGTTCCTCCCAATGGTTGGATTAGAACATAGTTCCACCTAGGAGAGCAAGCCCCTTTTTTTGTTGGGTTTGGCCGTTCACCTTTTATACGTAAGTAGAAGCTGGCGGAATCTAGATCTAGTACCCGCTCTAGCGGGCACTACAGGATGTGGCTAAGGCCTAGCGAAGAACGTACCGATTCCACCACTCGCGGCCAGTCCAAACGCCGCAAATCGTGCCCGCCACCGGCCATCTCCAGCAGCTTGGGAGAAACTGGCAAAGTTTTGAGGGCGGCCTCCATTTCCCAGATCCTCCCAAATGGGTCTTTGTCGCCGTGGACGAAGACGGCCGGAACCCGGATTGTCAGGAAATGGGAAACGCGGAGGGCCTCCGGCTTGTCGGGCGGATGGAGGGGGTAGGAGAACAGAAGGAGCAGATCGGCCAATTCGGGTTGCGCGGCCACCAGCATCGACGCCTGGCGGCCCCCATACGAGTGCCCCCCGGCGACAATCCGTTTGGCGCCGAGTTCCCGCATCGCGCCGATCGCCTCGGCGATCCCCGCCTGATCCTTGGCCGCGAAGCTTGGATGCGGTGGTCCGGAGGGGCGGGCTTGGCGAAACGGCAGGTCGATGCGGAGGCAGGCGAACCCGGCGGCGGAAAAGGCTTCACAGGCCTTGATCAGAATGGGAGCATTGGCGTTCGACCCAGCCCCATGCGCCAGCACCACGGTGTTTTCAAAGGAGCCGGACTCCGGCCGGTGCAGGAACCCGCGAACGCCGCCTTGGTGGAAGGGCTCGGCCATATACTCCCCTACTCTACTCCATGGCTGAAGCGGTTCTGTGCATGTCAGACTAATAAGATGGACCTGGAAGTTACCGGCCTCCGTGCAGCTCTACTTCATGGGCTTCAGGTGGCTGCAACCAAACGAGGGCGAACACTGAACGACTACTTGGTATCGGTCCTTACTGACGCTCATGAGTCTCACAACCGGCGCCGCGCCGCAGGCGGCTTTCAACAACCCCGCGATGCGGCTCGCAACCGAGGCGATGCTTTCGGGGAGGATCCCGCCGAGTAGCGCCTGCCCACTCGACCAATTCGGGCATGCGGAACGGAACTCGAGAGATACCGGCAGCAGGCTACATAATGTGCCGAAAAGCTTAAGGAGGATTCCCGTGTGGTCCCGGGATGTTAAAGTTAAGGCGAGGATTCGATGCTCGACTTAGAGGACCGTCGCCCACTTAGCGTTCTTAAAGAAGACGCGACCGCCTTGATGGCGGACATCCGCAAGAGCGGTCGGCCCGTGGTACTCACCGAAGGTGAAACCGAAGTGGTGGTCCAGGATGCCGCCGCCTATCAGCAGTTGCTTGACCACATCGACGAACTTGAAGCCGTAGCAGGCATCGAGCGCGGACTTGCGGATCGGGACGCCGGACGCGGAAAGAGTATCCCGGACTTCGAGCGGGACTTCCGCGCAAAATATGGCATTCCGAGTCGTACTGACTGACTCAGCCGAACACGACGCTGAACAGCTCTACCGATGGGTTGTGGACGCCGCTCCCATTTTACGGGCACGGCAGACATCGCTAGCCCCCCAAGCTAGCCCTGCTTAAACGGCCACACCCGCTCAATCGTCTTCGCCAGCATCCACTCCCGGTCCTTATCATTCAAGAACGTCATCTCATCCCGCACCACCGCCAGCGTCTGTTCGTACTTCGCCTTATGCCCCGACACCGGCCAATCCGTCCCCCACATCAACCGTTGTGGCCCGAACGCCTGATGCAGCCTCTTTACCTGGTCAAACGTATCCCGCCACGGATACTCCTGCTTCGATAACGACCACGTATGCGAGATCTTCACGTACACCTTCGGATATCGCGCCAGCGCAATCAGCTTCTCCAACTCCTCCGGCTTATCAATCGGCGAATCCGCCATGTGATCCACCACCACCGTCAGACCCGGAAACTTCTCAATCAACTTCGCCGCATCCGGACACCGCGACACCGGCATCAGCAGCGTCATCGGAACCTTCAAGTCCGCGCACCGCTTCCACAACGGCGGCATCAACGGCCCCTTGATCCAATCCCCATTCGCATTCCCACCCGGACTCAGCCGCACCCCGCGAAACCGCTGCTCCTTCACTAGTTTCTCCAGATGATCCGCATTCGCCGGATCCTCCGGATTCACCCTCGCCACGCCATGGAACATCTTCGGATACCGCTGCAACACATCGGCCAAATAGCTGTTATCCCACCGGTAATGGATCACCTGAATAATCACCGTGTGCGACACGCCATTCGCCTTCATCAACTCCAGTAGCGTCTCCGCCGTGGCATCGGCCGGATTCGGCTTCGCTCCCGGCGCAAACGGAAACCGCGGATCGGTCTTCCACACATGCACATGCGAATCAATAATGCGTTTCACGGGAGCAGCCCCTGCTATTCCGGCAGCCGTCATGGATCCAACAAACGCGCGGCGATTCATGGGAACAGCCATAATACTACTTGGTCCGCTTACCGATCGATGACCTGCTGCCCGAGCTTGTCGAGACTCTAAAGCAGCACTCCAACGTCGTCTTGGAGGCGCCTCCAGGCGCAGGAAAAACCACCCGCGTTCCACCCGCGCTTCTCCCCATCACGCAAGGGGAAGTCTGGGTTCTGGAACCCCGCCGCCTCGCTGCCCGCCTCGCCGCGCGCCGCGTCGCCGAAGAACTCGGTGAGCCCCTCGGCGATACCGTCGGCTACCAGGTGCGCTTCGAACAAGCCGGCGGCCGCAACACGCGCCTCCGCTTCTTCACCGAAGGCGTCCTCACCCGCCGCCTCCTCTCCGACCCGCGCCTCGACGCCGCCTCCCTCGTCATCCTCGACGAGTTCCACGAACGCCACCTCGACACCGACCTCGCCCTCGCTCTTCTCCGCCACCTCCAGCGCACCACCCGCCCGGACCTCAAGCTCGTCGTCATGTCCGCCACCCTCGACGCCGCGCCCATCGCCGCCTATCTCAACGGCTGCCCGATCCTTCGCACCGAAGGCCGCCTGTTCCCCATGGACGTGCGCTACCGCCCGCACTCCACCGACCCGCTCGAAGACCAGGTCCGCCAATCGGTGGAAGCCATCCTCGCCGAGCCTACCCCCGGCGACCTCCTCGTCTTCCTCCCCGGCGCCAACGAAATCCGCCGCGCCGCCACCGCGCTCGCACGCCTTGCCGAACGCCACAACCTCCTCCTCACGCCGCTCCACGGCGACCTCACACCCGAAGAACAGGACCGCGCCGTCACTCCCAATAAGCAGCGCAAAGTCATCCTCTCCACCAACGTTGCCGAAAGCTCCGTCACCATCGACGGCGTTACCGTGGTCATCGATTCCGGCCTCGCCCGCGTCGCTTCCCACTCGCCCTGGAGTGGCCTCCCCACACTACAGATCAAGCGCATCAGCCAGGCGTCCGCCACCCAGCGCGCCGGACGCAGCGCCCGCACCGCACCCGGCCGCGTCATCCGCCTCTACCCACAAGACGACCTCATCCGCCGCGCCGCCCGCGACCTTCCCGAGATCCAGCGTGACGACCTCAGCAGCCTCACCCTCACCCTCAAGGCCATGGGCATCCGCCACTTCGACGAACTCCCCTGGCTCGACGCCCCGCCCGACGCCGCTATCCAGGCCGCCGAAACTTTGCTCGACCGCCTCATCGCCACCAACCCCGATGGCAGCCTCAGCCCGCTCGGCAAACGCATGGCCCAGTGCCCGCTCGAGCCCCGCCTGGCCCGCATCGTCATCGAAGGCGAAAAGCGCGGCGTGCCCGATGCCGCCACTCTTGCGGCCTGCCTGCTCAGCCTCGGCGCACGACTGCCCGACGACACCCACCGCCGCCTCGATTCCGACATCTTCGCCCTCCTTGAAGGCACGCATCCCGGCAACACGCGCCGCCTCGCCAACGCTGTCACCAGCGCCATGCGCTTGCCGCAACAAAAGAAGCAGGATGACGCCGCGCTCCGCCAGGCCATCCTCGCCGGCTTCCCCGATCGCGTGGCCAAACGCCGCCAGGGGGACGAACTCCTGCTCGCCGGCGGTGGTTCCGCCGTTCTCGCCAAGACCAGCACCGTGCGCAATCCGCAGTGGATGGTCGCCATCGATATCGAAGAACGGAAGGAACGCGGTCTGCCGTTGGTACGCCTGGCCAGCGGTATCGAGCCCGATTGGTTAATCGATCTCTACACCGATCACATCACCGAAAAGTCCGCCGTCGAATGGAATCGCCAGGGTGAGCGCGTGGAGTCGGTGAGTGCGATGCTCTACGATGGCCTCACGGTCGAAGAAAGCCGCGGCGGCAAAGTCGATCCCGAACTCGCCGCGACCCTCCTTGCCCAGAAAGCCCGCGAAGCCGGCGTCGTCCGCTTCACCGATGTAGAAGAAGTGAACGCCTTCCTCGCACGGCTGCGCTTCGCCGCCAAACACACCGATCGGCTGCCCGCCTGGACCGAAGACGATGCCCTCGATGCCCTCGCCGAACTCGCGCAAGGCAAGCGCTCGTTTCATGAACTCGAACAGGAAGCCAAGGACGGAGGACTGGTCCGGCACCTGGAATCCCGCTTGGCCGGGGACCGCCGCCTCTTGGACGAACTCGCCCCACAGCGCTGGAAGCTGCCCAACGGCCGCGGCGCCAAGCTTGAGTATATTGATGACCAGGCCCCGCGCCTGTCGTCGCGCCTGCAGGATTTCTTCGGCATGAAAGACACGCCGAAAGTAGCCAACGGCAAGGTGCCGGTAGTGGTGCTCCTGCTGGCTCCCAACCAACGCCCCGTCCAAACGACAACTGATCTCGCCGGCTTCTGGGAACGCTGGTACCCGCAAGTTCGCAAGGAACTGATGCGGCGCTATCCCAAACATCAATGGCCGGAGAATCCGTAGTACTGAGGGCAGTATGACGGTGGCATGATGAACTAAACCGCTCCGCCGGGACGGAACCCAATAAAGACCTGATCTCTTCGAGTGGGGCAGGCGTCACGCCTGCGCGCGGCGTCCACGTCGCGCCTCCTCTACATCAGTCCCAGAACATAAGCCCGCCGATCCCCGAGGGCTACCCGCCGGGCCTCCGGGTCCGCTTCCAGTCGGAGTTCTTATGCGTTCACAGACATCCCAGGAAAATATCAGGCCGCTTATTCAATCACTTACAACTTCCACGCCATCTCGCCCGAAAATCGCCTGCTAGGCTGAGGCCGGGATAAAACCAATCAGTCCCCAAATCTTGTTATCAGGAGTTATTGCCATGGCCACTGCCGCCCAAACCCTCGCGAACCAGGCGAATGCCCAGCACTCGACGGGCCCTCGCTCCGATGCCGGTAAAGCCACCGCATCGAAGAACGCCACCACGCACGGCTTGTCTTCTAAGTCTTTCGTCCTCCTCCCCGGACAGGAAGACGGCTTTGAAGCCTTCGAACAGAGCCTTCGCGCCGAGTTCCAGCCCCAAGGTGTCTACCAGGGCATCCTGTTCAAAGAGATCCTCCACGCCGCCTGGAATCTCGAACGCTGCCACAATGCCGAAGCCCAACTCCACCGCGACGCGGCCGACCCCAACGTCGACCCCTTGTTAGTCGACGCCAACGCTTCGAGACTTCGCCTCATCGCCCTCTACGCCAGCCGCGCCGAGCGCTCCTTGGCCAAAGCCACGAAGGAACTGCGCCGGGTCCAAACCGAAGCGCATTACCGCGCCCAGGAGCGGCCCGCCGATACCGAAGCCTCTCCGCTGGTCGACACGCAGACCATCGACAAGCAGGTCGCCGCCAACCTCGCCAAGCTCGAACAGGCCGCGGTCAACGAAGTCCGCGCCTTCTGCGAAGCCCCTACCCCGGGCCAGTTCGCCGAGAAAACCGGCCCCGAAAACGTGCCGGGACAAACGAAGCCAATGTCCATGGCCGACCTGCTGGTGATGAACATCGGCACGATGCGATAGCCGGCGGATTTGGTCGCGGCCCGAACAACGAAACCTTCGATGCATCCAAGCGGTGCATCACGGATCCTTGAAAATTGAATACTTTAAAGGCTGGCGGACGGTAGTGTGGGTACTGCTTCACCGCTTAACCAGCATGAGAATCCGATAGCGGTCCTCGGCCCCTCGCGGCCACCCTTGGGTTCTGTACTTCGCCTCCAATCTGCCTCGGATAAGTTTGGCTCCGTCAACCATGCCTTCTTCCACTCTGCCGGCGGCGCCAAAGCTCAACTTGGTCCGCAGGCTGTACTTGCCCTTATGGGGATTCAGAACAAGCTCCAGATCGTGGACGACACCCTCGGCGAACTCTTTCCGCCGTTTCTTGTCCGCCAGAATACGGCCAGGCCATTCCCGTGAAATGAAGTCAACGGCTTCGTCTTCAGCCAGGGATCGGTTGAGGTCCCCCTTCAAGGCGCTGTAGGAGCTGGTTGAATCGATGAAGTCCAATGGAACAACCTCCGGCGCTCCGCCGTTCGTGACGGCCAGGAAAACGTTGTTGGGACGAGTCATGTAACGCGGTTTGAAGCTCTCGTCCGTGCCAAAAGCAAAGGAACCACCCTTTGCTAGTGCCCAATCAAACCGATCGGCGTTACCGTTAAAGAAGTCAATCGCAATCAGCTTGCCGAGCTTTTCTAAGCCGCCCTTCGCGTTCAACGCAGCGGTGAACTCCCGTACGCCGGACTTATCGCGATTCGGTCCCAATCTCTGTTGGAGAGCGTCCATCAGGTTCTGCACCTCGTTGAGTGCCGCCATTTTCACAAGCGGCCGGGCACCATGCTGAGTCAGTGCCATCTTCAACCTTCCAACAGCCTCCAGTTCAGTGCGATCAAAAGGCAAGCCGGTTTCCTCCCAAACACCTACCTTGTACTCCAACGAGGCAATGTACTGGTTGACGGCCATTGCTTCCCCCGTCGTCACAATCATTGACTTCGCACTCGGAAAGACTGTTTTGACGGTCATATTCACCGAGCGAAGTTGGTCCTTATTGACTCCTTCCGCCTTGACCACAACCTTGTCTCCGTTGTGTCCTCGCAGAAGATAAACAACATCTGTCTTCAATTCGACGACCTCACCGATGTCGTCGGCGAGAATGGGCGAGTTCAGTGATAGCACTTTCTAAGCTCCCTCTACGGAATCAGAACGACGCTTGGCTGCCGGCGGGCATCCCATCTCCCGCTTGCCGTATACCTCGCTCTCGATGAGGTTCTTAGGAATTTGCGCGGAGAAGTTTCGCCGTTTGCGTCCGTGGCTTTGAAAAAATGCTAGCCCGGTCCCGTGCCCTTAAGACGGTGGTACCCTATGGGTCTAAAACACATGGGGACCTCCGCGCCAGCACGCAACGCTTTTCCTTCGACGCATTGGACCCTCATCGTTGCCGCGGGTGGGAAGCATGCAAGCCGGGAACGTGCCGAGGCGCTCGAGCGCTTGTGCTCCGGATATTGGTACCCCGCCTATGCCTTCATTCGCCGTCGCGGCTACCCGCCCGAACAGGCACAGGATCTCACCCAGGAGTTTTTCCTTCGCATTCTCGATGGCGCCTTCTTCGAACGGGCGGATCCCGGCAAGGGGCGCTTCCGAAGCTTCCTCCTCGGAGCATTGCAAAACTTCCTCTCCGACGCGTCCGACCGGGACAGATCGCAGAAGCGGGGCGGCGGAGTGCTCCCCCTATCGCTCGATTTCGCGACCGGCGAATCGAACTATGCGCGTGAACCCAAGCACGCGGAAACGCCGGAGCGTATCTTTCAGCGGAAATGGGCGCGAACCCTGCTTGACCGGGTGATGGCAAGCCTTTCCGCTGAGTTTCTTGCCGATAGCAAGCTGGACGTTTTCAACCGCATCAAGGGCTATTTGACCGGTGACGGCGATTTGAAGTACGCCGAACTGGCCGTTGAACTAAATCTGACCGAATCGGGAGTCAAGAGCGCAATCCGGCGGATGCGGCTGCGCTATCGCGATCTGCTCCGCGCCGAAGTGAACTCCACGGTTGGCGACCTTTCCGAAGTAGAGGATGAGTTGCAGTTCCTGCTAGGCGCGATCAGAGCGTAAGGCCTGGAGGTCAGCCAAAGATGGGACGATGCTCCATTTGCAGCGAACCCCTCGGGGATGGCGAATTGTGCGGAGTCTGCCTGCTCACTAGCGGAATGGAAGCCGGTCTCGAACTGCCCGAAAGTATCGGAAGCTATCGCATCGTTCGATTACTTGGCGAGGGCGGAATGGGCCTGGTGTTCGAGGCGGAGCAGGAACAGCCTCGCCGGACCGTCGCTCTCAAAGTCATCCGGGCCGGCCTTGTGACCCCCAGTGTGCTCCAGCGGTTTGAGCGGGAGTCCCAAGCCCTCGCGCGCCTGCACCACCCCGGCATCGCTCAAATCTACGAGGCAGGCGCGGCGGACTATGGTTTGGGGTCGCAGCCCTACTTCGCCATGGAATTCATTGAGGGGTTGCCGCTGAACCGGTACGCCGCCGGCAACCGGTTGGACACGCGCCAGCGGCTCTCTCTGATGATCCAGGTCTGCGATGCGGTGGAGCACGCCCATCGCCGCGGCGTCATCCACCGCGATTTAAAGCCCGGCAACATCCTGGTGGACCAGAACGGCCAACCGAAGATTCTGGATTTCGGCTTGGCCCGCGTAACCGATAGCGACGTCGAAGCCACCCGGCAAACGGATGTGGGCCAGCTCCTTGGAACGCTGGCATACATGAGCCCCGAGCAGGTGTTGGCGGATCCCCTGGCGATGGATACTCGCAGCGATGTGTACGCCCTGGGTGTAATCCTATATGAACTCCTGGCCGGTAAACTGCCCTACGTTATCAGCCGTCAGTTGCACGAAGCCGTCCAGGCCATCCGCGAGCACGATGCCGCGCCACTGAGCCTCGTAAGCTGCGCGTACCGGGGCGATATCGAGACCATCGTGGCAAAGGCGCTAGAGAAAGACCGCGAGCGGCGGTATTCCTCCGCCGCGGATCTGGCGGCCGATATCCGGCGGCATCTGGAAGACCAGCCCATTTCCGCCAAGCCGCCGAGCGCCGTGTACCAGGTACAAAAGTTCGCGCGGCGGCATAGGGCCCTGGTGATTGGCGTGGCGGCGGTATTCGTGGCCCTGGTTGCTGGCGTCCTGGCGAGTATGAGAGAAGCGGCGCGCGCCCGCGCCGCCGAAAGCCGGACGCTGGCGGCGCAGCAAGCCGCCACTCGAGATCGCGACCGCGCGGTCAGCGCGGAGAGCCGCGCGGTCCGGGATCGCAATGCCGCGCGGACTTCGGAGGCGCAGGCCCGGCACGACCGGAACGTGGCATTGGAGGAGAAGAAGCGGGCTGACCGCGAGGCGGCAAGCGCCGCGGCAGTGAACGAATTCCTGCGGAACGATTTGCTGGCGCAGGCCAGCGCCAACAGACAAGCGGGGCGCCGCGCCCCGCCCGATCCCGACCTGAAGGTGCGCACGGCGCTCGACCGCGCATCGGAGCGCATCACCGGAAAGTTTGACAAGCAGCCGGAGGTGGAGGCTGCCATTCGAAGCACCATGGGCGAGTCGTACACCGACCTTGGAGTCTATGCCGAGGCGCGGAAGCATCTGGAGCGTGCATTGGAATTGCAGCGGCGGGTGTTGGGGCCCGGGAACCCGAACACGATCAACACCATGCACGCTCTTGGTCGAACGGCTTTGTATCAGGGGAAGCATGCCGACGCCGAGGCCTTTTCGAGCAAGACGCTCGAAATCAGCCGCCGCTCGCTGGGCCGGGAACATCCCACCACCCTGACGGCGATGACCGGGTTAGCCAACGCTTACTACGTCCAGGGCAAGTATGCGCAAGCCGAAGCACTCTACAGCGGCGTCCTTCACATCAGGCGCCGCGCCCGCCCGTCGGACCCTGCCGACACGCTGACGATGAACAACCTCGCCAGTGTGTACAGCGCGCAGGGCAAATACCCGCAAGCGGAAGCTCTCCTAGTCGAGACGGTGGAGATCAGGCGCCGCTTATCTGGGCTCGAAAGTCCCGCCACGTTGGAAAGCATGAACGTTCTGGCCAACAATTACTATCTTCAGGGCAAATACAAGGAAGCTGAGGCGGCACACCGCCAGGTATTGGAGATCCGGCGCCGCATACTCGGGCCCGAACATCTCGACACGCTGTATTCGAGCTTGAATCTGGGCTCAAGCTACATGGGCCAGGAAAAATACAAAGAGGCGGAACAGATCTTCCTTCAGAGCTTGCAGATCATGCGCCGCGTTTTGGGCCGGGAGCACCGCGCCACTCTGGCCACGACCGGAAATCTGGCTGGAGCGCTCCGGATGCAAGGCCAGTACGCACGGGCGGAACCGCTTCTTAGCGAGGTACTGGAGATTCGGCGGCGCGTAATGGGTGCCGAGCACCCCGACACCCTGCATACCATGCATAACGTGGCCGACCTCCAAACGGATCAGGGCAAGTATACGGAGGCCGAGCCGCTCTTCCGCAAGACACTGGAACTCCGGCGCCGCGTGCTGGGCCAGGAGCATCCTTTCACTCTGACCACGCTTGCGGCTCTTGCCGGTGTGTATCAACTCCAGGGCCAGTACGCCTTGGCGGAGACTTACGCCGCGCAAGCTCTGGCGGGGCGTCGGCGCGCCTTGGGTCCGGACAACGTAAACACGATACGATCGGCATCCAACCTGGCGCTTGCCTACCTGTCGCAAGGGAAATTCGCCGAGACCGAACCATTGGCGCGTGAGGCAGTCGGCATCACCACCAGGAAGATGCCCGGCACGTGGGAGCGATTTTCCGCTTTGACCTTGCTCGGGGCAAGCCTGTCTGGGCAGAAGAAATACGAGGCAGCCGAACCTCTGCTGGTCGAAGGCTATCAAGGAATGCAAACGCTCAAGGATAGCGCTGGCATTGTCGAGCGGACTCACCTGAACCGCACGCGCGAATGGATTGTAACGCTCTATCGGGAGTGGGGCAAGCCGGCGAAGGTTGCGGAGTGGCGAAAGGACTGAGGGACGGAACCACCGGCCGCGGGCACCCGTTCAAATCGCATGGTCGGGGCGGCCCCGATTGGAACCGGCGACCTCCTGCGCCTCAGGCAATGCTTGCCGGGAACGCAGCGGCCGACTAGCATCATCTGCCTATATTTCAAGCACTTCGAGATTCCCGACGGGACCTGGAAAGGTTGGGTGACAAATTCAGCGCGCGATTCCCGCCTGGAGAGATGAGCGCGATTCGCGGTTCGCGTCCCAAAAGAATCAGGCCGGCGGAGGAATTTGACGAATGACAGCAGCAATTGGACGGCAGGGGTCCGGTGGGGACCGGGTGGCCAACCGGCCGCAGGACGTCAAGGAAGTGGTGAAGCTGCTCCTGCTCATGGAGCCAGCCGACGGGGGCTTCCGGGGCTTGCCTCCTCAACCCGCCTTGCAATCGGCGGAGCAAGGGATCTGCGATGAGTTCCTGGTGGGAGTGATCACGCGGTTCCAAAACCGATGGAGCCAGGAGATCAAGCCGGAGGCGACCGACAAGGGCACGTCCGGGCGGGTGTTTCCCGTCTCCCGGACCCTTACCCAGTTACGGCTCTTGGCCAGTAAGCCGGCGGCGGCCAAACCTAAGGCCGCTCCGGTCAGTACCGGCCCGGCAGCAACGCCCGAGAGCCTGTTTTTGGCTCGCGCGAAGGGGCTCGTCGCCACCGCGGACTCCTGGAGAGACAGCGCGGAGAAAGTGTTGTACTGGGCCAAGTGCGCCCTCGACTCTCCCGGACAGAATGCGTTCAACGATCAGGCTTTGGTTCTCGTGAACAGGTGCTTTAAGCTCAACGAGAACATACTCACGACGTTCGCTAAGTCGGACATTGACCGGATCAAGGCTGTGTTTCGTAACATCGCGGATTTCTACGCCGCCGTCAAGACCAGTGCCGAGTACCTGAACGTGGGTCCTCCCGTTCGGCCCGACGATATAGCCTACGCTTCGGTGGGAGGCTGGGCGCGGGGGGAGAAAACGGGGCTCACCTTTGTTCTCGCGAGGTGCAAGGACAAGTCCAATGAGGATTTAACGGATATCATCATGCACGAGAGCGTGCATTTCGCCGGCGGTATCGACCACTACTTAATCGGCCCGGATCCCGCATACGGAAGCAAGGTGTTCACTCTGACGAACAGCCAGGCACTGCAAAACGCTTCCAGCTACTCCTATCTTGCCTACATCGCTCGGATGAACCCAGCCCTTTGGAGTACGGCCACCTAACCCAAGGATTGCCTTCGGGAGATTTGTGGCTCGAGGGAAATGGTCGGGGCGGCCCGATTTGAACGGGCCCTCCGTGCCTAAGTTGCCAGATCTGAGGATTACGGGGTGGCACTGAGGGTCACGGAGTGGCAGGGCAATCGCGCCTAACCCGCTGATTAGAAATCCCGATGCGCCCGAAGAATGCATCGGCGTGAGCCTCGGTGTTGCTCGGTGCCTATCTGTGACATGGCGTGCGGTCACCAAAGAGGTTGCGTCACGAAACGCGTCACACTTCGGATTGCGGAGGCTGGCCCCCGCGCGAGGGGAGGAGGGTACCGAGAATCGTAGGGTACCCCTTTCCAGACCTACCGTCGCGCACGGGGAAGAAACGCCGCCGTGGTCATAGGTGCTCCGGTTCCTCCATCCGCTCACCAAACGATGCCTCATCTATCGCGAGGAGTGCGCTGGACCAATTGACCCGTTGAAGATCTATCGGTGTGGGCAGCCAACCCAGCGGCGGGCGAACGCAGACTGTTTCGCCGACCAAAGTCTCCAGCGGGCGCGGGACATTCACAGTAGCTCGATCACCCTGAAGCGAAAACTGCTTGGCCAAATAGGTGCGGATACTCTCGTAGGCCTCGCGTGCAAGGGCTTGGGCTTTGCCTTCGTCGATCAAAGTCCCATGCATCATCCGGTGGCGGAGGCTCTCTGGCTTTCTGTAGAGCACATTGAAAAGGAGATCGCCCAGTAACTCTCTGTCGGCAGTCATCTGAAAACGGAGTTTTCTGAACTTTTGCCGGAAGGCAACATC
>CAYLPH010000050.1:0-60601 GCA_964385495.1 uncultured Candidatus Solibacter sp.
CATTCATGATCTGTGACGAAAACTATGTGGCATTGGGCGTGGACGCCTGCCCCACTGTTTGGGAAGGCGTTCCCGTGAGTTAGGGATTTATTTTCTCTTCTTTTTGAATGAGTTATGGATTTGGCTGGGTTAAGCGGCCGGTGGGGGTGTGCTATTCCGGGGGGGGAGGAAGACTCGATGATGGGAGTTACTTGGTTACCTAAGGAACTGTGGGCGCCGGAGGCGTCGCCAGTTGTGGCGGCGCCGGCGGGGGTGCCTCAGGCGGAGGAACTGCTTTGGAAGGCGATCGCGCGGGACCGGGAGGTGCAGGTGCGGGTGTTGGCTCTATTGGAGGAGTGCCGCCGTGAAGCAGCAAACGGCGGTTGATGCGTGGGTGGAGTGCATGGGGCGGGTGGATGGGGCGTACTTTGCGCGGGAGCGGCTGGGGTTGCAGCCGAATGCGGTACAGGAGGAACTGCTGTCGGGGCAGTGGGGCCGGGTGTTGTTGAACTGTAGCCGGCAGTGGGGGAAGTCGACGGTGACGGCGGCGAAGGCGGTGCACCATGCGTATTATCAGCCGGAGTCGCTGGTGATGGTGGTGACGCCAGGGGTCCGGCAGAGCGCGGAGTTTTTGAAGAAAGCCGAGAGGTTCGTGCGGCGGTTGGGGTTGCCGGTGAAGCGGGATGCGCCGCATGAGGTGTCGGTGGTGTTTCCGAATGGGGCCCGGATTATCGGGCTGCCGGCGAATGAGGATAAAATCCGGGGATTTTCGGCGGTATCGCTGCTTTTGGTGGATGAGGCGTCGCGGGTGGATAACCCGATGTACGACGCGGTGCGGCCGATGCTGGCGGTGGCGGATGGGGACTTGTGGCTGATGAGCACGCCGGCGGGGCAGGATGGGTTCTTCTGGCAGGAGTGGGCGTATGGGGGGCCGGCGTGGCACCGGGTGACGGGGATGGCGGCGGAGAATCCGCGGATCAAGAAGAGTTTTTTGGCGGCGGAGCGGCGGTCGATGACGGCTCGGATGTACCAGCAGGAATATGAATGCGCGTTCCTGGATGTAGACGGGACGGTAATTGGGCGGCCGGTGGTGGAGCGGGCGGTGCGGACCGAGGTGAAGGCGCTGCGTGGGGATCCGTGGGGCGGAGAGCGTCCATGGTTTGGCGGGGAGCCGGTGCGGCAGAGCGAGTTCGTCGTGGGAGTGGATTTAGGGCAGAAGGAGGACTTTACGGCGATCGCGGTGTTGGAGCGGTTTCGGGAAGTGGTGGGTCCGCCGGATTGGAAGACAGGGGTGCGTCCGACGGAGATGCGGTATGACGTGCGGCATCTGGAGCGGGTGCCGCTGGGGACGGAGTATGGGGAGATCGCGGCGCGGATCGGGCGGATTGCGCGGTGCGGGGATCTGCGGGGGCGGGCAACGATCGTGGTGGATGCGACGGGGGTGGGAGCGCCGGTGCTGGAGTTGGTGCAGAAGGAGCCGATGGACTGCCGGGTGGTGCCGGTGGTGATAACGGGCGGGGAGAAGCAGAGCCTGGTTGGGAGCACGTACCGGGTGCCGCGGCAGGATCTGTTGAGCGGGGTGGTGGTGGGGATGGAACAGCGGTGGCTGCGGATCGCGCATGATTTGGAGGAGGGCGGGAGTTTCGCGAAGGAGATGGTGAATCTGCGGTCGGAGATCGGTTTGCGGGGGGAGAAGTGGGTGGGGCGGTCGGGGAAGGTGCACGACGATCTGGTGTTCGCGGTGTCGCTGGCGTGCTGGTGGGCGCGGCGGCGGTAGGGGATGGCCCTATTTCTTCCAGCCCTCGGGATAATCGGGCCTGCTGCGCAGTTGCGTCCATCGCGCTGCTATAGAATAGGCGGGTTATCCCCCATTTTGCGTACGTCAAGGAGGCATCCCGTGCTGTTGCGTTCTTTGCTGGTCTCGCTGCTTCTCTCCAGTGCCCTGTTCGCGCAAACCGCCACCCAGATTCTCGGCCTGGTGACCGACTCCTCCGGAGCCGTTGTCGCTGGGGCCAAGGTCACCGCCCGCCATGTCGCCAACGGCGACGTCCGCACGACGGAATCCAACGAAACCGGCAACTACATCTTCCCGTTGCTCGCCATCGGTGAGTACGAGCTGACCTGCACCGCGCCGGGCTTCAAGTCGGAGTTGCGCACGGGCATCACGCTGCAACTGCAACAGCAGGCGCGCTTCGATTTCGTGCTCTCGGTAGGCCAGCAGGTGGAGACCGTGGAAGTGCAGGCCTCCGGCGTTCTGCTGCGAACGGAAGACGCGACGCTGGGCTCGGTGGTGGAGCACAAACGCATCGTGGAGCTGCCCCTGAACGGCCGCAACTTCGCGCAGCTTGCCACCCTGATGCCTGGCGTCAACTTCGGCGCCTCGCGGATGGGCCAGAACGGCCAGGGCACCATCGCCAGTGTCCTTGCGATGCCCGGCCAGATCGCCGGCATCTCCGCCAACGGCCAGCGCGACGCCAACCAGAACATCACCCTGGACGGCGTCGTGGCGGTGGATTCGCACCACTCCGCCATGCTGTTCTCGCCCTCCATCGAGGCTATCGAGGAGTTCAAGATTCAGTCCGCCGTGTACTCCGCCGAGTTCGGCATGAACTCCGGGGCCCAGGCCAACCTGGCCATTAAGTCCGGTACCAACGGGTTCCACGGCACGGCCTTCGAGTTCCTCCGCAACGACACCTTCGATGCGCGCGGTTTCTTCCTGCCCGCCACGCAGAACAAGAACAAGCTGCGCCGCAACCAGTTTGGCGGGGTCTTCTCCGGTCCCATCATCAAGGACAAAACCTTCTTCCTCGCCAACTACGAAGGGCGCCGCGAGCGCCGCGGTTCACCATCGGCCACCGCCGTTCCCACGCTGGCCATGCGCGGCGGGGACTTCTCCGAGATTCTCATCCCCGGCAACCGCTGGTATCCGGCCGATCCCAATCCGGCCGTCAACCGCGCCATTCGCGGCGTCAACTCCACCGTACCTGTCCCCGGTAACATCATTCCGCGGTCGCTGATCAGTCCCGTCGCCCTGAACCTGCTGACTTATAAGAAGACCAGTCCGTTCGCCGACGGGGGCTTCCTGCCGTTCCCGAACCAGGACGAACTGGCCCGCTCGCGGAACTCCACGCTGAACCTGGCCGGGACCAACAACCAGGTCCTCAACTCCGACCAGTACATGGGTAGGGGCGACCACCGCCTCTCCGATAACGACCGCCTTTTCGGGCACTACGTGCTCGTGGAGTCGCGCTTCGTGGACGATCCGCTGACGCGCGCCGGCAAGACCGATACGGACTATCGCGCGCAGCACTTCGCCACCGGGTATACGAAGATCATCTCCTCCCGGATGGTAAACGACTTCCGCTTCGGCATGAACCGCATGCGGGTGGTGCAGGCCGGCCTGCAGACCAACACCGACTTCACCCATCGCGACCTGGGCCTGGATATGCGCGTCGTCGGCGATGGCAACCGTACGCTTACTCCCCTGGAGGAAGGCCTCCCGTCGATCAGCATCGCCGGCTATGCGGGCATTGGCTCCGGCAACCTCCAACTCAATAAGAAGATTGTGTGGGAAGCCTCCGACTCGCTCTCGTACACGCGCGGCCGGCACAACTTCAAGTTCGGCGGGCTCTACCGTTTCAACGTTGTCGATTTCTCCGGCTCCAACCTTCCGCGCGGCCAGATGTCGTTTACGGCGGACATCGCCGGCATCCCGGACGCGATGGCGGCCTTCCTTTATGGGATCCCTTTGAACGCCAACTCGGCCGAGGGCGCGCCCTCCGGCTTTATCCGCCAGACCAAGTGGGGCCTGTATTGGCTCGACGACTGGAAGGCCACCTCGAAGCTCACGATCAACTTCGGCCTGCGTTACGACTACTTCGGTCCCGTTTACGACGCCCAGGGCAAGATCCGCACGCTGTCGTTCGAACAGGGCAAGGTCCAGACCATCAACAACGTGGTGGTTCCCATGTTGTTCCCCAACCCTAATGTCAACGAGCCGATCTATGAGACCAATAAGAAGCAGTTGATGCCCCGGCTGGGCATTGCTTATCGCCTGACCGACAGCGCCGTTCTCCGCCTGGGCGGCGGCAACTTCTACAACGCTCAACAGACGAACAATTTCTCCATCCTCAACCTCAACCCGCCGTTCTCCGGTTCCGCCGTCTTCCAGAACGACCGCAACAATCCAACCGCAACGATCACGCAGCCGTTCCTCGGCTCACCCGTTACGGGGTCTCCGGCGGCGTTGCTGATGCTCGGTTATCTGGATGCCACCGGCCGCTCCCGCTATCGGAATAACGATATCTGGCAGTGGTCCGCCGAGTTGGAGAAGAGCTGGGGACGGTCGTTCGTGACGGGCCTGGCGTATGTGGGCAGCGCGGCGAGCAATTTGGAGCTGTCGGTTCAGAACTCCAATAACCCCGATCCCGGCCCCGGCGCCGTTCAGGGCCGCCGCCCGTTCCAGACCTACGTGGATTCCCGCAACCCCAGCGTGCAACTCCCGCTGGGCACCATCCGCCGCAACGAGACGTACGCGTCCACCAACTACAATGCGCTCCAGGGGCGCGCCGAGAAACGGCTCTCCGGCGGGCTCACCTTCAACATCGCCTTTACGTACTCGCGCGCCCATGCCATCGGCTACGGCGCCAATGAAGGTGCTGGCTTCGGGGCGAACTACCCGCAGAATCCGCGGAACCGCGAAGCGGACTACGGCCGCTCGAATATCGACCAGCGGCTGCGCTTTGTGTACTCGAACGTGTACGAACTGCCTTGGATGCGCACGGCCAAGGGCGCCAAGGGCTTTATGCTGGGTGGGTGGTCGCTGAACTCGATCATTGTGCTGCAGTCCGGACTGCCGGTCACGATTGCCCAGAACGGCGACTCCCAGAACACGGGCCCGGCCTCCGCCCAAAGGCCCCACGTCGCCCCCGGTGCCAAGGTCGACCGAGTCTGGGCGAATCGCTCGGTTACCCGCTGGTTCGACACCTCGGCATTCGTCCGCTCGAAGTTTGAAGGCTCGACGGGGGACGGGCTATTCATGCCCGGCACGCTCGGCTACGGCAATGCCGGCATTTCTATGTTCGACGCGCCTGGGCAGAAGACTTGGGACTTCGCGCTGTTCAAGGATTTCCGGGTTAAGGAAGGCCATAAGGTGCAGTTCCGCTGGGAGGCGTTTAACTTCCTTAATACGCCGCAGTTCTCCGCTCCCGACCGCACGTTGGGTTCGGCTACGTTCGGCCAGATCACGTCAACGGCGGTGAACAACCGCGAGATGCAGTTTGCGCTGAAGTACGTCTTTTAGCGCCGTCAATCCAAGCGGAGCCGCGGCCGTCAAGGAAGCGGCTCCCTTTCACTCCCGATCCACTGCCGCCTGCACTGCCCGGAAGAACGCCGCCCGCTCCGGCGATAGCTTGTCCCGATCCGTCGGCTTTAGCCAACTGCTATTGGCGGCGATCACCAGCGCGCGCTTGGGGTCGACGAACACCGCCTGGCCGTAGATGCCTCGGGCCTCGAAGGTGCCATCGGCGTTGGTCCACCATTGGTATCCGTATCCGCGGTCCGCGGCTCCAATGTCTGCCTGCTTGGAGGTCGCCTGCTCCAGATAGCCTTTCGCTACGACCCGCCGTCCGCGAATCATGCCGCCATCCAACACGAACTGGCCCAGCCGCGCATAGTCCCGCAGCGCCGCCGCGAGACAACATCCGCCGACCTCACGCCCCGTCAGATCCACCTGCCAGATTGCATCCGTTTCCATCCCATACGGCTTCCAGATCTTCTCGGACAAGTACTCGCTGAGCGGCTTGCCCACCGCGGCACTCACCAGCGCGCCAATCAGATTCGTCTCGCCCGTCTTATAGACCCACTTCTTGCCGGCCGGCGCTTCCCGCGGCAAGCGCCGCATGTACGAGACCGATTGGTCCAACCCGAGTTCGGGCTGCGTGGCCCCAAACTTCGCGACATCGGATTGCGGATCCGTATAGTCTTCGTTCCAGCGCACCCCCGACGTCATGGTCAGTAACTGCCGGACGGTTACATCGTCGTAAGCGGACCCCTTCATGGCCGGCAGATAGACCGTCACCTTGTCGTCCAGGCTTCGAATCGCTCCATCCCGCAGCGCCGCGCCTACTAACAAGGACGTCGCCGACTTAGCCACCGAGAAGCTTGCCCATCGCCCTTTGGCGCTATGTCCGAGTCCGTACCGCTCGAGCCGGATCGCGGCCTTGTGGATGATCAGCAGCCCGGCGCTTCGCTGCGACTGGAGGTACGCATCGACATCCATGCCGAGCGCGAGCGCCTTCCCACGTTGAAACGGCCGCGCTGCTCGACCTGCCTTCACCGTGCGCGTATCGAAGACCTTCTCCATATGGCCAAAGGCCGCGTCGCGCTGTTCCTGCTTCCAGAACAGAAGGACTTCCTTGCGCCAACTCGGATCCTGCGCCCACAACTGCGCCGCCACCAGCCAGGTGAGAACCATTCCTCCAGGTTACAGTGCCGCGCCTGTGTTGCTCAGGGTGGCCGGAAAGGCCGTCGTGTAAACTGGAGATGGAAGAACATGGCCACAACCGTGCATGTAATCCCGCGAAACGGCCACTGGGCAGTCGAGCCGGTGAACCCGCCTCGCCCTAAACAGGAACTCGTGTTTACCACGCAGAAGGCTGCCATTGCCAATGCCCGCCAACTGGTGCGCAAGGACAGCGGTGGCCAAGTGGTTGTGCACGGACGGGATGGACGGGTTCGGGGGCATTACACTTATGGCATGCCCACCATCCAGAATCCACCGGGAAAGAAGTCTCTCAGAATCGAGAAAGCCGTTAGCAAAATTACCCTGAACCGTCTGGTCAGGGGGCAGGAATCCGTGCCCGCGAATCGTGATTAGCTCGAGCGACCACGTGTTCGTCAATTGCCCGTTCGACGCCGGCTACCAGCCGATGTTCGACGCGATCGTCTTTGCCATTACTGATCTTGGTTTCGTTGCCCGCTCCGCGCGGGAAGAGGATGACGCCGGTGAATTCCGGCTTGCGAAAATTCAGCGGATCATCGAGCAGTGCAGGTACGGCGTCCACGACATCTCCGCGGTCCAACTTAGCCAGCGCTATCAGTTACCGCGCTTCAACATGCCATTGGAGCTTGGTCTCTTTCTGGGTTGCAAGCGCTATGGCGGTGCAAAGCAACGATGGAAAGTGAGTCTTATCTTCGATGCCGATCCGTACCGGTACCAGATTTTCATTTCCGACATCGCCGGACAGGACATCCACGCCCATCACAACGACGTGAAGGCAGCTATCAGGGAACTCCGGACGTGGCTCGCGACGGCGTCCAAGCGCAAGCGTCTGCCCGGCGGCAAGGACATCTACGATCGATACGAACGGTTTCAGGCCGACCTCCCGGCCTTATGCTCCGAACTCAGGCTTCAGCCCGAAGAACTCACTTTCAAGGACCAGCGCCAGATAATCGCGGAATGGCTTGAGCAAAATCGCTAGGCCCGGCGGCCAAGTCCAAGCAGTGTACTGCCTGTCTTGGATCCTCGCCGCTCCTCACTTGAAGTTCTCCACCAGCATCAGGTCGCCATCCATCCTCGATCCTGCAAATACAGCGATCCGGCCATCTGGCGTGAGAGACAAACCCGTTGCGGTCCAGCGCTGTTTGCGAGGCAGCGTGAGCACCTCCCGCACCGACCGCCGTTTCGTGTCGTACAGGCACAGGCGGGCCGGCGCATCCCAGCCGGCTCCCGTCAGGAAATAGATGCCCTCCGGGCGGCGCGCGAGGTTTACCCGCCGAGGAATAGTTTCGGCGACCGCAGCCGCTGTTCCGCCGGCCAGCGGCTGCACGTACAGCACGTTGCGCGCACCCTCGATTCGCAGGAAGAACAACAACTCGCCATCTTGAGAGACAAGCGGGGCAAAGCCGCCCGCCCTTGTCAGGCGAGTGGCCGCCGCCCCACCCGCGAGCGGCGCTCTCCACACCTCGGGCTGCCCGCTGCGATCGGAAGTGAAGTAGAGCCACTTGCCATCGGCGGAGACGCTTGGTCCCGTGTCGTTGGCCGCATCGCCGATCAGGCGCCTGGCGGGCTGCCCATCCAACCCCACGGTCCAGATGTCACCCTGATGGCTGTACACCAGCGACCGCCCATCGGCCAGCCAGCGCGGCGGATACATCTCGTTATCCACGGACGCCAGGGGGCGCGGCTCCGTCCCATCCTGGTTAGCCACCCACAGCGCCGCCGTCCCGCCGCGTTGCGAGAGAAAAGCCAGATGTGTTCCCGAAGGCGAGTACTCCGCCGCATTCTCATTGCGGGTCGATGCAAGAAAACGCTCGGGCGCGCTACCGCTTGCCAGACTCATCCGCCACAGGTCCACATCCCACTCCCGGTGCATGTACGCCAATCGTCTGGCCGCGGGGGCCACCGTAGGGTATAGTCCCTCCTCGCCGAAGGGGAGTTGCCGTGGCTCTTCTTCGCGGTCGACACTGGCGCGAAACAGGAAGGAACCGGCAGGGGTGCCTTTGGAGAAAAGGATCTCCGTGCCGTTCGCCCAATTCCAGGTCACGGCGTGGATCCAGGGCAAGGCTCGCTCGTGCTGGATACGCAGTCCCTCCTTCAGATCGCCAACCATTAGCACGGGCCGGCTCGCATCTTGGGGACTGCGCCGCCAGAGGAGGCGCTTCCCATTGGGGGAAACGGAGGCGCACCAATCGCCACCTCCAGCGGCTGGCGCGGTGTGGATCCGGCGTACCGCGCCGGATGCCACCGAAACCGCGTGCAGCGAGGGCGCGCCGCCATTTGGCACTGTCCCGGTGAACAAGATCTCGTGTGAATCGGCCGTCCAACTAAGATGGATGTCACACCCGCGACCGGTCTCCGGCGCCATGGTTGCCAGCCGCCGCTCCACCACTGGTGGGTCTGGGGAAATCAGCAGCAGATCGCCCGCCCGCGAGAAGGCAATCCACCGGCCATCGGGTGACCAATAGGGCGAATGCGCCGAATCGGGGTGCAGCGAAAGTTTGCGCGGTTCTCCGGAACCAACGGGCTTTACGTAAAGGCCTACGCCGTTGTCATTGGCTCCGGTCCACAGGAAAGCCACGCGCCGGCCATCGGGCGATAGCGCCGGCGCAAACTCAACCCCAGCCAACGCCGTCAGTGGCACCAGCTTCGGTTCACCGGCGGGCACTGGCCGCAACGCCAACCACGCGGCGGCACCCAGTAAGACCGCCACCGCCGCTAGTCCGGCTGCTGCGGGAGGCCAGTAGGGCCGCCGGTTTTCCAAAGCATTCGCCAACTCCGCGGCTGAGGAGTAACGCCGCGCGGGCGAGGCCGCCAGGCATCGTCCGATGACCTGTTGCAGGCCTGCCGAAACAGCAGGGTTCACGGTTCGCACGGCCGGGGGAGCGGTAGTACCAAGTGGGCCCTCCGGAAACGCCCGCCGGGCCGTCAGCATCTCCCATACGACGACACCCAAACTGAAGATATCGGAGCGCCGGCCGACGACTTCGCCAGCCGCCTGTTCCGGACTCATGTAAGAGGGCGACCCGGCGATCGGTACGTCGTTCCCGGCGGCATCCCCCCAGGATGCAATCCCAAAGTCCAGCAACTTCACGCCCGCGTCGCCCAACAGGATGTTGGCGGGCTTGAGGTCGCGATGCACCAGGCCGCGATCGTGTGCATGCTGCAGCGCCTCGCAGATCCGCACGGCGATCCGCACGGCCTCGTTCTCAGGGAGCGGGCCACGCTGCAGGCGTTGTTCCAAGGTTTCGCCGGGCACGAACTCCATTACCATAAACACCCATGGGCCATCGCCGACCAGGTCGTAGATGGCGCAGATGCGGGGATCCTGCAAGGCCGAGACGGCGCGAGCCTCTTCCTCCAGACGCCGGCGGTACACGTCGTTCGCGGCCAGCCGCGGGGGTAGCACTTTCAGAGCCACCAGCCGTCCCAGCCGTTCGTCACGGGCCTGGTAGACCTCTCCCATGCCGCCGGCCCCGGCAAAATCGACGATCCGGAACCGGCCTGCAACCAGCGTGCCCACCGAAAACGAACGCGGCAGCACGGGTTCCCGCAGGAAGGAGCCGGCGGCCTCAGCATGATGCCACAGCCGTTCCAGTTCACTTTGGATCTCGGGGTCATCGGCGCATTCCTGTAAAATCGAGGCACGATGCGCCGGCGGTGCGTCCAGTCCGCGCGAAAACAGCTCTTCGGCGCGTTCCCACTGTTGCGAGTTCATGCGCGGCCCTCGCCGGACAGACGGGCGTGCAGCCACGCCTTGGCCATCTGCCAATCCCGGTTTACCGTCCGGCGCGTCACTCCCAGCGCGGAGGCAACTTCGTCCTCCGTGAAGCCGGCAAAGTAGCGCATCTCCACCACCTGGCATTGCCTGGGGCTTAGCTGGCGTAACTTATGCAGCGCTTCATCAACCGCCAGGATCAGTTGGTCCTGCTTTGCGCCAAGCAGATGCTCGTGCAGGGGGACGAGGTCCGCATCCCGTTTTCCGGCCTGGCGGGCACGAGCGTGGTCCACCAGTACGCGACGCATGGCGGTTGCCGCGGTTGCCAGAAACTGGCCGCGGTTGCGATAGCCATCGTGCGGCCCTTCCAGTCTCAGCCAGGCTTCATGAACCAGTGCGGTGGCCGAGAGAGTATGGGCACTGCGCTCGGTACGCATACGCGCCGCCGCCATCCGCCGCAACTCGCCGTAAAGGAGAGCCGCGAGGCGCTCGGTGGCCTCGGGATCGCCGGCACGCATCCGGCCAAGTAACTGGGTGACTTCCCCGCCAGGTGGCTCCATCGCAACGGCGGCATCATAGGGCAGCGGCACCGCTACTTGCGGCGCGCCACCAGTGGATAGGGCGGCGACATCGGATCATCGTAGGCAATCCCGGCCAGGTCGCCCCGCTCGCTCAACGCAAGCCAAGACGTGCCAAAGGCTCCCGTCCAGCGCGGCAGAAAGGTCAATGTGTCTTGGTCCAGGATCACAGGTTGGAACAATTCCCCTTCCGTTACCTCCATCATTACCACAATCTCTCCCTGATCATTGAGGCCGAACGCACTGGCGTCGATGTCCGGCAGAACTGGCTGGGTCTCGCCACTGTCATACAAGAACGAGCGGTAGCCGAACGGCGGAGTCTGGAGGTAGTTGCCGACGATCTGGCCCCGGTCATTGAGCGCATAGGGAATAGGATCCGTCGCGCCAGGGATGGTCAGGAACTCGTAGGTCTTACTCCTGCTGTCCCACATCCAGAGCATACAGTGCACCGGCGCGTCGAACCGTCCCTCGCAGGCCTGTCCCACGGCGTTGCCGGCGTTGTTGATGCTCCAGCCGATGTTGAGGGGCTTTCCTTCAATCGCCGGCAGGGTACTCCACTCGCCGGTCCGGAGGTCGTAAGTACCGGCAGTCTGCCGCACCAGGTTGCCCCAGTTACCGAACGATATCTTTTCGGCGTCGTCGATGGCAGCGACACTGGTGATGAATGCATTTGGAAACTGGATGCGCCGTAGTAGCGCGCCGGAGCGGGACCATAGCAGCGTCTCCTGAGCACCATTCGCTCCCGTGCTGATACCAGCCACGGTACCGCGATTGTTGATATCGACCGCCAGCGCGACCGCCGACCCCTCGGGCACCGGGAGCCGCTGCAAGTCGTAGCGATCCTCCGGGGCAGGCTCGATCTCCACCGCGCGTGAGTGGGCTGTCTTTGCCGCCCGCGGATGGAGATAGCCGGCGGCAAAGGACAGGGGTGCGCCCATTAGCGTCAGAGTCAGCAAGAGAGTTGCGTATGGTGCCATTCGTTCACCTTTGAAAGGAGGATTCTCACAGCATTCCGCGAGAAAACGGTGACGAATGCGACACGGAATCGCACCTTTGCTCGAGACCCCAAGCTGAAAGCCGACAGCCATCAGCTACCGAGAATAAAATCGGCCCATCTTCCCGGATCCCGCGCCGTTACTGGTCCATTCTTCTCCAAAACCACGCGAATCAGGTATCCCCGGAAAGGAATCAACCGCAATGGCCACCCGTACCCTTACCATGAAAGAAATCGCTGCCGCCATCTCCGTCTTCCACGGCAGTGTCGACTATGGCAACGTCCGCGTCAAAGACGACCTCGGCCTCGGCAACTCGCCCTGGACCTCACCGCCCACCCCCACCTACCAACACTATGTCCTCCACGTCGGCACCACGCTCTACTCCGACCTTGCCAAAAGCGCCTCCCGCAAGGCCGTCCTGGTGCACGAGCTCACCCACGTCTGGCAGGGCCAGTATGGTGTCCCGTTAGGCTACGTGTTGAACTCCGCCTTCCATCAGTCCATCGCATTCATCACCAACGGCGGCAAGGTCGCCAAGGCCTACCACTACACCCCGGGTGGCAAATGGGCGCTATACAACTGCGAGCAGCAGGCCACCATCGTCGACGACTGGTATCAGGCCGGCCTCTCCTCCGGCAGCAACCTCTACACGTACATCACCAAAAACATCCGCGCCGGCAACCCCTGGGCCTAGCGGTCATCGCATCTACTGGAAGTAGATCGACCCATCCTTCCGGAAATTCGTGCCGCGTTTCCAGGGTGCCGGGGGCATGCTCTTGTAAGCCTCCTCGTTCAACTCCACGCCCCACCCCGGCTTGTTTGGGATATCGATATAGCCGTCTTTCTTCACCATCAGGGGCTCCTTCAAGACATCCTTCCAGGCCCCGTTATCCGGCGCGTGATATTCCAGGATGTGGAAGTTCGGCGTGGACGCCGCGAAGTGCACGTTCACGGCCGCGGCCAAAGGACTCATCGGGTTGTGCGGCGCCACGCGCATGTACTGCGCCTCCGCCATCGCGGCGATCTTCTTCATCGTCAGCACCCCGCCGCAGCAGCAAATGTCCGGCTGCACGTAGTCCACCACCTGCGCATCGATCATCGGCCGGAACTCGTGAATCATGTAGTTCGATTCCCCGCTCGCCAGCGGCACGTTGACATGATCGGACAGCTTCTTCATGGCGGCGAAGTTCTCCGGCCGGATCGGCTCCTCCAGCCACATGATGTTGTACGGCTCGAGCAACTGCGCCAGCCGCGCCGCCCGCTCCACTTCGATGAACTTGGTGTGGATGTCAACGCCAATGTCGATATCCGGCCCCACCGCTTCCCGTACCGCCTTCACCCGCTCCGCGCTCAGCCGCATCGCCATATTCGCCGCCATATCGCCCGGCGCCATGATGCCCATCTTCAACGCCGTATAGCCATACTTCTCGATCAGCTTCCTGGCACTCTCGGCGGCCTCTTGCGGGCTGCCGCCACCGATGCTTTGGTACGCGCGGATGACGTTCCGCACACGCCCGCCGAGCAGCGCCCATACCGGCACGCCCGCCGACTTGGCGGCCAGATCCCACAACGCATGCTCAATTCCGCTGATGGCCGAGTTGGTGATGATGCCGCCGGGAAAGCGCGTCGTGTTGTACATGAGGTCGAACAGATACTGCACGTTCCGGGGGTCCTGACCCACCAGCCACAGCTTGAAGTCTTCAATGACCTTGACCGTGGCTTCGTCCGGACCCGCCGAATACGCCTCGCCGATTCCATGCAGACCTTGGTCGGTGAGTATCTTTACGTACAGCCAGTTCCGCCCGCCGGCTCCAATGAGGAAGGTCTTGATATCGGTGATCTTCATCGCCGGCGTATTGCCGATCTTGCCGCCGTTCAACGGCTGCAAGCCCTTATCGCGGTTGTCGCCGCCACCGCGCCTGGACTGCGCCGCCAGAGCCGCGGGCAAGCCAGCCAGGGCGCCCGCATTGCGAAGAAAATCCCGTCTGTTCATGACCCGGCTATAGTATCGATATCGGCTTGGCAACGCAACCCGCTCCATGCCGGCCGACGTCGTACAAGAAGTAACAAGTGAACTCCCAATCCGGTCTATCTCAATCCATGGAAGCTGCGCCAAAACCGACCCCCACTATGTCCGCCCCACCAGACGCAACTTTCCTCGCCGCCATCGTCCGATCCTCCGACGACGCCATCATCAGCAAAAATCTGGACGGCCTCATCGTGACCTGGAACGGCGCCGCGGAGCGCCTGTTCGGTTACCCGGCGGCCGACGTTATCGGCCAACCGATCTCGATGCTCGCCGCCAACCCTAATAGCAGCGAGATGCCCGACATCCTTTCCCGCATCCGCCAGGGCGAGCGGGTGGAACACTACGAGACCGAGCGCCGCTGCCGCGACGGCCGCCTTGTTCACATCTCGCTCAGCGCCTCTCCCATTTGGGATGGCAGCGGGGAGCTCATCGGCGTCTCCACGATCGCCCGCGACATTACCGCTCGCAAGACGGAACAGGCCGCGCGCAACATGCAGCGAGCCATCCTGGAGACGGTCGCCCAGCACGCACCCCTTTCGGGCATCCTCACCAGCATCTGCCTCACCGCCGAGTTCCAGATCCCCGGCACCACGTGCTTCGTGATGCGGGCCAACCCGGATACTTCGCTGCTGACCGTCGCCGCCGCCCCGAACCTTCCCTCCTGGTACATCGACGTACTTCAGGACGGCTTGCCGATCGCTCCGCAGACGGGCACTTGTGGTGCCGCAGCCTACCTTCGCCAGCCGGTCATCACCCCTGACATTGACACCGACCCGGCCTGGAGCGCGCGCAAACAGTGGCCGCAGCGCGCCGGCTACCGCTCCTGCTGGTCCTTCCCCATCCTCGCCGACGACGGCGAACTCTATGGCACCTTCGCGGCCTATTGCATACAATCCCGCGTTCCGACCGTGCAGGAAGCCGAGGCCCTTCGCGACCTCCTGCATCTCGCCCGCATCGCCGTTCGCCGCGCCCATCACGAAGCCGCCCTTGGCGCCAGTGAGTCGCGCTTTCGCGCCGTCTTCCAAGTCGCCGCCGCCGGCCTGGCCACGTGCGATACCAACGGCCGCTTCCTCTCGGTGAATCCGAAGATGGTGGAGATCACCGGCTATCCGGAAGCGGAACTGATCGGCAAAACCTATCTCGAGGTAACCCATCCCGAGGATCGCGAGGCCAATCAGAAGGCCATCCGCGACCTCTTTGCCGGCGACTCCTCGCCTATCGCGATTGAAAAGCGCTACCTCCGCAAGGACGGCTCCGTGGTTTGGGTGCGGGCCACGGTGTCGGTCGTTCCCGACGACGGCGGCCGCCCTTTGCAGAGCATCGCCATCGTCGAAGACATCACGGCCCGGCGCCAGGCCGAAGAGCAGGCCCGCGAAAGCGAAGCGCGGTATCGCTTCCTTAGCGAAGCCATCCCGCAGTTCGTGTGGATGGCCGGCGACGACGGCAACCTGAGCTACGTCAACCAGCACTGGCACACCTACACGGGCCTCACGTGGGAACAGACGGTGGAACGCGGCTGGACGTCCACGGTCCATCCCGAAGACCAGCCAAGGGTGGTTGCCGAAGCCCTTCGTTCGGCGCAACTTGGTTTGCCGTTCGATACCGAATACCGCCTCCTTCGCCAGGACGGCCAATATCGCTGGCATCTCGCCCGCGCCAATCGTTTCGCCCTCGCCGACGGCCGCCATCGCTGGCTCGGAACGGCCATCGATATAGAAGAGCGCAAGCTCTCCGAGTCCGCCCTCAAGGTGGAGCGGGAGCGCCTCCAACTTGCGCTGGACGCCGCGCGCATGGGTACCTGGGAATGGGACATCCGCAGCGGCCAGGTCACCTGGTCCCACGAACTACGGCTGGCGTCCGGCCTCAATCCCGCCGACTTCAGCGGCACGTATCACTCCGCCATGGGTACCGTTCATCCGGACGACTACGACCGTGTGCAGCAAGCCGTGGACCGCAGCCTGAACGACAACGCCCCTTACGACGTGGAGTACCGCACCCAGCCGATCGGCGGCTCGATCCGCTGGATCCAGGGCAAGGGCCACCTCATCCGCGATGTTAACGGCGCTCCGGCCAAGCTGATGGGCGTCGCGATGGACATCACCAGCCGCAAGCTCGCTGAAGCCGAAGCCGCCCGTACCGCCAACCTTCTCGAACGCACGCTCTCTTCCATCTCCGAAAGCTTCCTCTCCTTCGACCGCCAGTGGCGCTTTCTCTACGTCAACGACCGTGTGCTGGAGCGCTCCGGCTACACGCGGGAACAACTGCTCGGCAATGTGGTCTGGGATCTTTTTCCCAATACCCGCGACACCTTGCTTTGGACGGAATACCACCGCGTCATGGAGGAACGCATCCCGCGCCTGTTCGAAGTCAGCGACCCGCGCCTCGGCTCCGGCCAGACCTTCGAAGTGCGGGCCTATCCCACCGAGGAAGGCATGTGCGCTTATGTCATGAACGTCACCGACCGCAAGCGGTCCGAAGACGCCCTCAAGGAACGCGAGGAGTTCTACCGCACGCTGGGGGAAGCGGTTCCCGACTTCATCTGGCTCACCGGCCCGGATGGCAATATCCTTTACGCCAACCGGGGCTGGCAGGAGTACACGGGCCGCGCGCTTCCGGATCTCAATCATCTTGCCTGGCATTGGTTTTGTCACCCCGAGGACGTCGAATCCATCCGCCAGAAATGGCGCGAAGCCTTACAGAGCGGCTCCCGCTTCGAGGCCGAGTTCCGCTATCGCCGTCAAGACGGGCGTTATTGCTGGTTCATGGCCCGCGCCGTTCCCATTCGCGATGCGGTGACCGGAGACGTCTCACAATGGGTGGGCACCAGCACCGAGATTCATAAGCTCAAGGAAGCCGAGGAAACCCTTCGCCGCTACAACGTACAACTGGAGGAGTTCGCCTTCGCCGCGGCCCACGACCTGCAGGAACCGCTTCGCAACGTCAGCATTTTTTCCGAGATGCTCGTGCGCCGCCTGGGCGACCGGCTGCAGGGGCAGGACCGCGAGTTCCTGCTCCTGGTGCGCGCCGGGGCGCTTCGGATGAGCGCTTTGGTGCGCGACCTGCTGCTGTACACACGCGTCCTCGATACGCAATCCGGCTCCGCCTGCGGCGATAGCGCGGCTGCCATCCACGATGTCCGCGAAGCTCTTAGCGAACGCCTCGCCGCCGCCAACGCCAAGCTTGCCTATCAGAACCTCCCCGTTGTGCCCGTACCTCATCCGCACCTGGTCCAGATCTTCCAGAACCTGATCAGCAACGCGATCAAGTACCGCGATCCCGAGCGTTCGCCCGAGATCCGGATTACGGCTAGCTCGGAGAGGGCCGGCTGGCACTTCTCGGTGGCCGACAACGGCATCGGCATCCACCCCGATTACCACCAGCGCGTCTTCGGTCTCTTCAAGCGCCTTCACGGCCAGGAGATCGCAGGGACCGGCATCGGCCTCACCATCGTCAAACGCATCGTCGAACACTACGGAGGCAAGATCTGGCTGGAGTCCGAACCGGGGCAGGGAACGACCTTCCACTTCACCCTGCCGGCCGTCAACGAAGAGGAGCCCACTCCCGATCGGTCATAATGTCGGCATGCTTGCCGTTTCGCTTTTCCTCCTGACCGCCGCCTCCCTCTTCGCCGAGACGCGCTGGCTGAGCCCCAACGACGCTCCGCTGGAAGTGCGCGGCTTACCCTGGTACCGGGAGAACGGCGCCTCGGATCTATACCGCATGCCCATCCGCGTGAAGGACGGCATTCCGCCGGCGGTGTGGAATCTCTCCCGCTCTCCCAGCGGCGCGCGCATCCGCTTCAAGACCGACTCCCGCTCTGTCCGCATTCGCGCCGAATACCCCGGCCCTCCCAACATGAAGAACATGCATGCGTTCGGCCAGAGCGGCATCGACCTCTACCTGGATGGCACTTACTGGGGCACCGTCATTCCCGATGAGAAAGTCAACATCAAACAGGCGGGCGACTCGGATATCCTTTCGCTCACCGGACCAGCGAAGATGCGGGAAGTCACGCTTTACCTGCCTCTCTACCAGGCCGTTAAGCTGCACGCCATCGGCATTGACGCCGATGGCAAGCTCGAACGCGCGGCGCCCTTTTCCACACCGAAGCCGGTGGTATTTTATGGCACCTCGATTACGCAGGGCGGCTGCGCGTCGCGTCCTGGCATGAGCTATCAGGCTATCCTGGCCCGGCGGCTGAATCTTGACTTCGTGAACCTTGGCTTCTCCGGAAACGGGAAGGGGGAACAGGCCGTCGCCAAAGCCGTGGCCGAGATCGATGCGTCGATGTTCGTGCTTGATTTCGCGCAGAACAACCGGGTGGTGGAATCTCTGCGCGAGGTCTACGAGCCGTTTCTGGCTACCCTCCGCGACAAGCACCCCAATGTGCCGATTCTTGTCATTACGCCCATCGCCTCCTCGAAGGAAGCCTGGGGAGGGGAGGCCGGCCCGCGTCTGGATGCCATGCGCGAGCTTATCCGTACGGTGGCGGGCAAACGCATCGCCGCCGGCGACCGTAACCTTCAGATCGTGGAAGGCACTGACCTGCTGGGCCCGGATCGCGCCGATGGCCTTGTCGACGGCAGCCACCCCAACGACCTCGGCTTCTTCTGGATGGCCGAAGGGCTGCTCCCGCGAGTACGCCAAATGCTTCGCTAACCCGATACACTGGACCTGCCGTCTATGCCGACCCGCCGCTCCACGCGCCGCCTTGCCCTGCGCCAACTGGCCGCTTTCGTGGCCGCTTCTCCGATCGTCGCCGCGCAGCAGGATCCGTTTCGGGATCACTCCCGTGTCCCCTGGCTGGATGAACTGCGCACCGCTTACGACTTCGAGCCGGTCGCCTTTGCGCGCCTGCCACGCTCTGCCTACGACTACACCGCTTATGGTTCGGAAAGCGAGTATACGCTGCGGCGCAACCGCCACGCGTTCGAGTGGTTCGACCTTGCCGCCAAGGCCGCTATCGACGCGGCGCAGGTGGACTGCGGCGTGGAGCTTTTCGGAAACAAACTCGCTTACCCGATCCTGATCTCGCCCACTGCCGCGCATATCCAACTTCACCCCAACGGCGAGGCGGGCACCTATCGCGGCGCCACGGCGGCGTCCGGTACGCCGTTCATTGTCAGCCACAATGCCAGCACGACGGTTGATAAGATCGCGGCGGCCGCGAAGGGGAATCTCTGGTGGCAACTGTATCCGCGCCAGGACTTAGCCGCCAATCAGGAGTTGCTGGCCGCTGCCCAAAACGCCGGCGCGCAGGCTATCGTGGTGACCGTCGACCAGCAGGCCGCGGTCTACGAGCGTTCGCTTCATGACCGCAACCTCACCGACCGCCGCCCCAGCCAGCGCGGCCGCCGCGGCGCCGAGCATCGCTATCGTATCTGGAACGAACGCCTCTGGTACAACTGGACCTTCTTCGACCAGATCCGCCCGATGGTGAAGGTGCCGCTGTTGGCCAAGGGCATTCTGACTCCGGAGGACGCCAAGCTCGCCCTGGAGCATGGGGTGGAAGGGATCATTATTTCCAACCATGGCGGGCGCGCGATGGACTACTCGCCTTCGACGCTGGAAGTGCTGCCGGAGATCGTCGAGGCCGTCAATGGACGGGTTCCGGTGCTCATTGACGGCGGCTTCCGCCGCGGCGCGGATATCCTGAAGGCGCTGGCGCTGGGGGCGAAGGCCGTCTGCCTGGGCCGTGTGCCGCGTTGGGGGCTGGCTGCCTATGGACCCGGCGGCGTGCAGCGTGTGCTGGAGATTGTCCAGGCCGAGTTCAAGCTGGCCATGGCGCAGGCCGGCTGCCGGGATACGGCGTCCGCTACCAGCAAGCTGATCATCGCGCGCCCGCGCACTCCGGTACCGGCGGGGAGGGCCGTTGCCGGCGAGCCCGACGGCCGCATGACTCCACTGGCGGAGTTCGCCTGTATTCCCGAGTTCGAGGCGATGGCCGCCAGAAAGCTGGAGCCCGCTACGTTCGCTTTAGTCGCCGGCGGTGACCGCTCGGCTTTCGACGATCTCATCTTTCGCCCGCGTGTGATGGTGGATACCACGAAGATGGATCTGGCGACGGAGGTGTGCGGACAGCCGCTGTTCGCGCCGATCCTGGTGGCTCCCCTTGCCCGACAGCAGCGCTTTCATCCGGATGGCGAACTCGCGATGGTGCGCGGTGCCGGAGCCGCCAATACGGCGGTGATCGTTTCCGCCGATAGCAGCACGCCCGTTGATAGGCTGCTCGAAGAAGCCAAAGCGCCGCTGTGGTTACAGGTGAACGCCAACGCTGGGCAAGTTGGGCAAGGCGGTTATAAAGCCCTGGTGTTGACGATTAACACGCCTGCTATCCCCTGGGCTCAGATTGACCGGCTTCGCAAAGGCGTTGCCGTTCCGGTGTTGCTTAAAGGCATCGTTACGGTTGAGGAGGCCCGCCAGGCGCTGCAGCATGGTGTCCAGGGGATTATCGTTTCCACGTACGAACGCTCGAAGCAGCCGTCGCTCAACTTGCTCCCTGCGATCGCCGGGGCCGTTAACGGCCGGATTCCCATTCTGATTGATGGCAGCTTCCGCCGGGGCACGGATATTCTGAAGGCGTTGCTTCTGGGTGCTGACGCCGTGCTGCTTGGCCGGCCGATTCTCTGGGGATTGGCCGCATATGGGGCCGAGGGGGTGCAAACCGTGCTGGAGATGGCGCAAACGGAGCTCGCCCGAAATATGGCCATGCTGGGGGCGCCCACGCCTAAGGCGCTACACCGCGATATGCTGCGCGGGCCGGCCCACGCGTAGCTCAGCCTTGGCGTGCCAAGATCGCCAGCAGTTGCGCCTTCAAATCTTCCGGCAACGGGCGGGGTGCGGGCGCTTCCGCCTTCATGCCCTTGCACAGACCCACGGCTTTCTTCAGACTCTCGACGAAGGCCACGCAAGGCGGGCACTCTTCGATATGCGCCGACATCCGCTCACACAAATCGGGGGGCAACTCCCCATCGAGGTACTCCGACAATTGCGCAAAGATTTCGCGGCACTCCATGGGTGTCATCGAGCCGCCGTCTCCATCCTCATGCGACGATCCATCTTCTGCCGCAGGGCCAGCCGCGCCCGGTGCAGCCGTGTCTTGACCGCATCGGTGTTGATTCCCAACACTTCGGCGGTCTCCTCGGTGGAAAGCTCTTCCATGTCCCGCAGAAGCAGTGTGTGGCGATAGATCTCGGGCAGTTCCAGTATCGACTGGCGCAACATCTCGTGCGTCTCGGCGCTCATCGCCTCGTTTTCGGGCAGATGCGACCAATCCGCGATCTCCAGCTTTCTGCCCTCGGCATGGTCCCTAAATCCCGGCATGAGTTGATCGAGCGAAAGCTCTTCCTCAGGGGCGTAGATGCTTTTCCGCCGCCGCATGTAACAGATATTTTTCGCGATGCGAAAGACCCAGGGCCGGATGCGCTCGGGCTCGCGCAACTGCTTGAGGCTCTCGAACACCTTCAGCAGCGTCTCCTGGGCCACCTCTTCGGCATCTTCGCGCTGCCCGCAATTGGCGAACGCGAACCGGAACAACCGCCCCTGCATCCCTTCGCAGAAGGGTTCAAACGCTGAGGTATCGCCCGCCATCAGCCGTTTCGCCAATTCCACTTCCGTTGCCTGGCTCATGTCCTCGAACCTTCAGTTTGTCACCTTAAACCGCCGGCTGCATCCTTCCGCCTGAAAGGATGCGTTTGCGTTATGAATGTCGATCGTTACCTTCGCTTGATCGCCGGGGCCTTCGTGATGGCATCCGTGGCACTCGGCCATTATGTCCACCCCGGCTTTTACCTCTTTACCGCCTTCGTGGGCCTCAACCTGTTTCAATCGGCCTTTACCAACTGGTGTCCCATGGTTACCTTCCTGCGCAAACTGGGAGTCCGGGGATGACCTTTCTGGCCGGCCTGGTGGCAATGGCTGCCTTTGGGCAAGATCTGTCGCTTTCCGATGCCGTTGCTATGGCCCAGAAGCAGCATGCGGCGATTGCCGCGGCGCGCCTCCGCACGCAGGCTGCCGCGCATCGCATCGCGCAGGCCCGAGCGGGTTATCTCCCGCAGGTCGATTACAGCGAGTCCTACCAGCGCGGCAATAACCCGGTCTATGTCTTCGGCACTTTGCTCACCCAGCGCCGCTTTGCGGAATCCAACTTCCGTCTCGATAGCCTGAATAACCCCGCCTCGGTGCAGAACTTTCAATCGCAAGTGGGCGTTTCGCAGACTATCTATAACGGCGGCGCTACGCGGCTGCAGGTGCAGTCGGCGGACCTCGAACGTAAGCTGTCGATGGAGACGGAACGAGCCACCGCGAATGACCTGGGTGTGAATGCCGCCCGCGCTTACCTTGGCCTGCAACTGGCGGCCGAACGCCTGAAGGTGGCCGCCGAGTCGCTGCGGTCGGCTGAAGCCAGCCTGGAACGCGCCACCAACCTACGCAACGCTGGCATGACGACCGATGCCGACGTCCTCTCCATCCAGGTCCATGTGGCCGCCATGCAGGAGCAGCGGATCCGCACCCGGCTCGATGCCGACGTTGCCCAAGCCGCCTTCAACGAAGCGGTGGGCGCTCCGCTCGACGCCCGCTGGAATCTCACCACGCCCTTGGCCGTTCTCGCCGCTCCCTCGCGGGATCGCGGAGCACTCGAACAGCAGGCGGTGTCGGCGCGCCCGGACGCGCGCCAGGCCGGCCTCGCCATTGAACTCACCGATACCCAGCGGCGGCTCGCCCGCAGCGGTTACTTCCCCCAGATCAGCGTTCGCGCCCTGCTGGAAGCGGATCGCAACAAGTTCGCCACCCAGGGTGGCGGCAACTGGTTTATCGCCGGCGGCCTGCGGTGGAATCTCTCCGATGGCTTCAAGACCCGTCAACAAGTGAAGATGGCCGAGGCGCAGTTGGAAGCGGCCAAAGCCGGCAAGCGGCAACTCGAGGCAGCCGTCCAACTGGGCGTTCGCCGCGCCCATGCCGAAGTCAATGCCGCCACCGAGCGCATTACCGTCAGCCAGGCCGCCATCGCCCAGGCCGAGGAAAGTCTGCGTATCACCCGCAACCGTTACGAAGCCGGATTGAGTACGGTCACCGAACTGATCCGTAATGAAGTGGCCCTGCAGGAGGCCCGCCTGCGCCGTCTGCTTGCCATCCATGACCAGCGTGCCGCCGCCGCCACGCTCGAATATGCCGCCGGTGATCTGCAACCCGGCTCCGAGGTCCTCCGATGAAACGATTGATCCTGTCCGCGCCGCTGCTGCTGCTCGGCGCTTGTAGCTCGAAAGAGGAGCCGGCTCAAAAGGCCAAGGGCGCCGCTGATACCGCGCCGGTCGCGGTCACGGCACGCGTCCCCGAACTGCTGGCCTGGAGCATGGACCGCGAGGCTATCGGCACCGTCCGCGCCCGCCGCAGCGTTCCGGTCTCCGCCCGGTTGATGGCGTACGTGCGCGAGGTGCGCTTTCAGACGGGCGATGTGGTGAGCGCCGGCCAGACGCTGGTGATCCTCGACGCGCAGGATCTGGATGTCGCCAGGCGCCAGGCGGAGGCCGCGCAGCGCGAGGCCGTCAGCGGCGCAGCCGAGGTGGATAGTGCGATCAACGCCGCCAAGGCGCAGTTGGAACTGGCCAAGGTGACGTTTCGCCGCGTGCAGGAGTTGCACGATAAGAAGTCGGTCTCCTCGCAGGAGTTCGATGAAGCGCAGGCCCGCCTGCGATTGGCGGAAGCGCAGGTGGAAGCCGCGGCGGCCAAGCGTAAACAGGTGGAAGCGAGACAGGCTCAGGCGTTGGAAGCCGTCCACACCGTGGATGTCAACCGTGGCTATACGACGGTGACCGCGCCCTTCGCCGGTGTTGTGATGGAGAAGCGCGTGGAGCCGGGACAACTGGCTACGCCTGGCACTCCGCTCGCTATCCTCGATCAGGCGGGCGGCTATCGTTTGGAGGCTCCGGTCGAAGAGTCGCTGCTGCCTTCCCTGCGGCGCGGCCAGAAGGTCGACGTCAACCTTGACGCGCTGGCCCGCGAGGTACAGGGCGTCATCGGCGAGATCGTGCCCTCGGTGGACGCCGCCAGCCGTACCATCACCGTGAAGGTGGACCTCCCCGCGATCCCCGGCCTGCGCTCCGGCATGTCCGGGCGGCTGCGTTACTCCGGTGGCGAGTCGCAGGTTATGGCGGTTCCGGCCGCGGCGGTGCGGCGCGAAGGCTCGCTCGAACTGGTGCTGGTGGCCGAGCAATCCGTGGCCCGCAGCCGCATGGTGACCAGCGGCGAGCGCCGCGGCGATCTCATCCAGATCCTCACTGGCTTGTCTTCGAAGGACCTGGTCATCCAGCCGGGGGGGACGCCGGTTCGCGATGGGATGCGGGTTGAGGTGCGGCCATGAAGGCCGGCATTGCGGGTAGTCTTGCGAAGACCTTCCTGCATTCGCGGCTGACTCCTCTGTTCGTGTTGTCTTCCATCATGGCGGGCGCATTCTCGGTGGCGATGCTGCCGCGGGAAGAAGAGCCGCAGATCATTGTGCCCATGATCGACATCTTCGTGGCGATGCCAGGCGCCTCGGCACGGGAAGTAGAAGAGCGCGTCACCAAGCCGATGGAGAAGCTGCTGTGGGAGATCCCCGGCGTCGAGTACATCTACAGCACCTCGAGCCCCGGCGGCGCGCTGGCCATCGTACGTTTCAAGGTCGGCGAAGACGAGGAACGCAGTATCGTGCGGCTGAATCAGAAGATGTTCGCGAACTTCGACCTGATTCCTCCCGGCGCCTCCCAACCGCTGATCAAGCCGCGATCTATCGACGACGTGCCGATCCTTGCTCTCACCCTGCATGGAAAAGGCGTGAACGACTTCCAACTGCGACAGGTGGCGGCGCAACTGCACGACCGCGTCAAACAGACGCCCGATGTCAGTGCGGTCACCATTCTCGGGGGGCAACGGCGGCAACTGCGGGTGATTCTCGACACCGCCCGGTTGAGCACGTATTCCCTCACGGCGCTGGAAGTCATGGGCAGTCTCGGCTCAGCGAACCGCCGCGCGCCGGCAGGCCGCTTCACGCAGAACAACGCCGAGGTCATTTTAGAAACCGGCGGCTATCTGCGCGATGCCGGGGATGTTCGCAACCTCGTGATTGGCGCGCATGCCGGGCGTCCCGTCTACCTGCGCGATGTGGCGGAGATCGCCGATGGGGGCGAGGAGCCCTCGCAGTACGTCCAGTTCGGCACGCAGGAAGGCTTTGCACCCGCAGTCACGCTGGCCATCGCCAAACGCAAGGGGACCAATGCCATCGCGGTGGCCGAACAGGCTCTCGAACGCGCCCAGGGCTTTGCGCTGCCTAATGGGATCCGGATGGAGATCACGCGCCACTACGGGGAGACGGCGGCGGAGAAGTCCAATGAACTGCTGTATCACATGGCGATCGCGGTGATCTCGGTCACGGTGCTGATTGCGTTGACGCTGGGCCTGCGGGAGTCTGTGATCGTGTTCGCGGCTATCCCCGTCACGCTCGCCCTGACGCTGACGACCTTCTATCTCTACGGCTATACGCTGAACCGCATCACGCTCTTCGCCCTCATCTTCTCCATTGGTATTTTGGTGGACGATGCCATTGTGGTGGTGGAGAATATCGTTCGCCACCAGCGACTGCATGGCTCCACGCCGGACTTCCATAAGGTGGCGGTGCATGCGGTCGATGAAGTGGGCAATCCCACGATCCTTGCCACGCTGACGGTGATTGCGGCTATCCTGCCGATGGCCTTCGTGCGCGGGTTGATGGGGCCGTACATGCGGCCGATTCCCATCGGTGCGTCGGCCGCGATGGTCTTTTCGCTGCTGGTTGCCTTTTGGGTGACGCCTTATGTCGCGGTGCGTGTACTCGGCCGGCAGGCCCATGGCGACGATCATGGCAAGGAAGACTTCGTTACTCGCATGTACCGCCGCTTCATGGGCGGCCTGCTGCGCAATGCCTTCTATCGCTGGGGCTTTCTGGGACTGGTGAGTGTATTGCTGATCGGCTCCATGGCGCTGGTCTACATCGGCTTCGTCCAGGTGAAGATGCTGCCGTTCGACAACAAGAGCGAGTTCCAGATCATCATCGACATGCCCGAGGGCACGCCGCTGGAGACTACAGCGCAAGCCGCGCGGGCGCTGGCCGAGGAGACCCTCAAACAGCCGGAGGTGGTCAACGTGCAGACCTATACCGGCACGGCATCGCCCTATAACTTCAACGGACTTGTCCGGCATTACTACCTGCGCGCCGGGGCCAACGTGGCCGACATCCAGGTGAACCTTACCGGCAAGGAGCATCGCAAACGGCAGAGCCACGAGATCGCCAAAGCCGTGCGCCAATCGCTGCAGGCCACCGCGCTGCGCTACAACGCCAATGTCAAGGTGGCGGAAGTGCCGCCCGGTCCGCCGGTGCTGCAAACGCTGGTGGCTGAGATTTACGGCCCGGACGAGCAGCGGCGGAGGGAAGAGGCGCAAGCCGTTCGCAAGGCGATGCAGGAGGTGGACGGTATTGTCGATATCGACTGGTATGTCGAAGACGCTCAAACCAAGCACCGCATCGCGCTGGACCGCCAGAAGGCGGCCATCCATGGGATCACCGAAGAAGCCGTTGTCCGGACGCTGCGCGTTGCCGCGGGTGGGGAGGTTGCCGGGCTGCTGCATGACGATGCGGCCAAAGAAGACGTGCCGCTCTACCTGCGTCTGGACCGCGCCGCCCGTTCCGGCCTCGACCGCCTGCAAGAACTCAAAGTGCGATCCAATACCGGGGGGCTGGTGCCGCTGCGGGAGGTGGTCCGCATCGAGACCGTGCAGGAAGACCGCAGCATCTACCATAAGAACCTCATGCCGGTGACCTATGTGACGGCCGATATCGCGGGCGCCATGGAAGCTCCGGTCTACGCGATCCTGGCGCTGGGGCCGAAGATCCGGATCCCGCAGTGGGTGTCGGAGCTGCCGCATGATCCTAACGAGTACGCCTTGAAGTGGGATGGCGAGTGGCACATCACCTACGAAGTGTTTCGCGATCTTGGCCTGGCGTTCGCCGCCGTGCTGGTGTTGATTTATGTGTTGGTGGTCGGCTGGTTCCAGTCGTTCCTGACCCCGTTGGTGATCATGTCGGCGATTCCGTTCTCGCTGGTGGGCATCCTGCCGGCGCATGGGCTGATGAATGCGTTCTTCACCGCCACCAGCATGATCGGTTTCATCGCGGGAGCGGGCATCGTGGTGCGCAACAGTATCATCCTGGTCGATTTCATTGAACTGCGGCGGAGCGAAGGGATGCCGCTTGCCGAGGCCGTAGTCGAAGCGGGCGCGGTGCGATTCCGTCCGATGATGCTGACCGCCGCCGCCGTCGTGGTGGGATCCAGCGTGATCCTTTTCGACCCCATCTTCCAGGGCCTTGCCATTGCGCTGATGGCCGGCGAAGTGGCCAGCCTGCTGCTATCGCGGATGACCGTCCCGGTGATGTACTACATCGCCTTTAGAAACAGCACGCGGTTGGCGGAGCCCGATCCGTTACCATAGAGGCAAGTGACTCGTAAGCGCCATCTTTGGAAGGTGCGGCAGCGTGAGATCCAACTCGGCGACCGCACCTTGATCATGGGAATTCTGAACATTACACCGGACTCCTTCTCCGACGGAGGCCGCTTCATGGATCCCGACCGCGCCTATGCGCGGGCTCTTGAAATGGAAGAACAGGGCGCCGATGTTATCGACATCGGCGCCGAATCCACCGCACCGGGCTCGGCCCGCATCTCCGAAGCAGAAGAGCTTCACCGGTTGGTTCCGGTGTTGAAGAAGCTGAACGGAAAGCTGGCGGTCCCGATCTCGGTGGATACGTACAAGGCGGCGGTGGCCGAGAAGGCCATCCAGCATGGAGCCGAGATCATCAACGATCCGAGCGCCCTTACCTTCGACCCGCTGCTGGCGAAGGTGGCCACCAACCAAGACGCGGGGCTGGTTCTGAACCACATGCGTGGCACACCGGAGACCTGGGCGAAGTTGCCGCCTTTGAAGGACCCGGCCGGGGCCGTCGCCGCGGATCTTGCCGCATGCATCCATCGCGCCATGCGCGCGGGGTTGGATAAGAGCCGGATCGTGGTTGATCCGGGCCTCGGCTTCGGCAAGCGCAAGGAAGAGAATACCGAGATTTTGGGCCGGCTATCGTTGTTGCAGAAGCTGGATATGCCGGTGCTGGTGGGTCCTTCGCGCAAGAGCTTTCTCAAACAGAGCAGCGACCAGGAGACCACCTTCGCGACGGCCGCTGCGGTGACGGCGGCGGTGATCGGCGGGGCTCATATCGTGCGCGTGCATGACATTAAGGAAATGTGCGCCGTGATCCGGGTGGCCGATGCGGTTCTGCGGGGCATGCAGACGTGAGGCCTGCGCAGAGCGCGCCGTCGGAAGACCCGCGCCTGATTGTGGAGCGGATCCTGCTCAGCCCGCTGTTTCATGGCGAGGAGGAACTCTCGGAGATCCTGCTGTATATCTGTTACTACACGCAGTCGGGGAATCTGGATGCGCTGCGCGAGCATGATATTGGCGTCGCGGTGCTGGGTTTGGAGCCGGGCTACGATGTGCGGGATAACACGGCGGTCGCCGATGCGGTGGAGAAGATTCGGGAGCGGCTGAGGCTCTACTTCGCGAATGAAGGCCGCCGCGAGCCGATGCGGCTGACGATCCCTCGCGGGGAGTTTCGGGCGTTTTTCTATGAGGCCGATCCTCGGGAGTTAGCGGCCGCGGACGAGCCGAGCGCGGTGGAGCGCTTCTGGGCGCCGTACTGGCGGAGCAAGAATAGCAATTTGCTGATTCATGGGGAACTGCCGGGCGATGTGATGCCGATCGCCGAGGCGTATGCCGCCACGCGCATTGCCGTGTTGTTTGCCGAGCATGGGAGCGGGTTGCAGATGCGGCCGGCTTCGTCGATTACGAATGCGGATCTGAAGGCGAATATTGTGTTGATTGGGTCGCATGAGACGAACCGGGTTTTGAAGGCTTTTGTGGAGACGATCGCGGAGGATCCGGTGATTGAGCGGCTGGCTCCGAATGCGGAGACGCCGCATGGGGTGGTGACGGTTTTGACGGCGCCTAGTGCGGAGGGATTATTGCAGGCGGCGGAGTTCACCGCTACGGAGGAAGTGCTGGCGGAACATGAATACCCGGCTATGTTCCGGTTGCGGTTGTATCCGAAGTAGGGGGGGCGGGTCCCCTGACCCGCATGGGGCCCCCAGGCCCCGCTCCGGGAAGCGCGGTCTGGGGACCGCGCGCGGGTGTGGGCACCCGCCCTCCATCGCTAGGGTAGGTCGTAGAAGGTGTAGGTGTAGGTCCACTTTGTGGATTGTCCCGGCTCTACTCCTAGATCGATGTAGAGCTCTGGGGAGAACACGGTCTTAATTGACCAGTACACCAGCCGGGATACGGGGCGGTCGCCCTTTACCTTCACCCCCGCCTTCGCCTTCTGGTTCTCAATCGTGATGTCGTAATCGGAGGCCTTGTCCGAACCGGCAAACTCGCCGAAGAAGGTCTGCCCGGTTTCCAACGCCTTTGTGTAGCTAATCTCGCCGCCTTTGATCAGTCCGGCATCGCCGCGCAGGGGGCGCTGGTTTTTTAAGTCGAACGGGAACTTCACGGTCAACCCCGGGCCGGTCTGCTGGCCGTCGATCACGAAGAAGTTGTGGTTGTATTGCTGGGTCTCGATCTTCCGCTTGCCGGTGTTCTTCAACTCATGTTCGATCACCAGCCGCGCGTCGTCGCCTACCAGCCGCATGGTCTTTACGTAACGATAGGCGTAGCCGTTAGGTCCCTTCAGCTCATGGGTGAACCGGATGCGGTCTCGCCCGGTCTTTACCTTCCACTTGCCATGGTCGACCATGTCGTAAGTCTGGAAGCTCTGGTATGGCTTGTCGTCGATGCGTTTGACCACGCCCACGCCGATGCGGATGAATGTCTCGCCCGGCTTTGCCAGATCATAGCCCAGGCCGCCATCGGGGGAGCGGAACTCCTCGACAGGCCCCATGATGGCGTCATGCAGCTTCGGGTCATACTTCGGGAACCACTGCCCGAAGTACTCGTGGTTCTTCGTCCTCAGGCTGTAGGTGTTGCCGGACCAGTCGAAGCGCGTGCCGCGATAGTAGCCCTTCTCCGGATCCGGCAGGAAGATCTTGGCCGTGATGGCCTTGTTCCGGATCTCGACCGAAGGGCCGCTGCCGTCAATCGCCAGCAGGGGCGTGACCGCCATGAAAAGGGCAAGCCAGGGACGCATGGTTCTCCTACCGGACGCTGATAAACAGGTTCTGCGCGACGCGCTCATTGCCGAGCGTTACCTCGACGGGCTGATCGCCGCTGGGCACATCGGCGGGTAGCGTCACGTTGAATTGATAGAGGCCAACGAGGTTGGGCGCCAGTCCGGCATAGCCGACGGTGGCATCGCGGTCGCCGATCTTCACCCGCACCGGGGCGACGATATTCGCCGTACCCGTGACGGTGCGGCCGGCGATCGGGATGTTCGCGTTATCCACCGCACCGAAGCCGATCCCAAAGAACAGATACGTTTCGCCGGCACCGGCGGGCGTGTTGGTTGTGTTGGGGATGGTGCCGTTGCTGGCGAAGCTGCTGTTAGCCGCGTTCACCGCCACGATGTACTGCCTTTCGCCGACCTTGAACGTCGCGGGCGCCAGCAGTCCCGGCACCGCGGCCTTCATGGCGAGGTTGAAGGGCGGGCTCGACTGATTCTGGTAACTCACGATGACGGGCACATTGCCTTCCACCGGCACATCAGCCGGCACCTGTACGTTGACCAGGGTTGGGCTGACGTAGTTGATGAACGCCGGGCGTCCGTTGATGGTGACGGAAACGCCTTCCAAGGTGGTGGGCGCCGCGCCGTTGTTGAAGTCCGTGGCGGCCCAGGTGCGGCTTGCGGTGCCGCCGAGGTTGGTCCCATAGATCTCGATGAAGGAGCCGGGCGACGCGGACGGGAAGGCGCCGAAGCCGCTGGCCGACACGATCCCCGTCACCGCGGGCGCGGGATTCGTGTTCACCTGCTCGATGGAGCGAATGATCACCAGATTCGACTCCGCAATATTGCCTCCGCGGTAGTTCGCCAGCGGCAACGAATCGAAGGGGCTTTCGAGCTGATATACCGGCGTGGCGGCAATGCGGTCCATCACGGCGAGGCTCGCATCATTGGCCACGCGGCCGAATACCGTAAATCCGCCGTTCTGGAAATTGAGATTGGCCGAGTTGTTCCCCAGATTGAAGAACCATTGGTTCGTGGCGCTGTTCGGGTTATTGCCCAGCTTGGCCATGGCGATGGTGCCGCGGACGTTGGAGAAGCGGAACTCGTTGCGCACCGGCGGATCCTGCGGAATCTCCTCGGCATCGTTGTTCTTGAACACATAGCCGCCGCCCTGCCAGATAAAGCCCGCCACCAGGCGGTGTACAAACGAGTTGTTGTAGGCGCCCTTGTTCACATAGCGCAGGAAGTTGGCCACGGTCAGCGGAGTGTCGTTTGGAAAGAGCGTTACGTCGATATCGCCCATTGTCGTTTTGAATCGCACCAGCGGCCCAGTAACGGTCTGGCACCACAACATGGCGGGAAGGAAGAACAGAAGACCCCGGAGGGCAAGACCTCGGAATTGCATTCTTTCCACTGTACATCGCCGTCGCTTACACTGAGGCATGCGTGTCATCCCGTACGCCTTACTGGCGCTGACGCTTCCCGCCGCTGCCGCCGACTGGCCGCAGTTTCGCGGACCGAACGGCTCGGGCGTCGATCCTGCTTCCAAGGGCTTGCCCGTCGAGTTCGGGCCATCGAAGAACGTGATGTGGAAAGCGGCGGCGCCGTATGGCCGGTCTTCGCCGGTTATTTTCGGAGACCGGCTGTACCTCACGGCGGGCGAGGGAGAGCAGTTAGTCACGCTCGCCTATCGCCGCAGTGACGGCAAGCTGCTGTGGCGGCAGGCGGTAACCCGCGTTCACAAGCCGGAGCTTTACAAAGCGAGCGACGGCACCAGCCCGACCGCGGCGGCGGATTCGGCGGGCGTGTATGTCTTCTTCGCCGACTTCGGTCTGATCGCCTACACGCACGAGGGGAAGGAGCGCTGGCGCCATCCGCTGGGGCCTTTCGATAACTTCTACGGCATGGCGTCGTCGCCGGTGCTCGATGGCGACACACTGGTGCTTCTGTGCGACCAGACCTCGAAGTCTTTCCTGCTTGGGTTGGATAGGAACAGCGGCAAGCAGAAGTGGAGAGTAGACAGGGTGGGGGCGCCGATGAGCTGGTCGGTGCCGGTGGTGTGGGCGCCGCAAGGCCAGCCGAAGCAGTTGATTGTTGTGGGGTCGGCGCGCATCGATTCCTACTATGCGGCAACGGGCGAGCGGCGCTGGTGGATGCCCATTGGGTCGGACGGGACCATCGGTGTGCCCGCGGTTGACGGTGATTCGCTGGTCGCGTTTTCCAGCGGTCACGATGGCCCCTGGGCGATGGCCTACAAGCAACTGGTGGCCAGCTATGACGCCGACAAGAACGGCACGGTATCGAAGCAGGAGTTTCAGGCCTACACCGACTGGAAGGATCACTACGGCTGGATTGATGCCGACCGCAACGGGCACATAGATGCGAAGGAGTGGGATGCGCTCTACAGCTTTGGCGGGGGCGAGTATGGGGCGATCCGGGTGACGCCGGGGAATTCGACCGGTGCGCTGCCGGCCTCCGCTACCAAGTGGCGCATGAAGAAGCAGGTGCCCTACGTGGCGTCGCCCGTGCTGTATGAGGGCGTTTATTACATGGTGAAGGACGGCGGTATCGTGACGGCGCTGGATCCTCGGACCGGCGCTGTTTTGAAGCAGGGACGCGCGGCGCAGAGTCTGGGTGAGTACCTTGCCTCTCCAGTTGCCGCCGATGGGAAGGTCTTCCTGTTGAATGGGGAAGGGAAGCTGACGGTGCTGAAGGCCGGCCCGCAATGGGAAGTGCTGGGCGTGAACGATATGCAGGAAGACACCTATGCTACGCCGGCCATTGCCGATAGCCGCATCTATGTGCGGACGCGCGGGTCGCTGTACTGCTTTGGCGCGAAGTGATTGCCGGTGGTATCGTTACACGTAATGCTCGCGTGGACCTTTCTCCTTACACTGACTCTATGCGGCCCCGTCGAGGCGCAGCCTCTCGCCGTTCCCATGAAATCCATTCATCCGCGCATCGCGCAGGCTTTGGAGCAGGTGTCGGAAGAGCGCGTGGCCGCTGTGATGAAGAAGCTGGAAGACTTCGGTACACGCAACCTGTTCAGTGATCCCAACCATGCCACGCGGGGCAAAGGCGCGGCTTACCGCTGGTTGGAGAGCGAGTTCAAGAGCTACAGTCCGCGGCTGGAAGTGCGGCTGGAGCGGCACATGTTGAAGAAGTCGGCGCGGGTATGGCGCGATGTGGAGTTGGTGAACGTGGTGGCGGTGTTGAAGGGGCGGGTTAACCCCGAACGCGAGGTGATCATCAGCGCGCACTACGATTCGCTGAACCGTATCCCGAAGCCGCGCGCGGCGAATGCCAGTCCCGATGACCCAACAGAAGAGGATCACGAGAAGACGCAGACGGCCGATGCACCCGGCGTGAATGACGACGGTAGCGGTACGGCGGCCGTGATGGAGTTGGCGCGCGTGCTGAGCGCCTATGAGTGGGACAACACGCTGGTGTTCATCGCCTTTGATGGCGAGGAGTACGGCCTGTTGGGCGCGCGGTTGCATGTGGAAGCGGCCAAGAAGGCCGGCCGCAAGATTGAGGCTGTTTTGAACAACGATATCATCGGCAGCGACGTGACCGGCACGGGCCGCAGCGTGAACCGGCTGGTGAACGTCTATTCCAATGATCCGAATGACTCGAAATCGCGGCAGTTGGCGCGCTATATCCGCGAGGTGGCGCAGCGCTACGTACCGGGCATGGAAGTGAGTACGGTCTTCCGTGCCGACCGCTTCGGGCGCGGCGGCGACCATACGCCGTTTGATGCGGCCGGCTTTGCGGCGGTGCGGTTCACGACGCCGGCGGAGGATCTGCCGAAGGAGCACACCGGCAACGACACGTTTGTTAATGCGTCACCGGCTTATACGACGAGGGTGGCGCGGGTGAATCTGGCGGCGGCAGCGAGTCTGGCACTGGCGCCCAGCACGCCGCTGGTCGCGCGTACGGCGACGGCGGGGTCCTTGAAGGGCCGCACGGTGCCGATGTTGACGCGCGGCAAGACCTCGCATGACGCGGTGTTGAAGTGGCTGGCGCCAAAGGATGAGGCTGATATCGCCGGCTATGCCATCGTGATGCGAGCCACCACCGCGCCTTATTGGGAGCGCGAATGGTACGTCGGTAACATCACCGAGTATGTCTTGAAGGACATGCCGATCGACGACTGCGTGCTGGGGATTAAGGCCATTGATAGGGAAGGTAATGAGAGTTTGGTGGCCGCCTATGCGATCACGCAGCGCGAGGCGGGTAAGGTGGAGACTACGGAGTGAACCCGGCATGACTCTCACGGCTAATCGCCTCGTCGGAAAGAACAGGCGTTGTGCGTGGATGGCTTGCCGCCCACGCGCGGAACGCCGCCGCCCGCTCAGAAGGGGATAAAGCCGGTTTTCCGCTGCTGGAAACGGCAATCGAATGCAGGGCCTCGTCCAAAGCTTCTTCCACCGATTGGAACCGCCCCTGCCGAAGCGCCTCTCGGAGGATGCGCTCCTGTTCCGGCTTGAGATCGATTGTCATGGTCTGAACATACCCTCGGTCGAGTGAATCGTCAACTCCAGGATCGCACCGGCGCGTTCCGCTTCGCCACCGTAGCCTTAACCTCGCACCGCAATTAGTCAGGTCTTCAAGCGAACAAAGAACCACCCCAGCCCGACCACCAGCAGCGCCGCGCTGACCACTCGCAACGCCGTCGCTTCGCGTGTCCCCAGCTTCCGCCCGATCCACGCAAACAGCGCCCCGAAAGCCCCGAGCAGCATCATCTCCGACGAAATCAGCCCACTCAAAACCAGCACCGGGTTATAGCCGGTGGTGATGTTATAGAGGCCGGTACCGAGGCCGTGGAATCCGCCGAGCACCGCCGCGACGAGCCAGCGCTGGCCAGCCGTGGGGAGTAGCAGGATCTCGACCGCGAGATAGCCGATGGTAAGGGCCATGGCGGCTTCGACGAAGCGAGGTGCGGGGCTCCAGGTGGTTAGCGGCAGGACGATAGCAGCGATGGTTTCCCCAGCGAAGAACGAAGCTCCCAGCAGCAGGAACTCGCGGCGGGTGCGGGCGGCCAATGCCAGGCACGCCAGAAACAGCACCGTGGCGCCGCCGGCAAACGTGCGGGCGAAGCCGGAGCCGAACGCCGTCGTGAAGACTTCCAACGGCGTGGGCGGCTTGAAGCGCATCCGCGCCCCGGTTTGTGAAAAATCAAAGATGGCCTGATCTGTTTTATCGCCGAGCGTGGCGCGCAGGAGGTGGACGTGATTGGGCACCGTGACCGCATGGAACGTACACTTGACCTGCAACTCTTCCACCGGCAGAGGCCACTCCAGTGTCGCGGTGCATTTAAAGGAGTCGTCCTGGGGATCGGGGGCGCATTTCGGGTCGCGAACGCGCGCGGTGACGCCCTGGCTGGTGAACTGGATATTGGCCAGCAGTGTCTGTTCGGGCGATTTGACGTGCTGGATCTCGTAGATGGGAATACGAAGACTCCAGGTGGCGCGATTGCCTTCAATCCGCAGGTCGGCACTGCTCATGCTGATGACGTGGGCCTGCGCGGTGAGAGCCAGGCCGAAACACAGAAGCCACTTCATGTTGTTTGACGGAGGGAGCGGAGCCAGACCAGGCGTAGGGTGGCCATCACCGGCACCGAGAGAATCATGCCGGCGATGCCGCCGATCTCTTCGCCAACCAGCGCGCCGAACAGCACCAGGAGCGGGTTGAGTTCCAACCCATGGCCGAGCAATAGCGGTTGCATGACGTAATCCTGGAACAGGCGCAGCAGGATGAAGAAGACCACCATGGCGCCCACATGCGGGTATCCGGAGATGAGCGCGACCAGGCAGGCGATGACGGCGGTGGCGGCGGGTCCGGCAAGCGGCACGAACTCCAGGACGCCGCCGATCACGGCCAGCAACGCCCCGTACGGGACGCCGGCGGCGACGAAAAAGATCTCGTAGGCGAGAAAGGCCACCACGCTGAGCAGGAACAAGGCGCGGATGTACTGCCCCAGCATGTGATGGATATCGTCGAGCAGGCCTTCCACGTGATCCTTACCACTGAAGCGGCTGAAGACGTCGACAAGCATGAGCCGGTGTTCGCGGGCGCTGCTGAGGATCAGGAAGCTGAGGATGGGGATAAGGAGGGCGAAGCCGATGCTGCCGAGGGCGCCGAGCACTTGGGCGGCGGCATGCCGCACCACGGGGAGCGCGCGTTCCACGCCGCCCTCCAGTTGGCCCTGAAGCATTTCAGCGATGGGGGCGCGCAGGGGTTCCAGCCAGTAGGGCCAGGTGACGGTGCTGAGTTTGCGCGCGCTTTCGGCGAACTCGGGCATGCGGGTGATGAGGGTGGCGGCCTCCTGCGAGGCGCGGGCGGAGACGGTCGCGACGGCGGCAATGAGGCCGGCGATTAGGACGATGTAAACCGCGGCAAGCGACAACGTGCGGGGAGCGCGTTTGGGGGCGAAGCGGTCGACGAAGCTGACGACAGGAGCCAGGAGATAGGCGAAGAAGATAGCGCCCACGAAGAGGAGGATGGCACCGCGAGCTTCGTAGAGAAAGAACAGGAACAGCAGCGTAGCCGCCACGGACCACGTGATGCGCGCCGCTTTCGGGTCGATGCCAAGCATGGGGGGAAGGTCAGTTGCCGTGCTCGTCGACGGCTTGGGGCGGGTTGTAGTAAAGGATGCGCTTGCAGCTTTCGCAGAAGACCAGCCCGTCCTTGGCGGTGCGCAGTTCCTGCAGGACAGCGGGGCGGATGATCATGTGGCAGACCGAACAACTGCTGTCGATGGCCTCGGCCACGGCGATGCCGTTGGGGTAGCGCTTGTGCAGGCGTTCGTAGTGGACGACGTAATCCTGGCGGATCTGGGCGGCGGTGGCCGCGCGCTCGGCTTTGGACTCGGCCAGTTTCTTTTGGGTGGTGCCGCTGCGTTCGCGGGCGGCGGCTTTTTCGGCTTCCACCTGTTTGGCTTCGGCGGCGAGATCCTTCTCGGCCTGTTTGACGGCGGCGTCCAGCGGTTCGGATTCGCCCATGAGGTCGAGAATGCGGTCCTCGAACTTGCGGATCTCGCCCTGGCAGTATTCGATTTCGTGCTGGAAGGCGCGGTATTGTTCGTTGGTTTTCGCGGAGAGGATCTGGTCGCGGAGCTTGGAGATTTTCTGCTCCTGGACTTTGATGTCGTCTTCCAGGCGCTTCCGTTCTTTCAGGTTGGCGGCAAGGGCGGCGCGGTCGACTTCAAGGCGGCGTTTGTGGGAATCGAGGGCCTTTTCAATTTCGGCGATGTGTTTGGGGAGCGCGGCGATTTCCTGTTCGAGCGCTACGGCTTGACTGTCAAGGTCCTGAATTTTCAGGACCAGACTTAGATCCTGGTTCATGAACTTAGGTATTGTAACACTCAGGTGCAATCGGTTCGGCTTTGCAAGCCTACCGGAAACGGCGCAGGATGGGGCGCACCAGGGCGCTGAAGGCGGGCTGTAATTCGGGGATGCGGAGCTGTTGGGCGACGAAATAGAAAACCACCACGCCGAGAGGAATGCTGACCATCAGGTCGAGCAGGAAAGCAACGCGGGTGAGACCGAAGCGGCCGAGAATAAGATGATTGGAGCCGGCGATAACCACCCCCATGCTGAGGGCGGCGACCGCGACTTTCCACAGGCTGGCGACCAGGTCGCGGCCATACAGACCGGAGAGGCGGGCGCGCACGATGGCGAACTGGGCGATGAAGCCGAACAGCGCCACGGCCGAGGTAGACAGGGCCAGCCCTTCATGTCCCATCCCGAAGTAGTGCGTCATGGAGTAGGCCGTGCCGTAGTTGATGACAATGGTTGAGAACGACACGATCATGGGCGTCCTGGCATCGCCAAGGGCGTAGAAGGCCGGTGTGATGACTTTGACGCCGGAGTAGCCGAGCAGGCCAATGGAGAAGAAGCTGAGTGCGGCGGCGGTCTGCTGGGTGTCGTAGAGCTGAAAACGGCCGCCCTGATAGATAGAGCCGATAATGGCCTGGCCGAGCACAAAGAGCCCGACCGAAGAGGGCACGGTTAAGAGGAAGACCGTGGCCAGCGCATGGGAAAGCGTCTTCTTGAACTCTTCGAAGTTGCCGCTGGCGGCGCTGCGGGAGATGGAGGGCAGGGTGGCTGTGGCCATGGCGACGCCAAACAGCCCGAGCGGAAGCTGCATGAAGCGGAAGGCATAGCCGAGCCAGCTCACGGGTCCGTCAGCGCCGCGCACGGCATCGGTCAACGTCGACGCGAAACTGGTGTTCACCAGAACGTTAATCTGCACCGCGGCATTACCAAGGATGGCAGGCCCCATCAGGCGGATGATCCGCCGCAGCCCAGGTTCGGACCAGTCGATATGCGGACGGAACGAGAAGCCCTGTTTATAAAGGGCGGGCAGTTGCCAGGCGAGTTGGAGGGCGCCCCCGGCAACCACGCCCAGGGCCATGCCCATGATGCGCGAGATGCCGATATAAGGTCCAAGTACCACGCCCAGCAGCAGCCCAATACAAACGCTGCCGATGTTGAACATCGTGGACGCCATCGCTGGAATGCCGAAGACGTTACAGGCGTTGAGCACTCCCATGGCCTGCGCCGCCAGGGCCACCAGCAACAGGAAGGGGAACATGACGCGCGTCATGGTGACGGCCAGCTCATGCTTGCCTTCCACCGCGCGAAAGCCGGGAGCGAACAGATCCACCAACTGCGGCGCAAACAGAATGCCGAGCACGCAGAAGCTGCCCACGATCAGCACCAGCGCCGTTCCTACGAGGTTGGCCAGGCGGGCCGCGTCTTCCTTTGACCGCTTGGAAAGATACTCGGTAAAGGTGGGGACGAAGGCGGAAGATAGCGCGCCTTCGGCAAACAGGTCGCGGGTTAGGTTTGGAATGCGGAAGCCGAGCAGGAAGGCGTCGTAGGCGAGGCTGGCGCCGAACATGCGGGCCATCACGATCTCGCGAACCAGGCCGGTGATGCGGCTCATGCCGATGGCGGCCGAAGCGACGCCGGCGGACCGCACCACCTGGTCGGAGGGGGTCGCGGGTTTGGGGTCGCGAGTCGTGGTGGTGGCCTCAGGCACCGTAGCGCTCAAAGAATCGCGCGATGGTGCGGATTCCGGTGTAGTAATTGGCGAGGCAGTACTTTTCGTTGGGCGAGTGGAGCCCGTCGTCGGGCAGGCCGAAGCCCATCAGCACGGTGGGGATGCCCAGGTAGGTGGCGAACTCGCCGACGATCGGAATGGAGCCGCCCGAGCGAGTGAAGACCGTGGGGCGGCCGAGCTCTTCGCCGAACACCTGGGCGGCGCAGGCAATCGCGGGGTGCCGCGGATTGACTACGATGGCGGGGCCGCCGGAGAGCACCTTGAGGTCGAGGGTGCAGCCCGCCGGGGTGTTGGCTTTGAGGAAGTCGCGGAAACCCTGGATGATCTTCTCTGGGTTCTGGTTAGGGACCAGGCGGAAGCTGACTTTAGCGGTAGCTTTGGCGGGGATGACGGTCTTTGCCCCCGTACCGGTGAAGCCGCCGGCAATGCCGTGAACTTCCATCGTCGGCCGGGACCAGGTGCGTTCCAGGACGCTGTAGCCGGCCTCGCCGGTCAGTTTCGTAGAGCCGACCTCCTTGGACAGGAACTCGCCTTCGGAGAAGGGAAGGCTCCGCCAGGAGGCGAGTTCGGCAGGGTCGGGATTGGCCACGTCGTCGTAGATCCCAGGGACTTGGATGACGCCGTCCGGAGTCTTGGCCCGGCTCAGCACTTCGATGAGGCCGGAGATGGCGTTAGGCGCGGCTCCGCCGTAGAGGCCCGAATGCAAATCGCGGGCCGGGCCGGTGCATTCCACTTCGGTATAGATGAGGCCGCGCAGGCCGATACAGAGCGTGGGGATGCCTTCGGCATAGAGCGCGGTATCGGAGACCAGGGCGACGTCTGCCTTCAATTTCTCCTTATTGGCGGGCACGTACTTGGAGATAGAGGCCCCGCCCACCTCTTCTTCGCCTTCAATGAGGAATTTGACGTTAAGGGGGAGCTTGCCGTTATGCAGGGCGCGCAAGGCTTCCACAGCCTTGATGTGCATGTACATCTGGCCCTTGTCGTCCGCCGATCCGCGGGCGTAGAGATTGCCATCGCGGAGCGTGGGTTCAAAGGGCGCGGTGTGCCAGAGTTCGAGCGGGTCCGGCGGCTGGACGTCGTAGTGCCCGTAGCACAGGACGGTGGGCTTGCCGGGGGCATGGAGCCAGTCGGCGTACACCAGCGGATGGCGCTGCGTTTCGATGATCTCGACGTTCTCCAGGCCAGCCGCCTCAAGCTGCGCGGCCACGAAGTCCGCCGCGCGGCGCACGTCGGTGGCATGTTCGGGCGCGGTGCTGATGCTGGGAATGCGCAGGAATTCATCCAGTTCCGCGAGAAATCGGGTCTGGTTATCGGCGACGTAGGTTTCCAGGGACGCAGGCATGGCGAGGGGTGTTCCCATTATAGATCGGGGGATGGGCGGATCCGGCGGGGATTTCGGGGACGAAGGGGCGGCCCGCGTCATGCTCCTGACATCGCTGACGGGCTATCATAGTAGGTTAGTCAGCTACAAGGAGTCCTCCTAAATACCTATGCCAATCAAAGTAGGAATCAATGGCCTTGGCCGTATCGGCCGTAATGTTGTCCGGGCAGGTTTGAACAACCCGGAAATCGAATTCGTGGCCGCCAACGATCTCACGGACGTGAAGACGCTGGCCCACCTGCTCAAGTACGACTCCATCCTCGGTCAGTTGAAGGACGAGGTGAAGCACGATGTCGACAGCATCCAGGTCGGCAAGCATGATATCAAGATTTTCGCCATCAAGGATCCGGCGGCGATTGACTGGAGTTCCTTGGGTGTCGATATTGTCATCGAATCGACGGGCAAGTTCACCGACGCGGAGGGCGCCGGCAAGCACCTCAAGGGTTCGGTGAAGAAGGTGATCATCTCGGCCCCGGCGAAGGGCGAGGATATCACGATCGTGCTGGGCGTGAACGACGGCGCGTATGATGCCGCCAAGCACAAGATCATCTCGAATGCGTCCTGCACCACCAACTGCCTGGCTCCCGTGGTGAAGGTTCTGCATGAGACGTTCGGCGTGAAGAAGGGGTCCATGACCACCATTCACAGCTATACGAACGATCAGAACGTCCTCGACTTCCCCCACAAGGATCTGCGCCGGGCCCGCGCCGCCGCCCTTAACATGATCCCCACCACCACCGGCGCCGCCAAGGCGATCGGGTTGGTGATGCCCGCGTTGAAGGGCAAGCTGGATGGCTATGCCATGCGCGTACCTACCCCGAACGTCTCGGTGGTGGATTTTGTATGCGAACTGGAAAAGCCGGCCACGGCTGAAGCCGTGAACGCCGCCTTGAAGGCCGCGGCCGAAGGGCCTCTCAAGGGCATCCTCGGCTATACCACCGATCCGGTGGTGTCCAGCGACATGATGCAGAACCCGAACAGCTCCATCGTCGACGCCGACCTCACGAAGGTGGTGGACGGCACCCTGCTGAAGGTGGTCTCGTGGTACGACAACGAGTGGGGTTACTCCTGCCGCGTCGTCGACCTGGTGAAGTTCCTCGCCGATAAAGGCCTGTAAGCCCGATTTGTCCGTTTTCGCTTGAGACTCCCGGTCCCTCCGGCCCACTAACTTTGGTAGCGGGCTCCTGGCGGGCCCGGGAGTTTTTCATGCAGCCCACCCTTGTCGATCCTCTCCCGATCGCGGATCATGCGATCCCCACACAATTGACGGCCTTTGACGAGATGCTTGGCACCGGGGGCCTTCCCTGCGGCCGGATTCTGGAATTGTTCGGCGAGCCGGAGTGCGGCAAGTCGACCTTCGCGCTGAATCTGGTTGCGGCCGCGCAGCAGTTCGGCGCCAAGTGCGTTCTAGTGGATGCCGAGCGCACGTTCGACTCGCGCTGGGCGGACGTCTGCGGGGTACGGACGGCGGACTTGACGGTGATGCGTCCGGATAGCGGGCAGCAGGCGGTGCTGATGATCGAATCGCTGCTGCGGACGTTCAGCGTCGATTTTCTGGTGGTGGATTCCGCCGCCGCGCTGGTGCCCGAAGAAGAGTTGGAGGCGTCCTTAGAGGATGCGCCGGAGGATCTGCACCTGCGGTTCCTCACGCGGAGTCTGCGCCGGATCAGCATGATTGCCGCGCGATCCCGCTGCGCGGTGCTGTTCTTGAACCAGGCGCGCGCGCGTTACAAACAGGACGGCATGGAGACCTCCGCCGGGGCAAGGGCGCTGGCGCAGTACGCGGCCGTCCGGATCAGGATGAAAGCCGCGGCCCACATCTTCGAGTCGGGGCGGGTGACCGGGCGCCGGGTATCCCTGTTGACGCTGAAGAACAAGTTGGGCGAACCCTTCGCCGAGGCGGCCTTCGATCTGGTGAACGGGCGGGTGTGCGGGATCGAGCGGAAGGGGATGGAAACCGCGGATACCGCCAAGCGGGCCGCGGGCCTGGGCCGCTAGAGGAGCCGGACGCGGATTGTGGAAAACGTTTAAAACATCGAGCGACCCTATTGTTTTTGCGCCGGAGGCCTGTTAAATCGGCTTCCGAAGCGGGTCGGAAGCAAAAAAAGCCGAAAAAAGGGCTGTTTTGGCCGTTCAGGCTCTTTACTCCGGGCGTGGCTTCCCTTATGATGAGGATGCATTCGGGAGAGGCGCGGCGCGCCGCCCGTCCTAAAAAGCGCGGCGGCGCCGCCCACGGCTAAGCCGGCACGCAACCGAAATCAATGGGAGGATCACGAAACGTATGGCTGAACGCATGACACAAACGCAGTTGGTGAAGAAGCTGGCCGAATCCGCCGGCGTGGCGAACAAAGTCGCCAAGCAGATGCTGGAAACCTTTGCCGCTACCGCTGTCACCGAAACGAAGAAGAACGGCGTATTCGTACTGCCGGGTCTCGGCCGTCTGGTGCGCGTGGAGCGCAAAGCCCGCATGGGCCGCAATCCCGCCACCGGCGAATCCATCAAAATCCCCGCCAAGAAGGTGGTGAAGTTCCGTGTGGCCAAGGCCGTTAAGGACGCAATCGTCCCGCCGAAGAAGAGCAAGAGCTAGGGACTAGGGAAAACCTAGGCACCCGCTCCCTTGCGGTCGCGGCTCGGTGACGGAATGCCCCGCCAAGCCGCGCGTTCCCTTCAATCTTGCCCGAAAAGGCAGCCCCGCTGCCCTACAAGCAGAAACCCCGCGATGTGCGCTCGCGGGGTTTTTTGTTGATTCCGAATCGTTGCGCCGCCACAACTTGCGGGCAGCCCGGGAAGCCTAGGCCTGCTTCTTTTCTTCGGCGGTTTTCTGTTCTTCGCTCTTCAGAGCGGTTTTGAAGTTCTTAATACCTTCGCCCAGACCCTTCGCCATCTCGGGGATTTTCTTGCCCCCGAACAATAGCAACGCGATCCCGAGGATCAGTACCAACTCCATTGGGCCAAGTGATCTCATGCGGCCTCCTTAGACTACCTTCCTATTGTAGGAATCGTATTTTGACGGCGTCAAGCCAGCCTGTCGCGAAGATGCCGGTAAACGAGCGCAACCGGCAGGCCAACGACATTGAAATAACACCCCTCAATGGATTGTATAAACTTTGAGGCAAGCCCTTGGATGGCGTAGGCCCCTGCCTTATCAGCGGGTTCGCCACTGGCCGCATAGGCGGCGATCTCGGCCGGGGAGAGCGTGTGGAAGCGCACCTGGGTCATCGCCATATCCACGACGTCTTGCCCCTCCCCCAGCAGGCAAATGCCCGTCAGCACCTGGTGGGTGCGGCCGGAGAGCAGCGTCAGCATTCGTTCGGCGTCCGCCCTATCGGCCGGTTTTTCCAGAACCGCCCCGTCCGTTACCACCACCGTATCGGCGCCCAACACGATCTCGCGGGGGCCGCGCGGAACGGCGGCGGCCTTCTGCCGGGCCAGGCGGCGCACGTAAGCTTCGGGGGATTCGGCAGCCAGGCGAAGCTCTTCCACCTCCGGCGCGCGCACCGCGAACGCAATTCCGGCATTGCGAAGGATTTCCTGGCGCCGGGGGGATTTCGAGGCGAGAATCAGCATTTCCCTCATCGTAACCCGTTGACTATGCGTGTATACTTGTGCCAAAAGCCAATACGCGCGGTTGAATCCTGCCATGGCGCCGCGCCGCATTGGCGTTCTTTCGGAGGTTCGACGATGTTCTCCCGCTTTCTTTCCTTACTATTGGCGAGCGTTCCGGCGTGGGCTATTGCGATATCCGACCCGAACGCGGCGATTCTGACGAATGACTCCTTTGCCTCGGGCGTTGCGCTATTGGGCGGGTGTTCCGGCGTGCTCTTGGGAACGGGGATGCACGTGCTGACGGCGGCGCACTGCATGAATCCGGGCCCGTCGAACCTAACCTTTATCAATGCCACGGGTACGCCGTCATACAACATCGCGACGGTTACGATTCACCCCGACTACGTGCCGCTGAATAGCGCCAACCCCGCTGCCGCCGACTTGGCCGTGTTAACCCTCACGGCCGCCGTCGATCCCTCCATACCGCGCTACCCGATTTACACCGGTGCGGGGGAGTTGGGAAGCACGTTTATTATTGCCGGCTATGGAACCCCGGGTAATGGCTCGTCGGGTGCATCGGGAAGCACGGGAACTCTGCGATCGGCGCAGAACGTCTTTGAGAACGATCCGGCAAACCTGCTGGCCGGCTTCATGCCGGGGTCCTTCCTGATCTTCGATTTTGATAATGGCAACCCGGCGCAGAACGGCCTTGGCGGATTGGGGCTGGGCGCGGCCGAGGGGGTCGGGGCGCCGGGCGACTCTGGCGGGCCGCTGTTTCTATTCATTAGTGGCGTGTACTACATAGCCGGAATCCAATCGTTCAGCGCCAATGTCCAGGACATCAATGGGGCCACGCTATTTGATATCGACACCGCGGTGAATAGCACCTATGGGGAGTGGGGGGGCGCGACGCGGGTTTCCACCTACCAGAACTGGATAGCTGGGGTGACGAGTGTGCCGGAACCGGGCACATTTTTGCTCGCGGGGCTGGGCTTGGCGGGGCTACTTGGCCGGCAACGGCGAGGTAGCCGGAACTGAGAAAACCGCCGTCGCGACCCGCGGCCGGGTCCTGCTACACTGAGAGTCTCTCAGAAGGACACATGGAGCGGGCGGGTCGCATCGTCAAGGGTCTGCGGGTAGTGGAAATCGCCGGTGTGAAGTCGTATCACCTGGCTCCGAAAGCCTGGACCGCGACGGTGGGACGGACGGTGGCGGCGCACAGCCGGCCGGCGTTTCTGGACGGAACGCGGCTGATCGTGGAAGTGGACGACGCGGTCTGGCAGGCGCAATTGACGACGCTGGCCCCCTCGATCCTCGCCGGCATGGCGCGGAAGATCGGCGACGGGGTGGTAACGATGCTGGAGTTTCGCGTGGCTCCGCAGCGGCGGGCTCCCATGATAGCGATGAGCGCGAAAGCGGGGGCGGCCGGGGGGTCCGAGGACGAAGCCGAGCGCATCGGCGATCCCGTCATGCGTCATCTGTATCGAAATGCGCGGAGGAAGGCTAGTTCTTGAAGATCACCGAAAAGGAAGTCCGCTACGTGGCGGATCTGGCGAATTTGCGGCTGACGCCGGAAGAAATCGGCCGTATGGTTCATGACCTGGACGAGATTCTGTCGCACATGGACAAGCTGAACGAGGTGGATACCTCGAACGTGGAGCCGATGGCGCAGGTTTTGTATGAAGCCGGGGAAACGGCAACGCTGCGGGACGATGTCGAGCGGGCGCCGCTGTCGAATCAGGATGCGCTGGCCAATGCGGCGGTGTCCGGGCAGGGCTACTACAAGGTGCCGCGGGTGATCGAAAGATGAGCATTCCGGTTTCCACGCTCACCATTCCCCAGATCCAGGACGGGCTGCGGCGCAAGGAGTTTAGCGCCGTCGAACTGGCCGAGGCGGCGCTGCAGTTGGCCGGGAAAGAGAATCCGAAGACGAATGCCTACCTGCACCTGTGCCACGAGCGTGCCTTGCGGCAGGCGCGGCGGGTGGACCGGCAGTTGGCGCAGGGGGGCGAAGTGGGCCCGCTGGCCGGCGTGCCGGTGGCGGTGAAGGACGTGATTGTGACTAAAGGCGTGCGTACCACCTGCGCCTCGCGCCTGCTGGAGCATTACATCCCCCCTTATGACGCTACGGCGGTCGAGCGGTTGGAAGCCGCCGGGGGCGTGATCCTCGGCAAGACTAATTGCGACGAGTTCGCGATGGGGTCCTCGAACGAGAATTCGGCGTTTGGGCCGGTGCGGAATCCGGTGGCGCTGGATCGTGTCCCCGGCGGGTCCAGCGGCGGTTCGGCGGCGGTAGTGGCGCAGGGCACGGCGGTGGTCTCGCTGGGCTCCGATACCGGCGGGTCCGTACGGCAGCCAGCCTCGTTCTGCGGCGTCGTGGGCGTGACCCCGACTTACGGGCGCGTCTCGCGGTATGGGCTGGTGGCGTTTGCCAGCTCTCTCGATCACATCGGGCCGTTTGGCCGCACCGTGGAAGATACGGCCACGTTATTGGAAGTGATTGCGGGCCGCGATCCCATGGATTCCACCTCGGCCGAAGCCCCGGTACCCAGCTATAAGGCGGCGATGACCGGCGATCCGCGCGGCGTGCGCATCGGCGTGCCCAAGGAGTATTTCGCGGGACTGGCCAGCGAGACTGGCGGCGTGATTCAGGCGGCCATCGAAAAGCTGCGTGCGCTCGGCTGCGAGATCAAGGAAGTGAGCCTGCCGAACACCGGGTATGCCATTTCCGCCTACTACGTCATTTGCACGGCGGAGGCCAGCTCGAATCTGGCCCGCTATGACGGCGTCCGCTATACCACGCGCTGGCAGGAGCCGGGCGGGCTTATCGATATGTACCGGAACTCGCGCGGCGAAGGCTTTGGAGCCGAGTGCAAGCGGCGCATCATGCTGGGGACCTATGTGCTCAGCCACGGCTACTACGACGCTTACTATCTGAAGGCGCAGCGCGTGCGTAACCTCATCACCCAGGATTTTCGTAAGGCCTTCGAACAAGTGGATGCCCTGGTGACGCCGGTCTCCCCATTCCCCGCCTTCAAGCTGGGCGAGAAGACGGCCGACCCGCTCCAGATGTACCTGAGCGATATCTATACCATCACGGGCAGCCTGGCCGGTATCCCCTGCATGAGCGTGCCCTGCGGTAAGACTGCGGACGGGCTGCCGGTGGGGATGCAGATCCTCACCCGCCATTTCGACGAGGCCGGCATGTTCCGTGTGGCGCACGCCTTCGAACGAGCGTCGAGCTAGCGCCGATGGACGATCTTTTCCGCGGCCCGGATGGCCAGCCGCGCTGTCCCTGGTGCCGTGGCGAGCAGGCCTTTCTTCCCTATCACGACCAGGAGTGGGGCTTTCCGGTCTCCGACGACCGCCGCCTCTTCGAGAAGCTCTGTCTGGAAGGCTTCCAAAGCGGGCTGAGCTGGCGCACCATCCTGCTGAAGCGCGAGAACTTCCGAGCCGCCTTCGCTGGCTTTGATTGGACCCGCGTGGCCCGCTTCGGCGAGCCGGATGTCGCCCGCCTGCTGGGCGATGCCGGCATTGTGCGGCACCGGGGCAAAATCCAGGCCACCATCCAGAACGCGCGGCGGATGGAGGAACTGCTGGCCGGGTTCGGGTCGCTGGCGGCCTATGTCTGGAGATGGGAGCCGAAGCCGGGCTCCCGGCCCGAGCCGCTGACCTGGGAAGTGGCGAAGACCATCACCACCTCTCCGGAAGCGATCGCGATGTCGAAGGACCTGAAGAAACGCGGCTGGGCCTTCGTCGGTCCCACGACGGTGTATGCCTTTCAGCAGGCGATGGGTCTGGTGAACGATCATGTCGAGGGCTGTTACGTGCGGCCACTGGCGGTGCGGGCCCGCGCCGCTTTCCACACTCCTGTAAAACGACCATAAACTCCGCTTCCCCTTCCGCCGATAAACGAGGGACAGTTGCGTCCGGGGGTGTCGCCGGACGGGGAAGGAGAGCGACGTGTTCTGGTACGCCGTGCTTGCGTCGGCACTGCTGATCTTCGGTTTGCTGCTGTGCAAAAGCATGTCGCGCGTCTCGAATCCCGACACGCCCGTCCGCGATACGGAAATCGACGCTCTCTTTGAAAACGCGCCCGTGGCCTACCAGGAGGTGAGTGTTGACGGTGTAATTGTACGCGTCAACGGGAAGGAATGCTCGCTGCGCTACCGGCCCGCCGCCGACATGCTCGGCAAGCCGTGCTGGGACCTCGCGCCACCGGGGGAGCGGGAGCGATTCCGGGAACAGGTGCTAGGTAAGCTGAAGGGCGAGATTCCGCTGGCGCAGGAGCGGCGCCGCTACGTACGCCCCAACGGGGAAGCCGTAACGGTAGAGGTGCATGAGACGCTGCTCCACACGCGCCAGGGATTCGTGCGCGGCCTGTTAGTGGCGTCGCACGACATCACGGGACACCAGAAGGACCAGGAGCAGGTATTCCGGACGACGTCGGACCTGAACGCGCTGTTTCAGGCGCTGCCGGACATGGTGGTGCGGCTCGACTCGCGCAATGTGGTGATCGAGGCCCGCGCCGGACAGGCGTCGGAGGCCTTCGCGCCGCCGGAGAAGCTCACCGGGCGGATCTTCCCGCAACTTCTGCCCGAGGAGGAAGCGGCGAAGATGGCCCAGGCTATCGCCAGGGTGCGGCGCACGCATAGCATGGCGGTGACGGAGTTCTCGATCCCGCAGGACGGCGGCGTAGAAGTCTACGAAGCGCGCGTTTGTCCGAATTACCGCGAGGAGCAGATGGTCGTGATCCGCCGGATCACGGAGCGCCGCCAGAGCGAAGAGCGATTGGAACGCTACGCCCAGGAACTCGAGCAGAAGAACGAGGAACTGGCCGGCGCGCTGGCCAACGCGCGCGAAGCCACCGAGATGAAGAGCCGCTTCCTGGCCAACATGAGCCACGAAATCCGCACCCCGATGAACGGAATCCTGGGCATGACGGACTTCCTTCTCGGTACGCCGCTCAACGCCGAGCAGAAGGAGTTCGCGGTGGCCGTAAAGAACTCGGCCGATGCGCTGCTCACGCTTATCAACGACATTCTGGATATTTCCAAGATCGAGGCGGGCAAGATGCGGATGGAGCGTCTGCCGTTCGATCTGGCGGCGACCGTCGAGGAGATCGCGGCCACCTGCGCGTTGCGCGCCCGGTCCAAGGGATTGGAGTTTTCCTGGGCGGCGACGCAGGATGTGCCCGGCTACGTGGTTGGCGACCCGGGGCGGCTGCGGCAGGTTCTGAATAACCTCATCGGCAATTCCATCAAATTCACCGAACGCGGCAAGGTGAGCGTGCTTCTGGAACTGATCGCCGAGAACCAGGAGACTGTAACGATGCGGTTCCTGGTGCAGGACACCGGCATCGGCATCGCCGCCGAGCACAAGGAGCGGCTGTTCCAGAGCTTTTCTCAAGGCGACAGTTCCACCACGCGTAAGTACGGCGGCACGGGGCTCGGACTGGCCATCAGCAAGCAGTTGGTCGAGATGATGGGCGGTGAGATCGGCTTCAATAGCGATCGCGGCCGCGGCAGCACGTTCTATTTCACGGTGGTGTTCGAGAAGGGCCCGGCGACCCTACCGTTGCGCGAGAATGTTCCGGCGGCGGCTCCCGCGGTGAGCCAGGCGCTGGAGGGAGCCGTGGTGCTGCTGGTGGCCCCCGAATCGAGCGCGCTCGGGCCCGTTCGCCAGCACCTGGAGAACTGGAAGTGCCGCTACCAGCATATCGCCGATGCGGCGGAGTTGAGCAATACGCTGCACAAGGCGGTGCGCGCCGGCCAGCCATTCCAGGTGGCCCTGGTCGATACCGATGTCCATGGATGGAACGCGGCGGCCATTGCGGCCCGGCTGCGGCTCGACCTCAAGCTCCGCGGTACGGCCCTGCTGGCGCTATCCTCCTCCCCGGCCCGCGGTGAGCGGTCCCCGCTGCGGGAGGCCGGCTACGCCGCTCAAGTGCAGAAGCCGGTGCGGCCGGCGCAGTTGTTCGAGGCCTTGGCCGGGCTATTGAAAAAATCCGAGCCGGAGGCGAACGCGGCGGCGCACGTGAAGCCCGCTCCGCCGCCGGAGGCAGCCGGGAGCGCCACCGGGCAGCCCGTGCTGCTGCTCGCCGAAGACAATCTCATCAACCAGCGCATCGCCCTGCGACTGCTGCAGAAACTCGGTTTGCAGGCCGACGTCGCCAACAATGGCCGCGAAGCCGTCGATGCGGTGGAACGCAAGACCTACGACGTGATCCTCATGGATTGCCAGATGCCCGAAATGGACGGCTTTGAGGCGACCGCCGAGATCCGCCGCAGGGAAGGGAGCGGCCGGCGGACCCTGATCTGCGCGTTGACGGCGAATGCGATGGTGGGCGATCGCGAAAAATGCCTCGACGCCGGCATGGACGATTACGTGAGCAAGCCCGTGGCGCTGACCGACCTGAAGGCCGCGCTCGACCGCATGCTCGCGAAAGAAACGCGCGCGGCGGAGCAGGCCGTTGAGGCGGAGACCGCGGGCGTACGCTAGGGCCGATACCCCGCCATCCCCTGCACTTCCCGGATCTGCAGCGTATGCCGCTCGGCATGCCCCGATATGAAGAACAGCCACTGGTACAAATCCAGATCCCCAAATACGGGGTGTGCCAGAATCCGTGTGCGTAACTCGTCGTTGGTTTGCTCGGCGTAGGCGATGTTGGCATCGCGCTTCTCTTTGAAGAACGCCACCAGTTCCGCCTTCGTCTTCCAGCGCTTCACCGGCTTCAGCATCTCCGGCGCCTGGGCCTTCCGGCTGCGATCGACGATGTTGGCCAGCATCTTCTCTTCCTTGCCCTGCACCGCCGCCAGCTTCTCCGCTGCCGCCGCCGGCCCCCGCACCATCTTGCGCACCATCGCGCCGAGATTCTCTTCGCTCAGCGCGATATGCTCGGCCACCTCCGCCACGGACCACACCTCCGGGGAAGGTTTCCAGTTCCACTGCGCTTCGCTGACGGGAGCCAGTGCGTCCAGGAACTGCTTGCGTGTCGCGTGCAGGTGGCTCATCAGACGGCTCCGTTCGTCTTGTTTTAGCGGCTCGGCCGTAGCAAGCGGAGCCAGTGCGAGTAGCAACAAAGGAAGCATCAATCGCTACGTTAGCATGCCGGCCACGCCGGTTTACGGCAGATGTGCTTCCAGCCAGTCCAGCATCTCGTGCTGCTTTGATCGTTTCCCCAACTCTACTTCCAGGTTCACGTATCGCACGCCGCGCGTTGCCATCAGACGGCTCAGCGACCCGTCGTCTTCCCCCTTCGCGTCACTCTGCAACACCACGTTGTACGGCGACTTCGACAACGCGTCGAAATCCCTTCTGGCCGTCGCCAGAAAGAACTCGTGCGGCTCATGGGGCCTGCGAATGGAGGTCGCATTGCTGATGTCGATCTCGTCCCTCACCGAGTATCCTTCCGTGTTGTTGTGCAGCGCTACCAGCAGCCCGCCGCGGGGCGGGGCCAGCGCCTTCACCAGTTTCCCACGCTCGCGGTCCAGCCGGTCCAACTCGCGGGTGATCGCCTGCCGCTCCCAAGCCTTGTTGAGGCGCTTCAGATTGCGCTCGGCGCCGGCTCGGCTGAACATCCGGTTTGGGTCCAACTTGCCGCCCTTGCCCACCGTGACCATCCGGGCGTCCTGCGCCACCAGATGGGCCGTGCCGCGGTGGGTCTTCATGTGCTCCCGCAAGACTTCGCGCGCCGTCTGCTCGTTGCCGTGGATCAAGAGGTAGGCCCGCTTCTTTGCTCGGCCGTTACGGATGACTTCAAAGCGCACTCCAGCCAGCGTGGTATAGGCCGTCGGCGGCGAAAACGCCGCCATCGCCAGTTGCGAAAACTCCCGCCGGCTGTAAACGTCCGCACTCACGGCTTCAACAGCAGCTTTACTGCCTTGCCTTCGCGCAGCACCACCATCTCCACTTCCTTGCCCGCGATCGATAGCTCCTGCCGCGCCCGCCTGAGAAAGTCGCGCTGGTCCGTGCGAATGCCGCCGATACTCAGAATCACGTCGCCCCCGAGCTTGATGGCGTCTTCGCCCACCGTTGCCGAGATCGTGCTCGGCCGCACCCCTGCCCGCGCCGCCGGCGAGTTCGGCACCACCTGCTGGACGAGGATGGCGTCCTTCTGGACCACGTGCAGCAGCCCCGCCAGCTTTGGCGACAGCCGCAAGCCATCGGCGCCCAGCCAGTGCCGGTGCTTGTCCCATAGCAGCCGCTTCGCCGTGGCGACTGGCACCGCGAACGCCACCCCTTCATAGCCGCCCGTAGTCGTCAAAATCGAGCTGACGATTCCCATCACCCGCCCCTGCATATCGAAGAGCGGCCCGCCCGAATTGCCCTGGTTCACCTTCGCGTCGGTTTGCAGATACTCCACTGGATAGAGGTCCGACGTCACCCGCGGCGGCAGATAGCGCCCGCTGAGGATACCTGGCGCTATGCTGAACCCGAGCCCGAACGGCGCCCCCACAATCAGTAGCGGGTCGCCCACTTCGATCAAGGCAGAATCGCCCATCGTCGCCGCCGCCATCTGCGGCTGCGCCCGCTCCAACTCCAGCAGCGCGATGTCTTCCGGCATGGAGGACGATAGCACTGACGCTCGCACCTCGGTCCCGTCATAGAACTGCACCACGACGTTCGTGGCCACCTCCACCACGTGCGCCGCCGTCAATACACGCCGCGAGTCGATCAGTACCCCGGAACCGATACTTTCCAGACTCACCGGGCGGAAGTCGGTTTCGGGCGAGACCTCCACCTCTTCGGTCTTGATGACCACCACCGAAGTGCGGACTTTGCGGAACAACTCTTTGACGGTTTGCGCGCCGGCCTGTGGGATCACCGCCAGCAGAGCGGCAACCGGAAGCACAAGCCCTATCCCCGAGAGCATATCCTCCAGTGTAGGGCAGACCCCCTAGTCGGCGCGCGACGTCCACCTTGTGCGTAATTACATTCCGTCGTCCGGCCGCTCACCCAACGTCACCGTCAACTGCTGCTGCCGACCCTGCCGGTAGATCATGATGTTCAACTTATCCCCCGGCCGCTTCTTGGCCAGGGAGCGTGTCAGCGCATCGGCGCGTTCGACCTTCTGCCCGTCGATGGACAGAATCAGGTCGCCGCCGATTCCCACTTCCGTATTCCCCACAATCACGTACCGCCGCGCGCTGCGCAGTCCGGCGCTATCGGCGGCCGACCCCGGCGTAATGTCCTGGATCAGCAGTCCGCCCTCGGCCGGCAGTTCCAGCAACTCCGCCAGATCGCCGAACACCGGCAGCACGCTCACGCCCAGCCACGGACGCCCGAACTTGCGTCCCGCCTGGTAGTCCTCCAGCATGGTTTTGGCGCGGTTGATCGGCAGAGCAAAGCCGATCCCAATATTGCTGCCCGGCCCGTAGATGGCAGTGTTGATCCCAATCACGTTGCCAGCGGAATCCAGCAGCGGCCCGCCCGAATTGCCGGGGTTGATGGCCGCGTCCGTCTGTACCATGCCTTCCAATTGCCGCCCGCTCTCGTCGTTCAACGTGCGGCCGAGCGAGCTGATGATGCCAGTGGTCAGAGTGCCTTCCAATCCGAACGGATTGCCGATGGCCAGCACTTTCTGGCCCACCTGCAGCGGGTCGGAATCGCCCAGTCTGAGGAACGGCAGCTTGCCCTTAGGGGTGATCTTAATCAGCGCCAGGTCATTGCTGGGATCGCGGGCCAGGATGGTCGCTTTATAGCGTGTCTTGTCCGCCATCGTCACCATCACCTCCGGCGCCCGCCCGCTCACCACGTGGTAGTTCGTCAGAATGCGCCCCTGCGCGTCGATGATGAAGCCGGAACCGGTGCCCGGCTCGGGAATGACCTGCCCGAACCAGCCGCGCTTGTAAACGGTGCTCGAAATGTTCACCGTCGCCAGGTGCGCCGATTTATAAATGTCGATATTGTTCAGCTCATCGGCGCTCAGCCCGGCCGCGGCTACCGGCGGCTCCGCCCACAGCGGTCCGCTCGATTGCGCCGAAGGCCGCAGCCAGCGCGGCGGATCCCACTTGCGCGTCGTCGTTACCCACACGAATGTGCCCGCAATCAGCGCGGCGATCCCCAGGGTTCGCAGTCTCATCTTTTCAATGGCTCTCTATGTGTAATTGTACCTTTCGGGCCGCAGCAATAGCTGCTGGTAGACGGCTTCGGTCTGCCGTGCCGCCGCTTCGCGGGTTCCGGAAGTGTCAATGACGTAGCTGGCGTACTTTCGTTTCTCGTCGAGCGGCATCTGGCGGGCCAGCCGCGCCATCACGTCCTCACGGGTAGCCCCATCGCGATGCATGGCCCGCTCGATCTGCTGCTCGAGGGTACACACTGCCAAAACCACGCAGTGGTACTCACGATAGCCGCCCGTTTCGATGTGAATAGCGGCTTCCACCACGGCGATCCCGTCCGGGTGCTCCGCCTGGTACTCGGCGAGCAGCCGCACCGTCATCGCGCGGACCGGCGGATGCACCATTGCGTTGAGCTTCTCCAATCGCTCCGGATGGTCGAATACCAGCGCCGCCAGGGCCTTGCGGTCGATGGTGCCGTCAGATGCCAGCACTGCCGGCCCGAACTCCGCCAGCACGGCATCGTACGCCTCGCCGCCCGGCAGCAGCACCTGATGGCCCAACTCATCCAGCTTCACCAGCAGACAGCCCAAACGCTCGAAGTTGCGGCCCACGGTCGTCTTGCCCGAAGCCAGCCCGCCCGTCAACGCAACCCGCAGCATAGCTCCAGCTTACGCTTCTCGGCTACCATCTACGAATGGCGGCTTCCTCCGGCCTCTCCTGGCTCCGCGAATCCACGCCCCGCGCCCGCCGCGCGCTGCTGGCCGCCTCCCTCGGCTGGATGCTCGATTCCTTCGATGTCATGCTCTACTCGATGGTGCTCGCGTCGTTGATGAAGGACCTCGGCATGGATAAGGCCACCGCCGGCGTTCTTGGCTCCATCACGCTGATCGCCGCCGCCGCCGGCGGGCTCACCTTTGGAGCCATCGCCGACCGCTTCGGCCGCACAAAGGCGCTGATGGGGAGCATGCTCATGTACGCGCTATTCACCGGCGCCTGCGGATTTGCGCAGAACGTGACGCAACTGGCCATCCTGCGCGTTTTTCTCGGCTTCGGCATGGGGGGCGAGTGGGCGGCCGGCGCCTCGCTGGTCTCCGAATCCTGGCCGGCGGAGCATCGCGGCAAGGCGCTCGGGCTGATGCAGAGCTCCTGGGCCATCGGCTATGCGCTGGCTGCCACTGTTACCGGACTGGTGCTCCCCATCGCCGGATGGCGCGCGGTGTTCTTCATTGGCGTGCTGCCCGCGTTCCTTACCATCTGGGTGCGGCGCAATGTGGAAGAGCCGGAAGTCTGGCAGCGCACCCGCGGCACGGCGGAACCCGTATTGGCGAAGTTCGCCGAACTCTTCCGCAACGGACTGGCGCCGATTACCATCGCTATCACGCTGATGAATTCCTGCACGCTGTTCGCCTGGTGGGGCTTCAATCTTTGGGTGCCTGCGTTTCTCTCGTTGCCGCAAGCGAGCGGCGGTATCGGCCTCTCCGCGCAGGTGATGTCGATGTTGGTGGTCGCCATGCAGGTGGGCATGTGGCTGGGCTATGTGACGTTCGGCTTCGTCAGCGACCGCATTGGCCGCAAGCGCACGTATGTTACCTACCTGCTGTGCGCCGCCGCCGTGCTGTTGGCTTATAGCCAAGTGCGGCTGCCGGCGCTGCTGCTGGCGCTCGGCCCGCTGGTGGCTTTCTTTGGCACCGGCTACTACACGGGTCTGGGCACCGTCACCAGCGAACTCTACACGACGCGGATCCGCGCCACCGGCCAGGGCTTCACTTACAACATGGGCCGCATCGCCAGCGCCGCCGCGCCGTTTACCGTGGGCAGCCTGGCCGATAAGCAGGGGTTTGGGACGGCATTCGCGATACTGGCGAGCGTGTTCCTGCTGGCGTCGGTGTTCTGGATTTGGATTCCCGAAACCAAAGGCCGCAAACTGGAATGATGTGGGCTCCGGCGCTGCTTGCCCTGACCACCTTCGCGGATATCCAGCCGATTTTGGAACGCCGTTGCGTGAATTGCCATCGCAAGGGCGACATCGGCCCCATGCCGCTGGAAACCTACGCGCAGGTGCGCCCGTGGGCGAAGGCGATCCGGGATGCGGTGCTGAGCAAGCGCATGCCGCCGTGGTTCGCCGACAGCAAGTATGGGCAATTCGCTAACAACCCATCCCTGACAGACGCCGAGCGCGATCTGGTCTCGCGATGGGTGATGGAGGGCGGGTCCCCAGACCCGCGCGCGACGCCCACGTCGCGCCGAACCCCCAAACCGAGAGACCACTATCACCTAACCCTAACCGCCCCTAATCCCTTCCGCATCCCCGCCGCAACCGAAATCCCCTATCAATTCCTGATCCTCCCCGTGGACACCTCCATCCCCCGCTGGGTCTCCGCCATCGATATCCGCCCCAAAGACCGCGCCGTCGTCCACCATGCCGTCCTCTACATCCGCGAGAAATCCGACCCCTGGCTGCGCTCCGCCACCCCCGGCGTCTACTTCACCGCCGAGGGCGCCAGCGCCCGCACCACCAGCGATATCCTCGCCGTATACACGCCCGGCAGCGGCCCCGTCACCCTTCGTCCCGGCATGGCCAAACTGATCCCCGCGGGCGCCGACCTCATCCTCCAGATCCACTACACCGCCAAACCCAAGCAATCCGCCGCCGACCAGATGCAAGTGGCGCTGCGCTGGTACGAAGGCCAGCCCACGCACCGCGTACTAACCCTGCAAATGGGCAACGACCACATCCGCATCCCGCCCGGCGACCGCGACTACCGCCTCTCGGTCTCCGGCACCCTGCCGCAACCCGCCCTGCTGCTCAGCATGCTGCCCCACATGCACCTGCGCGGCGCTGCGTTTGAATACCAGATCGCCGGCGCAGGCGGCCGTGTCGAAACCCTGCTCCGCGTCGCTCCCTATAATTTCTACTGGCAGATCCACTACCAACTGGCCGAACCGCGCCCGCTCGCCGCCGGCACGCGCCTGCTGCTCACCGGCCACTACGACAACTCGCGCAACAACCCGCGCAACCCCGATCCCGATGCCGAAGTCACCTGGGGCGAGCAGAGCTGGCAGGAAATGATGATCGGCTTTTTCGACGTAGCGGTGCCGCCGGATACAGATAAGCAGCGGTATTTTACCCGTCCGTAACGGGTCTTTGTGTTATCGTACCGTTCAGTGCCCTCCTGGCTTCAACGCAGCTTCCTTGCCCGGCGTGTGTCCGGCCTAGCTGTGTTGTTCGTCCTGATGGCTGTGCCGCTGTTGCAATATCTGGCCGCTTCGCAGCCGCCCATGGCCTGCTGCAAACGCGGCAGCCCGCACGCCTGCTGTAAGCGAAAAGCCAAAGCGAAGGGACCGGCCCTGGAGGCAGCGCCTCCCTGTGGCACCCAATGCGCCAAGTGCTGCCAGGCATCGCCCTCGGCGGCTTCCGTGGTGGCCGCCCGCGCCCCGCACGTGATCGCCCAGGTGGAACAGATTACTCCGCTGCTGTTGGCCGGTACCGGCAGTCTCCGCCCGGCGCCGCGCTCCACGTCTCTCTTCCAGCGCCCCCCGCCCTTCCTTCTTTCCCGCTGATTCCTCAACACAATCTGGGTCTTTGGAAAGAAAGGGGCTACCTTTATGTCCACGCGCCGCCGTGTGACTGTGGTATTTCTCTGCGCACTCTCCTTGTGGGCGCAAAACATTGGCGGGTCGATCTCCGGCCTGGTTCTGGACCAACAGGGCCTGGCCGTCGAAGAGGCCAAAATCGAAGTGATCAATCTCGCTTCGGGGCAGAAGGCCGAAGCCCGTACCGACCGTTCGGGACGCTTCGTGGTCCCCAGCCTGCCGCAGGCAATCTATAAGGTCATCGCCGCCAAGCAGGGCTTGGAGGCCACCGCCGGCGAAGTACGAGTAACCATCGGCGACTCGCCCAACCTCAGGCTGACGCTGGTTCCGATGGCCTCGGCCCAATCCGTCACGGTCACGGCTGAAGTCTCCGCGCTACGGACTGACGCGCCGGACCAGGGCGCCAGCTACAACGCCGCGCTCATGAACGATCTCCCTATGCTCGGCGGCGGCACCGGACGCAATTTCCGCACCCAGGCCTACCTGACGCCTGGCGTTTCCCTCTCCACCGCCGCCCACCGGCCCTTCGCCGTCTCGGGCGCGCGCAACCGCAACAACAACTACCTGGTGGATTCCAACGACTTCAACGAAGCCGAAGGCGGGCTGCTGATGGGCCGCGGCGCGTCGGAACAACTCATCTCGACGGAAGCCATCGAAGGCATGCAGGTGCTGACGCATAACTTCAAGGCCGAACACGGGCGCCAGAACGGATCGGTGGTCAGCATCGTCACCAAACGCGGCGGCAACGACTTCCATGGACTTGCCTTCCACTACCTGCGCAACGAAAAGCTGGACGCCCGCAACACCTTCGATCTCACCCGCGCCCCGCTGCGTGCCAACAACTTCGGCTTCAACCTGGGCGGCCCCATCCGCCGCAACAAGACGTTCTTCTTCGCCAACAGCGAATGGAATGTCCGCCGCAGTACGCAGCCCGCCACCATCCAGACGCTAACTGCCGCACAGAAGGCGCAGGCCGTGCCGGCGGTGGCGGCCCTTGCCGCGCTGTTCCCCGAACCCAACCTACCCGGCACCAACCTGCATCGCGCCAATCCGGGATCATCCGTCGATCAGAACAGCCAGGTCATTCGCGCCGATCATGAACTCACCGCCACGCAGCACGTCTTCTGGCGCATGACGCGGCTCAGCGCAATCAACAAGGGCACCAGCGGCTCTTCCTTCGCGCGCTACGAAAGCGCCGTTGGGCCCATCGGCCATTCCCTGCAGCACATCTGGACGCCGGGCCCGTCCATCCTCAACGAAGCGCGACTCAACTACACGCGCTTCAACCTTAATGACGATTTTCTCGATCCAGTTGCGCTTGGCGATCCGGCCCGCAACGGCACGATCGGCACGTTGGCAGTGAATGGGTTGAGTTCCGCCGGCCACTTCCCGTTCATGGCCCGGAAGACGGCCCAGAACACCTTCCAATATGCCGACGACCTCAGCATCACGCGTGGCACCCATGGCCTGAAAGCGGGTGCGAACGTGCGCCGCCTGCAGTTGAATAGCGGCACCTTCGCGCCATCCTTCACCGGAGTGCTACGCTTCAACTCGATCCCCGATTTCCTGGCCGGCCGAGCCGCTTCCTATACCCGCAACATCGGCAATCCCTACCTCGGCCTGCGCGCCACCGAGTACAACGCCTACTTCCAGGATGACTGGCGCATGCATCGCCGCCTGACCCTGAACCTCGGCCTGCGCTACGAGTTCAACTCCGTGCCGCGCGAAGTCAACGGCCTCATCGAAGAGCGCTATCGCTTCGCCCCGGACCGCAACAACTTCGCCCCGCGTATGGGCTTTGCCTGGCAGGCGGACAGCAGCGGCAAGACCGTCGTGCGCGGCGGCTACGGGCTCTACTACAACGTGCTGGAACTCAGCTTCGTCGGCCTCACGCGCTTCAACGCCCCGCGCATCCGCAACTTCGCCGCGGCCAGCCCGCCGTTCCCCGATCTGCTGGCCACCGCGCAGGCCGGGCTGCCCACCGGCATCGTCATCCCCCAGGCCAACGCCCGCCAGCCCTATTCGCAACACATCAACCTGACCGTCGAACGCCAGATCTTCAATCCGCGGACCGTGCTGAGCGTGGCCTATGTCGGCACGCTGGGCCGCAAAATGCCGCGTGCCTCGCGTCCCAATGGCGGCGATGGGCTGGCGCAGGCCTTGCGCCCGGATCCCAGCATCGGAGTCGTCAACGTACTCGAAACCGCCGCCAACTCCAACTACAACGGCCTGCAGATGAGCTTCAATGCCCGCTTCGGCAAGCTCGTGTCCCGCACCGCCTACACGTGGTCGAAGTTCATTGATGAGGTGAGCGACTTTCCCAACTCCAACAGCGGTATCGACCGCGGTATCCTCGCCCTCGACGAACGCAATTGGCGCCTGAACCGCGGCCCGTCGGACTTCGACATGCGCCACGTGATGTCGCAGGCGGCCAGCTACCAACTGCCGTGGGGCTTCCAACTGCAGGGCATCGTCACGCTGCAAACCGGGCGCCCTTACACCCTGTATTCGGGCACGGATTCTCCCTTCGGCACCAACAACAACCGCACCATGGCCGTGCCTGGAGCGCTGTCGTTTGACCCTGCCGCCCGCCGCGCCATCACCGTGGATCCGGCGCTCCGCGGCCAACTCACCCCCGCCCGCGGCGTCTTTGGCACCACCGGCCGCAACACGGCTTATGGCGACTCGCACATCGGCCTGAACCTGGGCGTTCACAAATCCTTCCAGCTTACCGAACTGCTCGCTCTCGAACTCCGCGGCGAGGTTTTCAACCTCACCAACACCGTCAACTACAACCCGCCCGACAGCGTCCTGACCTCGCCGAACTTCGGCCAGGCGCTGACGGCCAACGATCCGCGGCAGGCCCAACTGGCTCTGCGGCTGGTGTTCTGATATGGAGCGACCTGTCAAGAGCGTCTAGAGCGCCGATGTGTTTTCCT